>NZ_JAMZGF010000033.1 GCF_024158915.1 Chryseobacterium sp. S0630 | reverse complement strand
AAAATCATCCTAAAAAAATAATATGGGTAGTTTATAAACAAAAACCGCCTCAAGGAAAATGAGACGGCTTCTTTTTAATTTTTACTCTACAACAATACTTTCAATGCCTTTTTGCAGGGCCGTATCCTGAATAACCGGAACAGAAAGTCCTTCTGCACGGACAACGGAAATATCAGTCATTCCCATAAATCCAAGCGTTTGTTTTAAGTAAGGAACTACAAAGTCATAAGCTTGCCTTTCTCCTTCAGAATATACTCCGCCACTGGAAAAAGCAAGATATACTTTCTTATTTTTTACCAGTCCTTCAGGTCCATTTTCGCTATAGCTGAATGTTTTTCCTGCTCTGGCAATATGATCAAGCCATGATTTCAATGTAGACGTGATACTAAAGTTGTAAAGAGGAGCTTCAATAATGATAATATCTGCTTCATGCAATTCATCAATTACGGTATCTGAAAGTTTTACTGTTTCCAACTGCTCAGAAGTACGGTTTTCAGCGGGAGTAAAAAATGCATTGATATGTGTTTCTTCCAAATGAGGAAAAAGAGGATTGGCTAGATCACGTTTTTTTAAAACACTGTCAGGATATTTGGATGTAATTTTTTCTACAACAGCATTTCCCAGTTTTTTACTGATTGATGACTCGCTTCTTGGACTTGAAGTAATATGAAGTACTCGTTTCATTTTTTATTTTTTTTTAAAATTGATGTTTCAAAATTATTTATATTTACTAATAAAAAGATAGTAGTTACCGAAAGGTTAGTAATAACATTTAGGTTAGTAACAACAGAAAACAGAGACAATGGAAGAAGAAAAAATAGTGTACTCAAGGCCGCAGTGCAGTACTCATCTGGCTGCTACAGAGGATGCTTTGTACGTTTTGGGAGGCAGGTGGACCATTCGGGTTATGATTGCTATTCTGGGTGGGCATACACGCTTCAATGAACTCCAAAGAACCATCAGTGGTATTTCGGCAAGAGTATTATCCAGTGAATTGAAAAAGCTGGAGGTGAATCATCTGGTGGAAAGAACCGTTATCACAGACCAGAAGCCGGTGTTGGTAGAATATGTTCCCACAGCATACAGCGAGTCACTGAAAGATGTTATTGCTGCACTGGCAGATTGGGGAGCAAAACATAAAAAGAAAATTACAGCCTGATATCAGGCTGGATGAGTAGTGTTGATAGTAAAATATACCATGTTTTGGGTATTTGATAAGTTACGGCATTGCTTATGCTTTAAGTATTTTTTATTTAAATTAATAATAACAAGATGGTCATAAATGAAGACTTATTATTTTCTCACGGAGCCACTCTGGAAAACTATGAAGCAGGAGATGCTGTTTTTCAGGAAGGTACCGCAGCAAAATATTATTTCCAGATCAGGCACGGCACTGTGAAACTCAATACGTTTTTGGAAGACGGAAAAGAATTTGTTCATGGGCTTCCCTTTGATGGACATTGTATTGGTGAAAGCTATTTATTTACCGATCATCATTATGCCATTAATGCCATTGCTGTTACCCATTGTGAAATTATTAGAATTCCCAAAACTAAAATTCTCGAAATACTGCTGGAAAAGCCTGAATTAATGCTTGAGATTAATAAATACATGGCTGACAGAATGCATTTCAGATTTATGATTTCCAGCTTTCTGGCAATTTCAGATCCAATCATAAAGCTCATGAAGCTTTTTGATCATATTAAAAAATATTTCGGATTTGAAGAACCTTATTCATTTCTGGTTCCTTACACCAGACAGCAAATAGCAACCTTAACCGGTCTTCGTGTGGAGACGGTGATTCGATATGTCAAGAAAATGGAGGAGCAGAAAATGGTTAAAATTGAAAGCACCAAAATTTATTATTAGCTTTCATTCACTTTATTGGGTTCTTTTATTATTTTAAAATTAAAACAGGCTGATGGGTGTTCTGGTAAATTCCTTCAGAAATACTTCTGCTTGCCAGATAATACAAAAAGCTGTGTTTACCGGGTAGTGCTATAATAAGATCTGCTTTATCAGATATAGCAAAGTTAAGGATACCCTTGATAATATTCTCATCATGAGAATAATGAATACTGCTTGGAATTTCCGTTAAATGTTCACGGATATAATCTTCCAGTTCCTTTTTTTGGCTCTCGTCCTCTTTTTCGCTGGTGTTAATATTCAAAAATGAAAGACGAACATCTTGTTTATGAATAACGGATTTGTGATGAAAAAGTCTTTCCAATCTTTTAATACCTTTGATATCACAAGGAATGAATATATTCTTAACAGGAGTATAATGGTAGCTGTGAGGTACAATCAGGGTTTTCACCGGACTTGTTCTGGCAATACTTATAATATTCTCAGAAACAAAACTATCAGTGGATGAAGTCTGGTCATCACTGCCCAGAATAATCAGTTCCACAGACGGTTGGTTTTTTAAAAGCTCATTAATACTTCTGGTAAGAGTCCAATCACTCAATACTCTGGAAACTTTAACTTCAGGTGACTTTTCTGTAATAATTCTGCTTAGCTCATCAAATAATAATTCTGTTCTCTGCAGCAAATTATTGACACTTTCTTCATTCACAAATGAATGCCCTTCTGCAATATGCAGATAATCAAATTCAGATTCTCCCGCTGTTTTGAGTAAGATGATGTTTTGATATTCGTAGGTTTTTGCCCAATCTGCGGCAATTCTTACTGCATTTTCCGTAGTTGATGTAAAATCAACAGGTACAAGGATTGTTCTCATATTGTATTATGTTTTGGTCCTGATTCTTCCAGGTTGGCTGTCATTTTTTTTACCAGAAGCAATGCTTTAATGATCTCTTCTTCATGAATGCCATCAGCTGCCTTTTTATAAAGATCCAACGCCCAGGGATAAACAGTTTCTACAATCTGTCTACCTTTTGGAGTTAAAAAGATCTGTTTATTTCTCCTATCGTTTTTATCAGCGATCCGCTCAACAAGATCTCGTTTCACAAGACTGTTGATAAGATAGGTGATACTTGACTTGTCTTTGCTTACCTTATTTCCTATTTCCTGCTGGTTGATGCCACTATTGCGTGAAAGCAATCCCAGGATTTCAATCAGTTCAAATGACAAATCCGGATCATATTCATTAATAATAGTCTGGATTTTCTGTCGAAGACGGCTTTTCATTTCACTCATTGCAAGGCCAAGCTCCAGAGCAAGTTCCGATATGTTATTCTGTTTTACGGGCATACTTTTATAATGAAATAGACGGCTAAAACGCCTGTTAAAAAGGATTTTCAGCAAGATTTATCCTAACAAATATACGAAAAATTAGTTTTAATTAAAACTAATTAGGCCGTTAGATTATGATAATTTTTAATAGTTAAATGACGAACCGGAAAATTATTATTTAGATAACATTCAGTTCATTTTTGTTTATGCTGTAAATTTTACTTTGGCCGCAGCAAAACAAAACAATTTTAACTTAAAAACTTATGAATCAAATGAAATTTTCATTATTCCGGTTTCTTCCGGTACTTTGTCTTTTAACCCTTTTATCGTGTAGGTCAGATCAGTTTCAGCCAGATGAGACTCTTCCTAATGCACAGGAAAATGCCATGAGAGGTGGTTTTCCAAATATCAAAGTATTATCGTATAACACATTCCTGTTGAAAGAACTCGCAGTGTCAGGTATGACACAATGGTCACAACAGGCGAGAGCTCAGAAAATTGGTGAAGCTTCCTTTTTGAAGAACTATGATGTACTGATGCTTCAGGAGTGTTTCGATAATGCAGCCTCCGATAAGCTGCGTGAAAAACTTCTTCCTACTTTTCCTTATCAGACTCCAATAGTAGGACGCACAAAAAATGAGTGGAACAATACTTTCGGCCATTGGCGTGAGATTATCTCCGGAGGATTTGAAGACGGTGGTGTGATGATTGCCAGTAAATATCCTATAGAAAGAATGGATCAGTATATTTTTCCGGCAGGATGTGATTTTGATGGTTACTGCCTGAAAGGCTTTGCTTACGCCAGAATAGTAAAAGGAGGAAAACGGATCCACTTTATAGCAGTTCATGCTCAGTCTACACAGTCATCGTGTAATGGAAAAGATGTGGAAATCCGTAAACAACAGTTGGGAATGATGAAATCATT
Source organism: Chryseobacterium sp. S0630 (assembly GCF_024158915.1). GTDB lineage: Bacteria > Bacteroidota > Bacteroidia > Flavobacteriales > Weeksellaceae > Chryseobacterium. The sequence goes on along the minus strand of NZ_JAMZGF010000033.1, from coordinate 50,339 downwards.
TGTTGACCGTCTGAATATCCCTGAAGATGAAATGGTAATCTACGGTGGAGATTTTAATATTATAAAAGATACACCTGAATATTCTGATATGCTGCAAACCCTGAATGTAAATGCCCCTACATACAGAGGATTAAAATATTCATGGGATACGAAAACCAATACGATGGCTTCTTATCATTACCCTTATCCAGCCAATAAAAGAGAATATCTGGATTATATTTTGGTTTCTAATGATCATCTTGTGCCTCCAACCTGGCAAAATATTGCATTCGATCCTGTGGCTTCAACCCTTATGACGTATACGAATGTAACTGGAATTAAATATCATTGGACAGAATATTCAGATCATTATCCTGTGGAAGCCAATGTTTACTCCGATCAGAAGACTCCTACGAAAAGTTTGAAATTCAGAAAGCATGATCGTATTTCACTGAGATCTGTGGCAACAGGAAAATATATCAGTTCGAACCTTTCAACACCTAATGATTGGCTGACGGTTAATTCTGTACTGCCAAGTGATGCAAGAACCTGGTTTAATATCGTGAATATCGGAGATTCTGACAATTATTTTGATCTGAAAGAAGGATATGTAAGAGTAGAGAGCAGTGAAAGGCTTAACCATTTCTGGTATTGGTTTTCTTCAGGCAGTGGTAGCTATTATTTTTATCCAAAATATGGGAAAACGACTTATAACCTAAGGATTCAAATTGTAAAGAAAAAGGCAGGAAACTTTTCAACAAGTGTGGAAGATGGAGATATTGTTGCCTTCAAGGATACCACGGGAATTGGGAATACCTATTATCTGCAGGTTTATAATAAATCAGGAACAGACTGGATTTACCTGAACGGGACAAGCTTAACGCCTGATGTTCAATTTGAAGTTAAAATGAACAATACAGTTGCACAGCCTTTTTAGAATTATTGATTATCAATTTACACAACAATGTAATAAGCGGTTGCCCTATGGTAGCCGCTTTTCTTATGAATGTAAAGCAACCTATATATTTTGAGCATTTAATATCAATAAAAAAGCAGAGGTTAATTCTCTGCTTTTTCTTTTTTAACGGCCTGATGCATAATAAGAATGATCCCCAAAAGGAAACATGCAATAATCAGATAACGCCAGGAAAGACCTTTTTGATCCGTTACAGTTCCGCTTACTGAGATGATAAAACTTGTTACAGAAGTGATCACATATACCAATCCACCCATCAATCCGCCGGCAGTACCTGCATTTTTCGGAAAGTAAAGCATACTTGTCGTAAAGAAAGAGGTAAATAAAATTCCGGAACAGATATGAATAAAAAAGGCAAAAGGGATCATAATGAAAAGACTTTCTGTAAAATAGCTGGTGATAATCAAGGCTGAGATCAGAATCAACTGAAGAAGGATGGGTTGTAAAATCCTTGGTTTAAAATCAAGAGTCAGTCTGCGTTTTCCAATGAACCCTCCGATCATCCATGAAAATCCTAAGATCAGTGTACAGTATCCAATAACTACAGGGGTAAAATGGAAGGTGTTTTCAATAATAAACGGGCCTGTAATATTAAATAACATCACGATAGAATAGCTCAGTCCTAAGATAAAAATACCCAGCATGAAAATCCTGTTTTTAAGCATCATTTTGTAAAGGCTGATATTCTCTGAAAGATCCAGTTTCTTTTTCTGGGGAAGACTCTCTTCACTGAAGAACCATTCAAAAAGGAATAGGAATCCTGCATATCCGGCCAGAAAATAAAAATTAGCATGCCAGTTAAAGATTTTCTCAAGATATCCTCCGAGGAAAGGAGCCAGAATAGGTCCGCAAGACCATACAATGGTAAAATAGCTCAGGTAATGTTTTACCCTTTCAGCATCATAAATATCCACAAAAATAGCACGAGTGGCCACAACAAGTACGGAAACTGCAGCTCCCTGAAGAATACGAAGCAGACAAATCAGTAAAATGCTGTTCGTCATCGTAATTAAAATACTGGTCAGGATCAATAGGAATAATGCTATCAATTTAGGACGATAGCGCCCGATGCTATCCAGAATTCCTCCAACAAACAACTGTGAAATCCCGTAACTAAGAAGATATGAAGTTAATGTAATCTGGATATCTTTTTCCGATACCATCATTTCTTTGGCCATAGAAGGAAATGATGGCAAATAAATATCTGTGACAAACCCCGAAAGCGGGATAGACACGAAAGCCATAATGGTAATTAATCTGATTCGTTTTTCAGATGCTTCTCTCAACATGTTCATTCATTTTTTACTATGCAAAAATAAGTCAAGAAACAGAAAAGTGAATTTTAAAAGACAAAGTAAAAATTACAAAAATCAAATATTAAGATAAATTCTTAAACTTTAATGGGGAAGTACGGGCATGCTTTTTAAAGAAGTTATTAAAATGTGCAGGCTGGTCAAAACCTAATGTATAACCAATCTGAGCAATATCCCAATTGGTATATTTCAGCAGATTTTTGGATTCTTCAAACATTTTTTCTTTAATAATCTGTGTTGTAGTAAGATGGGTTACAGATTTTACCGAAGAATTTAAATGATTGACATGCACATTCAGATGCTCAGCAAAGTCTGAAGGAGTTTTTAAAGCCAGCGGATAAGCAGGGGAGTCCAACGGAAACTGCTTGTTGAGCAATTCATCAAATAGCTTGTAGAGACGTACATTGGCAGGAAGCTCATTAGGATTGATATCTTCCACACGGTTTTCCAGTGCCAGATGCATAACAGAAGCAAGATTACTTTTGATGCTGCTGCAGCGGAAAGGATAGGTAGAGTTATTCATTCTGTAAATCTGATCAAAATAAAGAGTGGCTAGTTGGGTCTGTTCTTCCGTCAGAAAAACAACCGGTTTGCTCCATTCCTTGAACATTGATGTCTTTTTAAACAGATTGAATTCTGAATTTCCATTAAAAAATTCCTGATTAAACAGGCAGAAATATCCTTCCTGTATATCGCTTTCACATTCCCAGGAATAAGGGATGCTTGGGGAAGGGAAGAATAGGGCAGGACCATCTATAAACAGCTGATGTGAACCATAGTGGATGGTGCCTTTTCCGATGATAAAGCTGATTTTATAATAATCACGACGGTTATAAGGGCTTTTAAAGCTGCAGTATCTCCGCATCGAAATGTTGAAATGGGATTTTCCTGTTTCAAAATCCTCAGAATCAAACATTTTAATCTGATTTTTACGGATACGTCTGTAATAATCTTCTATAGTTTCCAGCTGATCACTCATAGGTAAAAATTATAAAAATCAAAGATAGGTAAACAATTGCTTACCTAAAATAATTTTTAGTGAGATAATAAAAATAAGAACTATAGTCTTTCTCAATATCAATAAAATAAAAAGAAGAACTACCATTAAAGCATACACAAATACCTGTGCAATCTGTCATTAAGAATTAACTTTTATTGATTTCCAATTCCAAAATATGGGAAGGCATTTGAAAAGGGCCAGCCTTCGAACTTTCCGCAGCTATAAAACCACACTCTTTTAAAAAATCAGCAAGCGGATCATGATCCAGTATATTGATCCAAATAATATCTGTGAAACTTACTGCAGATCTGCATTTTTTCCAAAGAGATTCTCTTGTTTCAGGAGTGTCAAACTCTGAAAGAATCACAAAACTTATTTCTGTTGCTCTTTTTCCATCTGGAATTCCTGGGTGTAAAGAACCGCTTTTTATAATGCTGTATCCGATTGGCTTCTGATCAGCATAAGTCATGATCAGTTGGTTGGAGAGATTGTTCAGATCATTGATCATCTTTCTCGGATCAATTTGTTGCTGAATATATTTTTTGATGTCTTCCTCACTTACAAACTCTTTGTGCAATGTATAAACGGAAGAATCTATAATGGTTATAAGATCAGAAATTCCCTCTTCAGAACCTACTGTAAATTTTGAAATGATATCCATGGGATTTTTTTTTATTCAAAATTATAAGATTAATCCGTTCAAAAGGGGTACAGTTTGCTAAAATATAATCGGTACAGAAAGGTATTTTTGTAAATTTGTTCAGTACAGTTGAAGTGATATGATGAAACCTTATAAGTACGAAGTTTTTACGGCTGAAATAGAGAAGCAGATCTACAGTGGAATTTTACAGGAAAATGACAGGCTTCCATCCGTTCGTGACATCAAAGAAAAATACAAACTGAGTACAAGCTCGGTACAAAGCGGATTTGAATATCTCATGATTAGAGGGTTGATCAGAAGTAATCCACGGTCTGGCTATTTCGTCACAGGGATTCAAGAGGAAAATATTCCCGAACTAAGAACAAAGCTTCCGCCTGTAGTGAGAGATGAGGTATTTATGAAAAATATAATGCTGACTTCTAAAAGAACATCAGAATCAAGTTCTTTCAATACCGCCATGCCCGGAGACCTGTTGATTCCACAGAAGCTTATTCTCAGAACAATGCAGGAAGTCATTCGTGAAAAAGGAGCAGCACTGCTCAGATATTACCCTTCAAACGGTTTGGAAGAGCTGAGAAAGCATATTGCAAAACAAATGGGAACCTATGGCTGTGCATTAAACCCTGAAGAAATAATTATTACTGATGGTGCTTTGCAGGCACTGACAATTGCTTTAAAATCAGTTACAAAATCTGGGGATGTGGTTGCTGTTGAAAGTCCCTGCGTGTTTTCTGTATTGGAAGTGCTTGCTCATCTCGAACTGAAAGTTATTGAGATTCCTGTGCATTATAAAACAGGCTTTGACACTGAATATTTCCAGAAGATCTGCAAGGAAAATAAAATCTGCGCTCTTATTACGACTCCCAATTTTCACAATCCCACAGGTTTTGTAATGAAGGATGAAACAAAAAAAGAAATTCTGAGCATCGCCGAAATTCATCAGTTCTGTATTATTGAGAATGATATGTATTCCGATCTTTATTTTGGAGAACAAAGACCGAGAAGTATCAAAAGCTTTGATAAAAAGGGAATAGTGATGATGTACTCCTCATTTTCAAAGACGTTAGCTCCCGGAATTCGTTTAGGCTGGTTGTATGCGGGCGATTTCTATGCAAAATCCGAAAGGGTAAGATTTGCTTTAGGGCGTACAGTTTCTCCCATTTATCAGGAACTGGTGTTGAAGCTGCTGCAGGGGAATAGTTATGAAAGACATCTCCGTTCATTTCGGAAAAAACTCAATCAGCAGGCTGTTCAGGTATTGGAAGCGTTAAGGAAATTCTTTCCGGAAGAGGCTTATTTTCATAGGCCACTGGGAGGTTACAGCATTTGGGGAGAGCTTCCGGAAAATATGGATATGAAAAGATTTTATCAGTATTGTGAAGAGCATCAGATTCTGTTTACTCCCGGAAATACCTTTTCGTTCACTGACAAATACCATTATCATTTCAGGATTGTTTTTGCCGAAAGAATTACTCCTGAAAGCATTGTTTTATTAAAAAATGCAGGCAGGAAAGCAAAAGAACTACAGTTTTGAACGGTTAAAAATAATTAAGTATGATAAGGAAATCAAATGGCTTTGTCAATAAGCTTTTTTAAGAGAATCTTGTTTGTTGTTTTTGTTGATTCTTATTGATTCTGAGTGGTTTATTTAAATATTGATTTCTTCTGTATATAAACCCTCAGATACGTGGTTGATTTTCTACAATAATTTGATTTTATTTTAAAAATTAAATTGAATTTAAGAAAGACTCAGAAAAAATGATTAAATCCACTATTTTTTTTCAACACAATTAGGCTGGAATCACCATAAAACCTATATTTGCAGCCTAAATTTTTAAATAAATGAAAGAACTAATTGAAAAAATCAACGCAGAATTTGAAGCGTTCACAACTGAGGCAAACCAACAAGCGGAAAAAGGAAACAAAGCAGCTGGTACAAGAGCTCGTAAAGCAGCTTTAGAACTAAGCAAATTGTTCAAAGAATTCAGAAAAGTTTCTGTAGAAGAAGCTAAGAAATAATTCACCTTTAGCCGGCTTTTGAAGCCGGTTTTTTTATTTCCGGAATACAAAAAGTGTTTTAATGTGAAATAGATTAAAAATTCCCAGTTTTAGAATGCATTTTGCTGAATTTAAATTTTTAGTGTTAAATAGTATTAAAGTGTACTAAACTTCTGTTCTTCTATGTACTTCCTGATCTATATTTGTGTTATTAATTAAAACTAATATAACAAATAACCATGAAGTCCTTTTATCTTTTATTCATTTTCTTTTTCGGCTTTTTTTCTGCACAGAAATTAAGAGTAGTGGATTCCGAAAATGGAAATCCTATTCCCAATGCAAGAATTATCCTTCAGGATCAAATCATTTATACCAATGAAGATGGTTTTGCTCCAGTGAACTCAGATGCTGTCAATTTTGAAATTTCTGCTTCAGGTTTTCAAAAAGAGAAAATACAAACCTATAACGCCCAGGTAAAACTTAAACCTGTCTATAAAAATATCGATGAGATCAAAATCATCAATGTAGACATCAAAAAAATATTTGAAGACATCAGTAAAAATTATCATAAAAAATATTATGATGATCCTTCTCTTTATGACGTTGTATACAAGGAAAAAGGTTTTGATAATAATAAGCTCTACTTTCTGGTCATTGCAGAAGCCAAGTTCTGGAGTAAAAATAACCAATATAATTTTAAAGATGGTTTTCGTAAAAACTATGATGAAATCCTTCAGATGCAGCTGAATAACGTTAAATATCTGAAGAAAGTAAATACTGATAGCATTTTCACGGGAAAAACCAATGAGTTTTCACATGAATATCTAGGAAACCTCTTTCTGAATTATGAACTTTACAGAACACTCCAGCATCTGAGAATGAAGGATTGTAAATATACCGGAAGGTTGATTTTTGAGGAAGGTGATGAACAGCTGATTACCTTTAAAATAGAATCGGTAAGAGGAATTCAGATGAAAGGTGAATTTAAATATAATAAAGCAGATAAAGTGATTACTTATTTTGAAACGCATTATTATCAGACAGATTTTCCTACCATGAAGAAAACTACAACAGATGGAAGAGAATTTCAGTACAAGCTTGGTGATGCCACACTGATTTTTGATTTTTATAAAAAAGATGGTGTCTATGTACCTGCATTGACGAAGCTGGAAGGAGATGGTTTTACCGTTTTTTATAAAGATGAAACTCATGTAAGGAAATTCAGTCGTGAAATTATCTATACTACTTTTACCAAAAGTGATAAGAAAGGGCTTAATCCGAAGGTTGATTTTAAGATCAGTATCTGGAATAATGTTCCTGTAAAAGAAAAAAAAGCTGGGATAACACTGCTTTCCAAAGAAGAACAGGCGTTTCTCAATGAAAAATAAAGTGTCATTTCTAAAGGCCACAAGACTGTCGTATTGATGGTCTTTTTTTATTAATTATGGTTACTTTCGGAATTTTATTATTTCTTTTGGATGAAACTATTAATAATATAATTGAAAAACCTCTTTTTTAGGCTTAATTCTTCACTATCTCCCCGATTTCTTTTATCTTTAAACCAATCAATAAATAGTATGAGGATAAATAGATTTTTTGCAGTTCCTGCAGTAGTGCTGGCTGCCCAGTTTTCATGGGCTCAGGTAAAGGTTGACCCAAAAGAAAGGCTTAACCCTATCGTAAAAAGTTTTGTAGATGAAGTAAATAATAATTCCCAACTGGAAAACCTTGCGTCTGAGTTGCTTGACGGGATCGGTCCCCGTCTTGTAGGAACTCCCGAAATGCTACAGGCAAACGAATGGAGTGCCAATAAACTTCGTTCTTGGGGAGTAGATGCCAATCTTCAGCAATTTGGGACATGGAAGGGATGGCAAAGAGGAACGACTCATGTTGATATGACATATCCTCGTGTAAAATCTCTTTCAGCAACACAACTTGCATGGAGTCCGGCTACTAAAAAAGCAATTGAAGCCGAAGTGATTATCCTTCCGAAGGTATCTTCTAAGGCTGAATTTGACCAATGGCTTCCTTCTGCGAAAGGAAAAATTGTGCTGATGGCACAATATCAGAAAATAGGACGTTCTGATGAACAAATCAAAGAATTTGCAACTCCTGAATTGTATGAAAAGCTTAAATCAGAGAAAGAGCAGGCTACCAAAGATTTTGCAGCTTACATAAAGAATATCGGATATGATAATAACAGTCTGCCGGAAGCACTGGAAAAAGCAGGGGCGGCAGGAATTGCTATTTCAAACTGGACCGGAATCATGGGAGCAAACAGGATTTTTGGTGCTAAAACAAGCAAAATTCCAATGATCGATATTGATGTGGAAGACTATGGAATGCTTTACAGAATGGCAGAAAAAGGAACTCTGCCTAAAATCAAAATTGATGCTCAGTCAAAAATACTTCCTGAAGCCAAAAGCTTCAATACAATCGGAATGATTAAAGGAAAAGAAAAACCTGAAGAATATGTGATTCTTTCCGCTCATCTTGACTCTTGGGACGGTGCTCAGGGAGCTACAGATAATGGAACCGGCACGATTACGATGCTGGAAACTATGAGAATTCTGAAGAAATATTATCCTAATAACAAGAGAACTATTGTAATTGGGCTTTGGGGAAGTGAAGAGCAGGGATTAAACGGATCGAGAGGTTTTGTAGCAGATAATCCTCAGATTATAAAAGGAGTACAGGCTGCTTTTAATCAGGATAACGGAACAGGGCGTGTGGTGAATATCAGCGGTCAGGGATTTGTAAAAGCTTATGATTACGTAGGAAGATGGCTTGACGGTGTTCCAAAAGCAGTAAGAAGCCATATTAAAACTGACTTTCCAGGAATGCCTGGCGGAGGAGGTTCTGATCATGCTTCATTCGTAGCAGCTGGAGTTCCAGGGATTTCTTTAGGGTCTTTGAACTGGGGATATTTTGGATATACATGGCATACCACAAAAGATACTTATGACAAGATTGTTTTTGACGAAGTGAAAAACAACGTAATTTTAACAGCAGCATTGGCTTACATGGCATCCGAAGATCCTGAATTCAGTAATAGAGAAAAAAGAGTAATGCCTCAGGATGAAAAAGGGGAGACGGTAAAATGGCCGGAAGTAAAAGAACCCAGAAGAAGTTCTAGAGACTATAAATAATAGTTTTTCTATAGAAGAAAGAGTAAAGGCTGTCCTACCGGGCAGCCTTTTTATCTTCTTGTAACAGCATTTCTTGTATTTCTTTTACTTTGCTTTCTTTTACAACATAGGTTTTACAGATCTTATTATTAAGATGCATACTGAAGTTCATATGAGTTCTGGTTTGTGTTCCCATTGCAACAGTTTTTGAAGTATGCTCTGTAAAAACCGGCCTGAAGTTGGCCAGACACAAAAAATTTCTTTGCAGTGATATCGGAAAATCAAGCTGTCTCCCATAATCATCAAGAACTTTAAGGTTAAAAATTCTCTTGCCGAAAGTTGTACCGAAATACCCTTCACAAAAAGCTCCGGAGATGATCACAGACGGAATAGAAAGCAAGATGCCAAAGACGAAAGACTGATGAAAGATCAATACGATGATCATGATAAAAGGAGCCATATCAATCACTTTAGCAAAAAGGCGTTCCGTTTCATTTCCTTTATGAACAGGGTTGTAAGGGAGTTCAAATTCAAACTCGTTATAAATTCTATTGCCCGATTCATCAAAGGATCTGGTAGGCCTATGAATAATTTTCTTTACTTTAAGTTCGGATATTTTCAATGAGTGCTTGTAATTTGTTTTAATGGATTAATGCTTCAAAAAGCTATATTTTTTTAAAAAAGATATGACAGTTTCTCATTATCAATCAGCTGTCACTACTTAAATGTGGCTTTTCAGTTCGTGAAATTTTAAAAGAGAAGGTTTATATCCTGAATTATTCAATGTTCCAAATCCGTATTCACAGAAAATAAACGGTACTCCGTTTACCAGAGCAGAGTCCTGATCTGTTTGGGTATCACCAATATAAATGGAATCTTCGGTCGTCAAATGATTTCTTTCCATAAGAAGCTTTATGTTTTCAGACTTTGGCTTTTGGGTTCGTCCGTGAGACTCAAAATCAACAAACAGATCATTGAATTGATAATAATCTAAAAATGATTCAATATACCCATCCTGACAGTTGCTCACTATGAAAAGGGAATAAGTGTTGGCCAGATTCTTTAAAGTATCTTCTACGCCATCGTATAAAATTCCACCTTCTAAGTGAAGTGTTTTATTTTCTTCGGCTACAATTTCAGAAAGGATTTCTTTGGCTTGCAGATCCGAAATGCCGGGAATAATATCTTTTACAATATCGTGAGCTAGCAGTCCCATATACTGATCCATGTCTTCTGGTTTCAGGGCTTTTTTGATCAACTGATGTTTTTTGCCCAATACCTCATTCCATATTTTGATGATTGTAGCTCTGGAATCCCATAATGTTCCATCCAGATCGAAGATTAGATTCTTTGTTTTCAAAATGATTAATTTGTGGTTTAAATTTAAATAGGGTAATATTTAAAAATTACAAAATCATACTCAGCTGGACTCTTTTTCTTGCTTCATCCACTTCCGTTACTTTTACACGAACATGTTGATGAAGTTTTACTACCTCGTTGACATCCGATACAAATCCTTCTTTCAGCTGGGAAATATGAACCAGTCCGCTTTCTTTGATTCCAAGATCTACGAAACATCCAAAAGCAGTAATGTTATTGACAATTCCCGGAAGAATCATCCCTGCTTTTAAGTCTTTAATGCTTTTAACATTCGGGTCGAATTCAAATACTTTTGCTGCTTTTCTTGGGTCCAGTCCCGGTTTTTCAAGCTCTTTCAAAATATCTTTTATTCCTAAAATCCCGATTTCACCTGTGATATAACTTTCGGGTTTTACCAGGGCTATTTTTTCTTTATTGGCTATCAGTTCATTGGTTTTAATACCTAAATCTTTTGCCATTTTCTCTACAATTCCATAAGCTTCAGGGTGTACAGCAGAGTTATCTAAGGGGTTTGTGGCGTTTGTGATTCTTACAAAAGCAGCGGCTTGCTGGAAAGCTTTTTCTCCAAGTCTTGGAACTTTTTTCAGCTGTTTTCTATCTTCAAAAGCACCGTTTTCAGTACGGTAATTCACAATATTTTCTGCCATTTTTTCTCCGATTCCGGAAACATAACTTAATAGTGACTTGCTGGCGGTATTTAAATTAATTCCCACAGAGTTTACACATTTCATCACGGTAGAATCCAGCTCATTTTTTAATTGAGTCTGATCTACATCATGCTGGTATTGTCCGACACCAATAGATTTAGCATCAATTTTCACCAATTCTGCCAACGGATCAGAAAGTCTTCTTCCGATAGAAACTGCTCCACGTACCGTTACATCATACGACGGGAATTCATCTCTTGCAATTTTACTTGCAGAATAAACAGATGCTCCTGCTTCTGAAACTACAAAAACCTGCAAAGGTTTATCAAAAGCAATTTTTTTGATAAAGAATTCTGTTTCACGGCTTGCTGTTCCGTTACCAATAGAAATAGCCTCAATATTGTAAGCATTCACCATAGAACGGATTTTTTTCATAGCCATTCCACTTTCATTCTGTGGAGCATGAGGGTAGAGGGTTTCGTTGTGTAATAAATCTCCCTTTTCATCCAGGCATACTACTTTGCATCCGCTTCGGTATCCGGGATCTATTGCCAGAATCCTCTTTTCTCCTAAAGGTGGGGCAAGAAGGAGTTGGCTTAAGTTCTCAGAGAAAATTTCAATGGCTTTTTTGTCCGCTTTTTCTTTAGCTTCCTGTAATGCTTCATTCGAAATAGCAGGCTCCAGTAGTCTTTTATAGCTATCTTTTATGGCCAGTGCAATTTGTTCAGAACTTTCATTATTAGATTTGATAATTGCTTTTTCAATGAAATCAATGGCTTCGTCTTTGTCTATTCCTACATTTGTTTTTACAAAACCTTCTGTTTCAGCTCTGAGCATGGCTAAAAGCCTGTGAGAAGGTGTTCTGCTAAGGCTTTCTTCCCATTCAAAATATTGGGAGAATTTCTGGGCTTCTTCTTCGTCTTTTTTAGCTTTTACAACCTTGGAGGTAACTACTGCTTTGCGCTGAAATAGTCTTCTAAGGTTCTTACGGACATACATATTTTCGTTAATCCATTCTGCCATGATGTCTCTTGCTCCCTGCAGGGCTTCTTCTTCGGAAGCAACTTCATTATTCAGATATTTTGAAGCCAGAAAAAGAATGTCATTACTTTTCTGGCTCATAATAATTTTAGCTAAAGGTTCCAGACCTTTTTCCTTGGCTGTATCAGCTTTGGTTTTCTTACGTTTTTTGAAAGGCAGATAAAGGTCTTCCAGTTCCTGAATGTCAAAGCTTTCTTCTATTCTCTGTTGAAGTTCAGGAGTCAATCCATTCTGTTCTTCTATTGATTTTAAAATGGATTCTTTTCTCTTAACAATTTCATCAAATTGCTTGCTGATTTTTGAGATCTGTTCGATTTGTATTTCGTCAAGGTTTCCGGTTTTATCTTTTCGGTAACGGGAAATAAAAGGAATGGTACAGTCTTCAGATAATAGTTGTAAGGTATTGTTGATGCTCTTTTCAGAAATATTGAGCTGTTTCTGTATAAATTCTACGGTCGTCATTGTTCTGTTTTCGGATAGCTAAAATAGGGTTTTGGAATGGAAAAAATGAAATTGAAATATAAAAAAAGCCTGATTACAGAAAATGTAATCAGGCTGTATGAGAATTTTTAAATTAATTAAGGCAAAAATTCATTATAATAAAGTGGGGTATCATTGTTTTTATCATATCCCATGATGATTATTTTATATTTTTTTGTATCATCATTGTTATAAAACTGTACTTTGGATGACTCTTCAGGCTGTGCCTCGAGAAAAGAGTTCCAGTAAAGGACACTTCGGGTATCCTGTGTAACGCTCTTGAATTTTTCATTTCCATAATCAGGACTTTCAAAAGTTGCTTCTTTGTCATATCCTGTTAGAGAGATTTGTCTTAATTTTGACGATACGATTTTGTTAGAGGATGCACCACGACGACTATAAATGGCAATAGCTCCGTTGCCACCACCAAAACCACCAGCAAAAAATCCTTTTATCACCTTTACCATAGCAATATCGGAGGGAGATATATTATCTATTTGACTAGGATCAACAAGCATTTCATCAAGATAGATCCCCACTTGCCCACCTCTCAGAGAAGCAGTGTAACTTCCACGTTGCATTTGAATTGTTAAGCCTGCAACTCTTCCTTGCAGCCATTTCAAAATATTTGTGGAGGTAACCATTGTGGAATCATTTACAAAGTCGAAAACTTGTTCATTCATACTCTTGAATCGTGGGCTGCTCAATTCGTCGTTTAATTTTTTCGTCTTATTCTTTACTTCTCCTTTTAATTTTATTTCTTCAATATTGGTGATGTTTTCACTGATAACTTTCTGAGTATTAAGAGCGGTAAGTGATCTATTGACTTCATTAGAGGGTTTATCATCAGCCGGACGAGGAACCAGTTTGTAGGAACTTGGCGGAAAGTTCTTTTTGTAAGGGATAAAAGCAAATGTAGGTTGGAAGTAAACAGAATAATTATTATTAAGATCTTTTGGCTCAGAATTTAACTGATAAAAAAATTTCATTGTGTCTTCAAAAACCAAATTATTCAATGTTAGAAAACCATTGTTGTCAGATTTTATTTGAGACATTCTGGAACCCGGTTCTGAACCGAAAATTAAATTTACTTCTGTATTAGGAGCGGTTTTCCCCTGAATATTTACTTTCCCTTTATAAGAAAGATAGCTTTCCGGTTGATATTTGATCATAGGATAGTTTCCTGTCATAATTGATTTCCATTCAAAACGCTTCCATTTTTCTGAAATTAAAAGGGCATCCAACGCTTCTGTATTACGGTTTTTTGTAAAATATTGAGCAGGACTAGTAACGGGTGATGTTATGTCTCCGGTCAGCCATAAAGAGCTTAATAAACTTTGATCCTCTTCTGTACTTTTGGTGTTGGCATCAAGTACTAAAACTGTGTAATTGGAATAATTAGCATCCTTAGGAATATCAAACGAGTTCTTACCCCGTGGTATATCTTTTAATGAAACAGCCTGTAATAATGGTTGCTTGAACTGCAACAACTGAGGTTGTACAAAAGCAAGCCTATTAGATACAACATTTTCTTTGTCATCAAAAATGGTAAGTTGTAGGATTCCACTCACAAGTTGGTTGTTGGAGATAGAATATTGAGCTTCGTTATTGATTTTATTAATCTTAGCTTTGTAAACAAGCTGATTGTTGATGGTTCCTAAAACAGTATAATACTGTGAGTCCTGAGACTGATTTTTGGCTTTTATGGTGTACTTTACGTGGTCTTTATCACTTACTACTTGTAGGTTTATTCCAGATGCAGAGACTTCAGGAAGAGCAATATTTTGTTTTTGTCCGCTCTTATCCTGAACAGTCAGTTGGTATCTTTTTCCGGTTTTAGGAGTGATATTAAATAATCCGATATTTTGATCAAACCCTTTAAATGTTGTGATTTTTATATCAGGATTATCAGAGTCTGTGACATACCCTTCCCAGTCAGAAGGCGTTATTCCATTAGATTGTAGCCTTACTGCTACTTTTGTACTGATTCCGTCTATAAAGCTTCCGCTTTCAGGATAAGCTGATACCATCCATGGAGTTGGATTGATTATTAATTTTTCTGGCGATGAAGGGTTATAGACTGTAATAGGTTTTATAAGCTGAAAATCTTCATTAAAGTTAGCCATCCAGCTGGTGTACGCTCTAATATAGTAAATGTCCTCTTTTAAAGAATCCTTAAGGGCAATGTTGCCACTTCCTTCACCATTTATTAATGGAATTAATTTTTTGCTGATCTGATTTTTATTGCTGTCGTACAATTCTACAAATAAGGTAGTCGAAATAGCAGATGTAGTATAGCCATCAAATACAAATGACTTAAACCATAGGTTTTCTCCCACAGTATAACTGCTTTTATCCAATAGCAAGTGTATTTTTTCCTGAGGATATTTTTGCTCAAATGTTTTGAGAGCTTCTTCAGCTTTGGTTTGTGCATTAAGACAATAAATTGTGCTTATTGCTAATAATGTTATTAGTTTTTTTGTCATGTTTTTATTAAAATTTGTGTTTTTCCTACAAAGTGCCAAAAATACATTTTTATTGTGATCTGGAATAGTGAAAAATTATAAAACAATAAAAATCTATAAAATTTAGAGTTAATTTAAGAATGTATTAGTATTGTAAGGTTTCCGTATTGTGGAGTAGAATGATTTTTTATACTTTCAGCCAACAAAATTAAAACTGATGGTGGAAATCAATAAAAAAATCAAAAAAAGTCATTTCTTGATATATGTTAAGATGATGCAAAGCAGGTTTTTCTATTTTTGTACCCGAAAACAACAAAATTTTAATAAACTTTTTTAAAACAGTTCAATATGAAAAAAATTAGCGTAATTGCATTAGTAGGAATAGGATTGCTTTTGGCGTCATGTGATAAAGGAAAAACAGCAGAAACTGCAGCTACGGCTCAGGAACAAACTGTAGCAGAGAGCAAAGGAGAAACGCTGGCAGTAGATACAGTAGGCTCAGTAGTAAACTGGAAAGCTTTCCACAAAGGAGGAATGGCACCTCGTTGGGGAACTCTTACGGTAAAGTCTGGAGATATCAGTGTTGATGCAGGTCAGGTTTCTGCAGGAAACTTTGTAATTGACATGAATTCTATCAAAGTAGATCCGGCTTCAGTAACAGAAAAAGATAAAAAACCAGCTGATCTTGAGGCGCACTTAAAAAATCCTGATTTCTTTGATGTAGCGAAAAACCCTACTTCAGATTTCAAAATTACAAGTGTTACAGATTTGAAAGAAGCACCAAAAGATGCAGTAGCAGGAGCTAATAAAACAGTAAGTGGAAACCTTACTTTATCAGGAAAAACAATGAATGTTACTTTCCCTGCGAAAGTAGATGTTGCAGAAAATTCAGCGGCTATTCAGGCTAAATTTACCGTAAACAGAGCAGATTGGGGACTTAAATTCGGTACTTCTGAAGCAGATCCAGCAGAATGGATGATCAGCAAAGATATCGAGATTGCAATCGACGTAAAAGCTAAAAAATAAGTTATTTAAACTTTAATAATTACAAGAGCTGTCTTCACGAAGACAGCTCTTTTTATTTAGAAATCTTTTTTGCTCAAATGGATAAAGAAATTAATTTACAATCTTGGAGTTCTGGATTCTAACACAATATTCACTTCCCAGATATAAAGGATTTCCGTGCTTCTCAGACCAGAATCCATCCAGTACGTCTTTACTCAGGCAGCGGTACACAGCAACTCCTTTATAGATTTTATCATCTTCTCCTTCGTAGTTGAAATTAATCACTAAAATTTGGTCTTTATAAAATCCTGTACCGTTTTGCTGATGGTCACCAATCATCCATTGGGCAATAATACGGTTGTTTTCATCAATGGTTAAGGTTAATATTCCATGATAAGAGGGTTGGGAAGATTCTTCCTGATTACTTCCCTCAATTGAATAGCTTCCTGCAAGATCCTGTACCGTCATTAATTTGTTTTTTAAGAAAGACAAATTTAAAAAATCCTGTTCTGATAACCTTATAAATATTTTCTGTCCGGGTTTTAAACTTTGGAATTTCTTTATTGATGAGTCTGTTGAAATTTTTATTTTTAAACCATTAAGATTTAATAAGAGTTTAAGAGTATTAAGATTAGCTTCGCTTTAAGCTTAAAAATCAGAATGATTTACCTTAACTGTACTTTACTTCTTAAATCTTCCTTAATGGTTTAAAAATATGGAATGGGTACGTGTATTTTTATAAATTAAGCTCTATTTTTGCGGCAAATTAAATGAAGAATGATTCCTTTTCTGTTGATAATAAACGTACTTGCATTAGGTACTTTTGGTTTTGATAAGTGGCAGGCCCAAAAGCATCAATGGAGAATTTCCGAAAATACCCTTTTAGGAATTTCTTTGCTGGGCGGAATTATAGGAGCTGCTATGGGAATGATTCTCTTCAATCATAAAGTTTCCAAGAAATCTTTTCTCATGAAATTTATATTGGTTGTTTTAATTGATCTTGTTTTGTTTTACAGGTTGCTAAGGCATTGAATGTGAATGTTAAAAATATTTCTCCGAAATGTTAAATATTTGAATAACATATTAATTATTGTGTTTTTTTTATATTTTTATCATGCTAATAACAAATAAACAAAACAACATGAGAAATCTTAGAAAAATTTCCAGAACTGAAATGAAATCAGTTCAGGGAGGAATCGTTAAAGGAATGGTAAAATGCAAAGATGCTGACACATGTGCCGTAAGATGGGGATGGGCAACCGGATTCTCCAGTAATTGCGCAGAATTTGACATCATATGCGGAGAACCGCCTGTAATAGATCCATGCGAAATACAAGCTTGTGTATAAATAACTTAAAGAGTGTTTTTCGGACACTCTTTTTTATTGTCTTGTAAATAAGTATTTTAAACAAATTATTAAATATTTAGATAACTAAATATTTTTTCATTAAAAATCACTACTTTTGCACCCGTAAAAATCTTTTATGCAAAACATTAGAAATATTGCGATTATCGCACACGTTGACCACGGAAAGACGACTTTGGTTGACAAGATCATTCACGCTACCAACATTTTCAGAGAAAATCAGGAGAGTGGGGAGTTAATTATGGATAACAACGATCTTGAAAGAGAAAGAGGGATCACCATCTTATCCAAGAATATTTCTGTTACTTATAAAGACACAAAAATTAACGTAATTGATACTCCTGGTCACGCCGATTTTGGTGGAGAAGTAGAAAGAGTATTGAAAATGGCTGATGGGGTTATTTTGTTAGTGGATGCGTTCGAAGGACCAATGCCACAAACAAGATTCGTACTTCAGAAAGCATTGGAATTAGGATTGAGACCATTAGTGGTTATCAACAAAGTAGATAAACCAAACTGCCGTCCGGACGAAGTTCACGATAAAGTATTTGACTTATTCTTCAACCTTGAAGCTACAGAAGAGCAATTGGATTTCCCTACGTTCTATGGATCTTCAAAACAAGGATGGTTCAACACTTCATTAGAGCAAACTGAAGATATCTTACCACTATTAGATGGTATTTTACAATATGTTCCTGAACCGAAAGTAACAGAAGGAAATCTTCAGATGCAGATTACTTCTCTTGACTTCTCTTCTTTCTTAGGAAGAATTGCAATCGGAAAAGTGACAAGAGGTGAAATCAAAGAATCTCAATGGATCGGTCTTGCTCAGGCAGAAGGTAAAATTGTAAAAGGAAAAGTAAAAGAACTTTACGTTTTCGAAGGATTAGGAAAGAAAAAAGTAACTGAAGTAAAAGCAGGTGATATCTGTGCTGTAGTAGGTTTCGATGCATTCCAGATTGGTGATTCTTTCGTTGATCTTGAAAATCCTGAGCCATTGGAAAGAACAGCAATTGACGAGCCTACGTTGAACATGACGTTCTCTATCAACAACTCACCTTTCTTCGGTAAAGATGGTAAATATGTAACTTCAAACCACCTTAAAGAAAGATTAACTAAAGAATTAGAGAAAAACTTAGCATTAAGAGTTCAACAGACTGATGATGCAAACACTTTCTTGGTATTCGGTAGAGGTATTCTTCACTTATCTGTTTTGATCGAAACAATGAGAAGAGAAGGGTACGAAATGACAATTGGTCAGCCGCAGGTTATCTTCAAAGAAATAGACGGTGAAAAATGTGAGCCTTATGAATCTTTGGTTGTTGATGTTCCTGAAGAATTTGCTTCAAGAGTTATCGACTTGGCAACTCAAAGAAAAGGTGACCTTCACATTATGGAAACTAAAGGTGAAATGCAGCACATGGAATTCGAAATTCCTTCAAGAGGTTTGATCGGATTACGTTCTCAGATGTTGACAGCTACTGCTGGTGAAGCTATCATGGCACACCGTTTCACAGAATATAAGCCTTTCAAAGGTTCTATCCCTGGAAGAAACAATGGTGTTTTGATCAGCAAAACTACAGGTCCTGCTACAGAATATTCTATTGCTAAACTACAGGATAGAGGTAAGTTCTTCGTTGATCCGGGTGAGGAAATCTACACAGGAATGATCATCGGTGAACAAAACAAACCTGGTGACTTGGTAGTAAACATCGTTGAAGCAAAACAGTTGAACAACATGAGAGCTTCAGGAAAAGATAAAGACACTGGTGTTGCTCCAAAAATCTTATTCTCTCTTGAAGAATGTATGGAATACATCCAGGGTGATGAAGCTATCGAGGTTACTCCAAACTTCATCAGAATGAGAAAGAAAATCCTTTCTGAAGAAGAAAGAAAAAGAGTTGAAAGAGGAGCGAAAGCATAATCTAAAATTCTTAAAATATAATAAAGCCTCGATTTTCGGGGCTTTTTTTCTATGCCAACCCATTAAAATGCTTATTTTGGCATAATAATCTCTAAGAATAAAAATAAATTTTAATGTAGTTTTGTGACTATGAGAATGAATAAATTAAAACTTATCGTTTTACTGGGCTTTTTTGCATCTTACACTACCTCATGTTCCGTTCAGAACAATGTTGTAAAAACACCTTCCACAAAGAATCCGACAAAACCAACCAACAATACAAATCCACCAAAAGTAAATCCAACAGCTACAAAACCTACAACAGGAACAGTAGCTTCAAGTGATGAAAATTTCAGAACCAATCTTCCGGAAATCAAAAGAGAATTCCGTGGAGCATGGATTGCCAGTGTTGCCAATATCAACTGGCCTTCAAGAAATGATCTTACGGTGGAACAACAGAAAGCAGAAGCAATCAGTATGCTTGATATGCTGAAAGACAATAATTTCAACGCTGCTATTTTTCAGATCAGACCTTCCGCAGATGCACTTTATACAAGTAATATCGAACCATGGTCTTACTTTCTGACCGGAGAAACTGGAAGAGCTCCATATCCAAACTATGATCCGCTTCAGTTCTGGATTGAAGAAGCTCATAAAAGAGGGTTGGAACTTCATGTCTGGTTAAATCCTTACCGTGCCCACCATACAAATGGCGGAGCTGTTAATAACCTGTCGATGGCCAATAAGCTGTCTGATATTGTAGTAAGATTAAAGAACGGAATGTACTGGTTTGATCCGGCTAATCCGAAAACTCAGGGTCACGTATCCAATGTGGTGAAAGATATTGTAAAAAGGTACGATATTGATGCTGTGCATTTCGATGATTATTTCTATCCTTATGCTACTTACAATAAAGGGGCAGATTTCCCGGATAATGCAAGCTGGAATGCCTATGTAAGCAGTGGAGGAACCTTATCCAGAGCAGACTGGAGAAGAGATAATGTGAATAAATTTGTAGAGCGTATCTACAAAGAAATTCATGCAGAAAAGAATAATGTAAGATTTGGGATCAGCCCGTTCGGAATTTGGAAACCCGGATATCCTATGGGAGTTATAGGTTCCTCTCAATATGACGAATTGTATGCAGATGCTAAATTATGGTTAAATAAAGGCTGGGTAGATTATTTCTCTCCACAGCTGTACTGGCCCATAGATTCTAAAGGACAAAGCTTCGAAGCTCTGCTGAGTTGGTGGCAGTCCGAAAATACAATGAATCGTCACTTATGGCCGGGATTGAATACTGTTGAGATTAAAGTATCAGACCGCCCAACGGAAATCAAAAACCAGATTGCTATTTCCAGAAATATCCTTAAAAGTGATGCCGGAGAAATTCACTGGAGCATTGCAGGGCTTACCAAAAACCCAAATATGCTTCCTGCTTTGAAAAACGGGCCATACAATGAGAAAGCATTGGTTCCGAAATCACCATGGATAAAAGCAGTTCCATTGCAAACTCCTACCTTATTTATTGCTGATAACGGAAGCTTCGCTCAGACAAGCTGGAGTACAAAAAATGCTGCCGATGTATTTCTATGGGTGCTTTTTACTCAATATAACGGTGTATGGCAAACAGAAATTTTAACGCTGGATACCCTTTCAAAAGACATTCCTAAATCTAAAGACGGGAAAAAACTGAATGCAGTTGCCATTAAAGCTATTGATAGGTTAGGGAATGAAAGTGATTATACAGCAAGAAAGATTAAATAGTTGGGATACAACCCATTCTAAATATGTCATTGCGAACCTTTAGGTAAAGCAATCTCAATCATGAATTTAATAAAACCGGTTCTGTCTGAGAACCGGTTTTTATTTTAGAATAACTATAAATTATTAGCTTAAATGATTGTAAATCAGTTGTATTTTTAAGTGTGGTATGCAATTTTATATAAAATAATGAACTTGTCGGAACTGTTTTTGCATGATTCATTCCATAATCACCAAAATATAACATTATGAATACTAAAAGACTTTCCACCAGCATGGAAAAAGCACTTAGCGATCAGATGAACAAAGAAATTCATGCATCACACGTTTTTTTATCTTACGGAATCTGGGCCGACGACAAAGGCTATCAGGGGATTGCTAACTTCCTATACCGCCACGCTCAGGAAGAGAGAAATCACTCCATTAAATTCATGGAATACATTTTAAACAGAGGCGGAAAACCAAAAGTAACAGCCATTCCGGCTCCTCCGGCTGATCCTAAGACTCTTACAGCCTGCTTTGACGGTGTTTTTAAACATGAAGTTGACAATACAACTGCTATCTACAAAATTGTGGATTTGTCTATGGAAGAAAAAGACTGGGCAACATGGAATTTTATGCAATGGTTTGTACAGGAACAGATTGAGGAAGAAACATTAGCTCAGAATTTGATTGACAAGCTGAAAATTGCAGGTGGAGACAGAGCTACTGACGAATCTTTATTTACTTTAGATAAAACTTTACAGGAAGCACCCAATGATGTTCCACTGGCTCAGAATGCTACGGGTGCTAACCCATAAAACATCCGGTGAATTCAAACCTTTTGAAAATCTGTCAGAATATTGGCAGATTTTTTTATTATGAAACTCCCCCAAAAATCACTATCTTTGCACACTCGTAATTCAAGGTTCTGAGATCAATGTTTAAAGTTGAAGATACCTTGGGTTGCCCTAAACCTTAAACTTTGAATTTTACAATATGAAATGTGGAATCGTAGGCTTACCGAATGTAGGTAAATCAACTCTTTTTAACTGTCTGAGCAATGCAAAAGCTCAATCAGCAAACTATCCTTTCTGTACTATTGAACCGAACCTAGGAACGGTTTCTGTACCGGATCAGAGATTGTTTGAACTGGAGAAAATCGTAAAACCTGAGAGAGTTTTACCCGCTGTAGTTGAGATTGTTGATATTGCAGGTCTTGTAAAAGGAGCCAGCAAAGGAGAAGGATTGGGAAACCAGTTCTTAGCTAATATCCGTGAGTGTGAAGCGATTATTCATGTTTTAAGATGTTTTGACAATGGAAATATCGTTCACGTAGAAGGTTCAGTAGACCCATTAAGAGATAAAGAAATTATTGATATAGAGCTTCAGCTGAAAGACCTTGAAACTGTAGGAAAAGCAGTTGAGAAAGCTAAAAAATTCATCAAGTCAGGGAAGAAAGAAGATATTCTTACTTACGAAACGCTTCAGAATTTACAGAAATTCCTTGAGGATGGTAAAAATGCAAGAGAATTCGCGACTGATGATTTTACAAAATCAATTATCGGAGAAGTTCAGTTATTGACAAATAAACCGGTTCTTTACGTTTGTAACGTAGATGAAAATTCTATCAAAAACGGAAATGAGTGGATTGCTAAGATTGAAGAAATGGCTAAAGGTGAAGGTGCTGAAGTAGTAGTACTGGCAGCACAGATCGAAGCTGATATCAATGAACTTGAAACTTTCGAAGAAAGAGAAATTTTCCTTGATGAACTTGGTCTTACAGAACCTGGTGTAAACCGTTTGATCAGAAAAGCATATGATCTTTTGAAACTTCAGACGTATTTTACAGCTGGAGTAAAAGAAGTAAGAGCATGGACTATCGGACAGGGATGGACAGCTCCACAAGCTGCAGGAGTTATCCACACAGACTTTGAAAAAGGATTTATCCGTGCAGAAGTAATCAAGTATAACGATTACATTACTTACGGTTCTGAAGTAAAAATAAAAGAAGCAGGAAAGCTTTCTGTAGAAGGTAAAGAATATATCGTACAGGATGGTGACATCATGCACTTTAGATTCAACATATAAGAAAAGTATTAAAGTTAGTTATAAAAAAAGCGCTTCCATGAATTTGGGAGCGTTTTTTGCATTTATTCAGAATAAATATTGTTGATTAAAAGAACTGCTCCTGAAATCAGAGAGCAGTTCTTTTTGTTTTTATCATTAAAGCGGAATACCTATATCGAATCGGCATTTTGGCTCTATACAGGATAGAGAGAAAACTACACAGTGATTGGCTATATCTGTACATCTTAACTGTGCCTCTCCAGTTCGGCACTCCGGTTCATAACATGAAGGATGAACTTGTGCGCAAATACCTTGATGGCTGCATATCATTACACCTCCTTTAATGGTCTTCAACTCTTTTTTATTGAGTTTTTTACCATTGTTTAAATATTGATTTCTCATTCGTTAAAGTTTTTATGGTTTTAGTTTTTCGGGAGCTTATTACAATTCAATACCGGGCTGGCATTGTAGTTCTGCACAGGCAAAAGAATATTTCTTACATGTAAGGTCTGGAAGCAGACACATTTCTTTTCCTCCGGTTATTACTCTTAATTGTCTTTTGTTCAATTTTTTTCCGTGAGTTAAATCTTGATTTTTCATAGTGTTTGGTTTAGTGATTATTGATATAATTAGAATTCAATAGATGTTAGGTCTTAAGGTCTGCAAATTTTTTGAGCACAACTTGGAGAAAATATAGTACAGTTTCTAATATCCCCAGGAGGATAAGTCTCGCAAGGAAACTCTGTACATGGGACAGCTTCCATACAGTCCAGCAATCCCCCTTTGATAGTTTTTAATTCTTTTTTGTTAAGTTTTTTACCTTTATTAAGTTCCATTTTCATATTATTTTTATTTTTATTTAAAGAATTATTAGATATTATAATTGTGGTCTACACTCCTTTTGAGCACATTTTGGAGAAATGATCGTACATCCATAAGGATCAGATGAAGGTTCACATGGAAGAACAGGGCATAGAACTGGTTCGATACAGTTGATAAGACCTCCTTTAATAATACTTAATTCTTTTTTGTTTAATTTTTTTCCAATTTGATTGATTTGATTTTTCATTGATTTGATTTTTAATAAGTTAGTTTTAACGAAAGTAAGTAAAATAAATGAATTATATCACTGTGTTTAGAAAAAATGAAGAATTTTAAATAAATCTTCGGAATTTTCAATGGAGTAATGAGATATTCATTATAACAATATTTTCAGAAATGAGAAGTTCAGATGAACAATCTGGAAACATTTTAAAGCAGTCTGTTTCATAACTTTGTATATTTGAATTTTACAAATCATTTGTGATGGAAAAAATAGCACACACTTCACTGGAAGATTTTTATAAAGCGATGGCAGCCAAGCTGGGAAAAGATCTTGAAAGTATTTTTCCCAAAGGGCTTCATAAAGATATCGGTCACTTTAATGTTTTTGATATTGCCCAAACGATAGAAAGAGCAAAGGCCACTTCCGAAATGCCTTATAACAGGAGGAAATACTATAAAATCAGCTTTATAAGAGGGCGGAATAGGGCAGAATATGCAGACAAAGTAATTTCAATAAAACAGAATGCTTTATTATTTGCTACGCCTAAAGTTCCCTATCACTGGGTTCCTGAAGATCCTGAACAGTCCGGAAGTTTCTGTGTATTTACGAAAGATTTCTTCATTAAGGATAAATCTTATTATAATCTGGAAGATCTTCCTATTTTTCAGCCAGGTGGAGTTCCGGTTTTTGAAATTGATAATGAGCTTGCAGAAGAGATTGAAAGTCTATTTAAAAAGATAAAAAAAGAAATAGATTCAGATTATGTATTTAAATATGATCTGATCAGAAACTATGTTCTGGAATTGATTCATTATGGGCAGAAATTACAGCCTGCATCTAAAATATCAGCTTCAAATGATGCATCCATGCGAGTAGTTTCTTTATTTATAGAGCTGCTGGAAAGACAGTTTCCTATTGAATCAGGGGAACAGAGACTGCAATTGAAAACCGCCAAAGATTATGCAGACCGATTGGCCGTTCATGTCAATTACTTAAACAAAAGATTAAAAGAAAGCACCGGAAAGACAACCACAGAATTTATTTCGGACCGGATTATTCAGGAAGCTAAAATACTTTTAAAACAGACAAAATGGAATGTTTCAGAAATATCTTACGCTCTGGGATTTGAGGAGATTGCTCATTTTTCCAATTTCTTTAAAAGGAAAACAACGTTTACTCCATTGGAATTTCGTTCCTGATTTGAATTTTGCAAATTTCAGATTGATTCAAGCAAACACTTCAGTCTGAAAATATCCCAACTTTGTACCATCAAAATAATCAAAATACAATGAACACAAAAACAAATATTGCACTGGTAACCGGAGGAAGCCGTGGATTAGGGAAAAACTCAGCGCTTAAAATTGCTCAAAAAGGATTAGATGTTATCATTACCTACAGAAGTAACAAAGAAGAGGCTGATGCTGTTGTCAATGAAATCAAATCAATGGGAAGGAAAGCTGTAGCATTTCAGCTTGATACAAAAGATATTAAAAGCTTTGATACTTTTGTAAAAAACGTAACAGATCATTTGCAGCAAAATACAGGAAGTACTCATATCGATTACCTGATCAATAATGCAGGAACAGCCTTATATTCCCCGATTACAGAAGTAACGGAAGAGCAATTGGACGATGTGGTAGATATTCACTTTAAAGGAGTGTTTTTCCTGACTCAAAAATTATTACCATTTATTAATGATGGAGGAGGTATTATTAATGTCTCTTCAGGGCTGGCAAGATTTGCAACACCGGGATCTTCTATTTATGGATCAATTAAAGCAGGTGTAGAAATGCTGACCAAATACATGGCTAAAGAATTAGGTTCAAGAAAAATCAAAGCCAATGTTGTAGCTCCGGGAGCTATTGAAACAGATTTTGGTGGCGGAAGAGTAAGAGACAATGAAGAGATCAATGCAATGGTAGCGGGAGCTACAGCACTCGGAAGAGTAGGTCTTCCGGATGACATTGGTGGAGTGGTGGCATTCCTGTGTACGGAAGATGCAAGATGGATCAATGGACAAAGAATTGAAGTTTCAGGAGGAATGTTCCTATAGAACTTTAAAAGGCCAAAAAGAGAAATTTTTAATTTCCTTTTTGGCCTTTTTCACTATCTTTAACCTAGAGATCAGTCAATATGGTTAAAGAATTTCTTGATCAGTATCCATACATTTTGTTGGGATTTGAGGCCCTTTATCTTCTCGGGGTTACTTTCCTTGCGGGTAAGATCATTATGGATACCAGAAATACAAGCAAAACACTGGCTTATCTTCTGCTTATTATTTTTCTTCCGGTGGTGGGAATCATCATTTATTTTGTTTTTGGAGTCAATTTCAAAAAGAATAAATTTTATACCTTCAAAATAGAACGTAATGAGCAGATATATCAAAAAGTACAGCAATATATTGAAGAAACCCATCATAAAACACTGATTGCTCATCAGGAAGAATTACAGAATTTTTTGCTCACTGTTAATTTTCTTTACAATGCCGGAAATGCGCCTGTTTCTCAGGGAAATCATACAGAAGTCCTGATCAATGGTGAAGCTAAATTTGAAAAAGTTTTTGAAGTACTTGAAAAGGCAGCGCATCATATCCATCTGGAATATTATATTTATGATAATGACGATGTCGGAAACAGGCTTGCTGATCTGTTGATGAGGAAAGCAAAGCAAGGTGTTAAAATACGTTTTCTTTATGATGATCTGGGAAGTGGAAAATTAGGCCGGAAGTTTTTAAGAAAATTACAGGAAGCAGGAGTGGAAGTATCTCCGGTCAACAAAATTACTTTCAGGCTTCTAGCCAACAGAGTGAATTACAGAGATCACAGGAAGATCATCATTGTAGATGGGACTGAGGTTTTTACAGGTGGCATTAATGTTTCGGATAAATACATCAATCCTAACCCAAAACAGTACTGGAGAGACGTTCATCTTTATATTAAAGGAGAAGCCGCTTTTTATTTTCAATTTTTGTTTTTCAGCAACTGGGTTTTTGCTACTGAAAAATTTCCTGAAATCTCAACATCGTATTTCGATTATAAAAAAACAGAAGCAGGAAGTTCCCTCGTTCAGGTTGCTGCAAGTGGCCCCGATACCAGGCCTTCTATTATGTTGAGCACCAGTTCGGCAATTCTTTCTGCCCAAAAAAGAGTATATATTGTAACGCCTTATTTTATCCCTGTTGAAACGGTATTGAACGCTATAAAGCAGGCTGGTCTTTCCGGACTTGATGTAAGGCTTATGGTACCAAAATCAGGAGATTCTGTAGTGGTGAATGCCGCAGCCTATTCCTATTATGAAGAGCTTCTGGAGAACAAAGTGAGAGTATTCTTTTACAAAAAAGGATTTATTCATGCCAAAACAATGATTGTTGATGACCATTTTTCGTCTGTAGGAACTGCGAATATGGATGTCAGAAGTCAGGAACTTAATTTTGAGGTAAATACATTGATCTTTGATGCAGAAATTAATCAGAAGCTTAAAAACCTTTTTATTGAGGATATGAATGATTGTGAAGAAATCTTCCTTGATGCCTGGAAAAAAAGGTCAAAATTCAAAGTTTTTTTTGAACATCTGGCCAGACTGCTTTCACCGCTAATTTAAAATTCACCTGTGAATAAAAAATAAAAACTCCGGAAACATTTCCGGAGTTTTATGTATAATTTCTTTACCTCTTTGTTTTAATCAGGAAGTATTAAATCTTTGATAAATTCTCAAGTGCTTTTTCCAGAGTTTCCTGTTTCTTGGCAAAGCACAACCTGATCACATTCTCATTCAGCTTGTTTTTATAAAAAGAAGAGAAAGGAACACTGGCCACCTTATGATTGATGGTAAGTTCTGAAGCAAAATCAAAATCATTTTTATCTGATATTTTATCATATTTCACCGCCTGAAAATAAGTTCCTTCACAGTCCAGAAGTTCGAACGATGTACCTGTAAGACCTTTTCTCAGAAAGTCTCTTTTCTCCTGGAAAAACTGATTCAGATAAGTATAGTGTTCATCATTTTTCATGTATTCTGCCAGAGCCAGCTGAATAGGAGTGTTTACACAAAACACATTGAATTGGTGTACTTTCCTGAATTCTTCCGTTAAGCTTTTAGGTGCTGCACAATAGCCTACTTTCCATCCGGTAACATGAAAAAGCTTCCCAAAAGAGGCCACAAGAAGGCTTCTTTCTTTCAATTCCGGATACTTACAGATGCTTAAATGCTGTTTTCCATCAAAAACAATATTTTCATACACTTCATCACTCAAAATAAGAATAGAAGTTCCTTTTACCAGTTTAATAAGTTCCTGTATATCATTTTCTTTCAGAATTTTTCCTGAAGGATTGTTAGGGTTATTAAGAATGATCATCCTGGTTTTTTCGCTGACAAGATTTTTTACTTCATCCCAGTTGATTTCATAATCCGGAGCTTTCATTTCAAATCGTTTTACAATACCTCCGAAAAGTTCTACCGTAGGCTCATAACAATCATATGCAGGTTCAAAAATAATCACTTCATCATCTTTTTTAATAAATGATGCAATAGCCGTGAAAATTGCCTGAGTACCGCCTGCAGTAACTGTTATTTCAGAATCCGGATGGTAAATTGCCTGATGACTATTTTCAATTTTTCGTGCAATTTCTTCCTTTAAGCCAATCATTCCGCCAAGAGGAGCATACTGATTGAAGCCTTTTTTAATAAAATGATCTACATGATTTAATAATTCTGAATCTGGCATAAAATCAGGAAATCCCTGAGACAGATTGATGGCTTCATTTTCATTGGCAAGCTGAGTCATCTGGCTGAAAATAGTAGTTCCTACATTGGAAAGTTTTGATAAAGGAAGTTGTATCATAAAAACAGTTTTGTGGACCGAATTTAAGGAAAAACTATAAATAAAGGACAGTTTATAACTGTCCTTCTTTAATAATAAAATTATTTGTCCTTATTATTTAGTAATCCTCAATATGTAATGTGTGTGTACCACCACATCCTACAATGTTTGCATATACATTGTACTCCTTTAAAGCATGTGTACTCTGATAAGGTCTGAAAGTAGCTTTATTCCCGTCACTTGACCAGGCTAAACTGCCAGTCCAACTATCAGGATCTCCACCCCAGCTTTCAGAACTTCCACATCTCTTTTTCAGAGTATATGAAAAATAAGATATATCAGGGTATTGATAATTGTCTGCTACCCATATAAGGAATGGTTTTTTTTGACCTTTAGCTTCACCAACTATAGAGAAATAAATTCCTGCTGCCTGGTAGGTCAGTTCTTTTTTTGTTCTTTTCTTGTTAGAACAACGTACGCTCTCATTATCTAATTTTTCTTTTTTATGAATTGCCCAGCGATCATTACAACCCAACAGATTGAATAAAATAGGAACGAGTTCGGTGTTATTATCATACTGTGTAATGAATTCATTTCCAGATTTGTTTAGGATAGTGTTTACTGCGTCTGGCGTATCAGAAGGGATGGTATATACGGTATTATTGGCAAGATCAACTCTCACAATATAATTGCCAAGTCTGACTAACTTTTTCTGATTTAATATATCAAGTAATAATCCGTAATTATCATAAATAGCATCTTCCATTATTGGATTCGTATCCATATTGGGATCTTCAGAATCCATGAGCTTGTTGATTTCCTCAATCGTATTTCGAAGTGGAGAATAATCTGTGGTTTCAATCTTTAAGTTTGCAAACTCAGGATTGTTGAAAAAGTTTTCATACTCATCTAATGTGGCAAAATATAACATCTTTTCAGGGGATGCGTTTATTGTTTTTTGAACATTGGTAATGTTCTTTTTTTCAACAGAAGAATCATTAATATCCTCAATACTTTTCTGACAAGCTAAAGAAAGTAGTGATAGAATCATTAATAAAAATGAATGACTAATGGATGTCTTAAGTCTTTTAATATTGAAATGTAGTGGTTCAATATTTTCAAAGTTTATTCTTGTTTTCATGGTCATTGATTATTGGTGTTTGATGTACTATTAAAAAAAATCCCGATCCGAAGACCGGAACTTTAGAATTTTCCTTATTTAGGTTCAATCCAGGGAAGTCCATTCCATGGCATTGTGTAAATAAAAGGAAGTCCTCCAATAGGTTGTTGCGGATTAGTTGCAATAGGAGGCTGGGGTTGAGGGATTGTTCCAGGGTTGCTTGGGGTAACAAATGCTGTTCCTCCGGCAATGGATCTCATTTGATTTCTCTTGAGTACTTTTCTAGTGATTTTCATGATAATTTTTTTTGTTTAACATGACGAAAGTAGAGAAGAGTCTTAACAAAAAACAGCTCCAACTAATAAGTGCGGAGGTTGAATAAGTAAGTGCGAAAGAAAATATTTTATTCGGGTTTCCCTATGGTGGAAAGGAAGTCATTCTTCTTGCGGTAGGAGACATCCAGAACGGATCCGTCGCTCATTACTACCTGTCCGCCTCTGCCTTTAATATATTCCTGAAGATGATTAATATTAATAAGATGCTTATGATGTATCCTGAAAAAATGATGTTCCATCAGAATGGGTTCAAATTCATGAAGCGTTTTGGATACCATTATTTTTGATTTATCGGCAAGATAAAAAAGGGTATAGCTCGAATCTGCTTCACAACGGATGATATTGGATATTTCTACCAACTTAAATCCCTGAAGGGTAGAAAGAATGATTTTGTTATCTTTAAGAAGAGTAGGATTGGGAGTCTGTATTTTTTTAATATTGTCCAGGGTTTTATTGACAGCAATCATAAAATCCATTTTTTTTATAGGCTTTAAAAGATAATCTGTAGCTCCATTTTTAATTGCCTGAATGGCAAAATTTTCGTAAGCTGTGATGAAAATAATCTGGGAATGAACTTCATTCAGCTTTGAGAGTAA
Source organism: Chryseobacterium sp. S0630 (assembly GCF_024158915.1). Taxonomy (GTDB): domain Bacteria; phylum Bacteroidota; class Bacteroidia; order Flavobacteriales; family Weeksellaceae; genus Chryseobacterium. The sequence goes on along the minus strand of NZ_JAMZGF010000033.1, from coordinate 19,269 downwards.
ATCGAAAGTGGTTCCATCACCCAACTGAACATCGAGAAACAGAATGTCGGGAGAGTTTTTGATAAGGTAAATATAAGCTTCTTCCACGGAGGAAGCCTGGAATTCAATATTGATTTCAGGAAATTCATTTTCCATAAGTAATGCAATATAATCTCTTCCATCTTGTTCATCATCAACAATACATGCGTGTATTTTATTTCTCATAAGGTTTTATATAAAGTTTGATTTGTGTTCCCTGTCTGTTGCTTTCCGGAAACGCATTGATTTCTAAAAATATATTGGTATCAAAAAGCTGTTTAAAAGTCTCAATTCTTTTATGAGAAAGCTTTACCCCAAAGGAGTTGTCTTTTTTCAAAGATTCCTGGTTGGGGATTCCTACACCATTATCTTCAATGGTGATGCATAAAGAAACATTCGTATAATCAAAGCGGATAAGAATTTCTCCTTTTCTGTCTTTTAACCCTGAAATGCCATGCTTTATCGCATTTTCCACAAAAGGCTGAATCAGTAAAGAGGGAATCGTCCAGTTAGGATCTACCTGTTCAGAAATAATAATTTTATAATCAAAAAGATCTTTTACACGAAGCTTTTCCATGTCAAGATACAATGTGAGATATTCAACTTCATCTTTAATAGGCATGAAGGTTTTTTCTGAATAATAAAGCGTTTTTCGGATCATCTTGGCGAAAATATCCAGATAGTTTTCTGTTTCTTGATAATCTTTTTTATACAATAAAAATTGAATGGAGTTCAGGCAGTTATAAATAAAATGAGGATTGATCTGAGCTTTAATAGCCTGGAGTTCAAGTTCGGCAATCTTTTTTTCGTACTCCATTTTTTCCAGTTTCTTATTCCTTTTTTTATGCAGATAAGAAAATATAATCATCAATAAAGCTCCGATGATGAAGATGGCCAGTATCAGCCTGAACCACCATGTCTGCCAGAAGAGAGGCTTTATATAAAAAGTAAGGTCAGAAGAAGCATAGGATTGTTTTCCGTTATATCCTAAACCGTAAACCCGGAAGGTATATTTGCCTGGAGGAATAGAGTTGAAGATGACTTTAGAAGAATTATTGATTTGCCATGAGTTATTTAACCCTTCCAGCTTATATTTATAGCTTATTTTTCCCAATGAGGGATAATCAAGAAAGCTGAGATTAAAAATAACGGTATTGTGGGGATAAGCAGTCAGGCTTTTCTGCAGGTCGTAATGCTCATTATTTTCAATAGATACAGAGTTAATAACTACTTTTTTGTGAATGAATTTTTCCTGAGTCAGTAATTTTTTGATGGAAAATATTCCAAGTCCTTTAGAAGTTCCAATGAAGATGGTGTCATTTTTTATCACGCAACCGGCCACTGCATCAGAGGGAAGTCCGTCTGTCTGGGTGAAGTTATTGATATGTTGATTCTTTGCTGTCAGTTCAACTCTGGATATCCCTGAATTGGTGCTGGCCCAGAATGTATTTTTATTTTCTACTTCTATTTTTTTTACCTGGTCATTGATTAATCCATCATTCTTTCCGATTTTTCTTATAATTCCTTGAGTATTAAAAATAATAATCCCGTGGAGATTAGTTGCTCCCAAATAAGTATGATCATCTAATTTTTTAATATCTGTAAAATAGTATCCCTTTAAGAATAAAGTTTTTTTCCGGTTTCTGATATTGTATTTGTACAGATCACTGAAGCTGCCGATAAACAGATTCTCTTTATCATAGGGAAAAACGGTGTATACCCGCTCCTGAAAAAGAGTGGTTGTTTTTTTAGTTTTTAAACTGTAGGTCAATAAGCCGCCAGATGTACAGAAAAATAAGGAATCCTGGGTGTAAGAGACAATGTTCTTTAAGGAACAATATATCTTTTTAGAAGTATTATTGGTCATATCATGAACAATAACTTTACCTGATAAACCGAAAATGGAAATATTGGCTTTTAAATAAACCGAGATGTTTTCATCTTTATCACCCTTATCCAGGATAATATTTTGTATTTTATTGTTTTTGCTGATAAGAGCACCGGCAGATTGATTGTAGCCGAGAAGAATATTTCCGTTATCTTTTGCAATGGCTTTTATATACTCAGAATTACTTTTTACAGGCAAATTGATATGATTGGCAAAAAGGGATTTTGATATGAAAAATACACCATTATTCCGTGAATTGAACCATACGTTATCATCCTTGTCTACAAGAACATTATTGATCACATAACGGTCCAGTATTTTGATAGGCTTACCAAGGTTTATCTTTTTTTCAGTCAGTGATTGGTTGAAATATAAAACGCCTCCATTACTTATATTCAGCCATAGTTTATTGTTTTTATCAATAAGCCCGTAGAAAACATTCTCTTGTTTACCACAATCATAAGATAGAATCTTTTTTATACCTGAAGGAGCAGAAAGTTGATACACTTCAATTGTATTTTTATTTAAGAAGACAAAAAGATCATCCTTTTCACAGATCATACTTCCGGTTTCTGCTTTTAAATATTGCTTTTTTCCGGTGAGGATATTGTAGACAAGTATATTTCCCTGATGAGAATCATGCAAATAGAGATTGTAAGTATGCGGCTCAAACCTGAGCGTTGCAAAATATCTTTTCCCGTAATCTAATGGGATGGGGATCTTTTTAACTTTTCCGCTTTCATAGATGAAAATATTCTGAGGGTTTAAATTTCCATAAAGATAAAGTCGGTTTCCATCACGGGTAACTTTCGGAATAGAGCTTGAAAACTGATTTTTTACATAGTCATTGATGTTCAGATTGATAACACGACCGTTTTTTAAATAAGCAAAATCATTCAGAAAGGGAAGAATGAATACCTCGCCGTTGGGCAAAGGCTCACAGGATATAATATCAATATTCTTTAACCCTTCTTTCTTACCGTATTGTTTAAATTCTTTTCCGTCAAATCTGAATAAACCATTATCGCTGCCTATCCAGATGAAGCCATTTTTATCTTGTCTCAGATGATAGGTATAGGAGCAGTTTAATCCTTCCTCATCGCTATAGTTCACCATCCCGGGGATCTGTGAAGAAAATAATGAGGGAAAGAATAAAATTACAGATAATGTGAGGAAAGTAAATAAATTTTTCACATGATAATGATAATTTCGTAAATATATAATTTGATTGAGAATAATACAATGTTTGTAGTAGAATATTGAAAAAAAACAAGAGGAAAAAATTCGGATAATTTTGGACAATTTTGTACTTTTGTATGTTTGCTGAAATCATATATGTCACAAGAAATAAATCCAACCTACTCCGAAGATAATATCAGAACCCTCGATTGGCAGGAACACATCCGTTTGCGCCCCGGTATGTACATCGGGAAGCTCGGTGACGGTTCTTCCGCTGATGACGGTATTTATATCCTGTTAAAAGAAATCCTTGATAACTCTATTGATGAGTTCAGGATGAGATCAGGGAAAAGAATTGAAATAAAACTGGACGATGGTAAAGTTACCATCCGTGACTTTGGACGTGGAATTCCACTAGGGAAAGTGGTAGACGCTGTCTCAAAGATGAATACCGGTGGTAAGTACGACAGTAAAGCGTTTAAAAAATCTGTAGGTTTGAATGGTGTCGGGACCAAAGCGGTAAATGCCCTTTCAGATTACTTCAGAGTTCGTTCTTTCCGTGATGGGAAAATGAAAGTTGCTGAATTCTCCCGTGGGATGATCACTGAAAACTTTGATGAAAAAGAAACCTCAGACAGAAATGGTACTGAAATTTCTTTTATTCCTGATGGAGAAATCTTCCTGCATTTCAAATACAGGAAAGAGTATATCGAAAGAATGCTCCGTAACTATGCGTACCTGAATCCGGGACTTAAAATTCTTTTCAACGGAGAAACCTATTATTCTGAAAACGGTCTTAAAGACCTGTTGGAAGAAGAACTGGAGAGTGAGATTCTTTATCCAATTGTTCATTTGAAGGATGAAGATATTGAACTTGCTATTACCCATTCTGATAAATCACAGACTGAAACCTATTTTTCATTCGTGAACGGACAGAATACAACGCAGGGTGGAACACACCTTAATGCATTCCGTGAAGCATATGTAAAAACGATTCGTGAGTTTTTCAATAAAAGTTTTGATGCCTCTGATATCAGAAAATCTATCATTGCTGCGATCTCGATCAATGTAGAAGAACCGGTTTTCGAATCCCAGACCAAAACAAAATTAGGGTCTAATGATATGGGACCAAACGGACCTACCGTAAGAACATTCATTATTGACTTCCTGAAGAGTAAACTGGACAATTTCCTGCACAAAAATCCGGAAATAGCTGAAGCAATTCAGAGAAAAATATTAATTTCCGAGAGAGAAAGAAAGGAACTTTCAGGAATCCAGAAACTGGCAAGAGAGAGAGCAAAAAAAGTATCTCTTCACAATAAAAAACTTCGTGACTGCAGACAGCATTATAACGATCAGAAAGCCGAAAGAAAAGGAGAGAGCCAGATCTTCATTACCGAGGGAGATTCTGCATCCGGATCTATTACAAAATCCAGAGATGTAGAAACTCAGGCCGTATTTTCACTGAAAGGTAAACCATTGAACTGTTATGGTCTTACCAAGAAAGTGGTGTATGAAAATGAAGAATTTAACCTTCTTCAGGCCGCTTTAAATATTGAAGAAAGTCTGGAAGATCTGAGATACAATCAGGTAATTATTGCTACCGATGCCGATGTGGATGGGATGCACATCCGTTTGCTGATGATTACTTTCTTCCTGCAGTTCTTCCCGGATCTGATTAAAAACGGACACCTTTACATCCTTCAGACTCCGTTATTCAGAGTAAGAAATAAAAAAGAAACAAGATATTGCTATACAGAAGCAGAAAGAATAAAAGCACTAAACGAACTGGGGAAAAATCCTGAAATCACCCGATTTAAAGGATTGGGAGAAATTTCTCCGGATGAATTTAAACACTTCATTGGTAAGGATATCCGTTTAGAACCTGTAGTAGTGGGAAAAGACCAGACGATTGATCAACTTCTGGAATTCTACATGGGGAAAAATACGCCGGACAGACAAACCTTCATCTTAGAAAACCTAGTGGTAGAAGATGATACTGATATTGATAAAAAAGAAATACTGAATGAAGTAGAAAATTAAAAAAAAACTTATAACTTAAAAAACTGGTTGTAAGAGCCATTGCAGACTGAAAAAAAGCACAATTTTGGATGAAGTAGGAAATTATAATACTTACACAGCCAAAAAAATAAAATGAGACTAAGTAACCGTAATAAAGCATCAATTTATAACTCTTTGAGTACACTGCTTTTGATGATTGCAGTGTTTGGGATAATTGCGTTTGTCGCTAATGAATACAGATTTCATGCGATGGGTAAAGAAAGTTATTTATTAATTATTGTTCCTGTTTTGCTGCTGATTATCTTTTATATCAGCGGAAGACAGATTTTTGAATACGACAGTGACGGAGAAGCTTTGAATTTTAAAAACAGGAATGTGATTCCCTTTTTAAACAAGCCTCTTCATGACGAATTTCCAAAATACAAACTGATAAAATATGATGTGGTCAGTATTCTCTTTTTCAAAAGATTATACATTACCGTTTCCAGTAAAAATAATGGTTCTACCATACTCAAATACCAGATCTCTTATTTGAGCAACAAAGAAGTAAACGATTTAAAACTCTCTCTGAACAAAGTAGTGAAAGCTAATAAAGAGAAAAAAGATAAAATAGATGACGACAGAAGAATATTCGCATGAGGGTGAAAGCTTAAAAAAAGTTTCCGGGCTGTACAAAGACTGGTTTCTTGATTATGCTTCCTATGTAATTCTGGATAGAGCTATCCCTTCAATATATGACGGTTTAAAACCCGTTCAACGAAGAATTATGCACTCCATGCGGGAGCTGGAAGACGGCCGTTACAATAAAGTGGCCAATATCGTGGGAAATACCATGAAATATCACCCACACGGTGATGCTTCCATTACAGATGCCATGGTGCAGATTGGGCAGAAAGAACTGTTAATTGATACTCAGGGAAACTGGGGAAATATTTATACAGGTGACTCTGCAGCTGCCGCGAGATATATTGAAGCAAGACTGACTCCTTTTGCCCTGGAAGTAGTCTTTAATCCTAAAACTACAGATTGGACAAAGTCTTATGACGGAAGAAACAATGAACCTATTGATTTACCGGTAAAATTCCCCTTGCTTCTTGCACAGGGAGTAGAAGGTATTGGAGTAGGACTTTCCACAAAAATACTTCCTCATAACTTTAATGAACTTATTAATGCCTCTGTAGCCTATTTAAAAGGTAAGAAATTTGAACTGTATCCGGACTTTTTAACAGCCGGTTATCTTGACGTTTCCGAATATAACGATGGTCACAGAGGAGGAAAAGTAAGAGCAAGAGCCAAAATTACCCAAACGGATAAGCATACATTGGTAATTTCTGAACTTCCTTACTCCAAAACAACAACAGATCTTATTGACTCTATTCTAAAGGCCAATGAGAAAGGGAAGATCAAAATCAAAAAGATTGAGGACAATACTTCAGATAAAGTAGAAATCCTGATTCATATTCACAATGATGTTTCACCGGATAAAACTATTGATGCACTGTATGCATTTACAGACTGTCAGGTGACGATCTCTCCGAATGCCTGTGTGATTGTAGGTGATAAGCCTATGTTTCTGAATGTATCCGATATTCTGAAAACCAATACAGATCATACCGTTTCATTACTGAAGAAAGAATTGGAAATCGAACTTCATGAACTTCAGGAAAGCTGGCATTTCTCTTCATTGGAAAGAATTTTCATCGAGAACAGGATTTACCACGATATTGAAGAAGTGAAAACCTGGGAAGATGTATTGAAAACCATTGATGCCGGATTAAAACCTCATACCAAACATCTTTTGAGAGCCGTTACGGAAGAGGATATTTTAAAACTGACAGAGATCAGAATCAAGAGAATTTCAAGATTTGATTTAGATAAATTTAAAGAAAATATTGCATCGCTGGAAGGTAAAATAGAACAGGTAAAATACCACCTGGCTAACCTGATTGCTTATGCTATTGATTATTATTTAAATATTCAGAAAAAATACGGTAAGGACAAACAAAGAAAGACTGAACTTAGAATCTTTGATACCATTGACGCTACAAAAGTTGCCGTAGCCAATGAAAAATTCTATGCGAATTTCGAAGAAGGCTTTATTGGAACATCTCTGAAAAAAGATCAGTATTTGTTCGACTGTTCTGACATTGATGACATCATCACATTCAGAAAAGACGGAAGTATGAAGGTTGTAAAAGTGGAAGCGAAAACGTTCATCGGTAAAGATATTCTTCACGTTGCCATTTGGAAGAAAAACGATAAGAGAACGGTCTATAATATGATCTATCGTGAAGGTAGAGAAGGACCTTATTATATGAAACGATTCTCTGTAACCGGAGTAACCAGAAATACAGATTATCCGTTAGCTTCAGATAAAAAAGGTTCTGAAACACTCTATTTCTCAGCCAATCCTAATGGGGAAGCAGAAACTGTAACTGTGCTTTTAAAGCCTAATCCTAGAATCAGAAAGAACAAAATGGAGATCAATTTCTCCGAGCTTGCCATCAAAGGGCGTGATTCCAAAGGAAATCTGGTGACTAAGTACGCCGTAAAGAAAGTAGATATGAAAGAAGAGGGAGTTTCTACTCTTGCTCCTAGAAAAATCTGGTTTGATGATACGGTAAGAAGACTGAATGCCGATGTAAGAGGAACATTATTGGGAAGCTTCAAAGGAGATGACAAAATCCTGACCATCAATACAAATGGTGAAGTAAAGCTTGTTTCTTTTGATTTGGGTAACCGTTTTGATGATGAATATCTGGTGTTGGAAAAATGGAGACCTGCACAGCCGATTACCTGTATCTATTACGACGGAGAAAAAGATATTTACTTCATTAAGAGATTTTTACTGGAAAATACAGTGAATGTGCAGACTTTCATGCCTTCTGAGCACCCGAAATCTTTCATCGAAAATGTAATTGTTGCCAACGATGTTACTGCAGAAATTATTTTTGCTAAAGATAAAGGGAAAGAACGTGATCCGGAAACCATCAATATTGATGAATTCATAGCGGTAAAAGGTATAAAAGCCATTGGAAACCAGTTTACGAAATTCAAAGTAAAAGCCATCAATATTACCATTCCTGAACCTGTGGAAGAAGAACCTGAAGTCTATGAAGATCCGGAACCTACGGGCGAAATGGATGAAGACGGAGGAATGATTGGGGATCTGTTCCAGGATGACGGAAATAATGAAAATGAATAGACAAAACTAAAGATGTCTGTTCAGATATAACATAAAAAGAACACAATGGATATAGTTGTTATCATTATCATTGCAGCTACATGTATTTTTAGTTACATGGGGTTCAATAATACAGCATTATTTGAAAAATATAAATTCAATGTCGGAGCAATTGCGAATCGTAAAGAATATGTAAGACTTATCAGTTCGGCATTTTTGCATGCAGACTTTATGCACTTATTTTTTAATATGCTTTCCCTGTATTTTTTCCAGGGAGTAGTTATCAGTTTCTTTGGAGAAATAGGATTTCTGATTCTTTATTTCGGATCTATGATTCTTGGAAACTTATTCAGTCTGCAGATTTATAAAAATCAGCCTTGGTACTCTGCAATCGGAGCATCAGGTGCGGTTTCAGGAATTATTTTTGCATCCATAGCCATGGCTCCGAATGAGATCAGCGTCAATTTCTTACCAGGATGGTTATTTGGAACCCTGTATTTCGGATACTCAGTGTATATGATGCTGAATCCTAAGCAGTGGGATAATCTGGGGCATGCCGCTCACCTTGGAGGAGCATTTTTCGGGTTGGTTTACTCTATTGTAATGCATCCGCAGCTGGCCATGAGCAATATTCTTTTCTTAGGAATCATGTCACTTCCACTCATTTATTTAGGATATGAAATTTTTGTAAGGAAGCGAATAGGATAAAAGACTATTTTTAATCAAAATATCAAAACCAATGAACACATCAGAGTTAAACAGTTTCATCGTGATACTTATCTATGGTTCATTGGTTTTGCTTTCTCTGCTGAAGCTGGCCAATCCTTTACAGGTAAATCATAAAGCCAATTTCTGGTTCGGAATATTTCTCTTTCTGTGGTCTACCTTTTGGCTGGATGAAGTTCTTTTTCTTATTACAGGTTCAATCGTAGAGTTTCATTCCCTGTTTTGGGTTAGAATTATTCAATTTTTTACACCTATTGTTTTTTACTTTAGCGTACTGTTTTATACCAATCCATCTTTTACCTTTAAAACCAGGGATTTTAGATTTTTGTTGCTTCCTGCAGCCTTTGTGCTGTGTCTGGTACTAGTAAAATTGGGTTATGAAAAACCATTTGAATATCTGAGTGTTATTTTAATTCTCATTCAGGCTCTTTTCTATACAGCACTTTCCTATATTACCATCAGGAAACATCAGAAAAAGATCCAGCAGTTTTCTTCCAATACCGAAGGAATCAATCTGAACTGGCTGGAATATATTATTCTGGTACTTCTTATGGTGAATATCATCTATGTTATTTATAATCTGTTCTATGATCCAAAATCTCTGAATTTCTTTATCAATGCTGTCTTTTTATCGGTTATTTACTGGGTAGGGTATTATTCTCTGAAACAGAAGGAAATTTATCCTTTAGAAGAAAAACAAAGGCAGGAACTGATCTCTATTGATGAAGATTCCGATCCGGAAGAAGTAAAAAGAAAACTGATCTCTGATGAAGAATTACTAAAGATTAAAACCTCACTGGAAAGAATCATGGAACTCCAAAAACCTTATCTTGACAGCGAACTTAACCTTATCAAACTGGCTGAAATGCTGTCCGTTTCTACCCATCATCTTTCGTATGTGATCAATACAGGCTTTGGGAAAAATTTCTTCCAATATGTGAATGAATACAGAGTAGACTACGCCAAAAAACTTCTGAAAGAACCCAACAGCAAATTATACATTCTCGGGATTGCTTACGAATCCGGGTTCAATTCTAAAACATCTTTTAATACAACCTTTAAAAAAGTGACCGGACAAACACCTTCCGAGTTCAAAAAATAAGTTCCGATTTATAAACTTTTACTTTTTGTGTTTTTAATTAATTGATTTGTAGTCGATTGATTGTTTTTGTTTTTCTGGGTTAAAATCGGTTCGTTCAGATAATCCGGAACATTCAAATCCACCTTTCCCAATAGTTTTGTACCATAAAATGTAAACTTATGGATACCCAAGAATCATATGCTGTCGTTACGGGAGCAAGCCAGGGACTCGGAAAATCATTCGCTGAACATCTGGCCAGGAAAAAGATCAATGTCATTCTTATAAGCCTTCCGGATCAGAATCTTAAAGAATTTTCCAGAGATCTGGAAGAACAGTATGAAATAAAAGCCCATTATTATGAAACAGATCTTTCAGTTCATGAAAATGTGATGAAGCTTACAGAATGGCTCAATAGTTCTTTTGATATTCATATTTTGATTAATAATGCAGGACTTGGCGGAACGAAGAAATTCACAGAAGCTTCTTCGGATTATATCAACACCATTCTACAGGTGAATGTAGCGGCCACTTCACTGATTACCCATCAGCTGCTTCCCAACCTTTTAAAACAACCCAAAGCCTATATTCTGAATGTTTCAAGTATGGCGGCCTTTTCACCCATCGGTTTTAAGACGGTATATCCAGCTTCTAAAAGTTTTATCCATTCATTTTCAAGAGGGCTTCATGAAGAATTGAAAGGGACCAATGTCTTTGTAAGCGTTGTAAATCCGGGAGCAATGAAAACCAATAAAGATGTTTGTGAAAGAATAGAAAAACAAGGCCTTATGGGAAGATTGACCCTTTTAAATCCTGATAAAGTAGCTTCATACTGCATCCGGCAATTGTTTAAAAAAGATTCCGTCATTATGGTGAACCCAATCAGCTGGCTGGTGATGAAAATTTTGCCCATATGGATCAAACTGCCATTAATGACTCAGGCTATAAAAAGAGAAATCGAAGCATGAAAAAAGTGTGTGTAACCGGAGCAACAGGGCTTCTGGGAACTAATGTTATCCTTAAATTATTACAAAATGGTTATTCTGTTACTGCTCTGGTGCGCAAAAAAAGCAGCTGGCTGGGCGAAGAAAACAAAAATCTGAAGCTGTTGGAAGCAGACCTGTCGTCCGATATCTCAGTACATCTTACCGATATTGACTGTATCATTCATATTGCGGCAGAAACACGCCAGAATCTCATCCGTTATGACGAATACAGAAAAGTGAATTATGAAGCGGTTGTGAATCTGTTTACCCATGCAGAATTGATGGGTGTAAAGAAGTTTTTATTTGTAAGTACCGCAAATACTTTAGGATTTGGAAATACAGCCTTCCGGGGAAGTGAAAAAGCACCACAGATTTATCCTTTTACCCATTCATTCTACGCCCAAAGTAAACAGGCCGCAGAAGATTATCTTTTAAAAAAATGTAAAAATACAGAGGTTATTATCGTTAATCCAACCTTTATGATCGGAGCTTATGACAGCAAACCGAGTTCCGGAAAAATCATCTTTTGGGCCTGGAAGAAGAAACTGATTTTCTATCCGAAAGGAGGGAAGAACTTTGTACATGTGGAAGATGCAGCCAACGGAATAGTAAATGCCGTTGAAAAAGGAAAGAATGGCGAAAAATATCTTTTAGCTAATGAAAACTTAAGCTACAGAGATTTTTTTAAGAAAGTAAACCGGATTACGGAACAAAATCCAATCATGATCCCCATCCCCAACAAGCTTTTGAGTTTCCTTGGATTAATGGGTGATGGTTTGAGAAAATTAAAAATAAAAACGGATCTGAGTTCTGCCAATATGAAAGCCCTGCAGATCTTTAATTATTATTCTAATCAGAAATCAATAGAAGAGCTGGGAGTTCAATATCGATCGATTGATAAAGCCATTGAAGAGGCTGTACAGTATTTTATTGAAAATCCTGTCAGGAATAAAAAAACCAGCTCTTAAAAGCTGGTTTTATCAAATTATCTTGTTATTTTCTGAGTTACATTTTTATTGGAAATAACGCAGGCTTTACTGCAGTTATTGGCACTTGAAATATTAACCTGTACCAATGCCGGCAATGATCTGTATTCTTCCTTATTGTAAGGTGCTTCAGTACCATTGCTTCCGCCACCTTTAATATCATATTGTACCTGGGCTACTCCCGTGAACCCCGTTGCAGGTTTGAAAGAAAGTGCTCCGGTAGTGGGAAAATAAGTCCATGTTCCCTGGCTGTTGGTATAAACTCCGCCTGTTATATTGGGAATTACAGCTCCGTTGCTATCCAGAAAACGGAATGAATTAAAATCAAGGTTGTTATATGAAAGTGTTGGCGGATTCTGGCCATTTGCTGACGAATAAGCCGCATCATTAAGCAAAGGGTAATAGATTGACTTTATCCCTGGGCAACCCGCAAACAAATCATCCGTTACTTCCGCAGCATAAGGTCTTGTAACCCCTAAGTTTTTCAATAAATGGATATTTTTGGCAGCTCCGGTAGAAGCGGCAAATCCAATTCTGAAAGTAGAAGGTGCTGAGGTATCCAGCGTTCTTACCGTAGTGTTGGATATCGTAGTTTCAGTGTATTTCAGAGATGTTGGATAGTAATAATTATCAATCACTTTTTCTTTTACCGTTCCATGCTGTATTTCCAGGGTTATATTGTAACCGCCGGCAGGATTGGGAACTAATGTAATATAGGCTTTACGGAATCTTGCATCATTTTCATTTTGAGGAATTGTTGTTCCTCCACTTTCAATGCTGAATTGCTGAAGAGTCGTATTTTTAATACCAATATATTTTCCAGTTGCAGGATCCAGATAAGCGGTTCGGTTGCTGCTGGAAGGTGAGGCATTGGTAGCTGTACTGTAAAGTAAAGGATAGCCATTATATCCTACCGGTTCAGCAGACGAAAGATATTGGTTTCCACGTTTACCTCTTAAAGATATGTTACTTCGTCCATCGGCTAATGTTACCCCAAATATTCCATTTCGAACCCTTTCACCCTGGTTAAAACTGGTTTTAAAATTTCCGTATTCATCCAGACCTATTCCCAGATAAGCACCTCTCAGTCCTTCTGTAGATTCTCCACCACGTACAAAACTATATCCTAATCCTCCACCAAAATATCCGAGATTAAGCTGGTCTTTAGGAATAGATCCATCTACTAAGAATATAGAAATCCCATCTCCTCCGTTGGTATTTCCTCCATAAATAGCAAATTCGAATTCAAACTTGATTCCCTGATCACTTTTGAAAATTTTATCTGCAAGGATAACTCCTCCCGAAATATTATTGACACTTCTGGTAAGTCTTAGCCCGTCTGTAGTAAACGTTGCATCATTCTGAACACCACTGGTAGCCACCTTATAGGCTTCCTGAGGCTGTAATCCCTGTGTGAAATTAACAAAGTACGGATAACCGGTTCCCTGTTCATTTTGTGCCTGAATATTTTGTGAGAAAATAAATAAGGAAAAAGTAAACAGAAATCTTTTGTATCGTAAAATTGAGCTGTTTTTTATCATCACTCAATTATTTAACAACGAAAACAATATTGATAAAAGAGCAGTCAGTTGCTGCAGCTTTTACATCATAAGTCATTACTCCATCATCAGAAATAGAAATATTACTGAATACATTAGGATCTGCATCTGTTACATAATAGTAAAGATCTTTACTGGATGGGAAAAAAGGTATTGCCGCAGGAGCGCTGGTACTCTTCGCTTTTGGGGAACCAAACTGAGTTTTATACAATGTATATAAATCTTTGGTTCTGCCATTGGCTGTGGTGGAAGTATCAAAAGAAACACTAGGCATATAAAACATTTTTACGGCATTACTGCTGATACAAAGCCAATCAGGTTTGGTAGGAGTTCCAATATTCTGACTTAAGCATTTCTTATCAGTATCATAGATAAGAAGCGAGTTGGCCGGATTCGCAATTGCATCTCTTTTTGCTGTGGTCAATCTAGGGATCAGCATCCCTTTATTTTGGCTGTAAACATCCAGAATTGCACTTTGATCAGGTGTGGATATGTTAATCCCTACTTGAGCGAAAGAAAATGAACTGGCAAAAATGATTGGTAGAAATAATTTTTTAATCATGATGTCTTAATAATTTTTTATCTGTGTGTATGTTTTTTTAGAGAAAAGAATATTTTTAGGCTTAATTCTACAAAGGCAATAGTTATCACTGACAAATTCATTAAAACAATGAATTGTTCTGCTCAAATAATAGCCAAATGAGACCTTTGGTTCAAAAGCTCATCAACAGATATAGCAAGTATACTTCATCAAGAAATATCTTATGCCTACCTGGGTGGTTAGTCGAAAAAATAAATTGATTATGTAGCCGTATAAGCTCTTAAATAAGTAAGATTCATATTCCCTCGTGTTTTTTGCAAATATACAAAGAAATATTCAGTCGTTTGTGTTTATAGAATTAATTCTAAACTTCTCTTAATAATTAACATATTTTGGTTTAAATTTTTACATAATTTGCAAATCAATAAGATTGTTTTTATTATGTAAATCTTTCTATTCTATTAAGAAATCTTAAAAAGGATGATATTGAGGTGTAGATATTTTAAAATAAAGAAAAATATTACTATTTTTAATATAAAGGATTGAAAAAGAGTCTATTTTGAAAAATTATTCAATGCGTCATTCAGAGTGCTTACAAAATTGACATGCCTTGTTTTATTACTTTCAAAAATAAAATCTTTCATACTTTTACTTTCATATTTACTGAAATCCCCTACAATAGCTAATCCTATACGATAGTTTGAGAATTTTTGAAGAATTTCTCCGGCAATTTTGGTCTTTAAATCGAAGAATTCAGGGGTAATATTTCTTTCATAGAGAATCACTTTATCAAATCCCTGATAATAGATGTTTCCCATCAAATCCAGTCCGTCCTGTGCAGATTGGATAATGAGGTCATCGGAAATAATTTCTGCGATTTTTATATTATTAATTTCGTGAGATTGGATATTCATTTTGTTATTGAATTGTTTTTTTTATATCATGTAAAAAGTTTTCTAAAGGAAATGCATCTCCCTGATTGGTAAGTGCAATGATACAGCTGTTATGCTGCAGATCTCTCCAGAATAAAGCTTTAAAACCATTCAAACCACCTGTATGCATTGCGTTTTTTCTACCATTATTTTTCTCCAAAAACCACGCAAATCCATAGTTTGAAATCTGTCCGTCAGATAATTGAGAAGGGGTGTGCATAAGGGCTGTGTTTTCTTTACTGATAAGAGTATAATTTCTCAATGCCTGATCATATTGATAAAGATCTTCAGGGGTAGAGTAGATCCCGCCATCTCCGGTTGTTGCAATAGAATAATCATCAGGTTTTTTCTTTTCATTATATCCTAATGCAATATTCGGAATAATTGTACCTGGTTCATATACATGGGTATGGTTCATTTTTAAAGGAGTGATAATCTGCTCATTGATAAAACTCGGATAAGATTTTCCTGATACTTTTTCGATAATCTGCGAAAGAATAATATACCCGCTGTTGCTGTATTTAAAATTACTGTCAGGAACAAAATCAAGACCATTAAGATTGAACAGCCAGTTAATGACCTCCTGATTGGCCAGTCCTTTTTTTGAAAATAGATTCTCATAATCTCTAATCCCCGAAGTATGATGCAAAAGCTGTCTGATTGTAATACTCTTCGCATATTCAGGAAGTAAAACAAATTGAGAGGCTTTGTCATCAAGTTTCAATAGCCCTTTTTGCTCTAACATTAAAATAGCAACAGCAGTGAATGATTTACTGAGAGATGCAATATAGAACGAAGTTTTTTTATCTGCTTTCAGTCTTTTTTCTATGTTACGGAAGCCCAGCGCTGTATCACAGACAATTTTGCCGTTTTTTACAACCAGAACAGAGCCGTTGAATTCTCCTTTATTGTAATAATCATTGACAACATCATTAGGCTGCTGCTGTTTGCAGGATATCAGTTGCGTAATCAGTGAAATAGCAATGAGAACATTGCCTGTCAAAGTTTTCATAGGTTAGATGTATAGAAGTAAAATTACTTATTTCTTTCCATAAATAAACCTGTCATTCTCTGATAAATCCTTCAATAATTGTGCGTTAGAAAAATACTGATACAATTCCAGTGTTTCAGGACCCAGTTTCTGGTTAATCTCTAAAAACAAAAGACCATTTTCTTTCAAATGCTTTTTGGCATCTTCCGCAATTTTTCTGTAAAAGATTAAGGCATCTGAAGTAGGAGAGAAAAGAGCCATTTTAGGTTCAAATTCTTTCACGGAATCGGCAATTTCAATCTCTTCTTCAATTCCTATGTAAGGCGGATTTGAAATGATGATATCATAGTTTTCAGCCAGTTCAAAATGGAGATAATCAGCGTGAATGAATTGTATTTTCAATTGGTGATATTCTGCATTCTTTTTAGCTGTATTCAAAGCTTTTTCAGAAAAATCAATGGATGAAACTTCCGCTTCCGGAAAATGTTTCTTTAAAACCAAAGGAATAATTCCGCTTCCGGTTCCTATATCCAAAATCTTTAAACCTTGAACCTTAAACCTTGAATTTTGAATTTCTCTGATAGCCATTTCCAACAGCTCCTCAGTTTCAGGGCGGGGAATCAGAACATTTTCATCCACAAAGA
Organism: Chryseobacterium sp. S0630; assembly: GCF_024158915.1. Taxonomy (GTDB): domain Bacteria; phylum Bacteroidota; class Bacteroidia; order Flavobacteriales; family Weeksellaceae; genus Chryseobacterium. The sequence continues at coordinate 2,535 of NZ_JAMZGF010000033.1, read as the reverse complement.
ATTTCATTCCGTAAAATTCTGTTTCACCAAGAATCTGCTGATAAGGTCGTCCGGTTTTAAGTTCCGAAATAAGATGATCAAGTTTTTCTTCATCATCAATCAAAAGTTCCTGCTCAGCGAATCTTCTTTGCTGAAATGGATCAAAACCTACGATTTGATGAATGAACAAAGACGATAAAAACATACTTTCCGACTCTGTATAAAGATCGGAAAGTTCTGTCTTGAAATATTTCTTAAATGCTGAAATTGTCATTTATCTTGTAAAAACCAGTTTTGTATCTGTAGACTTCTCTTCATCAATTCTGTATCCTTCATAGTTGAATGCTTTTACATCCTCCAGTGTTTTGGCATTGGTTTCTGCACAGAATCGAACCACAAGACCTCTGGCATGTTTGGTATACACAACAATGGTCTTCAGTTTTCCATCTTTTAATTCATAGAAATCGAAATCAATTACGGTATGGTTAAGTTTCTTTCTGTCGATTACTTTTCCATATTCATTACTGGCAAGGTGAAGAAGGATTTCTCCTTTTTTCATTTCAGAATTCAATTGTTCCGTAATCTTTTCTCTCCAGAATTCATACAGGTTTTTGTATTGCTCAAATTCAAAAGGGCGACCCATTTCGAGCCTGTAAAGCATCACTTTATCAGAGGGTTTCAGTAAACCGTAAAGTCCGGAAAGCATTCTGTAGTTTTTCTGCAGGTAATCTACAGCATTTTTATCCAGTGTTTTGGCATCCAGCCCTCTGTAAACCTCTCCTGTAAAGGCAAACATTGCGGGAGCAGATTCTTTTGCTGTAGGTTTGGATTTCCATTTTTGATTTCTTTCCCAGTTTTCATCAGCAAGCTTAGGTGATATTTCCATCAACTCGGAAAGATATTTAGGTGATTTTTCTTTTAAATAAGATTGTATCAATGCTGCATCTTCAATGAATCTTGGAGTAGAAGATTTCAACAGATCTGTTGAATTTTCCACGTTCATTAATTTGGCAGGAGATGTTATAATTTTCATAATGTTAAAATACAGATAAGTGTTTAATATCAATAAAATTCATCATCATAGCGATAAAATCAATCATAAAATGACAGATGATCAGAATTTTAATATTTGAATAGCGTTTATAAAATACAGCAAACACGATTCCGATAAAGAAAGGTCCAAGAACCTGGCTTATGGTACCGTAAGTACTATGTAAAATTCCAAATAAGACCGATGAAATAACAATTGCAACGGTGGGGCTGTTGTAGATTTTTTCAAGCCTGGACTGTACATAGCCCCGCATCAGGAATTCCTCTACAATAGCAGCGGTAAGGCATGTAAAAATAACTAAAAAATAATTATTTCTAAAAATGGGTACAAGGTTGAGAAGTTTAGTGCTTATTTTTTCCTCTATAAAAAACAGGATGACCGCATTCAGAATCCCTCCGCCAATCAAACAGATAAAATATAAGCTCAGTACAGCTTTGACATAAAATGCAGCTGAATATTTTTTCTCTTCTTTAAGTAAAAAAACACTTTTTTCAATAAAAATAGTGTAGAGAAATACGAGAATGAGAATTATCCATAAAACAATTCTGCTGAGAAAGAAATTGACTTCTGTAATTCCTTTTATTCCGGTTATCATGATGACAGCTGGAAAAGCATACAGCATGGCTGCAGCCAAAATAGTAAACGTGAGTAAAATTCCTACAGCATATTTCCCGGTAAGACTCATCATTAAGTACTCTAAACCTTGAACTTTGAATTAAATGATCCCTTTTCCCTGACGGATAATCTCCGGTTCACCTGACGTAAGGTCTACAATAGTGGAAGCTACATTATCTCCATACCCTGAATCAATAACAATATCTACCAGATGATCATATTTTTCAGCAATAAGTTCAGGATCGGTAGAGTATTCGATAATTTCATCATCGTCTTTAATGGAAGTAGATGCAATCGGGTGGCCCAGTTTTTCAACAATAAGCTGTGGAATCGGATGGTCAGGAACACGGATACCAATCGTTTTATGTCCTTTATAAGCTAAAGGTAAACTTTTATTGGCTTCCAGAATGAAAGTAAACGGTCCGGGAAGATGACTTTTCAGAAATCTGAAAACGGAGGTATCAATAGGTCTTGTAAAGTCCGAAAGATGGCTAAGATCATTACAGATAATTGAGAATTTTGACTTCTCAAGCTTCATTTTTTTGAGCTGAGCCAGTTTTTCCATGGCTTTTATATCAAAAATATTACAGCCTAAAGCATAAATTGTATCAGAAGGATAGATAATCAGCCCGCCGTTGTTTAAAGTTTTAATAACCTCATTCACAAGATTTTCCTGTGGGTTGTCCGGATAAATTTTTAATATCTTTGCCATAAAACAAAGATACAAATAATAAAATAGTTTTCATAAAAGTCCTTTATTTAAAAGAAAAATTAGGATTTGTGAAAAATATTCGTACCTTTGCAATCCAATATCGCGGGATGGAGCAGTAGGTAGCTCGTCGGGCTCATAACCCGAAGGTCATCGGTTCGAGTCCGGTTCCCGCTACTAA
>NZ_JAMZGF010000032.1 GCF_024158915.1 Chryseobacterium sp. S0630 | reverse complement strand
AGTGAAGAATCTTATATGGTTATAAGTAAGATTCTTCCTTCGTCAGAATAACAAAAGTCAAATTATTTAACCTTTGGAACAACCTCTTTTTAACTTAAATGTTCTTTTACATTCTTTTTATAGGTTCTCCCCAAAGGAAGCTCATCGCCATTTTTCAAAAAAACATGGCTGGAATTATACGAATTGATATGTTCTGATAATACAATATAAGACTTATGAATTCTAATAAATCCGAAATGCTGAAACTTCTCTTCAAAATTGGACATTCTTTCCAGAATCATATACTTTTTCAACGGCGTCATCAGCACAATATATTCCCCGAATCCCTGTATCCAGAGAATATCTTTTAGAAAGACTTTATTCATCACATAGTTGGATTTGAACATAATAAAGTCTTCTTGTTGCTGACTGCTTGCTGAGCTTTTAAACTGAACAAAATCCCTTGCCTTATTGACTGCTTTTTTAAATGTATCAAAATCTACAGGTTTGATAAGATAATGAACAACATCAAGCTCAAAGGCTTTTACTGCATATTTTGTTTCCAGCGTAAGAAAAATACACAGTGGTGGATCGGGAAGCTGTTGCAAAAGCTCTACTCCATTCATCCCAGGCATATTGATATCGAAAACAACCAGATCTACTTTATTGGCTTTCAGAAACGCCAGTGCTTCTTCCGGTTTCTGAAATGAAGCCAGCAGTTCAACCTCTTCAAGCTGATCGCAATATTGTTTTACAAGCTGTAATGCAGGATATTCATCATCTACATTAACGATAGTCAGGTTAGCCATTGATAGTAATTGTTAAAGCAATTTTATATTGATCATTTTCTTTCGGTCCGGAATAAAATTCATATTGATCAGGATAAAATTTTTCCAATATATGAATAATTGCTTCATTACCCAATCCATGATAATCAGATTCAGCTACAAGAGTTCTATCTTTCCCGACAGAATTTATGATTTCAAAATACAGTTCAGAGCGCTCAATATTACAGAATAGCTTTATAAAAGCATGAGCATCTTCTCCAATTGCCGAATGTTTTAAAGCATTTTCAAATAAAGTAAGAAGTATAGCAGACGGAATTTCAGCAATGTCAAATTCTTCCTGATCTTCAATATCCATTACAATATCAAGCTGGTTATTGTATTTAAGCTGATACAATGCAGCAAGCGCTTTCAGGGAAGAAAACTCCTGAGAAACCGTTACTTTTTCTTTTCCACTGTCGTAAATAATATATTTCAGAAGTTTGCTCAACTGCAAAATAGAATCCGATGTTTTCTCCGAATGGGTAAAACTATTGGCATATATATTATTAAGGGTATTCAACAAAAAATGAGGATTCAGTTTAGACTTCAGCAAATCAAGATAAAGCTGATCTTTCTCTTCTCCAAGGCTGATCACATCCTGTTCTATTAAAAATTTGTCTTTGGTAATTCCCAAAAAAGAACCCACCAGAATGATGATTCCTTGTGAAATGTACACATTATACAGAAACCCTACATGGTAACCCTCACCACTGAAATCCATCTGGAAAACGGCAGGTTCCCACAAAATTCTGAAAAGGCTGGACCCTAAAAAAAGGATTAAAGCATAGAGAATAAACTCCGGATACTTATTCGATAAATAGAATCTGGGCACCAGATAATAATACACCAGATAATAAATTCCCACATTGAAAATTGTATTCAAAATAATACTTATCACCAACTGATTTGAATCCAGGAAGTAGTTTTCGGTGAAATAAGTCATCAAAATGAAGATAAAAAGGAAAAAAATGTGCTGAAACCTCAACAAAAATTTCCAGCGGTACGTCATAAGGCTTTTCAGAATTTTACCACTAAATAAAATTCTGATAATCAATAATATAATAATAAAATTAATGATTAAAAACATAGTCCATACCTTATTTTGAAACGCATCAAATATAATATCTTTTTGTCTCAAAATGCAGTTCGTTGAGAAAAACTGTCATTGATTGAAAAAATCCGGGCCCGCTCTTCTGAATAAATATATTTGAGAAACCGCAATATTAATCAAATATTACATGAAACTTAATATAAAATCAACGCTTATTTTATCATTTTGTCTACTGAATGGCCTTTTATACAGCCAGAGCAAAGACAATTATAATATGTGGTTTCAGTACCTGATGTCAGCAAAGCTGACTGATAAAAGTACTTTAACTGCGCTTACCCAATACCGTTCTTTTGACCTGGCTTATGACACCCGACTTTTCCTTGTGAATGCCTATGTAGATTATGAAGTGGCAGAAAATATAAGACCTGCCGCAGGAGCCATGTTTCTGATCCTAGAATCTTATAATGCCGACGATTCTAAAAAGATAAGATATGAAAAAAGGCCTTTCCAGCAAGTAACTGCTGAGTATTTCATCGGGAGAACCTCCATCTCCAACCGTCTTAGAGTGGAAGAACGTTTCCTCAGCAATCCCGATGAATTTGAGGTAAGAATCCGATACCTGATCTCTGTACGAATTCCTTTCAATAAAAAAGGAGAAAAAGAAAAACTCTATGGTATTCTTAAAAATGAAATAAGAATGAATGTGGATAAAGTAGAGCCTTTCGATAGCAATCGTATTACCGCAGGTCTTGGAATAAAAGTAGGCAAAAACTCTGCATTGGAACTAGCCTTCATCAATCAACTGGAAACCGGAAAAACAAGTAATTACGGATTTATAGGATTCAGAAACAGTTTTGACTGGAGAAAAAAGAAACAACAATAATCTCATTAATATTTATAGATAACTATGCTTACATTTCTTGGTTTTTTAATGATTTTCATCTTCATGATTCTCATCATGAACAAAAAGATGACTCCTCTTACCGCTTTAGTCCTTGTGCCAGTTCTTATAGCTGTAGTAGCAGGATTCGGGCCTGATCTGGGGAAAATGATGAAAGATGGAGTAAAAGAAATAGCACTTACGGGGGTTATGCTGATTTTTGCCATCCTGTACTTCAGTCTGATGATTGATACCGGGCTTTTTGAGCCACTTGTCAATGCCATATTAAAAGCTGTAGGAGATAATCCTGTAAAAACAACCATCGGAACTGCCCTTCTCACCACTTTAGTTTCTTTAGACGGTGATGGCTCTTCCACTTACATTATTGTGGTAGCAGCATTACTCCCTCTTTATAAAAAGCAGGGAATGAACCCTCTGGTTTTAACCTGTATCATCATGCTTGCAGGTGGTATTATGAATATTCTACCATGGGGTGGCCCTACCGCAAGAGTGATGAGCTCCCTTAAACTGGGGCATACTGAAATATTTGTTCCTATGATTCCGGTTATGCTGATCGGGCTGGTATGGGTATTTTTTGTGGCCTATATTCTGGGAGTGCGGGAGAAAAAAAGAATCAGCAAACATGGAAAATATACCAAATACAGCGGACAGGATATTGCCGGTGAAAATGACCCCGCATTAAGACGCCCAAAGCTTATTATTGTTAATTTAATTCTGACCATTGTTCTGCTTTGCGTTATGATTCTGGATATTATTCCTTTGGGAATTGCCTTTATGATTGCCTTCTGTATCGCTTCTCTGATTAATTACCCGAAACTGAAAGACCAGCAGAAAATTATTTCAAAACATGCAGGAAATGCGTTATCTGTAGCAGGAATGATCTTTGGAGCGGGAATTTTCACAGGAATCCTGAATGGAACCGGAATTATGAATGCTATGGGAAACAGCATTATCAGTATTGTTCCTAAAACCTGGGGCGGCTATCTGAATGTCATCACCGCAATATTCAGTGTACCACTTACCTTTTTCCTTACCAATGATGCTTATTATTTTGGAATATTACCTGTGATTACAGCTACAGGCAGCCAGTTGAATATTCCTCCTGATATTTTGGGACGTGCCAGTCTTGTAGGGCAGGCTTCTCATTTATTAAGTCCATTGGTGCCTTCTACTTATCTGCTGGTTTCCCTGGCCGGTGTAGAATTCTCTGACCACCTGAAATTCACCTTAAAATGGGCTATCGGATCATCAATTGTAATGTTACTGAGTGCTTTGATTCTTGGTATTATATAAGGTTATATCTTTGAATATTGTAATCTTACCATCTATAAAAAGTGAATGATGAAAACTGCCAAGCAAAAAACATTTACCGACTCTTATCTAAGAAACCTTACGCTTTATGTATTCACAGCAATTATCTGTGGAGCATTGACCGGTTATTATTTTCCGGAAGTCAGTAAACATCTGGAAACGGTAAGCAGTTATTTTTTCACGCTTCTTGAAGTTTTGATTATTCCTGTTATTTTCATTGCAGTAACGTATGGGGTAAGCTATATTTTCAGTACCAAAAATGCTTTTAAAATTGTAAGCCAGATGGTTCTGTATTTTTTAATCATTACCTCCATCAGTATTTTATTGGGAATCGGGTCTGGTCTTCTTTTAAAACCGGGTGCCAATACAGGAATTATTATTTCTTCTCATAAAGAACTCCCTGAAAGGTTTTTAATAAAGACTTCAAACCCATTACACATCAGCAACTATGTCCTTTTTCTTTTAATCTCAATTTCTGCAGGAATTGTGATTGGTCTTTCAAAGAAGAGGAATAACATTTTTAAAGCTTTAGATGCGGGAAGAAATTTGTTTTTCAAACTTATCAAATATGTTTACCTGTTTCTTCCTATCGTCATTTTCTCTAATATCGCCTACGGAATTTCAGTATATGGAATTAATACTCTCCTACCGTTAAGCAAAATTGTCGCTACGGTATATCTTACCAGTGTATTTTTTATTTTCGGGATATTAGGCGTTTTAACGGCTTACTTTAAAATTAATCTTTGGGATTTTCTGATCAGCATCAAAGAAGAAATAATTCTTGTAGTGGCAACATCTTCTTCAAAAACTGCCTTCCCAATGATCTTTGACAAAATGGAATCACAAGGCTATGACCGAAAAATTCTTCGTCTTATCATTCCTCTGGGATACAATTTCAATCTGGCAGGAGCGTGCATTTATCTTTCTATTTCATGTATTTTCCTCGTTCAGCTTTACAATATTTCTCTTATGCCAATGGATTATTTCTGGCTTTTTATAACAATTTCCATAGCTTCCAAAACCGCTTCCGGAGTTCCAGGCTCAGGTTTTCTTGCCCTGATGTTTACCCTAAGCAGGTTTGGAAAAATTCCCACCACAGATCTTGCGCTTTTATACAGCATAGACCGCTTTATGAATGAAGCCAGATCGGTTACCAATTTCATCGGCATTTCAGTTTCTGCTGCCATTATTTCAAAACTTAATCAAAATTCTATTCCCTTAAAAAATGATATTTCCTGATTTTACACACCTCTTCAATGACATCGTAGAAAACCCTGCAAAATCCATTGCTATTATCGGCAATCTTATCCTGATCGAAAGCCTTCTTTCTGTAGACAATGCAGCAGTATTGGCAACCATCGTCATGGATCTGCCCGAACATCAAAGAAAAAAAGCCCTGAAATATGGAATCCTTGGAGCCTATGTATTTCGTGGACTGGCTCTTATTTTTGCCTCCGTACTGATTTCCGTGTGGTGGCTGAAACCATTGGGAGGATTCTACCTGATCTACATTTCCTTTGACTGGTTCATCAAAAAAATTAAAAACACAAATGATGAAGAAAATCCTGATGAAAGTCCGGACAAAGAATCCAGCTGGCTGTATAAAAATTCCATCGGATTATTGGGTCAATTCTGGGCAACGGTTGCTATCGTAGAAGTAATGGATCTTGCTTTTTCTATAGATAATGTTTTTGCAGCAGTGGCTTTTTCAGACAATTTACTTCTGATTACGCTGGGTGTATTTATAGGAATTCTAGCGATGAGATTTATTGCGCAATGGTTTGTTCGCCTCATGCAGGTATTCCCTTTCCTGGAAACTGCAGCTTTTATCGTCATTGCTATTTTAGGAGTTAAACTAAGTTTGTCATTATTTGAGCATTTCTACCCTGCTACGGCATTCGCTCAGTTTTTAGCCAGCCATACTATGGAAATATTAGTTTCCGCCATCACTGTTCTTTTGTTTGTAGTACCGGTAGCGACGAGCTATGCTTTCGGATTCCCGGCCCGTAAAAAATAATTTTTCTGCCAAATTTTCACATTCGGAAATAAAAGTCTGCCATTTCAGCCACCAGTGTCTCATGGCATACATTTAGAGAATTACAACACAGAAATAATTAAAAAATAAATATATTATGTCAGTAAACTTTAAACCATTGGCAGACAGAGTTCTGGTAGAGCCAATCGCAGCAGAAACTAAAACAGCTTCAGGAATCATTATCCCGGACACTGCAAAGGAAAAGCCGCAAGAAGGTACTGTAGTGGCAGTAGGTCCTGGTAAAAAAGATGAGCCTACAACAGTTCAGGTAGGTGACAAAGTTCTTTATGGAAAATATTCAGGTGCTGAATTGAAGTTGGAAGGTAAAGATTACTTGATCGTAAGAGAAGCTGATTTATTGGGAATCATTGGGTAAGCTTCTGGCTATTGGCTTCTGGCAAATGGCTTTTTTGAGTTGAAATTAATTCATGAGAGATTTTAAAAAATTTGAAGTGTGGCAATTAAGTCATCAATTGACTTTAAAAATCTATACTTCAACCTGAAGTTTTCTAAAAGAGAAAATTTTTGGACTCACCTCTCAAATCAGAAGATCATTTGCATCCATCGGATATAATATTTCAGAAGGAAGTGGCAGAAATTCGGATAAAGAATTTGCCAATTTCATCAATATTGCACTGGGATCATCCAATGAAGCTGAAAACCAATTGATTCTTGCTAAAGATTTAGGATACATTCATGAAAATGATTTCCAAAATCTTTTGGAAGAATTGACAACACTAAAAAAGAAGCTTGTAACTCTGTGGAACAGGCTCAATGGAAATTAAAAAATAAAGTTAAACTAACGAATTCGCAAAGCTAAGAGCTATAAGCAATTCGCCAAAAGCTAAACAACATGGCAAAAGAAATAAAATTCGATATTGAATCAAGAGACGCTCTAAAGAGAGGAGTAGATGCATTGGCTAATGCAGTAAAAGTAACTTTAGGTCCTAAAGGGAGAAACGTAGTCATTGAAAAATCTTTCGGTGCTCCACACGTAACTAAGGATGGTGTGTCTGTTGCAAAAGAAATCGAACTTGAAGACAGAGTAGAAAATATGGGAGCGCAAATGGTAAAAGAAGTAGCTTCCAAAACTAATGATATCGCAGGAGACGGTACTACTACCGCTACTGTATTGGCACAGGCTATCGTAAGAGAAGGTCTTAAGAACGTAGCTGCTGGTGCTAACCCAATGGATCTTAAAAGAGGAATCGACAAAGCAGTAACTGCAGTTGTTGAAAACTTAAAAGCACAGTCTCAGGCTGTGGGAGATTCTACAGATAAAGTAAAGCAAGTAGCTTCTGTATCTGCTAACAACGACGAAACAATCGGTGCTTTAATTGCTGAGGCTTTCGGAAAAGTTGGTAAAGAAGGTGTAATCACTGTAGAAGAAGCTAAAGGTATCGATACAACGGTAGATGTTGTAGAAGGTATGCAGTTCGACAGAGGTTACCAGTCACCTTACTTCGTGACTAACCCTGAGAAAATGTTAGCTGAACTAGAAAACCCATATATCCTTTTAGTAGAGAAGAAAATTTCTTCAATGAAAGAATTGTTACCGGTTCTTGAGCCAATTGCACAAGGTGGTAAGTCTCTATTAATCATCTCTGAAGAAGTTGAAGGTGAAGCTTTAGCTACTTTGGTAGTGAACAAACTAAGAGGTTCTCTTAAAATTGCTGCTGTAAAAGCTCCGGGATTCGGAGACAGAAGAAAAGCAATGTTAGAAGATATCGCTATCCTTACAGGTGGACAGGTGATTTCTGAAGAGCAAGGTTTCACAATGGAAAACATCTCTTTAGACATGCTTGGAACTGCTGAGAAAGTAACGATCGACAAAGACAACACAACGGTTGTAAATGGTGGTGGTGACGAAGCGAAAATCAAAGGAAGAGTAGCTCAGATCAAAGCTCAGATGGAAACTACAACTTCTGACTACGACAGAGAGAAACTTCAGGAAAGATTAGCTAAGTTAGCTGGTGGTGTTGCTGTACTTTATGTAGGTGCTGCTTCTGAAGTAGAAATGAAAGAGAAAAAAGACAGAGTAGATGATGCACTACACGCTACAAGAGCTGCTGTAGAAGAAGGTATCGTTGCAGGTGGTGGTGTTGCTTTAGTAAGAGCAATTAAATCTCTGGACAATCTTTCTGGTGCTAACGCTGACGAAAACACAGGGATCAAAATCGTGAAAAGAGCGATCGAAGAGCCATTAAGACAAATCGTTGCTAACGCAGGTGGTGAAGGTTCTGTAATTGTTGCTAAAGTAGCAGAAGGAACAGGAGACTTCGGATACAATGCGAAAACTGACGAGTATGTTCAAATGCTTGAAGCAGGAATCATTGACCCAACTAAAGTAACAAGAGTTGCCCTTGAAAACGCAGCTTCTGTATCTGGAATGCTTTTAACAACTGAATGTGTTATCACTGAAGTGAAGAGCGCTGAACCAGCTATGCCAATGGGTGGTGGAATGCCAGGAATGATGTAACAACGTGTCGTTGAGACAATTTAATATATAGACCGCTCTGCTTTTGTAGGGCGGTTTTTTTGTGGAATATGGTTTCCCGTAAGGAATACTTATCTTAATATACTAACTTGTCATGAAATATTATACCTTGTAAAATTATTGTAATGCGTAGATTTGGACTTAACCCTGCTACCGCACGATTGCATCGTGTGGCTCGGTTAAAATTATATAATTTATAATACTGTAACCACACGAAAGGATTCGTGCGGTAGCAGAGAGAAATGGCGAAATACCGTTAATCACATTCTTAAATAATTATTTGCCCCGCTACCGCACGATTGTATTGTGTGGCTTTGATTTTTTCATATATTATTAGAATCTTTAATTTATAATATTATAAACACACGAAAGGATTCGTATGGCAGCGGGGGAAATATAAAAGCTATTCTAAAAGAACAATTTTTTGTTCAAATGCTCTCTATTTAAATTTGAACATACAGATACTCTCTCATGTTAATTTAATATCTAAATTTGAATGTTTGTAACAAAAAAACAAATTAAGAATGAAAATTAATTGCAACAAATGTAAAAATGAAGTGATTACTCTAAACTTTTCTGAAGAACAAAAGCTTGATCTTTATATTTTGATGCAAAACGATTTAAAAGTATTTGCTGAAAAAAAATTAATTGACGAATTCAATGTAGACAAAAATGAAGTAAAAATTATTATTCAACATTTAAACAATAGAAATGGCAGATGTGCAGAATGTGAGTTTGAAAAATTAAATGGAGAATATATTGAATGTCCCAATTGTGGTGCTTTTAATTATAATCTTAATGAACCCATGTTTAATTTAGAATTTTGCAGTCATTTAGAATGGTCTCTGGATTTTAAAAACATTGAAAATGAAAATATAAAATATTATACGAAGACTTTTTGGTGTGATGGTATAAAACATTTACCAGAAGACACAAAATCTCTACTTTATCATAATATTGAAAACAACAAGCAAATAATAACAAAAGCCTGGATTGGATATAATGGCAATGAAATTTATGAGATGAAAATAAAGTTTGGGAAAAAAGCTATAGCAAATTATAAGAATAATAAAAGTTTAATCGAATGCATTCCAGGAAATAATGAAAATCCGAATTGGATAAAATTATTTATGGAAGATAAAAAGATTGAAATTCAATTAAAATAATAATTGTTGCCAGCATGAGTTTGCATCACTGTAGAAGACAGTAACCTCGTTCTACAAATTCTCCCGGCTTTGCGTCAATAAAAACAAAACCCAAAGTCAGGAGACTTCGGATAGCAAAGAGATTATACTAATTAAAATTCAACACTTCCCCAACGCTTTTTTTTCAGTTATACGATCATAACAATATATATTCTCATGAAATCAAGAGTTCTCTTTATTCTTATTATTCTAATTTCTTATAGTTGCTCACTAAGTAAATATAATAACGTTCCTGTTCAAAATGAAATTGATCTTTCCTTTAAAAGCTTCAGTGAAATTAAAAAAGAAGAAATGGATAAAAAATCAAAAGATATTACTCTTGGGTATTTTTGGGGAATTGGAGAAGATATCTATCCCGCTTTTGAAAAATATAAGTTTGAAATTCCCAGATCATATCAAAGAAACGAAAACAATTTCATTCTTAAAGTAGATTATTTTTTTACCAAAGATGAGCAAATCAAATTCAAATCTTATGAATGGAATGAAAATGAAAAAATTGAAACTTCGAATGAAATGTTTAACGAAAAATTCCACGAAATAAAAAAATATTTAACTGAAAATCTTGGAAAACCATCCCTTGAAGTATATGAAGATTTAGAAAAATCCAAAGATGAAACAGTAAGGGATGATATAAAATGGCACAGTAAAAATTTAAATACCTACTTATTTCGTTTCAGAGGAAAAGGTGGATTTGATCAAATACGTTTGGCAATTTATTGTGATTAAGAATATTGTTATGAACAGAAGAACGTTAATACAATAAAGTTATACATGAAAAAAAAATTACTCTTAGGAATATTGTTCTCTATTTCAATTTCTTTTCACATTAAAGCTCAGGATTTTCCACAAAAATTTGAAAAGGAATTTTGCACCTGTTTATCTGGTAAAACAAATTATACTGATGAAACATTTAAAACTTGTTCTTCTGAAGTAATGACAAAACTTCAGAAGGATTTTGAAAACTTCCATAACAGCACAGCGAACAAAAACAGAGATGATTTCATGAAAGACCTTATGATCAGATTAATAAATAATTGTGATCCTTTCTATATTCATATGGCTGATTTAAAAAGAACAGGAATGGACAAGTTTAGAAATGATTATAAGGAAATAAGTATTGATTCTCTAAAAAATAAATTTACTGAAACAAAGCTTTTAGCTGATTATTGGGAAATAGCCAACTGGTATTTTGCTCATAATGAAAATGAACAGGCCGAAAGGATGTATAAAGAAATTTTAAAAAATGAACCTGATCAAATAGAAGCGGCTTATATGTTAGGGGCACTTTATGATGAATCGGGAAAATACAAAGAAGCAAAAGTATTATACGACAAAGTGTATGAAAGTACAGGAAATATACAGTACAGATTATATTCGGAAATGGATTTGAAAAGGATAAAATGATCATTTCGTTACAAACCATATTGCGGGAAACAAAACAGGATATTGTTTTGTTTCCCGCAACTTGTATAAGACTTCCGGAGGTCTCGGGAGATTCCAAACAAGATTGTTTTTAACTTTCGTAGAATTCGTTTGATGACAAACATATACGTTTGTGACTTTCAGAGAAATCATTTAATGAAAACCCACCTCCGCAAAGTCCGACTTCGCAGAAATAAAACAAAATCCACCAACACTCTAATTTTTATCCCCAAACTTTCTCTTATCTTTGTTTCAATAACAATCTGAACAGTGTTGACGAGGTAACACCAAAACAAAATATGGCAACAAAAGAAGAATTCTGGGATAGGAAAAAGAAATTAAATGATGATTTCTTCGTGATGGGCTCCGTGGCCCATCCTGCAACCGAAGACCAAATTAAAAAATATGAAGAAAGCACAGGGTTTACCTTCAGTGAAGATGTTAAGGATTTTCTGACCTCATTTGGTTCCTTACTTTTTGAAGTCAAGGAAGAGATATGGAAACGTCCCCAGGAATTTGATGTTCTACCAAGCTGGAAATTCGGGTATGGCTTTTTTGTGTACGGACTTTCGCAGGATGAAGAAATGCCTTCATGGATGGGATTTGAAGAAAAACATCAGGAAGCCCTTGAGTATAAAGAGAAACCATTGGGACAACTATTTTTCAAGCGCAGCGGAAATCTCTACAGAGCCTATACCGACAACGGAATCATAAAAATTGAGTATGACAAATATGACGAAGAAGATTATGAAGTATTTGAAGGAAATATTTATGATTTTTTAATTGAAGAAATTAATAATTTAGAACAGGATTATCTGGAATATATCAACGAAGGAAAATCCTGATGTATTTTACACAACCTTATAATTTCTGATTTTAAGTCTATAAAACAAAAACACTAAAACTTACTACCATTGAAAACAAAATTATTATTCCTGTCATTTTTGGGTTCCTTGCTGACCCATGCACAAAAGCTTCATTTCCAAAAACTCGCCGGTATGTCTGCAGGCAGAGGGGCCATAACAAGTGTAATAGTGAATGATAATATTTATGTATCCAATGGCTATACAGCAGATAAAGAAGTCAATTATATTGAGAAATATAATATTACTGATGACAGTTGGAGTATTTTCAATGCTACTCTAAGTCCCAAAAGATTTGCTAATTCGGAGGCTTACAATAATAAGATCTATATTTTTAACGGTTTGGGGAACTGTCACCTTGAAATTTTAGATCTTGCAACCAATACCGTAACCGAAGGAGCAATTAATCCTTATTATGCCGGCGGTTCCGGTTCTGCCATACATAATGGTAAAATATATGTGTTTGGAGGAAGTGGATTAAACGGAGCCCCTATATATTCCGATAAATTTCAGTATTACGACATTGCTTCAGATACCTGGCATCCATTACCGGATATGTCTATAGCTAAAGAAACAAAAGGCAAAGTTGTTAATAATAAACTGTATGTAATCGGTGGTTTTAACGAAACTTCGTCTAATCTGATAGATGTTTACGACCTTAATACGAATCGGTGGACCAATCAGTATAAAATGCCTGTTGGGATATCCGGCCATTCATTGGCAGTAGCCGATAATAAAATTTTCATTGTGGGTGATTATACTAATCAGGATTTTCTGGCCTATTTTGATACTGCCAACAATAAATTCTACCAGTTATCATCCGATATGACTCCCCGAAGACACGCAGCTGCAGAAGTATATAACAATAGATTATACATCATTGGTGGAAATACAAGTACTCTTCCCTCTTCCTCTATTAAAAGTACACAATTTGCAGAGATTAATGAGATAATGTTCAATCTGAATATCCCGTTATCTCCATAGACAAAAAACATCAATACCCAACTCCTCAAAGTCGGGAGACCTGGCGCCATCAAAAAATAAAATCCAAAGCCTCACACTTCAGATTCAGCTTTTACATATATTTGTTTCTATCAATATGTAAAACAAACACGAAATCTTACTACCATTGAAAACAAGATTATTATTCCTTTTATTTTTTTGCTCACTGCTCACCTATGCACAAACGCTTCAGTTTAAAACTCTCGCTAATATGTCTGCCGGCAGAGGAGCTACAACCAGTGTCATCGTGGATGATAATATATATGTGAGCAATGGATATCAGCAAAGCGGAGGTAACGCCAGTTTTATTGAAAAATATAATATTACCGATAATAAATGGAGTCTTCTCAATGTTACTCTAAGTCCCAAAAAATTTGCAAATTCGGAGACTTACGATAATAAGATTTATATTTTTAACGGTTGGGGAAACAGTCATCTTGAAATTGTAGACCTTGCCACCAATAAGGTAACGAAGGGAGCTGTTAACCGTTCTTATACCGGAAATGCAGGTTCTGCCATCCATAATGGAAAAATATACGTTTTCGGTGGCAGCGGACTCAACAATGCTGCAACCACTGTATTTTCTAACAGATTCCAATATTATGATATTGCTTCCAATACATGGCATCCATTACCGGATATGCCCACTGCCAGAGAAGCAAAAGGCAAAATTGTGAATGATAAATTGTATGTCATTGGGGGTTTTAACGGTACTTCATCCCGCCTGATCAATGTTTACGACCTTAACACTAATCTCTGGACCGATCAATATACGATGCCTTCCGGGATATCCGGACATTCATTAGCCGTATCGGGTACTAAGATTTTTATAGCAGGAGGTTATAATAATCAGGCTTTTCTTGCCTATTTTGATACGACAACCAATAAATTCCATCAGTTGTCATCCAATATGATTCCCAGAAGACATGCTGCAGCGGAGGTATATAACAATAAATTATACATCATCGGCGGAAGTACAACATCTTCCACCAAATCAGCTATTAAAAGCTTACAAGCAGCTGATATTACTGAAAGTGCACAGGACACAAAAGAAAATTAAATACACAGCATACTCAAAATAAAACAATTGATGATAGACGAAATTTTAGTACAAAAAATGATTGAAGATGAAATTCATCCTGATTATACCATCTTCAAATTTTATGAAACAGAGCCTTATATTTTTATTTTCTGGAAGCATAAAAAATATGATAAAGATGATGAAAGAGGAAAGTTAATTGGAGTCGGACCTATTGTTTTTGATAAAGCACAGAAAAATTATACCATTTTGGGTTCCGGATCAAACAATGCGCATTATTACAAACATTTGCCAGACAATCTCTTTGATGAATACAGAATCATCAATACTTTTGAAAGTATTAAAGCTGGAATTGTAAGGAGAAAGTATGTAAATACTGATGATGTTGACAGATTATGTCAGATTATAACTAATGGCTGGGCCAGTGTTGATTTTGACATGCATTATCCTAAAGATTATGATGTAGAAACTCATATTATTGCTGTTTTAAAAAACAAAGAACAACAAGGCACCATCATCAACTTCTGGAATGAAATAGGTTACCAATATAAAATACTGAGTGATACAGAAATATTACTTTGGAAAACAAAAGACGAATAAAAAATTAAAAATCAGAAAAGATGGAAGTCCTTATGATAAACAATAACTAACACAGGTTGATAATCAAATTTAAATAAAAAACAATGAGAAAACATATTATTTCAGGTATTTTAGTTTTAATTTTTCAGGCATTCTCTGCACAGATAAACACAGATCTTATTAAAAAGAATGTCACTGAAAATCCACAGGAAAATTTTTATAAACTTTTAGACGTATTCAAAATAAATCCTTCTGAATTGACGCAGGAGCAGTTGAATCAATTGTACTACGGAAGTAAATTCATAAAAATTGATTACACCATTGGAAATTATAACAGTGAATCCGGAACATTCTGGAAACCTGCTCAAAAAAGACTGTCAAAAAGTAAAGCTGAGAAAATGGTAACTGAAGCGGAATCAAAATACGCCATCAATCCTCTCAACAAAAATTTACTGGATGATATGATGAATATTTATAGCGCACTTGATGATCATAAAAAAAGAGAATTATGTGCTAAGCAAAAAGATGTAATCATTCAAACGATAGAAAAAAGTGGTGACGGAAAAAGTGAAGAGACCGCTATTTGTGTTTTAACCCCTGGAGAAGTTTTACAACAACTTGAAAATCTTGCTACCTCAGGCCCTAGAGCTGAATTCAGTCAAAAAATGAGACAACTTTCAGACGGAAGCATTCTAACCATTTATAAAATTGGAGACAGAGAAGTATTTGTAAAATTAGTGGGTGGATATTTTTTCTAAAATGATTTCCACTTTAAAGCATACAATTTATTTTTCTTAGTCCAGACAATATTTAACCATGAAAAAATTATTCTACATTTCAATTTTCCTGTTTAGTTTACAATCATTTGCTCAGGCAGGGCCGCCTCCGGTAGGCTACCCAACTGAAGAAAACAAAATTTTAATTGACAAACTGACGGAGACCGCAGAATTAAAAAGGTATATCTATAATTACTGCATTGATAGGATAGAACTCGCATCAAGATTAGAAAAATGGGATGAAAACAAGAAGAATGAAATCATAAAAAGTATTCATCTTGAAAAAATGGATGATGCCATCTATAACTCATTCAGCAATTACACCAAGGAAGAATTACAACTACTCATTGAGTCATTCAACAAATTACCAAAAAGAAAATCATACATCATTCCAATGCCTTTAATCTTACAGTTGAGAGTGGAAGGGTTTTCTAAATCATTAATTAAAGGAGACTATTTATAATAATTTGAATGAAAAGAAGTAAAATATTTTGCGAACATACCACTGATGATACATCTCCGTATTGATAAAATTAAAGAAAAATGGACCAGTGAAAATATCAAACTAAATTCGCCCGCAACATCAGAATCCATTAAAGCAGCTGAGAAAATGATAGACTTTCAATTTCCGGATGATTTTAAAGAATTCTATTTAAAACTGGATGGATTTGCAGATTGGGACTGGACAAAGAATATGTTTTCCATCTGGCCGTTAGCAAGAATTCTGGAGGAGTATCATAATGAAAATGATAAGAGTTTCATTGTATTGGCAGATTATCTGATTAACGCTCATCATATTGGTTTTGTAAAAGGGAAAAACGGGATATTTAAAAATACAGATGAAATGCATGTGAAGATAGCAGATACTTTTTCTGAAGCAATCTTTCTTATCCATACAGATGCAGATATTCTGTATTGATGTCAATCCTTGTCGTAGACAGTTTTTTTATCCACAAAGATTCTCTTGTTATTCGTAGATTTGGAGACTAATAATCATGATATGAACGCTCAGGAACTTCAAACATTGCTCACCGAAAGAGCTGAAAAATTTCATCTCAAAAATGAAGCATTTCACACGCTCCGCAAAATACTCTCAGAAGATCCTGAAGAATTGATAGGAGGCTTTGCCCGCCACGAAATTACTTTTGTATTTGAGGGATACCAATATCTGATTGAACAACAATATCAAGAACCTATTATCCGGGCAAGAATAAGTCTTTGTGTGGAAAACGAAATCTATCTTAAAAACCTAGAAGCCATCGGGTATTATGATCTTGAAATGAATTTTGATGGCGAAATAGTGGACGACTGGTTGGTAATTGATAAGGAAAAATACCTGAAAGACATTGGAATCATATCCTATTTTCAGGAGATGAACAAAAAGATGCCTCCTCAATATTTACGAAGAAACCACAGTGAATATAAATTTGTTTCTTACATCTCCCTGATTGGAACACTCTTCATCAGCAAAGAATTTGAAAGGGTCGGAGTATTTATCAACAGAGCAAACACTTATTTAAATGACACCAATAATGTTTTACCAGATAAAGATTATTTAAAGAAATGCCGATATTTTCTGAAAATAATGACCCAGTACTTACTGGAAAACAATTTGTTATCAGAAAGTTTAAAACAAAGATTGACAGAGAATAATAATCCACTTCGCTAAATCTGTAACCTTGTATCAATATTAGAAGAAATGTTATGAAAAAAAGACAATTTAAAAAACTGGACAATTCAATTTCAAGCTTTCAATGGATAAAAAAGAAAAGTGAAAGATATTGGCAGAAAGTGGATCTGATGGAATGCTGGGGATTCCAGATTCAGGAAGGAAGCAAATGGAAAAAAGGATTGTCGGAGTCTGAATTAGAAGATTTCCAGAAACAACTGAATATCACCTTTCCTGAGTCATTAAAAAACTATTACAGAACAATGAATGGTCTTGACAAACCGGGAATTGACAATAATGGTGGTGAAGGAGAAATTGATTTTGGTCCTATATTTTATTCCTATCCTGATGACATTCCCATCATAAAAGCAAGAATTAAACTGACCATGGAAGCCAACCGTGTGACGGAAGATATTATGAAGAACCAAAATGTTCCTTCTATTATCCCCTATTTAGGACATCGTTTTTTAATACTGGATCATGAAGAAGCTGTTCTTTCAATGTTTGGCAATGATATTATATTCTGGAATGGCAATTTAGCAAAAGGAATTGTAAGTGATATTTTTTTAATTCGTCATGCTGAAAAAAAGAAAATTGATACAAGCTCATTCTGGAATAAAAAAATTGGGTAGTTTAACTAAATAGTTCTACTTAGTTACTTAAATCGTTAAATTACAAGAAGTCGGAAAATTTCTGTAAATATTCAGAAGTAAAACATCCATACAACAATATGAAAAAAGCATTTGAATTTCTCACCCATTTAAAAGAAAATAACAATCGGGAATGGTTTGCCAGACATAAATCCGAATACGATGTCATTGTAAAAGAAAACAAAGTTTTTTTTAATCAGATTTATACCGAGCTTCAGGAATACGATAACCTGAAAGGAATCCATATTTTCAGAATTTATAAAGACGTTCGTTTTTCCAAAGACCAGACGCCTTATAAAACCAATTTCGGAGTGGGATATTCCCGTTCGAAACCTATGTTGAGAGGTGGATATTATATTCAGCTGGAACCGGGCAACAGTTTTGTAGGCGGTGGATTCTGGGGTCCTGAAGCTAAAGATTTACTTCGCATCCGTAAAGAATTTGAAATCAACAGTTCAGAAATTGAAAAAATTACCTCAGATAAAACTTTTATACAATATTTTGGACAACTTAAAGGAGACGCTGTAAAAACGGCACCTCGTGGGTTTGATAAAAATCATCCGGCTATTGATCTGATCAGAAAAAAGCAATTTCTGGTAATGCGGAAATTTACAGATACGGAGGTTTTATCGGACAACTTTCAAAAAGAAGTAATTCAAACATTACTTGCCATGAGACCTTTTTTTGATTATATGAGTGAAATTCTGACCACGGATATGAACGGGGAATCTTTATTTTAAAAAGCCATGAAAAAAACTTCTTTATTCATTTTTACATCTTTTATAGTATTGAGTTGTTCTGATAATTCTCAGAAGACAAAATCGATGGATTTTCGCAGTTTTAAACTTCAGGCTCCTAAAGACTGGAGCAAACTGAAAATGGATGCTTATGATAGTAATGCCGGAATTATCATCACAAAAAATAATGATTCGATTTTCTACGATTATGGACCTTATTCAAATTCTCTTGAACAGCTTTTAGCTCCTGTTATCAACCGAAAAGATTTGAATGAACTCTTAAAAGTAAATCCAAAAATTGACACTACATTATTTATTATCCTCAATGAAAATGATAATCCGGAGGATTTCATTAAAAGTAAAATAACCTATAAAAAAATTGATGGGTACAAGGCAAAAATATTGGAACCCAAACAAGTGGAAAAAGGAATGACAGGAGTTTATATCGACAGCCTCAAGACTGAATCACTAGGAAAAATCAGATTCAATCTATATGGTAAAAATCTGAAGAAAGAAAGTCAGACAGAACTTTTAAAAGCAATTCAGACATTACAGTTTAGAAAATAATATAACTGAGAATTATTTTCTATGGCTTTGAATAAAATCTCTCCAATAAGAGTTTCCCATTAACTTTTTATATTTTTGCTCTGCCGAAAAATTAATAAACCCATGAAACTGTATATTTTATTTGCTCTTTTTGTTATTTCCAGCATAGTAACTGCACAAGAAAAAACATATCCATCCATCAAAAAGGGAGATTTTCCGGAAGGTATTTATATGACTTTGGAGGATGTTTTAAATAAAAAACCATCTTCAACCGAAGAAGTCTATTTCAAAGCCTGTGAAAAGTGTGATTCTCTTGACATGCCGGAAAAAGCATTCTTTTATTTCAAACAAAAAAATAAAAGAGTAAAAGTTCCATTAGCTGTTTCGCATAAAGGAGAAATGTATTTTCAGACCTATCGAAAATATACCAACAAGAAAGATAATGGATATGATCCTGACCAGTATTCAAGATTTTGCAAAGTTTTGAACTATGGAAGATTCATTTATTTCGAAGAAAACATGAAAGGTTTATGGTCGAAGGCACTCTTAGGAGCATTAACTCCTCTTGCCTACTCTATTAATGGAAAAACCAAAGGAATTGTTTTAGATTTAGACAATAAAGAATTTAATATTCTGCAAAATTGTGATGATTTAAATGATTTCCTATCCAAACACGACATTCCTGAATTTCAATGTAATTCAGAAACCTTCACCATTGGAGATTTGAGAACAAAAATTGAAGAAATTAATCTGCCTTACCGCTAAGCTGATGAACAAGCTTAAGTTTATAACTCCAATGAAATCCAGGCTTTTTTTACTTTTTCTCATAATATTTTCTGTGAAAATTGCTGCCTGCAAATGCAATGGCACTCCTACTTTAAAATCTTCATTTGACAGTGCTGATTTTGTTTTTATTGGTGAAATATATGATATTACAGAAGTTCCTTCTGGATTTAAAACGGTCCAGAATATTCTAAGTAAAGTAAAAATCAATAAGACCTACAAATCGGATTCCTATGATGGATTGTATGCACACAATGCTACCCTTTTCGGATCTCCGCTGCATTCCTGCGATGTTCTTTTTACCAAAAAAGGGAAATATCTGATTTTCGCATATGATGAAAAAGTTACCGGACTTCTTTACTCTGACCAATGCTTTATTCAAAAAAAACTGGATGAGCTTTCTCCGGAAGAATTAAAAGAACTGGAGTCTCTAAGTTCTCAGTATAAAAAATTATCTGAAAACTCTGATACCTCCAATGATCCTGAATTTACAGATTTGATTGCGGACGACGACAAACAATCCGACAGAGAAATCAGAGAACAAAAAAGAGAAATATCAACACTCCATCAACAGAATAACAGGTATAAAATCATCATTTATATTTCTATTTTTGTGATCATTATGTTTCTTATAACTCTAATCTTCCTGCGCAGAAAAACACAGCGTTGAAATGAATTTTAAGAGACTCAAAACCTAAATCAATCTTATTAAACATGAAAAAAATAATACTAGACCTTGCCACAACATTAGACGGATTTATTGAAGGACCCAACGGAGAAACCGACTGGTGTATCATGGATGATGATATGGATTTTGATGGATTTCTTTCCGGAGTAGACACTATCTTTTATGGAAGAGTAAGCTATGATGCATGGGGAAATTATCAACCGGAAGAAAATGCAGGTTCGGAAGAACGAGAGCTTTGGGAAACAATTCATTCAAAAAATAAATTTGTCTTTTCCAGTCAGAACCGAGAAGATGAGAATGCAGTTTTTATCAGTTCTGATATTGTGGAAAAAGTTTCAGAAATAAAAAACCAGGGAGGAAAAGACATCTGGTTGTATGGAGGAGCAAGTCTTATTAAAACTTTTATTCAGCATAATCTTATTGATACCTACAGAATATCTGTTCACCCCATTGCTCTTGGGAAAGGAAAACCTCTTTTTGAAGATTTAAAGGAAAGATTAAATTTAAAATTGGTCAAAACCAATGTTTTCAAATCCGGTGTAGTACAGCTTATTTATGAGGTTTAAATAAAAAATAATCAAACAAATCATGAAAAAAATAGTAGGAATCTTTTTTTGTCTGGTGACTTCCTGTACGATGTCTGGACAAAATATTTCTGTCATTGAAAAAAAACTCAACCGTTCTTTTCAAAGAATTCAATACTGGTATGATACAAGCCGCAAGAATATCCTCACTGAAGACTCTCTTTACGCTGCCAATAGAAAGTTCGAAAAATTATTACATCACTATACATCATCCAATCCTCAAACCCTAAAGCACGATTTTAAATCACTTACAAAAAGTGGATTATCTGTCAGTTCCTCGGAAGATGGAAAATTTAGAATCTATTCATGGAATACGCTAACCGGAGGAACAATGCGTTTTTACAGAAGTGTTTTCCAGTACGAATCCGGTAAAAAAGTACAGAGTGAAACGTTGAAAAGTGACATGGAGCAGGATGCAGAATCCAATTACTATCAGATTAATGATATTGTATCACAGAATAAAAAGTATTATCTGGCCCAAAACATTTCTGTATACAGCACAGCCCTATATTACTATAGAGTAAAAGTTTTTTCTATTGACAATGGAAAATTAAACAGTAATGCTAAACTTATAAAAACCACTTCCGGAATTCAAAATGAGTTAAGCTATGAATTGGATTTTACAGCATCTTCTAACATCAATAATTCAATCAAAACCAAAACATTTGAAAACCTGGATATTCAATATGATCCTAAAAAGAAAATCATCAGTATTCCATTAATTCTTGATGATTCTAAAATTACAGAAAAGAAAATCCGTTATCAGTTCAAAGGGAAGTACTTTGAAAAAATATAGTATGAAAAAAATCATTGCTGCTACATTTCTGGTATTAGTTCTAACCCTTTACAACTACCCTGTTTATGACGACAAAAAAATAACATTTGCTATTATTTTTCTTTGTTGTGTTGTTCTTATATTTTCCATTGCTAAACTCTATTCTCCCGAAGAAAAAGGTTATGATTCATTTGAAAAGGAAATGGATAGCCTGCATACATTTGATGGGATATTTGAATACACAAAAGATGGATTTTATTTCAAGCAAAATAACGGAACAGAGTTTGTAAAATGGGATGAAATTATATCCGTATATTCTTTCAGTATTCCGTCTCCATTTGCTAACAGACAATCCGGGCTGGAAATTATTACTGGTGAAAAAACCTATGAATTTGATGATAAAGTAACCCTGGGAATTGTAAAATTAGAAGATCAGCTTTCGACTCATCTTCCAACTTGGGAGCTGGATTCACCAACGGTGAAGATGAACAATTTCGGACTTAAGAAAACGAAATTATATGAAAAAAACTTGCTCTAAAGATAGATGATTATGCCGGTCACCATTGAAATAAAAAACAGAACCAATTGGGTTGTGACCATTATATTGGGTTTAGGCTTGTTGATCCTTTCTCTTATCATCCTGATTATTATTCCTCTTTTAAGCATCCAGGCAGAAGGTTTCTTTTTTATTGTAAACTACATTTCATTTGCCACTCCCTTTGTCGCATTTTTTATACTATTTCTATATATCTGGTTATGGAATACTTTTGGAAAAACAATCTTCATCATTGAACCCGAAAAAATAACAGTCCGATATAAAAACAAATTGTTTACCAGTCCCCGCATCTATTTAAAAAAAGAAATTGATCAGATTTTGGTAAAAGATTTTCAGGTAGAAAAACATGCATTGGGGATTCGTTATCACTTTTCTCTGAGTGGTTCAACCTATTCTGTTGTTTTTATACAAAATGGCAACGAAATAAGAGTTATCAACTGGATCACCGAAACCAAAGCCAGTGAAATAGTAACTGAAATAAAAAAACATGTGGTATTAAAATGAAAAAATTGATCACACTAGAAAACGGGGTTTTAGAAACCCGGACTCATTATAGATGCAAAAAATGGATTATATGGAAATTTTAAAGGATACGAAAATGAGAAGTTGACTTTCGGAAAAATCATTCTGGAACATGGAAAAACCGTAAAATATTTTATCGAAACAGGGAAAGCATCGATGGTCATGGTCTATGGTGTTAAAACATTAATTCAAATTAAGTAATCTTCTACCCTTCTTCAATAAAACATTTTTAAAATCTCATGTAATATTATCACACTCAAAAGTGTCTTATTTAAAAAAATTACATGAAATCTATTCTCACCTGTATCGTTTTAATGCTTGCGGTACATCCTCTTTTTTCACAGAAATCCAAAAAATTGGAACAATTATTTTCAACGTATGAAAAAGCAGGATTGTTTAATGGTTCTGTTTTGATTGCCGAAAAAGGAAAAATTATTTTTGAAAATAGCTATGGCTACAGAAATGCTCCTAAAAAAAAGAAAAATACCAACAACAGTCTTTACAGGGTTTTCTCCACCACAAAAATGTTTACGGCAACCGTTATTTTTCAGTTGGAAGAACAGGGAAAATTATCTTTGAATGACAAACTCTCCAAATATTATCCTGATTTTCCAAAAGGCGACAGCATTACCATTGCCCAGTTGCTTTCCCACACTTCAGGAATTCCCAATGATACAAACTCTGAATACACGATAGATGAGGAAACATTTTTAAAATATATTTCTGCAAAACCTTTGAATTTTTCCCCTGGTAAGGATTGGGATTACTCCAATTCCGGATATTATATTCTAAGTTATATCATTAAGAAAGTTACAGGTCTGAATTATGATCAGGTCATAGAAAATAATATTCTGAAACCTCTGAAGATGAATCATAGTGGATTCAATTTTAATAATATCACAGATGAAAACAAGGCATTTGGATATGAGTTTTTATCTGATAAAAGGTCTAACGAAGCATTACGTTTTAAAACCGACCATCCTTTTGGAGCCGGAGCTATGTATTCTACGGTGGAAGATCTTTTTAAATTTAATGAAGCGTTAAAGAACTATACCCTTCTTAAAAAAGAGACAACAGATAAAGCTTTTACACCTTATCTTAAAGATCATTATGGCTTAGGTTTCCAGATCTCAACGGTTTTTGATAAAAAACGGATTGGCCATGATGGTGGTGGACCTGGCTATAGAAGCCGATATTACAGAGTTCTGGATGATGATATTTGTGTGGTTCTGATTTCCAATTCAGAACTTTCGCACTCCGATTTTATTATTCCCCAAGTAGAAAAAATACTGTACAATAAACCTTATAGCATTCCAGCTATTGCAAAAGTGAATGTGGAAGATTTAAAAAAGCTGGAAGGTGTTTATTCCACAGAAAATTCAAATTTTTATATCACCAGTAACGATGGACTACTTGTTTTCAAAGAAGGCAGCTATCCAAGAAACGCTTTATTACCGAAAAGCAAAACATCATTTCAGCTGGATGAAAAATTCACCTGTACATTCCAACCGGATCAAAACGGAAAAATAAATACCGTTGTCATCCATTTCTGGGATGGAACTGTAAAAACAGCAAAAAGAAATACCAATACTCTTGCGTGGGGAATTATTGGAAACGCCACTCCGAATGGTTGGGAAGGAAAAGATATTCTGTTACAAACAGA
Organism: Chryseobacterium sp. S0630; assembly: GCF_024158915.1. Lineage (GTDB taxonomy): Bacteria > Bacteroidota > Bacteroidia > Flavobacteriales > Weeksellaceae > Chryseobacterium. The sequence goes on along the minus strand of NZ_JAMZGF010000032.1, from coordinate 32,128 downwards.
TCCTAAAAATCCGAATATTTATTTTCTGAAAAACTATACATTGAAAAAAGGGAATTTAAAATTCAGATTTAATAATGACTGGGGATACAGCCTCGGTCTGAATAACGATAATAAAAGTATCGCCTTTGATGCCTATGATTTTCCAATCCATGAAGATGGAATTTATGATATTGTCCTTGACATGACCAATGCTGTACAACCACAATACAGCATTAAAAAATCAATTCCATAAAATCGTATTCATAAAGTAAAGAATACACATTTTCAAACCGTTTTGTTTTCAAAGCGGTTTTTATTTTGAATATCCATTACTATTTTTTATTATTTTTATCTCACACAAAATCAAATACAAAATAGAATCTATGCCCCATTTTATAATAGATTGTTCGCAGGATATTCTTCAGCAGAGAACACCTGAAGAGTTAATGGATGCCGTTTACGAAGTGGCAGACGGAACAGGACTATTTGCTCCCAATGACATCAAAGTAAGACTTCAGCCCTATCAGTATTACAAATTAGGCACAGGAAAGAAAAATTTTCTCCATGTGTTTGGGTATATCATGCAGGGACGCAATACAGAACAAAAAACTAATCTTTCCAACCAGATCTGTATCCGGCTTTCAGAATTGCTGCCTGATATTTCTTTTCTTTCTGTTAATATCAATGATTTCGAAGCGGCGACATACAGTAACAAAGCACTCATCAATCCTGAAAATTCAGACCAAGACAGGCATTTTGGTTTATAACATTCACCTTTACACACACAACTAAACATTAATAATATGAGCTTAAAAACATTAGTCAGCAAAAGTGCACAGTACAACAATTGGGTAGTCAATAAATATATTGACTGGTTATCCACAAAGTCTGATGAACAACTTAACCAGGAAACCATTTCCAGTTTTCCGACAATTTTAAAAACGTTACACCACATCTGGCAAACACAAGAATATTGGTGGAGTCATATTTCTGAAAAGGATGATTTTGATTTTGTAAAAACAACAGAGACTACCAGCAAAGAAGATGTTTTCAATGCCATAAAAAACAACTCGCAGAAACTGGTAGACTATGTGGAAAGTTTATCTGAAGAAGATCTTTCAAAAAATGTAAAGATAGAATCTCAATGGTTTCAGTGTGATTTTTCCAAATACGAATACATCCAGCATGCTATTCTTCACGGAACCTATCACAGAGGACAAATCGTAACAATGGGAAGAAATATAGGAATCACGGATGCTCCTATGACGGATTTTAATTTCTGGAATATTTATAAAGACAAAGAATAAAGTCAATAATTTTGTGGATAAGTCTAAGTTATAATTTCACAATATCAACTTAACATCAATTAAACAATTGGTTTACAATAATTTAAATTCAAAATTAACCGTTATCCACATCTTTAAATAGCTGTGGATAACTTTTCCATATTCAATTTATACCTGTGGATAAACTATGGATAAGTTTTTTACTTCATCAAAATAATTCATTAGTTAACTACTTTTCAATATCTTACAAAACATATTATTTTTCTTGATATTTCCACAATAGAAAATCAGGTGGATAACTTTTGTGGATAAGTTATCCACATTTTTTTGCTATAAAAATTTTCCTGCTAAGATCTAAAATCTCACATATTGAACATTTATTCATAATCTATTATGAATATTTTTTTATAAATTGCATCAAAAACAAATCACCAACAAAAGAATTAATACACATAACTTAAATTATATCAACAAATTAAAAACACATTAAATAAAAAAACATATTTATGATTATAAATTTCAGCTAGTAGTTCAAATGAACATTGAAATCTCAACAAGCACAAATTCGCAGGTATCCAAAAAATATGATTCCACAACGATGATGAAAAGTTATCCACAAATGAAAACAGATTTAATAACCCAATACCCTCATTCAAATGACAACAACAGACATCATGGAAAACATCATCCCTTATCTTGGGGAAACACAACCTTACATTTCTATTCCAGAAAATACAATTTTCAATGATAACAGCATAGAAACTAAAATTTGCAATTGCGATTTCAGCCATGAGAACTTTTCTAAACTCATAAAAATTCTGTCTTCTCTGGGAAGCTGCAATTTGTACAGACTTCTCAACACTACATCTAAAGAACAGATTTATTTCATGGGTGAAAAAGTGAGAATAAGACAGCTTTCTTATAAAAAATATGATTCGGTTTTCATTGTTGGTGAAAGATTTTTAGAATCGAAAAGAAAAGGTAAATCTTCTCTATTGGTAAGAGATCATCATTCCGGAGAACCTCTTTACTCTTTTGAACTCGATTATCATATCATCGCAAAAGATACATTCAAACTTTTTTACAAAGATTATTATAATGACACTCCGGTAGAATATTATGACGAAACGCTTCCTAAAGGTAAAATCACTATCGAAAGTGACTGCCAGTTCAGTATTCTCCTGGAACCTTTTACTCCTAACCAATGCAAAGGACATTTTGAAAACTACCCCATTGTTCCTTCTGTTTTTACTATGAATTGCATATTAAGGGAAATTTTCAATTTTATGGGAAAGGAAAAGGCTTATGAAGTAGATAATCTGGAAGGCTTTGCAACAAAAGCAATGCCCACAGGAATAGAATATCAGATTGAAGTTTCTCACCAGCAGTTTTTAAAAGACCTCATCTTTTTCAAATGTGAAATAAAAGATCTTTTGGGAACCCCTTATGTTATTATTTTAGTAAACCTCCGATCAAAAGAGAACAAATAAAAAGATAAACACTGCAGCAATGTGGTGTTTTTTCATTCATCAGATCTGTTGTAAATACACATCTCTATTTTTAAAGGTCTTTTCGTAAATTACAATCTCAAAATAAAATATACCAAAACTCTCATTTTATATGGAAAAATATGCAGTATCATCAGACGGTCAGAAAATTCATTACCAAGAATCCGGAAGCGGAAATACCACATTGATTTTCGTTCACGGATGGCTCGGGAATACGGAATGGTGGGCAGACCAGCAGAAATATTTCAGCAGCCAATATCATATTGTACAAATGGATCTTGCAGGACATGGAAAATCTGATGCTTCCAGACAGGAATGGAGCAGTGCAAAATATGCGGACGACATCAAAGCCGTCGCTGATGCAATTGATTCGAATGAAATAATTCTTGTAGGACATTCTATGTCCGGAGCTTATGTACTTGAAGCTTCATTGAAAATATCAAAAGTAAAAGCTATAATTCTGATCGATACATTGAAAAACCTGGATGAGTCCTTTACCGAAGAACAGGCTGAAGAAGCGCTTTCTCAATATGGAAAGGATTTCAAATACACTGTAGAAAACATTTTGCCACAATTTTTATTTGCAGAAGGAACGCCCCGTGATGTAAAAGAAAGAGTACAGCATGAATTTCTTCAACACAAACCTGAATTGGCAATCAATGCGCTCTGGCCTTTATATAAAACAGACTTCAACCCATTCGCAAAACAGATTCAGGTACCCGTTATAGCTATTAATTCCGATGCTTCTCCTACTGATATTGAAGCTAACCGCAAATATTTAAAAGACTATGATTATGTTACCATTGAAGGCGTTGGCCATTATCCCATGTTGGAAAAACCAGATGAATTCAATTCTATTCTTGATGGAGTTATCAAAAAACTAATCTAATATTTAGAGATGCAGAATACCAGAATCTTTGCAACAGCATTCTCCAGTGTTTATCCACATTACATCCAAAAAGCCGAAAAGAAAGGACGTACCAGAGAAGAGGTACATGAAATCATATTCTGGCTCACCGGATATCACGAAAAAGAATTACAGGAAATATTAAACAATAAAACTGATTTTAAAACTTTCTTTGAAAAAGCACCTCAGATCAACCCCAATGTTTCATTGATAAAAGGTGTCATCTGTGGATATCGGGTGGAAGACATTGAGGATGAACTTATGCGAAATATCCGTTATCTGGATAAGCTGATCGATGAATTGGCGAAAGGGAAGAAGATGGAAAAAATACTAAGAACAACCTAAAGATATCAATTAAAAAAAAGCATTCTTTAAATATGATTAAAAACGCTTCTCCAATTCAAAAAACTTCCCGAAATTAGCGGTCTGTGCGTTAAATACTATTCAATGAAATAAAAATTTAAATTACAACATACAGCAAAACTTAGTATAAGTTTTCTTCGGGGCAGGGTGAAATTCCCTACCGGCGGTTACAGTCCGCGACTCCTTTCTTCGGAAAGGACTGATCTGGTGAAATTCCGGAACCGACAGTTAAAGTCTGGATGGGAGAAGAAAATGAGATGACCAATAGGATTCCTTATGGACTCTTGTTGCGTTGTATTTCATTTCCATGTACCGAAGAGTATTTTAACTTTTAAAAGTAAAATAACATGGAAAAATTATTAGAACAATTCGGAGCTACCTCCAGAGAACGTGTAGAAAAAGCACTTCAGACATTACAAAAGGGAAAAGGTATTCTTTTAGTAGATGACGAAAATCGTGAAAACGAAGGCGATATCATCTTTCCCGCTTCCACGATTACAGAACAGGACATGGCACTTCTGATCCGCGAATGCAGCGGTATCGTATGCTTGTGTATTTCTGAGGAAAAAAGCCGACACCTCAACCTTCGTCCGATGGTGGAAAACAACAATTCAAAAAATCAAACTGCATTCACCATTTCCATTGAAGCCAGAGAAGGTGTAGAATCAGGTGTTTCAGCAAAAGACCGCGTAACAACAATCAGAACAGCCGTAGCATCAAATGCACAGGCAGAGCATATTGCAAGCCCAGGTCATGTATTCCCTTTAATTGCAAGAGAAGGTGGAGTATTTGAAAGACGTGGTCATACTGAAGGCAGTGTTGACCTTGTAAAAATGGCTAACCTGGGTAACGATGCTGTACTTTGTGAACTGACGAATGAAGACGGTTCTATGGCAAGACTTCCGGAAATTGTAGACTTTGCCATCAAAAAAGGGATGAGTGTAGTGACCATCGAAGATATTTATGCTTACCGCAAAATGGTAATAAGCAATTAAACTTAAACATTTTTAACGCACAGACTGCCTGTTGATCCTATCAACAGGCGTTTTTATTAAAAATTTAACTAAAAACTAATTAATTTGATAATTGAATACCATTTTTTATTTATTTTTAACAAAAAATTTTGACTATGAAAAAATCTTTACTCCTTTTATTAGGAGCATCTGCGATGTTTTCTGCGCAGATTACGCTTACAAAAGCGGCTAATGACCCTATTTCTGGAAATATCGTTAATTACAATCTTGCCACCGGAGGTGTAAACAACACTGCAACAGGAGCCAATGCTACATTCTCAAATACAGGACTTACGATGGGAGCAGCATCACAAACAACCTATTTAACTCCTACTTCTACTGAAATAGCAACTTTCCCAGGTTCCACTATTAAAATGATAGATGGCGCAACAATAGTTTACTATAAAGCGTCTTCGACTAAACTGGAAATCACAGGAATGGTAAACACACAGGCAACTTTAAACTTTAATGTGGATAACGGTACTCATATTAATTTTCCAACCACTTATGGACCAGCACAAACTGATACTGCAAAAGGTACTTTCTCCTCATCTTCTGCCAACGGATTGTTCAGTGGTACAATGACTGCCATTGCTGATGCATATGGAACTTTAATTATAGGTAATCAAACATACAGTAATGTTCTTAGAGTAAAATTCACACAGAATCTCAATCTATATTCATCATTCGATGTTACTTATTCTAATCCTATTGGAGCAATAACCAATACAGCCTATTCTTATTATGATGCTTCACACAGATATTCTCTGTTAAATTCTACCAGCGGAAATATCAGTATTCCATTATTAAGTATCAACCAGAATGTAGTAACTTCATTTGCATTAAGTGAAACATTCCTGGCAACCAGCAATGCAGTAAAAAAAGAAAACCTAGTGGTGTATCCAAACCCTGCTCAGGATTTTATCGGTTTCAAAGGAAATACAGATAATTATTCTAAAGCAAACATTTACAGTCTGGATGGTAAACTGGTTAAGACTTCCGATGTAAAATCTGGAAACATACAGATCTCAGATCTTCCGCCAGCATCTTATTTCATTGAGATCAGTGGAAAAAATGCTGCAGAAACAAAGAATACAAAATTCATCAAGAAATAATACAAACAAATCCCCGCTCCAATGAGCGGGGATTTGTTTTGTAAGGAAGCAGGAGGATGGAGGTTGGAAGCTATTTTAGTCTAAGAATAAATAGAGTTTAATTTATTCTATTTTTTAATAAATAAAATCTTCAATGATTATCTGTACAATATAAAATCCCATCCTCCAGCTTCCCTCTTTCCACCTAAAACCAACTCTTAAAAAGTAGCTGCAGGAGCTGTTTCATTATTAAGCTTTCGCTGAATTTCGGTTTTCTTCCCTTTCGAGAAATCATAACTTAGCCCTAATATAAACATCGACTTATTGTTCATAATCTGTGTATGAACTTTATAATCTACCAGACTTTCCGGCAAACTTTTCGTTTTGTATTCTGAAGGCATTCCTATCCAATACATTCCTGTAGAAAATGTCCAGTTTTTATGTTTATAGCTCACAAAAATATTATTCTGATTCTCATTTGTATTAAGGAATGCTCCATTGAGACTATACACAGGAATATTGAACTGATACTGAACGGAAAAAGATTTATATTCTGAAGAAAGCGAGAAATAGTTTCCTAAATAATTATTTTTTATCAAAGCTCCTTTGCTTGTTCTTACTGTTTCAGAAGTAGGTGTAATCACAGCTTTGATAACAAGGAGGCTATTTCCAAAAGGTTTATAAGATCCTGTTAACTGAACTCCATATCTCTGAGCATTTTTTCCGTTTTCATAAGTCAGTGCATATCCATTCAATACCTCATCATGAACGTAATACTGATTGATTACCCTGTTGGTATATCGGTAAAATAAACCTGCATTGAAATCAAAATACTTATTATTAAAAGAATAGGTCAGATTATTAGAAAAAACCTGTTGAGATTGTAAAAAAGGATTTCCTCTCTGAACAATATTAGGTGCCAATTGCACTACATTACTACTTAATGCATTACTCCATGGACTTACCGGATTATAACTTGCTGTAAAACGAAGGTTCTGATTATTTTTAATCTGATAAGCTAAGATAATTTTTGGAGTAAAAGTCCATTCATCAAAAACATTCTCTGCACTTTTGTTATGAATATTGGTAAGACCAGCTCCGATACGATAGCTTAATTTGTCTATTTTCCCGGCAAATTCAGTATAGAAATACTGTTCCAGATAAGTAACACTGTATTGGGAATATCCGGCAAGATTATTCAAATCATTAGAAATAGAAGACCTTGAAATACGGTATCCGGATGAAAGTTTTCCTGCTGTAAAATCATGGACATGTGCCAGTTCTCCTACCACACTCGTCTGCTTTGCTTTCAATACCATATCATTATCATATACCGATAATCCTGAACCTACAATCCATTCTTTGGCCGTTTCTGTAGTATTGGTAGTATAATGAGAACCTACAACATTAATACTCAACTCATCTTTTTCCCCAATCTTTTTAGAATAATAAAGATCCAGCTTAGGGATCACATAATCTGAACCATTATTTTTGAACATATTGTGCTCTTCCTTCAGATTATCCTCAGTAAAAACACTCTGCCCTACTCCTTTTGAAAACCTGCTGAAAATATCCATATTCAGTTTAGCCTGAAAAGCGTAGTCATCAGGCACAAGTCTGGTATAGCGTAACGCAATATTCTGGAAAGTATATCCGAAATGATCTTTTCTATTTTCATCAGAACGGTAATGATTTCCATTCAGTTGATAATCATAGACACTATTGACTCTTCTGTCATTATAATCTCTAAGATTCAGGGAATATTCCAGTCCGAAATTATTCTTTCCTTTTGTATAATCTGCGTAGGCAGAACCATTCACAAATCCCGTATTCAAAGCAGCAGAAACATCAGCTCCGAAAACATATCCCGTTTCTGTAGATTTTGTCAGAATATTCACTACCGTATCTGCCCTCGTTGCCCATCTTGCCGGTGGAATATCATAGTATTCTACCTTTACAACCTCACTGGGTGCAATACTTCGGATCTGCATATCGGTAGCTTCAATCCCGTTGATAAGAAATAGTGTAGTTCCTCCCTTCGTACTGGTAATGGTATTGGCTACCGGATCCAGTTGTAATTCTGGAAGAGTACGAAGTAAATCTTTTGCATAGCGAGCTTTTTCCAGCGCCTCTTTATCAAAAGTATAAACAGCTTTGTCTGCAAACTGTTTTTTACGCTGAGATTTCAAAATAACCTCCTGAATTTCTTGGGTAGCCACTGCATCCACTGTATCATTTTTCTTTTCCTGTGAAAACATAAAGACACCACAAAGAAAGAAAATGGTATATATAGTTTTTTTCATGTCTGAAGATGAATTATACAATTAGAACAATCAATTATCAATGTTTGTTACATTTGTAATGGCAACCGATTAGAAAGTGATCAATATGTTTTCTTTAAAAACTTTAATTATTATGTTAAATCCAGCCCGTTTTTTGCTGGTATTTTTTACATCACAAAATATAGAGTCATGAAAAAAGCAGTCCTATTAATTCCATGCTTTCTGTTTTCTGTCCTGGGAGCTCAGGAAATTCAGAACAGCCCGGCGGCAGAGAAGATGAATATCATCAAGACCAATGTCACAGCGTATGCATTCAGAAATATCAATCTGTCTTATGAAAGAGCTATCAACCAATGGTTTTCTGTGAACATTGGCTTTGGAACGATGACTGAAGGAAAAGTACCTTTTATCAATTCTTTTCTGAAAGATGAAGATGAAAAAAGATTCCAGAATTTGAGAGTAAAAGCCACTAATTTCACGATAGAGCCAAGGTTTTATATTGGACAAGGCTATGGAAAAGGTTTTTATTTTGCACCCTATTACCGATACTCAAGTGTCACATCCAATACTTTTGATTTTTATTATGATTATAACGGCCCGAATGGGATCACTTATCCAATTCCACTTAAAGGGCATGGAGATACCAAAGGAAATAGTGGAGGTTTAATGGTTGGTGTACAGTTCTTTCTGACCAGAAGCCAGAATCTTGTATTGGATTTCTGGATCGCAGGTGCCCACTACGGAAGCGGGAAAGGAGATTTTACCATGACCTCAGATTATGTACTCACACCGGATATGCAGGCACAGCTTAAAAAAGAAATTGAAAACCTGGATATTCCTTTTGTAAAATATACGGTAGAAACCAATGCCAATGGAGCAAAAATAAAGGTAGACGGACCTTGGGCTGGTTTCAGAAGTGGGCTTTCGATTGGATATAGGTTTTAAAAACTCACTTTTATATACTATTAAACCGTTCTTTTCCAGAGCGGTTTGCTTTTTTCTGAAATTTGTATCTTGGATCCCATTATTAAAAAAAACTTTTCAGGAAAATAACATTGTATGAACTCAACGGCTATCACTACAGGTCAAAGAATCAAAGCCATTATAGGCGGATCTATTGGAAATCTTGTTGAATGGTATGACTGGTATGCATATGCTGCCTTTGCCATTTATTTCTCCCATTCATTTTTCCCTGATTCTGACCTGAATGCACAACTGATGAATACCGCAGGAATATTTGCTGTAGGATTTCTTATGCGTCCTATCGGCGGATGGTTGTTCGGGAGTATTGCTGATAAAGTCGGAAGAAAAAAAGCAATGACGCTTTCTGTTTTGTTGATGTCTTTTGGATCTTTACTGATTGCCCTTACTCCTACTTATCAATCCATAGGTATTCTTGCTCCCTTATTGCTTTTACTGGCAAGATTACTTCAGGGATTAAGTGTAGGTGGTGAATATGGAGTTTCCGCAACTTACCTCAGCGAAATGGCGACTCAGGACAGAAGAGGATTTTATTCAAGTTTTCAATATGTCACTTTGATTGGCGGGCAGCTTATAGCATTGGGAATTCAGCTTATTTTACAAAAATTATTACTCACAGAAGCTCAGCTGGAAGAATGGGGCTGGAGAATTCCTTTTGTAATTGGGGCACTTCTTTCCATTATTGCATTATACCTTCGGGCTAATCTTCACGAAACAGAAGCTTTTGAGAATAAAAAAGCAGTCAACGAAAAGAAAAAAGGAACAGTAAAAGAACTCCTGAAACATCCAAAAGCTCTGCTTACCGTTGTGGGACTTACTTTAGGAGGAACGCTGGCATTTTATACCTATACAACGTATATGCAGAAATTCCTGGTGAATACGGTACATCTTACCAAGGAAGAGTCTACATTAGTTTCTTTCATTTCGTTATTTATTTTCGCCTGCCTTCAGCCTGTATTTGGAGGGTTATCTGACAAGATCGGAAGAAGGCCGCTTCTTTTAGGTTTTGGTATTCTGGGAACTTTATGTACGGTTCCGCTTCTTACAGCATTGAGCACAACTACGTCCATTTGGACTGCATTTTTCCTGATTATGGCAGCGTTAATTATTGTAAGTGGCTACACATCCATTAATGCTGTTGTAAAAGCAGAGCTGTTTCCATCTGAAATCAGAGCGCTTGGTGTAGGTTTACCTTATGCTATTACCGTTGCAGTATTTGGAGGAACAGCGGAATATATTGCACTTTGGTTTAAAAAGATAGGATCTGAAGAATATTTTTACTGGTACATTACCGGTTGTATTCTTTTTTCCCTTGTTGTGTATGTTGGAATGAAAGACACCAAGAAAACTTCTACACTGGATAAAGATTAGTTTCTGACAGTCTATAAAAAAGCGAGCGCCACAGAAAATCTGCGGCGCTCGTTCTATTTTTTAATGATAGGCCTGTTTAAATTTTTCAATCATACTATCCAGATTATGACGCTGGACATATATACTTTTTACCTCTTCATACCTCGGCGATTTGTAGAAAACCTCATGGAAATCCATACTACCGTTTCCTACTTTTACAACTTTCTGTACTTCGATATTCAACTTTCTTAATTCGTCTTTAAAGACTTTAAATTCATCTTGGATACTACTGCTCATTAATATTTATAGTTTTTTAGTTAAAAATTCCATTCACCCCTTCAAATGTTAGGGGTAACATCTCAAATTCCGAATAAAGTTAGTAAATTTATCAACACAAAATAACACTTTGATAATATTTTATTATTTTTTTTACAAATAGTCAGCCAATATCATTTAATTGATACATATTTCATATTTTTAGCATCATAAAAAATTGTAAAAACCCTATCCAAACTATGAATATCAAAGCATTCTTCTCTTTATTCTTTTTTACAATGCTCAGTTTTCTGCATGGTCAAAAAATAGAATTTAAAGCACCGGATTATGTGGAAATTCAAAAAAATATTGAGAATAAAAATTCAGAATTCTATTATCCGAAACTTTTAAAGAGGTTAAAACAGAACGATACGCTTCTTACCAGCAATCAATATCGTCATCTTTACTTCGGATATACCTTCCAAAAAGAATATCAGCCTTATAAAATGGGAAAGAAGTCTGAAGAAGTTGCCAAGTATTATCGTGGAGAAGGTATTTCACAAAAAGATCTTTCCAAAGGAATCCAGTTATTTTTGGGCGCATTGGATGAAAATCCGCTGGATTTGCGTGCTATGAATTATCTTGCTTATCTGTATCATTTAAGCAATGATGATGCTAATGCTGAAAAAATTGCAGGAAATTTCCACGGGTTATTAAATGCCATTCTTACCTCAGGTGATGGATTGACCTGTGAAACAGGCTTTCACGTTATCTCTGTAACAGATGAATACGCACTTTTAAACAGGTTTCAAATGGAAACAAAGGCACAAAACCACAATGGAAAATGTGATTATCAGGAATTTGAAAAAGACAAATATAAAGTCTCTGGGTTTTACTTTGACATCAGCAGATTCTACGGAAGGATATTAGATTAATAATTTCCTGATATTTTATTCATTATTTCATCGCGTTTTTACTATTTAGAAATGACTGCTATCCATTTTTATAAAAATAAATTTCATATGATTTTACCCTAAACAAAAGGGTTTGGAAGGAGGAGAAATATTTTTTTTCAAAAAAAGATTAATTCTTGTGTAACATTTTTTAAAGGTTCGTCTCTAAAAGACAAATAAACTTTAAAACTTTAGAAATCATGAAAAAATTCACATTCCTTTTAATCATCATGTTATTTTTTTTAGCGGTATGCAATATATTTGGCCAACAAACAACTTATCCGTTTGAAGTGAAAAAAACCGGAAAAGGAAATCAGTCTTTACTATTCATTCCGGGATTTGCCTCTTCAGGTGATGTTTGGAACGAAACCACTGCAAAGTTTGAAAAAGATTTCACCTGTTATACTTTAACGATGGCTGGATTTGCCGGAACAAAACCACAGACAGATGCCAGCTTTAAAGACTGGGAAAAAAGTATTGCGGCTTACATCAAAAATAATAAAATTGACAAACCTATTCTTATCGGACATAGTATGGGAGGCGGTCTTGCCCTGGCTATTGCAGCCGATTATCCCGAACTTGTAGGTAAAATTATTATTGTAGATACTCTGCCCTGCCTGGCAGCCTTATCTGATCCTAATTTTACTTCTAAAGAAAACAATGACTGTTCGGCTACCATTACTCAGTTAACAGCAATGAATGATGAACAGTTCCGAAAAATGCAGACTCAGGCTATGCCACGTCTCATAGCCGATACTTCGATGCAGGAAACCGTGATCAACTGGAGCATGAAATCTGACCGAAAAACATTTGCTAAAATGTACTGCGATTTTTATAATACAGATCTCAGAGAGAAAATAAAAAACATCCAATGCCCTTCCCTTATTCTTTTGGAATCCTTTTTTGTTAACCTTAAACCCACTATTGAAGGGCAGTACAAAAATTTAAAGAATGCCAATATGCAGTATGCTTCAAAAGGATTACACTTCATTATGTACGATGATAAGGATTGGTATTTTAGCCAGCTTAACAACTTTTTATCTGTGAAATAATGGTTTTTGAAGAGATATACGAACTCTACTGGCAAAGGATATTCCGTTTATGCATGGGATATGTGAATGATACTGATATTGCTCAGGATCTTGCTCAGGAAACATTTATCATAGTCTGGCAGCAGCTCCCGAAATTCAGGAATGAATCCAGCGTAGGAACATGGATTTTCAGAATAGCTTCTAACAACTGTCTCCGACAGATTGAAAAGGAAAAGAAATTTGCCAAAACAGATTTACCCATCAACCTGGAAGAAAAAAAACAGGAATCTATGGAACCTCAGATTCAAATGCTCTATCAGTTTATTTCAGAGTTGCCCGAAACAGACAGAATTATTATTTCATTGGAACTGGAAGAGATAAAACAGGCTGAAATAGCCCATATCGTAGGACTTTCAGAGTCTAATATCAGGGTAAAGATTCACAGGATAAAAGAAAAACTAACGCAAAAGTTTAAAGACAATGGATACTAATATCGATTTCAAAAATATATGGAAGCAGCAAACTTCCAACAAACCCAATCTGGAAGAACTTCTTGGAAAACTGAAAAAATTCAGAAACCAGAACCTGCGCAAACTGATTCTCGTCAATGTGGCTTTAATCACCACCTCTATATTAATTGCTTTTATCTGGTACATTTACCAGCCTCAGATGATCACTACAAAAATTGGAATTGTACTTGTTATTCTGGCTATGGTAATCTTTCTTCTGGCCTATAACAAAATGTTTATGGTATTTTATAAGATTGATCAGACCCAATCGAACAGTGAATATCTTCAAAGTTTATACGTGGTAAAAAACAAACAGAAATGGATGGAGACCACGATACTCAATCTGTATTTTATGATGCTCTTTCTGGGAATTTGTTTTTATATGTATGAATACACATCGAGAATGGCCATTGGTTTTGGTATTCTAACGTATGTTATAACATGTGCATGGATCGCTTTCAACTGGTTTTACTTAAGGCCCCGAACCATAAAGAAACAACAGGAAAAACTTAACGAATTAATTAATAAATTTGAGGAGATCAATAATCAATTAAAAGAATCATGATTTCTTCTGACAACAAAAACCACTGGGAAAATGTATATGAAACCAAAAATCCTGATCAGGTAAGCTGGACCCAGAAAAAACCACAGACCTCCCTTGACTTTATTCTTTCTTCAGGATTGGGAAAAGATGCCAGCATCATTGATATTGGTGGTGGAGACAGCAACCTTGTTGATTTTCTTCTTGAGGAAGGATATGAAAATATTACAGTGCTTGATATTTCTGCCAAATCTCTGGAAAAGGCACAGGAAAGACTCGGAGATGCTGCCGGTAAAGTAAAATGGATTGTCACAGATATTACAGCCTTCTCTCCAACAGAAACCTATGACATCTGGCATGACAGAGCTGCTTTTCACTTTCTGACAACTCCGGAGCAGGTCTCAAAATACATCGATATTGCGGAGAAAAATGTAAACCATTTTATGATCATTGGAACTTTTTCGAAAAACGGCCCTACGAAATGCAGTGGATTGGATATTCAGCAGTATGACGAGGAATCATTATCAGAAAAATTTGAAAAAAACTTTAAAAAAGTACAGTGTATTACTGAAGATCACACCACTCCTTTTGAAACGGTTCAAAATTTTGTATTCTGCAGTTTTAAAAAGTAGTAATGAATTGTATGTAGTTAATTAAATATAAAAAAAGAGAGTCATTTCCGGCTCTCTTTTTTGTTTATTATCATTCCTTATGGGTTATGATTCTTTTTCTTCTTCCATTTCCACTTCATGGCGAAGCTGGGCTTTGTAAAGCGTGGCATAATATCCGTTTTTATCCAAAAGATCAAGGTGTTTTCCTTCTTCTACAATTTTACCATGCTCCATCACAATAATCTTATCAGCTTTTTCAATGGTAGAAAGTCTGTGGGCAATAATAATGGAAGTTCTGTTTTTGGTAATTTTTTCCGTAGCTCTCTGAATAAGCTTTTCACTTTCATGATCAATAGAAGAGGTAGCTTCATCCAGAATTAAAATTTTCGGATCTGATAAATAAGCTCTCAGGAAAGACAACAATTGTCTCTGCCCTAAAGAAATAGACGAACCTCTTTCGCTTACTACATAATCATATCCTCCAGGAAGCTGTTCAATAAACTGATCTACTTCAATTTCTCTGGCTCCTGCTTTTATCTTCTCCAACGTGATGCTATCATCTCCAAAAGCAAGATTTTCAAAAATACTTCCGTGGAAAAGGAACACATCCTGTAATACCACTCCGATATGACTTCTGAGATTATAAAGTTCATAATCTTTTAAATCCACATCATCAATCAGAATATTTCCGGAGTTGATATCATATAATCTTGTAATCAAACTGATAATGGTAGATTTTCCGGCACCTGTTGCTCCTACAATCGCGACGGTTTCTCCCGGATTTACTTTGAAATCAATTCCTTTCAATACTTCCTGCTTTTCATCATACGCAAAATGTACTTTCTGGAATTCAATTTTTCCGGCAAAATGATCTTTCTTCACCGTTCCGTTATTCGGCATTGAGTTTTCTTCATCCATCAATCCCAATACTCTTTCTGCTCCTACAATTCCTCGCTGGATATTGTTGAAACGGTCTGCAATCTGTCTCAAAGGACGGATCAGCATTGAAATATACTGGATAAAAGCAATCACCACTCCGGCACTGATCGTAATATATCCTCCATAGAAAAGGATAAAACCGATGAATAATGAAGAAATAAGTTCCACTACAGGAAAAAACAGTGAGAAAATAAATACAGTTCTCAGCAATGCTCCCTTCAGCGTAATATTGATATCATCAAATTTTTTGAACTCAGATTCCTGTCTGTTGAAGACCTGAATAATTGACATTCCTGCCAGTCTTTCCTGAACAAATGAGTTTTGATTGGCTGTCCAGTTTCTTTCATCTCCAAAAGCTTTTTTCAGTCTTTTCTGAAAGAATCTCGTAATCAATACCATTAAAGGTAAAATAGCCAGTGTAATATAACTCAGGTGAACATTGGTACTGAACATCATCACCAGTACAAACAGAATTCTCAGAATATCTCCGAATACCATCAGGAATCCGTCTGTATATACTGTAGCAATGGTTTCCACATCTCCTACAGCACGCGTCACCAACTGCCCGATAGGCGTTTTGTCAAAAAATGAAGTTTTGAAATAAATCAGTTTAGCATATAAACGCTCTCTGATATCCCTGATCACATTCTGCGAGATGAAATTTGAAAAATAAACCAGGAAAAAGTTTAATATAGTTTCTGCAAACACCAATCCCACAAGAATGTAGATGTGTTTCATCATCAAAGCCTTATCATGCAGCTTTGTAATATCATTATCCACTACCTGCATAGTAAGATATGGCCTGTAAGTAGAAACGATGGAAAGGAATATGGAAATGATAAGGGTAAGGATGAACCAAGAACGAAATTTCATTCCGATAAAGAACAGCCTTTTTATAATTCCCCAGGTATCTTGTTTTTTCATTGTACGAATCGAAAGAAAGAATTAAAATAAAATTCTATGCAAAAATAAGACATTATAACCGTACTGCCTTTACAACTTTTGCAAATCGTCATAGAAAATATAAGATACCTACCATTTACAATATGAATATATTAAGCATTCTTTTGTATCCAGCCCAGTACGTATTCCGCTACTTCTTCCCAGTTTTTTTCACCACAGATGAAATGACTTCTCCCTGCAAACTCTTTAAAATCAACAATGCTGCCAGGATCTTTATAAGCTCCTGCTATCTTCTTTGAAAATGCTGCCGGAAAAATATGATCATTAGAACCTGCAATAAACAGTAGTGGTTGATGGGGCTTTTTTAGATCTAGTTTTGCAGAAGCTTTAAACAAAGGATCTTTGGCCAGTTTTCTGCTTTCAGGAACAGCTACTGTTTCATACAGTTTATCACTTTCTTCTTTTGAATAATTATTGAAAAAGGCTTTATGATACCATTCTTTTGTTCCAAGATACGGACTGTTTCCTTTGAAAAAATTCACCACCGGCCATACGATTTTAATCGTAGAAAAAGGAGCCATCACATTTTTTGGAGGAGCACCATCAATACTTACTCCGGCAGCAGCTTTTCCCATATCAATAAGTTTCTGAACCATAAGTCCTCCAAAAGAATGCCCGATTACAATAGGTTTTTCAGGAAGACTGTCTATCAGCTTTACCAGATTGTTTACGGTATCATCAAATCCTACATGACGAAGTTCTCCCGGAATATTATTCTTTAAATGAACAGGATTTCCTTCATGTCCAGGATTGGAAGGTGTATGTACTGTATATCCCTGAGCTTCAAAATAGGTTTTCCATTCTTTCCAGCTTGTATTATTCACAAATAACCCATGAATTAATACGATTGTTTTTGTTTTCATAATTTTTACTTTTTTGTATTGTTAAATTGATGAAACAAATTTCCGTAGATAAAATGACGAAAACTTTAACTCAGGTTAAAATCGTACTATTTCCCTGAAATTCTTTTCCTTATCCTACTCAGAGAAGGTCCCTGAATGCCCAGATAAGAAGAAATATGATACAGCGGAACATTGCTGAAAATATCCGGATGTTCTTTCATAAGATCCAGATAGCGTTCTTCCGGAGACTTTAATAAAAACCCCTCTACCCTTGTCATGGTAATATTAAATGCTGCCTGTGCCATAAGCCGCCCGAATTTTTCCCATTGATGCGACTGCTGATAAAGCGAAAGTAAATCGGTATGCCGGATAAAAATAATGGAGGCATCCGTAAGAGCCTGTGTAAAATAATCACATGGAATCTGATTCAGAAAACTTTTAAAAGGAACAACAAAGCCATTGGCAGAATACAGAAAAACATTCTTCTCTTCTCCGGTATCTCCATTAATAACGTAAGAACGGAAAACTCCATCAACAATAAACCCCAAATAAGAACATACATTTCCCTGAAGATTATAAAAATCTCCTTTTTTATATTCCTTAGGAAGCCAAAATTGTTCAGACAATCTGAAATCTTCTTCTGAAAGTCCGGCAAAATGATGTAATGCGAAGGCTAGTTTTTCAATTTCAGTCATGGTTATTTTTTAGTATCCCTTACATTATTTAAAAATAATCTTAATTTCTGATACTAAAAAGAGAAATGTTACTGATCAATAGTCTTCCCTATTTCTTCAATTTCGATGGTTTTTGCCGGTCTTTCTTTTATAAACTTGTTTTCAAGGAGTTTATAAACACCCCAAACGGCAACAATAGAGATGAGCCAACCTACCATATTCACTCCGGAAAAACCTGTGTAATTTACATTATCTACGGACTCAGGATCTGTCATTCCCAAATACACACCGTAACTCATACCTAAGACTAATTGAGTTCCCAGATAAATTCCGATAGCCAAAAGACCGTAATGCCACTTTGTTTTCCCAAACCTTTCTGCTAATTGTGCATAATATCGGTAGGCACCGATAAGAATAAAAATTGATAACATGATTATTATTTTTGTTTTTAGTTTTTATTTAAAATTCGTACCCCACATCTACCAGATACAACCCGTGTCCCGGTGCTGAAGTACCTGCTGCGTTGCGGTTTTTATCTTCAATCACTTTACGAAGATCTTCAGGTTTCAGTTTTCCTGTTCCTATTTCCACCATTGTTCCTACAATAGCACGAACCATATTTCTGAGAAAACGATTGGCAGAAACGGTAAATTTCAATTCCGTTCCGTTCTGTTCCCATTCTGCTTTGTAGATTTTGCAGATATTCGTTTTGTTGTCTGTTTTTAATTTAGCAAAACTTGTGAAATCTTCATATTCAAAGAGAATTTTACAGGCCTCATTCATCGCATCCATATCCAGAGATCTTTTCCAGTGCTGCCATGCAGATTCCTGAGTGAACGGATTTTTTTCCAGTGAGATAAAATATTCGTAAGTTCTGTACGTCGCATCAAAACGGGCGTGAAAATCCTCTTTTACCGGGAAAATTCTTTTAATAGAAATATCAGGGGGCAGAAAACTGTTCAGTCTTCGTGGAAATTGATCATCCAATTCCTTTTCCGTATCAAAATGGGCAAATATTTTTTTGGCATGAACTCCTGTATCTGTTCTTCCCGCACCTGTAGTTTTTATCTCTTCGCGCAAAATGGTAGACAGCGCCTTTTCCAGTTCTTCCTGTACAGAAATAGCATCCGGCTGTATCTGGTAGCCGAAATAATTCTTTCCGTTGTAAGAAAATTCAATAAAGTATCTCAATGTATTGTAATAACTCCACAAAAATACTTTAATTTAACGAAATATTTGTTGAAAAGTCTTTGAGAATATTACTCCAAATGCTTATGAAAATTCCTATTTTTGCAATCGTATGAAAAGATGGTACCTTTATCCTTTTTCCCTCGGTTATCATTTGGTAACGGGTATCCGGAACACAATGTATGATCTGGGAGTTTTTAAGTCGACAAAATTCAAGACACCGATAATCAATGTCGGAAACCTTTCTGTGGGCGGAAGCGGGAAGTCACCCATGGTGATGTATCTTGCCCAGTTCTTATCCAAACATTACAGAACCGGAGTACTTTCACGTGGTTATGGAAGGCTAACCAAAGGCTATGAAGTAACAAATTACGAAAGCAACTACAAAATGGTGGGAGACGAAGCGATGCAGCTTTTTGAACGTTTTAAAAACCGTTTCGTAATTGCCGTTTCAGAAGAACGTGTTCCTGGTGCCAAAAAAGTGATTGATGATATGGATCTTGAAGTTCTGGTACTGGATGATGCTATGCAGCACAGAGCAATCAAAGCCGGATTCAATATTCTGATGACTGATTTTAATGATCCGTTTTTCAAGGATTACCTTCTTCCTGCCGGAGACCTGAGAGAATCAAGAGCAGGATATAAAAGAGCCAATATCATCATGGTCAGCAAATGTCCTGATGAACTTACTGAGGAAACCAAAAGATATTATATCTCAAGAATAAGACCTTCTTACGGACAGAAAGTATTCTTTTCATCCATTGGCTATGACGAAAATGTGTACGGAAAAGATAAAATGCTTCCGGATAACAACCTGAATTATTATGATATTTTACTGATCACCGGAATTGCGAATCCTAAACCGCTTCTGGAACATCTGGCAAAATTCTCAAAAAGGGTGAAACATTTAAAATTCAGAGATCATCATAATTTCACGGATGATGATATTAAAAAAATCCTTGCCGAATACAAAAAATTAGGAGAATATAAACTGATATTAACCACAGAGAAAGACTACGTACGTCTGAAAACTTTTGACTATCTTAGAGAAATTGTTTACTACTGGCCTATCAATGTACTTATTGATAAGAAAGAAGAATTCAATCAAATCATCTTAGATTATGTTAGAAAAAATTAAAGAGACTGCAGATTTTATTAAAAATATTATTCAGGAAACCCCTGATTTTGCAGTTGTTTTAGGATCCGGACTTGGGAAATTACAAAATGAAGTAGAACCGATCCATGTTTTAGAGTACAAAGACATTCCTCATTTTCCACAGACTACAGTGGCCGGACACACCGGAAAACTGATTTACGGAATCCTGGAAGGGAAAAAAGTACTGATGATGAGCGGACGTTTCCATTATTATGAAGGACATTCTATGGAAACGGTGACTTTCCCGATAAGAGTTTTTCATGCACTGGGAATTCAAAATCTTATTCTTTCCAATGCCTGCGGTGGCGT
This sequence comes from Chryseobacterium sp. S0630, assembly GCF_024158915.1. Classification (GTDB taxonomy): domain Bacteria; phylum Bacteroidota; class Bacteroidia; order Flavobacteriales; family Weeksellaceae; genus Chryseobacterium. The sequence continues at coordinate 11,394 of NZ_JAMZGF010000032.1, read as the reverse complement.
AAACCCAGCTTACAGCGTTGCAGATATTGTCATCCTGAAAGATCATATCAACATGATGCCTGAGCATCCTTTACGCGGAAAAAATATTGATGAGCTCGGACCACGTTTTGTGGATATGAGCGAGCCTTACAACAAAAAAATGATTGCTACTGCAGAACAGGCTGCTGCAGATCACCAAATAAAAATCCATCAGGGAGTTTATGTTGCCCTTCAGGGACCAACTTTTGAAACACCGGCCGAATATGGTATGATCAAAGCTATCGGTGGTGATATGGTAGGAATGAGTACCGTTCCGGAAGTCATTGTTGCCAGACATATGGGAATGGATGTTTTCTGTATTTCCGTTATTACGGATCTTGGCGGGCCGGATGTCGCTTTTGCCGTTTCTCACGAAGAAGTTTTAAACGCTGCCAACAAAGCAATGCCCAACGTAATTGCCGTTGTCAAAGGTTTGATTAAAAATTACCAGTAAATATAACCCTATATTACAACTGAAGACATAACATTCCCCTCCTCTGGAGGGGTGGCAAAAATTTAAAGAATTTTTGACGGGGTGGTTTACCCGTTCCCACTCTCCTCCCTAATAGAATTCATCAATATTATAAATTTTTACTAATTCCAAAGAAATCAATCTCAGATTGCCATTCATTGTTTAGATTTGTACCCATGAAATTGTACGAGATGAGAAAGTTGATATTACTATTGATGATGGGTATTTTTGGGATAAGCTATTCACAAAAAGTCCCAACGGTCCTGAAAACAGGATTTTCAAAAGAAGCTTTACAACAGAAACTGGAAGATGAAGATGGGAAAACCATTACCATCCAGCAAATTCTGAATCAGCATAAAGGAAAAGTTTTAGTAATTGATTTCTGGGCGGGCTGGTGTAGAGATTGTTTAAATGCACTTCCAAAAGCTAAAGAATTAGAAGAAAATAACAAGAATATTGATTTTGTATTTCTATCATTAGACCGTTCAAAAGAAGGGTTTGAAAAAAGTCTTGAAAGATTTGATATGAAACACAAAGAAAACTATTGGTTTTCTACAGGTTGGAAAAATGATTTTAATAACTATATAGATCTTAACTGGATTCCAAGATATATGGTAATTGACCAGAAATCTTCTATTGCAAAATATTACGCAATATCTCCCGAAGATCCTGAACTTCAGCAAACCATAGACAAGCTTTTAAAATAACTGTCATTTATTTTAATCCGAAAAAATATACAAAACTCATTGGAATCATTAACTTTTTCAATGAGTTTTAAAATTTCAGATAGATATCACCATGATCACAAGAGAAGCCACAGAACAGGATTTAGCAATCCTTTTAGAATTTGAACAGGGAGTTGTTACTGCCGAAAGACCGTTCAACAGTACCCTGATTGAAGGAGAGATTCATTATTATGATTTAAAACATCTGATACAATCTCCGGAAGCTACCGTAATTGTTGCCGAAGAGAATAATGAAATCATTGCATCAGGATATGCTTTGATTAAGAAAGCAGCAAAAGATTATTATCAGTTTAAAGAATATGCCTATCTCGGTTTTATGTATGTAAAACCTGAACACAGAGGAAAGGGAATCAATAAAGTGATTACTGATGAACTTATTTCCTGGTCAAAATCAAGAGGAATTAGCGAGGTAAGACTTGATGTCTACGCACAAAATGAATCTGCCATAAAAGCGTATGAAAAAGCAGGTTTTGAACCTCATCTTCTCACCATGAGACTGAAGGCGTAAAATGCAGGAAGCGGGAAGATTGAAGCTGGAAGTAGTTTATGTACCAAGAATAGCCTGTGAGTTTTTTTAATTAATTTTCAATAAACAGGTCATCAATTTCCATATAGCCCTCATTAACTTCAAACTTCCATCATATAAAAAAATTTACCGTCAATAAAGGAATCCATATCTTTGCATATGGATTTTTCTTTGCCTCTTCGTAAAATTATTCATGTGGACATGGATGCATTCTATGCTTCTGTGGAGCAGCATGATAATCCTACGTTGAAAGGTAAGCCAATAGCCGTAGGCGGGCAGCATCGTGGTGTAGTGGCAGCCGCAAGCTATGAAGCCAGAAAATTTGGTGTCCGTTCTGCAATGCCCAGTAAAACAGCCAAAGAAAAATGTCCCCATCTTATTTTTGTTCCTCCCCGATTTGCCCGATACAAAGAGATCTCCAAAAAGATCCGGGAAATTTTCTATGAATATACGGATCTGGTAGAACCTCTGTCTCTGGATGAAGCTTATCTGGATGTCACCGAAAATAAAAAGGGAATGGAATCTGCCAACCTCATCGCTAAAGAAATCCGTCAGAAAATTTTTGAACAAACCGGATTAACAGCTTCAGCAGGTATTTCCGTCAACAAATTTTTAGCTAAAGTAGCTTCCGATATTAATAAACCGAACGGCCAGAAAACCATCCATCCTGATAAAATGGAGCACTTTCTGGAAGAATTGCCTGTGGAAAAATTTTATGGTGTAGGAAAAGTGACAGCTAATAAAATGTTTAGTTTAGGAATTTATAAAGGAAAAGATTTAAAGAAAAGATCGCTTGAAGATCTGATCAAACTTTTCGGAAAGTCTGGCAATCATTATTATAATGTGGTACGCGGAATTCATACTTCTGAAGTAAAACCTCATCGGATTCAGAAAAGTGTGGCCGTGGAAAGAACTTTTTTTGAGGATCTTTTAGATGAACAGCAAATCAATGAAAAGCTGGAAAGCCTTGCAGAGGAAATTCATCAAAGGCTACAGAAACATAATATTCTTGGTAGAACTTTAACGTTAAAAATAAAATACAAAGACTTTTCTCTTTTCACAAGAAGCATCACTAGGGAAAATTATTTTTCGTCGCCCGAACAGTATTATAACACCGGAAAAAAACTTTGGGAACTTCGTCCTTTTGATAAAGCTGTCCGCCTTCTCGGATTGTCTCTCTCCCACCTTAATACGGAAGAAAAAAAGCAGGTTTCCGTTCAACTAAAAATCCCGTTTGAGGAATTCGAAAATGAATAGATGATATTTTTTTGCTACCTTGTATCTACCAAATCAGCAAATCTATGAACCCAACCATGATCCAGTTTTTCCACTGGTATTCTGAAGGAGACGGAAAATTGTGGAAAGAAGCCGAAAAGCAGGCCAGATATTTAGCAAAACTTGGAATTACTTCTGTATGGTTTCCTCCTGCCTACAAAGGGACAAATGGTGGTTATTCTATTGGCTATGATGCCTACGACCTCTATGATCTTGGAGAATTTGATCAAAAAGGAACCATTCCTACCAGATACGGTACAAAAAACGACTATACAAAAGCCATTAAAGCCTTAAAGAAACAAAATATACAGATCATTGTAGATATCGTTCTTGGACATAAAGCCGGAGGTGATGAACTGGAAAAATTCAAAGTGGTAAAAGTAGATGAGGAAAACAGGGAAAAAGTGATTTCCGATGTTATCGAAATAGAATCTTACACTAAATTCACCTTTCCCGGCAGAGGAAAAAAATATTCAGATTTTGAATGGAATTTCACCTGTTTCAGCGGTGTAGATTATGCTGAAGGAATGGATTCTCACATTTATAAAATACAGTCAGAATACGGAAATGACTGGGAGGAAATGATTGATGATGAAAAGGGAAATTATGATTACCTGATGTATAATGATATTGAGCACCGGAATCCTTTTGTTCGGGAAGAGCTCAATACCTGGGCAAAATGGTATTTTGATCAGACCGATTTTGATGGGGTAAGACTGGATGCTTTAAAACATATTTCTTTTGATTTTTACAAAGAATGGCTTACGCTGCTTCGTTCCAATTCCGGAAAAAATATTTTCGCAGTAGGAGAATACTGGGCTCCGGGATATCTTCATCTGCTCCAAAAATATATAGAAGTAACGGATGGCTGCATGAGTCTTTTCGACAGTTCGTTACAGAATAATTTTCATACAGCTTCCAGAGAAGGTGATTCTTATGATCTCCGAAGGATTTTTGATGAAACCCTTACTCAGGCAGATCCTATGCATTCTGTAAGCTTGGTAGCCAATCATGACACTCAGCCATTACAGGATCTTGAAGCTCCTGTAGAGCCATGGTTCAAACCTATTGCTTATGCCCTTATTTTATTGAGAAAAGACGGATATCCTTGTGTATTTTACCCCGATCTTTATGGAGCTCATTATGTGGATAAAGACAGAGAGGGTAATGATCAGGAAATATTTATGCCTAAAATAGACGGCATTGAAGAGTTATTAAAAGCAAGGAAAGATCATGCTTATGGTGATCAGCATGATTATTTTGAGGATGCCAATTGTCTCGGCTGGGTACGTACGGGAGATGATGAACATACAGGATGTGCCGTAGTTCTGAGCAATAAAGATTCTTACAACAAACCTATGGAAATGGGAGCGTTGTATGCCGGAAAAAAATTCAAAGATCTGCTGAAAAGATTCAAAGAAAAAGTAACGATTGATGAAAACGGATGGGGAGATTTCCCTGTTCCGGCGGGAAATGTAAGCGTTTGGATTCCTGAGTGATATCAATTTACCAGAAACCCTTGTCAAGGTTTAAAACCTTGACAAGGGTCATCATTTTATCAGCAAGTTTTAATTTAGCAATAAATATATCTACAATTCCAAACATCGATAGCCCATTCACAACATTGACCATCTTCTGTGGAAGTACAGCATACTTTACCCCAATTTAAATCTCCTGCTTTTAAACTTTTTAATTCCTGACGGTTCAGTTTTTTTACTTTGATTTCTTTGTGCGTTTTCATAATTGTTATTTTTTATGGTTTAGTTATTAAATATACATTAAAAATTACAATTATGAATAAACATTCAACACCAACTTCTCGATTTAGCATATATAATTTTCATTATTAAAGATAAATATTGAGAATATGATGAACCACCCCGTCAAAAATTCTTTGAATTTTTGCCACCCCTCCAAAGGATGGGAATGTTTACGTCTTCAGTTGGGATATTTGTTAAGATTAGAAATTTGATAGATAGATATGGATGGAGCTACATTTTTCGGAGTTCCAGAATTTCCGGTCTTTCAGAGGTGTCGGATATTTTTCCGGTGCGGGCAAATTCAGCCCAGAGGAATCTCAGCTTTTTACCATTCTCATGAATACGGCTCCAGGGAATATCTTTCAACAATTCGGAAGACTTCCAGGCTGATTCATTCCCGAAAATTAAAGGAAGATCAATACAATGCGGTGCACCAATATGATTATCTTTCAATTTTGAATGAATTCTGAAGAGATAGACATTTCCTCCTGCATCCGCCAGATTCTGAGCAAACTGCATGGCTGGATTTCCGTAGATCAATGCTGTGGTTTTTTCCACCGTTTTATCCATAATTTTTAAACCGAATCCTTTTCCGAAATATTTATTTAAAGCTTCTGAGGTTTTAAGATAAAATGCCGTTTCATCATTATTTAAACCAATCAGGACATCGTATTTCTGAGCATTTTTTTTCCACATATCTACAGACTCTTCTTCTTTACACAAAGGGAAATGTCCGTACTGAGTTCCAAAAGGCATTGCTGCTTTCAAACCGTATCTTATCACAGAGGGTACAAATTTTCCGTATTCATCCATCATTTTTAAAACATCTGGATCATCTTTCAAAAATTCTGTTTTTTTCAGAAATTCTGCCGACATCTTCTGTCTTTTATGACGTAATCCTAAGGGAGCACTCTGGATAATTACACGCTGGAATAAATCCTCCACTCCTTCCGAGATCATTAAATGAGCAATAGCATCCCCTCCTGAAGACTGCCCGAGAAGGGTAATATTATTTTCATCACCTCCCAGATCTGCAATATTGTTTTTAATCCACTTTAAAGCTTCAATGATATCCAGTAAACCAAGATTAGCAGGTCTTTTTTCATCGCCACCTAAAAAACCAAATAATCCTAACCGATATGAAACAGTAACTACAATAATATGTTGCTCTCTCACCCATTCTCCTGGATTGGCAGTGGCAAGATCTCCACAGCCTATTTCATGAGAACCTCCGTGAATCCAGACTACAACAGCAAGTTTTTCATTTTCAGAAATGACTTCCGGGCGGGTTATGGAAAGGTATTGGGTAGATTCATCAGGCTCGAAACTTTCAACAGGTGTCGTTCCAATCATTTTTTCTACAAGCGGACTTAAAGTCTGCGGACAGACCGGAGTTTTTTCCGGAGAAATAATTATGGAAGATAAGGAAGCTTCTGCAGCAACTGGTTTTTTAAATCTTTCAGAATGGGCATAGCGGATACTTCTGGCTCTGATAATTCCATTTTCTTTTAATGCTAAGATTTTTCCGAAACGGGTTTCGAAAATAGTGGTATTCTGCTGATTGGGTGTCATCTTTAAAACTGTGAAAACTTTTCTCTTTAAATTTAATTATTTAAACACAAATCTCACCAATATTCACTCATTATCATAGTGTCATTTGTGATAAAAATTAGTGCTATTCGTGTTGAAAAAAATCTAACCACTAATTTCACAAATATGAGCACTAATATCCACAAACTATTATTGTCTTATTCGTGAAAAAAAATAGTGTCATTCGTGTTGAAAAAAATCTAACCACTAATTTCAAAAATATGAGCACTAATATCCACAAACTATTATTGTCTTATTCGTGAAAAAAAATAGTGCCATTCGTATTGAAAAAAATCTAAACACAAATTCCACAAATATGAGCACTAATATCCACAAACTATTATTGTCTTATTCGTGAAAAAAAATAGTGCCATTCGTGTTAAAAAAAATCTAAACACAAATTCCACAAATATGAGCACTAATATCCACAAACTATTATTGTCTTATTCGTGAAAAAATTAGTGCCATTCGTGTTGAAAAAAATCTAACCACTAATTTCACAAATATGAGCACTAATATCCACTAATAATTATGGTGTTATTCGTGAAAAAAATTAGTGCTATTCGTGTTGAAAAAAATCTAACCACTAATTTCACAAATATGAGCACTAATATTCACAAATCATCATAGTGTCATTTGTGATAAAAATTAGTGCAATTAGTGTTGAAAAAAATCTAAACACAAATTTCACAAATATGAGCACTAATATTCACAAACCATTATTGTGTTATTCGTGAAAAAAATTAGTGCCATTCGTGTTGAAAAAAATCTAAACACAAATTCCACAAATATGAGCACTAATATCCACTAATAATTATGATGTCATTCGTGTTGAAAAAACTAGTTCAGGATTTTATATTCACTCGGAGAGATCCCCACTTTAGTTTTGAACAACCTCGTAAAATGCTGTGGATATTTAAAGCCCAGATCATAGGATATTTCACTGATTGTTTTTGCCTGATCCAGAATCTGTTCTTTGGCTATATCGATAAGCTTATTGTGGATAAATTCCTGTGCGGAAATTCCCAGTTCTTTTTTAATCAGATCTCCGAAATAATTGGCAGACAGATTCAATTTTTCTGCGAAGTAGTTCACCATAGGGAAACCTATATTTTTTGGATTTTCAGATTTTAAATAATCATCTACCAGATTTTCAAATTTCCCGATGACTCCCTGATTGATATGATCTCTTGTAATAAACTGACGGTCATAGAAACGCATACAGTAATTCAGAAAAAGCTCAATATTATTAACAATTAAAGATTTACTGTGTTTATCAATGGCCTGCCCCAGCTCCAGTTTAATATTTTTAAAGCAATCCAGCACCACCTCCCTTTCTTTTTCTGAGAGATGAAGTGCTTCATGTACATCATACGAGAAAAATGAATAGTCTTTGATATTCTTCCCTAGGTTGGTTCCTTTTATTAAATCCGGATGAAAAATCAGAGCAAAACCTACGGGCTGAACAAATCTGTCTTTATTATAAATTCCATAGGTCTGACCGGGAGCAATAAAAACCAATGTTCCTTCCTGATAATCGTAGCTGTGTTTTCCATACTGCATGTCTCCACACATGACGTCTTTCAGAAAAACGGTATAAAACCCAAATTTTCTTCTATACTGGCAAATAGGATCAGACTTGGAAAAATCAATGATACTTACCAGCGGATGCAGGGTTTCATGATTCGCCATTTTATTATATTCTGTTACCGTATTATAGATTTCAACCTCCTGATTTTCCATGAAGTATATTTTTATTACTATTCAAAATTACCACTTTCATTTGTAACTAAAATGATGTCGGTAAAATTGGTAAGTAATTCGGTAATCTGTATAAGTTTTGTTTAAGTGAAAGTTTCGACTTTTGTACCGTTATGGAAACTTTTAATACCAACATTTTTCCGAAAGGGGAAAAGGCTCCTTCAGATTATTTCTCTGGAGGAATAGCATGGGTTCATATTCTGAAACCCAATGAAGACAACCTGAACTGCCAGATCGGGAATGTGATTTTCGAACCTGGATGCAGAAATAACTGGCATTCACACGGAGGTGGACAGATTTTAATCGTAACTGCAGGAAAAGGATATTATCAGGAAAAAGGAAAACCTGTACAGATTTTAAACCCTGGAGATATTGTTAATATTCCTCCTGATGTTATCCATTGGCATGGAGCCGCTCCTGATAATGATTTAACCCATATTGCCATTAACACTAATACTCAAAACGGGATTGTAGAATGGATGGAGCCTGTCACGGATGAAGAATATAATAATATATAACCCTAAATAAACTAAATATAAAAATGAGTACAATCACAGTAAAAGCTTATGGTGCAGAGTCTACCACGGCAGATCTGAAAGAAATGAATATTGAGAGAAGAGAGGTAACCGCAAAAGATGTAGAGATTGAAATTCTATATTGTGGAGTTTGCCACTCTGATCTTCATACCGCAAGAAATGACTGGGGCGGATCTTTGTATCCTGTAGTTCCGGGACATGAAATTGTAGGAAGAATTACAAAAGTGGGAAGTGAAGTTTCCAAATTTAAAGTTGGAGATCTTGCAGGTGTAGGATGTATTGTAGATTCTTGTGGACACTGCGACAGCTGTCAGCATGATCTTGAACAATATTGCCTGAATGGCTTCACCGGAACATACAACGGAAAGGATAAACATTTGGGAGGTCATACTTTTGGAGGATATTCTCAAAAAGTAGTAGTGGATTCTCACCACGTTTTAAAAGTACCTGAAAACCTTGATCTGGCAGCAGTAGCTCCACTTCTTTGTGCAGGTATTACTACATGGTCACCTTTAAAACACTGGAATGTAGGTCCCGGTTCTAAAGTAGCTGTTGTAGGCTTGGGAGGTCTTGGTCACATGGCAATTAAACTGGCAAAAGGACTGGGAGCTGAAGTTACCTTATTCTCCAGAACTCCGGGGAAAACTGAAGATGCAAAACAATTGGGTGCTGATCATGTAGTGATTTCTACGGATGAATCACAAATGGATTCTGTAAAAGGAAAATTCGATGTGATTATTGATACAGTTCCTTATGTACATGACGTTAATCCGTATGTGGCTACTTTAAATATCAATGGAACTCATGTTCTAGTAGGATATCTTGGAGGTTTAGAACCTATACTGAATACAGTTCCTATGATTATGGGAAGAAAATCAGTGGCGGGTTCAGTAATCGGTGGTATTGCGGAAACTCAGGAATTACTGGATTTCTGTGGAGAGCACAATATTGTTTCGGAAATTGAAATGATCAACATGCAGGACATCAACGAAGCGTATGAAAGAATGCTGAAAAGTGATGTAAGATACCGTTTCGTTATTGATATGCAGTCTTTATAATTCTTTGATAGAATATTAACAGAAACAGGCTCTTCGGATTGAAGAGCCTGTTTTTATTTTTTCAGGTTTTGGCTAAAAGCATTCTGATCCTGATTGGTGATATATCTGTTTCCTTCGACACATTGGATGTCATTTCTTTCCATATCCTGAAAAGCCCATGCTGCCATGGCATCAATCACGGGGGCCAGTTCATTCCCTGCTTCGCTCAGTTTATAAGTCACATGAGGTGGTACTACAGGTTTTGCTGTTCGGATAATGAGTCCGTCTGTTTCAAGCTGTTTCAAATGCTGGATAAGCATTTTTTCCGTTACGGCAGGAATTGCTTTTTTCAATTCACTGTATCTTTTTTCTCCTGTGGAAAGATTAAACAGGATAATCGGTTTCCAGAATCCTCCAATTCTTTCCATAACGTACATTACAGGACAATCCTGCACGTTTTTTTTATTCTCCTGAATAGTTGAACTTTCTTTGATAGCTGTCATATCTACATACTTTAGGGTAAGTACTTGTATAAAAGTAAGTACAAATATAACTTTGTTCCCAGAAATAAAAAAATATTTACATATGAAAATTATAATCACAGGATCACTAGGAAATGTAGCTAAACCATTAGCACAACAGTTAATTGCCGAAGGACATCATATTACTGTAATAAGCAGCAGCGATGCCAGAAAACAGGATATTGAATCTCTGGGGGCAGCGCCAGCTATAGGGTCTATTAAAGACGTTCAGTTCTTAACCCAAACATTCGAAGGAGCGGATGCTGTTTTTGTAATGACTCCTCCAGCAATCAGCCCGGATAAAATTGTGGAAAACACGACCAATGCCGGAAAAAATTATGCTGAAGCTTTAAAAAATGCCAATGTAAAAAGAGCTGTCATGTTAAGCAGCGTTGGTGCTGAATCTCCTGTAGAAAATGGCCCGATTGCAGGGCTTCACAATATTGAAAAAATATATAATGAAGTAGAGAACACTTCTTTTACTTTTTTAAGAGCCGGATATTTTTATAACAATTTTTTCAATGATATTCCTTTAATTCAAAATGCTGGAATCATTGGAGGAAATTATCCTGCAGATATTGAAGTACCCATTGTACACCCTAATGATATTGCCAAAGCAGCTGCTGAAGAACTGGTAAAAGATGAAAATACCAACACTATCAGATATATTGTAAGTGACGTAAGAAAAGCTTCTGACTTTGCTAAAGTTCTGGGAACTTCTGTTGATAAACCTGAGCTTCCATGGGTAGAATTCTCTGATGAAGATTCTTTAAACGGAATGCTTCAGGCAGGATTACCTGAAGATATGGCTAAGTTGTATGTTGAAATGGGAAGAGGAATAAGAACTGGTGTTGTACAGAAGGATTTTATTGATCATGGTTCTCCGGTTACAGGAAGTGTTAAGTTAGAAGATTTTGCAAAAGAATTTTCTTCTCAGTTTTAATTCCTAAGTCAATTTAAAAAACGAGTTTCGGGGGGGGGGGGGGGGGGGGGGGGGGGGGGGGGGGGGGTTGTTTTTTTGTTTTTGTTTTTTTTTTTTTTTTTTTTTTTTTTTTTTTTTTTTTTTTTTTTTTTATTTTTTTTTTTTTTTTTTTTTTTTTTTTTTTTTTTTTTTTTTTTTTTTTTTTTTTTTTTTTTTTTTTTTTTTTTTTT
>NZ_JAMZGF010000031.1 GCF_024158915.1 Chryseobacterium sp. S0630 | reverse complement strand
AGGATTCGAACCTTTGACCGTCCCGATTTCAATCGGGATGCTCTATCCAGTCTGTTTTATCAATGATTTTTAAGTAATGAATAAAAACAAAAAAGACTTACTAAAAATAGTAAGTCTTTATGTGAGTGCGAAAGGATTCGAACCTTTGACCGTCCCGATTTCAATCGGGATGCTCTATCCAGTCTGTTTTATCAATGATTTTTAAGTAAGGAATAAAAACAAAAAAGACTTACTAAAAATAGTAAGTCTTTATGTGAGCGCGAAAGGATTCGAACCTTTGACCGTCTGCTTAGAAGGCAGATGCTCTATCCAGCTGAGCTACGCACCCTTAGAAGTTGATTCTCGCTTAGTAAATAAGCACATTAAAAAGTCGGGGCGGCAGGATTCGAACCTGCGACCTCCTGGTCCCAAACCAGGCGCGATGACCGGACTACGCTACGCCCCGAATATATAAGAAGAGCGGAGGGTAAGGGATTCGAACCCTTGCGACACTTTCGCGTCGACAGTTTAGCAAACTGCTCCGTTAACCACTCCGGCAACCCTCCTTTTTGTTTATTTTTTAATGATCGTTGTTCCGTTATTGCGAGTGCAAATATAGAACAGATTTCTTTATTTACCAAATAAAATTCAAGAAATTTTTGTGTATTTTTGAGGTAATAAATCATTCAAAAACCAAACTGATGCGTAAAACATTATATATCATCGGATTAAGCACTTTCGTTTTTTCATGTACTTCTCAACAAAATGTAAAAAAAAATACTTACAAACCGAAAACCCCAATAACACAGGCGAAACCGACGGTTCAAACAACTCCTCCGGTCGCTCCAAAACCAAAAGTTGTATCTGATCATGGAGTAGACTTTTTTACTACTAATATAGCAGACCCAACAAAAAATGATAATACGGCAAGTTATGGTTCTATTGTATCTGCAAAACCAGCCGGATACAAGGTGGTGAAAACTTATTTCCCTGCGATAGCCCAGAATTTCAGACAACGTTATCTTATATTACATTATACAGCTCTTGCGGACGATAAATCTCTTACTGTTCTTACCCAGCAGGCAGTGAGTGCCCATTATCTGGTAAATAATACAGGAGATAACGAGATCTATCAATTGGTAGATGAAAATAAGCGAGCCTATCATGCAGGAGTAAGCGCTTGGAGAAATGACAAAAATCTCAATGATAATTCTATCGGTATTGAAATTGTAAATACAGGCTATACTACAGATGCTACCGGCAAAAGAACTTTTGCTCCTTTTAGCGATGACCAGGTGAAAAAAGTAGCTGCCTTGGTTAAAGATATTGTGACAAGATATCAGATTCAGCCTACGAATGTATTGGCGCATGCCGATATTGCACCTACAAGAAAGCAGGATCCGGGACCTATGTTCCCATGGAAAAAACTGTATGATGAGTACCAGGTTGGAATGTGGTATGATGAAGCCGCTAAACAGACTTATCTTGAGGCAGCACAGGCTGATATTACGGCAAGATATAATGAGGCCAGTTTTATCTTCCTTATTCAGACTTCATTGCAGAAATTTGGATATGCACTTGATCTTAGCGGAAAATGGGATGATGCTACCAAAAAAACAATTGAAGCTTTCCAGTATCATTTCCGTCCACAGAATTATGACGGAATTATGGATGGCGAAACATGGGCAATACTCCAGGCTTTAAATCAAAAATATCCAACAAAATAATTCAAATTAAAACGCATCGGTTAGATGCGTTTTTGCTATCTTTAAACGATCAAAAACAGTAAAATATCTGTAATGGAAAATTTCAGAAAAGAAAGTGATCTATTAGGCGAACTGAATGTGCCTTTAGATGCTTATTATGGGGTTCAGACACAAAGAGCTATCAACAATTTTAAAATCTCAGGGCAGCTTTTGTCTTCATATCCGGATTTCATAAAAGGATTGGCGTTTGTAAAAAAAGCAGCAGCTAAAACCAATTATGAACTAGGACTTCTAGACGAAAACCTGTATTTTAAAATAGCAGAAGCGTGTGATGAAATTGTAGAAGGGAAATATCATGAGCAGTTTCCGGTAGATATGATTCAGGGAGGAGCAGGAACTTCTATCAACATGAATGCGAATGAAGTGATCGCCAATATCGTGTTGGAAAAGCTAGGGAAAAATAAAGGAGAATATGAATTCTGTTCACCTAATGACCATATCAACCTTTCTCAGTCTACCAACGATGCTTATCCTACTGCAATCAAAATGGGATTGTTGCAAATGAACATTGGACTGGTAGAAAAATTGGAAAGAATTATCACGGCTTTCCGTGCAAAAGGACAGGAATTCCATGATGTTATTAAAATGGGACGTACACAACTTCAGGATGCCGTTCCAATGACTTTGGGACAGGAATTTGAAGCTTATGCAGCCACTTTAGAAGAGGATATCTCCAAACTGAATAACAATGCCAACCTATTTGTAGAAGTAAACATGGGAGCAACCGCTATCGGAACAGGATTAAATGCTCCGGTAGGATATGCTACTCTTTGTGCTAAAAACTTAGCTCAGATTACAGGATTCCCGATTGTTTCAGCACCGGATCTAGTAGAAGCTACTCCTGACACAGGATCTTATGTGATTTATTCTTCAGCTACAAAGCGTCTTGCGGTGAAGCTGTCCAAAATCTGTAACGATTTAAGATTACTTTCATCAGGTCCAAGAGCTGGTCTTTTTGAAATCAACCTGCCGCCAATGCAGCCAGGATCTTCTATCATGCCAGGGAAAGTAAATCCTGTAATTCCGGAAGTGGTAAACCAGGTTTGTTTCAAAGTATTCGGAAATGATCTTACTGTAACTTTTGCCGCAGAAGCAGGTCAATTACAGCTGAATGTAATGGAACCGGTACTTTCACATGCCATCATGGAAAATATCAACTTCCTTTGCAATGCGTTAGATACGCTTCGTGACAAATGTGTGGTTGGAATTACTGCCAATAAAGAAATTTGCCTGAATATGGTAAAACACAGCATTGGTATTGTAACAGCATTGAACCCTTATATCGGGTACAAACAGTCTACACAGATTGCAAAAGAAGCATTGGAAACAGGAAAGAGCGTTTACAACCTTGTTTTGGAAAAAGGAATTCTTTCTCAGGAAAAGCTGGATGAAATTCTTGATCCGAAAAACATGCTGAAACCGCATAACAAATAAATTCTATCAACGATGAAAGATCAATGATAATTGATTTCCGAAATGGCTTCTTATCATTGATCCTTCATCATTAATCAACTTATCATTTCCGTGAGGTTTTTAATCATAATTCCTGCCCATAACGAAGAAGACAACCTCCCATTTACTCTTACTTCTCTGCAACAGCAAAGTAGCAAAGATTTTAAAGTAGTGGTAGTGAATGACGGTTCTACAGACAGAACAGCTGAGGTCATCAGAAACTATACAGAAACTGATTCCCGTTTTGAAACAGTCAACCTACAGAAATCTGAACATCAGCCAGGTTCTAAAGTCGTTCACGCTTTTAAAAACGGACTTCAGACTCAATCTATAGATGAATTTGATATCATCTGTAAATTTGATGCAGATATCATTCTTCCGGAAAATTATCTGGCGGAAGTAGCAACAGCTTTTATCAATAATCCTGAATACGGGCTTGTTGGAGGGCTTCTGTACATAGAAAAAGAAGGAAACTGGGTGTATGAAGGAAATTCCAATAAACATCATGTAAGAGGTCCTATGAAGGCTTACCGTAAAGAATGCTTTGTGCAGATCGGTGGTTTAAGGGAAACATTGGGTTGGGATAATATTGATTCCATATTGCTGGATCATCTGGGATGGAAAGAAGTTGTACTTCCGGAGCTCCATGTAAAGCTGATTAAAGTAAAAGGAGCCGATTACACCATACGTCCTGCGGATTATTACGGAAGATATTTTTATTTCTTGGGACTGAACAGGTTTCTGGCTTATATTGCCTCTTCAAAAGAAGCTATGAAAAGCAAATCTGCTTCATTTTTCTTCGATATTATCAACTCTTATGAAAGCTGCAGATCAAAGAAACTTGAACTTAAAATTACCAGAGAAGAACAGAAAGCCGTCAATGATCAACGTTGGAGAATGTTGAAGAAGAAATGGCTGAAAATGTAGAGGGTGATTTTCTAAATGTTGTAAATGTTCATCAATAGGAACGGGTTTAAACCCGTTTAATAAAAAAAATAAAATCGATTGGCTTTAGCCAAATCTTATGATATAACTCCCGTTAACCCGTGAAAAAAATAGCTTACATAGAAATAGATACTCACGCAGAAATTGCCCAGGCTTTCATGGATATTATGGAAGGTTCTGAGGATTTTGCAGTAGACTATTATTTTTCAAAAAGAATCAAAGATCAGGTAAGTCACCGCCATGAAGCTGTGTTTTTATCAGATAGTTCTATGATTCTGGATCAGTTAAAGGGAAAAGGATATGATCTTGTGGTCATAGGTACTGTACACCGTTATTTCAATACATTTTTAGCGATCACAAAAAAGTACAATACAGCAGTTATTTCCCATAATCTTAATTTCATAAAAGCTTCCAAGCTGGATCTGATGAAAAGTGTTTTCAAAGGCGACATTATCTTCAGGCTAAAATTGTGGCTGAAAGAAGGCTTGTTCTACAAAACCAAAGTGTATCAGACTTCAAGAACTCTTTTCGTGTTGGATGAAGCTTTGATTTCAGGGAGATATCAGTATTTGCCACTGTTTTATACAAGAGATTTTGACAAAGCGAAAAATGAAAAGTTTGTAGTGGTGATTCCAGGTGGTGTTTCACAGAAAAGAAGAGATTATCATTATATTTTTGAAACTATTCAGAATCTGAATGCAGATAAGTCTTACCAATTTATATTCCTTGGAAAAGCAAACGGACATGAATTGAAACAACTGCAACATTTGTCTGAAAAACTGCCTGAAAACATTGAAATCACCTATTTTTCCGAAAGAGTTTCTTCTGAAGAATTTGAAAAGTGGATGCAGAAAGCAGATGTTTTATGGTGTCCGATTCAGCAGGATACAGAATTTTTCAGCATGAAAGAAACGTATGGATTTACTAAAATGACGGGAAACCTTGGCGATGCCATAGCTTATGGAAAACTGGCTGTTTTTCCTGGAAATTATCCTTCAAAACTAAATTTTATTATTCCTGAAAAAGAAAATGTTCTTGAACAGTTAAAAACCGTTTCTGAAAACCCATTTGATTTTTATACAGCATACAGCAGGAAAGAAGTTCAGAAAAAGCTGGAGCAATTTCTAACTGGCTTGATATAAAAAACTTTGGATTATTGTCTTTTTCTGTCTTAAAAGCACTTATTTTATCTTAAATACACTCTTAATAAATCTCATATTCAGATAATCTTCAACCGGGAAAATCCTGGTGAAGTAATTTCCGACATAGATCAGTATCAAGACCACTGCAGGTTTATAAACAAGATTAAGCAGATTGCTGTTGAAATTGGGAAGAACAATGGCTACTGTAATGGCTAAAGTACAGATAATGGAAACAAAAATCATTTCAATACTCAAAGGGGAAACCTTAAATACGATATAATTGAAAATGATTTTCACCACATTGTAAATGGTCAGTGAAATTGCAGTAGATAAAGCAATTCCGATCAGTTTCAGGTCTGTATTTTTAATGAAATAATAGTTCAGTCCGATAGTCAGTCCGGCCAGCAGAAGCATTACCAGAATATTGAATCTGTAATATTTTGAAAGCGAAATAATATTCCCGTTGAATCCGGTAGCAAGGTCTATTAATACAGCAGAACCCCAGATCCAGACTACGGGTTCATATTCTCTGAGCATGGTTCCGTTCTTTGGCATAAATTGCGTCAGATAAGGAAATCCTACCATAATACATGAGAATAAAACAGCTCCAAGGAAGTAGAGTGTTAAAGATGTTTTTTTATGAAACCTGTCCAGTTCCACCATATCTCCGTCTGCCAGAGTTTTGTTGATGATAGGTGCTGAAATATTAAATAATCCAAGCTGTGGAATAGAAATCAATGAGATCAGAGCATACAGAACAGAGTAAATTCCAACCTCTTCCATTCCCATAAATTCTCCGATCATAAAGCTGTTGATCGCCAGATAATTCCCAAAAGTTCCCAGGAATCCAAAGAAACTGTAATTGAAAAATTCTTTCCAGAAATTATTCTTTTTAAAATAATCGGTATTGAAATCCAGCTGAATTTTTTCCAGTTTGTTGGTGTAATAAATATACCCCAAAAGCATTAAAAAGAATATTCCAAAAAAGAAAACATATGCAATGGTCTGCGAAGTAGAAGCTGTAATATTCTGTGATAAAGCAAAGAAAAAGAGACAGAAAGCTCCCAGATTCGCTATTTTCGGAAACAGATTGTCGAAAATATTGGAAACCACAATTCTTTTATAATTGGATGTGTATTTATTGAAAATCGCACAGAATGAAAGGATTAAAATCAATGGCAGAATCATTTCCTTGATCTTCCATGCTTCTGAATGCCTGAATTTCGGATAAAAATAAGGAAGGATAAAAAATACAGCCGTGAAAATAATAAAGTTGATAAAAACCGTCAGGAGTGACAGTGACAGCATATTCTGTTTTTTACCGTCTTTTTCTACTTTGTGAAAAAATTTCACATTCGAATAAGAAATACCCAAAACAACAAAAGGAACCAGCATTTCAGCCGTGGGAAGAATGTAGCGTAGCTTTCCGTAAAATTCAAAATCATTCGGAAATATAAATATTGCGGAAACGGTGCCCAGCAAAAAACCAATATAACCGATAATGGAATATTTGAAGCCTTGTCTCGCTACTACACTCATAAGTCGTTTTAAATGTTTTTAGGTATAAAAATAATATTGTTGATGTACTGAGTTTTATTTTTTTCGTCGTTTGTATTTTGTGTTATGATATCTTCTGTAAGATCTTCCAGCGTAAAGCTGTTTCTGTTCAGATATCTGGCATCGTATCCCCAGCTCATCACTTCGGATATTCCATTCCATATAGGAGTTTCATGGTGTCTTTGCTCCATTTCAACCATTAAGGTCGGTTTGAATTGTCTGATGGTTTCTCTTGCTCCGGAAAGAGTTTTTATTTCGTTTCCTTCAACATCTATTTTGATAAAATCAAGTCTGTTGAAATGTTCCAGTGCTGCCCATTCGTCAAGTTTAATAACTTTTACCTGTTCCGTGTAGCTTTTCTCTTCTCCTTTTTCTTTGTAAGAAGTGTTTAAAGTACCACGGGAAGCAATCGTTTTTCCATTAATAATGGGTACTTTGAACTCTGCTATTCTGTTTTCATCCGAAAGAGCCAGAGGGAGAATGTGCATGTCAGAAAACAGTCTTTTCAGTCTTCTGTAAAGCTTTTTATTAGGTTCAAAACCATAAATATGCTCATGCTTCAAGGTGTTTTCCAGCTGATAAAGGAAAGTTCCCACATTGGCACCAATATCAAGTATTACAGCATTTTTAGGAAGGTATTCTTTGATCCATACCAATTCCGGTTCTACATTACGTTCCGAAAAGTTATTTTTATTAAGATTATTTAAAGCTTTAAAATATCTTTTTTTGTAGAAATTCGGGCTTATGTATTGTAGTTTCTCTGCAATTTTTTGGTATAAAGACATCTTTGGCTTTTTGGCGAACAGCAAAGATACGTAAAAATGTAAAACTTTTCTTAAAAAATGTTAATTATAATGGGTTGGTTTTCAGGATGGATTCCTGGAATTTGTTTTTGTAACCTGTTGAATTTTACTATATTTTTGATTTGTCACAGAGACACCTGTATACCCTGAACATTTCTTTAAAACATTCTGTAGAAATAGAAATTCAACCAAAATACACTCAATGATCTGCAAAAAACCGAGTGATCTGTAGTTGAAAAATAAAACTGTCTAAAGAAAAGGGGTATTCAGGAAATCATTGAAAGGTTTCATCAGTTTGAAAACTTTGGTCATGCTTTTCACTGCATTTTTATCCAGGACTTCCTCATCTTTCAGAGAATAGACCACAATAAAATTTTTAAGTTTGAGATATTCTCCCATAGGATCTTCTTTTTCAAACCCCTGAGGTATTTTCTTCAGTTTGTCTTCCTGATCAAGCTCCGGAAAATGTTTTTTGAAATCTTTATTATTGAGAATTTTTAGAAAATCGTCTCCATACAAAGAAATCTCCTTGCGAACATCTTTCAGGACAGAAGATTCAGGCATGTAGATTCCTCCGGCTAAAAAGGACTTTCCTGGTTCCATGTGAAGATAATAACCTCCTTTCTGATTTCCTTTTCCCATGCCCAGAGAAGCTCCGAAATTGGTTTTATAAGGAGATTTGTCCTTGGAAAAACGGGTGTCTCTGTAAATTCTGAATAAGGCTTTTTTACTGTCTATTTTAGCAAGTTCTTCATCAAAACCAGACATCTCTCTGATGAGTTCATCTAAGAATGAAACCACGTTTTGCTGAGACTCTGTGTACAGGTTTTTGTTTTCATTAAACCAATCGCGGTTATTGTTTTTATTTAATTTGTTTAAAAAATCAAATGTTTTGGAGGAAATACTTGCAGACATATTGTGTTAAGTGTTTTTTTTATTGTTGAACTTGTTTAAACTTTTATTTTTGAAACATTAAGATTATCTTAAGGTGTTAAGAGTATTAAGATAAGCTTCGCTTTAAGCTTAAAAATCAGAATGATTCATCTTAACTATACTTTATTTCCTAAATCCATTCTTAATGGTTTTAATATATTCAATATTTTTATAAGTCTAAATAACTCCGTTATTAAGTGATATTCAAAACGGTTTCTAAACCCGGAATCTTCGTACCCCGAATCCCGGATCAAAATCTCAAAGCCCCGAATCTCGTACCCCGAATCTCATCAATCAAATGTACAAAAACTATTCATATCTCAATGCCTCGATTGGATCTAGTTTTGAAGCTTTCAATGCTGGGTAATATCCGAAAAATACTCCTGTTACAGCACATACAATGAACGAAACAATAATGGAAGATTCTGTAATAAAAGTTGGCCATGAAAGGAAAAAAGTAACCAGTTCCGAAGAAAGGATGCCTAAAAGTACCCCAAGAATTCCACCGGTAATGCTGATCAGTACTGCTTCAATAAGAAACTGATACAAAATATCTTTTCCTCTTGCTCCGATAGACATTCTCAATCCAATTTCTTTAGTTCGTTCTGTTACAGAAACGTACATAATATTCATGATTCCGATGCCTCCTACAATAAGGGAAATTCCGGCAATAGCAGATAAAAGTACAGTCAGAAGCTGACTGGTAGAACTCATGGTTGAGATAAGCTCTGCCTGAGTTCTCACGCTGAAATCATCATTATTTCCGTCTGCAGGTAGTTTATGCTGTTTTCTCAGAATCTCTGAAACCTGATCGGTGGCCTGTTGTGATGTGTTTTCATTCGAAGAAGCGGCATAAATGGTCTGAACATAGGTTATTCCTAAAAATCTTCTCTGAACGGTATTGAACGGGGCGATTATTACATCATCCTGATCCTGCCCGAAGGCATTAGACCCTTTTGGAGCCAGAATTCCAATCACTTTCATAGGAACTTTATTGAATCTGATGATGCTTCCTACGGCATCTTCACCGTTGGGAAATAAATTATTGTAAACCGTCTGTCCGAGAAGACAAACTTTATTAGATGAAGTGACATCTTTTTTGGTGAAAAGATTGCCTTCTGCAATACTCCAGTCTCTGATGCTGAAATATTCCTCATTCACGCCCTGCAGCTGCGTAGGCCAGTTATTCGCTCCGTTGATGGATTGTCCGTTGGTTTGTACTGCAGGGGAGACGTAAGAAACATCAGGAGCTCCTTTTGAAATGGCGTCTGCATCCTGTGGTCTCAAAGTCTGTAATCCGGAAGCTCCAATTCTGGCACCTCCTGAAACATTCACATTGCTGGACGGACGGATGGTAATCATATTAGAGCCCATCGAAGAAAGCTGGTCGCTGATGCTTTTTTTTGAACCTTCTCCAATGGCGGTCATTGCGATCACTGAAGCCACACCAATAATAATACCTAGCATCGTTAAAAACGCACGAAGCTTATTTCTTAAAAGGGCTTTCCAGGCAATTCTGAAGAGGTTTGAGAGGTTCATTGTAATAAATTTTTAGTTTACTTTATCTGTAATCATCATTTACCGGAAGATTTTCCAATGCTTCTTTGGCTGATTTTATATTGTCATTTTGGATGTCTTTAATCACTTTCCCATCCCGAAGGGTAACCGTTCTGCTGCTGAAAGTGGCAATATCAGGTTCGTGGGTTACAAAAACAATGGTTCGTCCCTGATGGTGAAGATCCTGCATAAGCGCCATAATTTCATAGGAGGTTCTGGTGTCCAGATTTCCTGTGGCTTCATCTGCAAGAATCATCACAGGTTCATTTACCAAAGCTCTGGCTATAGCTACTCTTTGTTGTTGCCCTCCCGACATCTGATTGGGAAGATGGTCAATCCTGCTCTCTAATTTTACTGCTGTCAAAGCATCTATGGCTCTTTTGTGGCGTTCTTCTGTAGATATTTTTGAATTATAAAGAAGAGGAAGTTCCACATTCTCTTTTGCCGTAGTTCTGGGAAGGAGATTGTAAGACTGAAATACAAACCCTATTTTCTGATTTCTGAGAACAGCCAGCTCATCACGATCAAGATTTTTAATATTGACACCATCCAGAATATAGTCTCCTCCTGATGGCTTGTCCAGGCAGCCAATAATATTCAGTAAGGTAGATTTTCCTGAACCACTGCTTCCCATAATGGTAACAAATTCACCTCTTTCTACTGTGAATGTTACGCCTTTCAGTGCATGAACAACTTCTTCGCCCATCCTGAATTCTCTTTTCAGATCCATGATCTCAAGAATTTTTTCTGCCATGACTTTTTGTTTTAGGTTTGCTGGTTGATTGGTTAGGAGTATAAAATTCTTATTATCTTGGTCCGCCACCGCCGCCACTGCTGTTTCTGTTGTTTCCACTACCTCTTCTTTGAGGCATGAAAGGACTTTTAGCTTGTCCACCGGAAGATTTTTTTGACAGAACTTTATAGCCGGTGATGATATTGTCGTTTTTATTTAATCCTGAAATAACCTGTATTTCGGTGTCATTATCCATTCCTGTTTTTATCTTTTTACGGGAAATGGTACTGTCTTTTGTGATCACCCATACTGCAGCTTCATTTTTGTTTTCAGTTCCTTTGTTTGGATTTTTCCATTGGCCTTTTTCATGTTTTTTACCATTGGCAAACGGAGCGTTTACTTTGTATTTTTTAATCACCAGACTGTCAGGTCTGAAACTGGTAGCCGCCACAGGAATTTTCATAATGTTGTCTAAAACCTGAGTGTAAATTGTGATATTGGCTGTCATTCCCGGCTTCAGTTTTAAGCTTGAATTATCTGCATTGATGATGGTGGTATAATTCACAACATTTGATGAAACGGTAGGATGAAGACGAACTTCCGATACTTCACCATCAAAAGTCTCATCCGGAAATGCATCTACTGTAAATGTGGCTTTCTGACCTACTTTTACATTTCCGATATCTGCTTCATCTACCGATGCCCGAACTCTCATCTTGGTAAGATCTTTGGCAATACTGAAAAGGGTAGGAGTACTGAAGCTTGAGGCCACTGTCTGTCCTTCGCTTACATTTCTGTTGAGTACCGTTCCGTCAATGGGAGAATAAATATTAGTTAACGACAGATTTTTATTAGCAGTGGAAAGCTGAGCATTCACTGAACCTACCTGTGCTTTTGCTGCATTGTACTGATTGGTGGCAACATCATAATCCGCTTTGCTGATAGCGCCCACTTTGTACAGTTGAGACTGTCTGTTGATATTGATTTCATTGTAAGCAAGATTGCTTTTTGCATTTTGAAGGTTGGCTTTGATTTGCTCCGACTGAAACTGAAGCAGATCCGGATCTAAAGTGGCCAGTAATTGACCTTTTTTTACGGTTGAATTAAAATCAACATAAATATTTTTAATGATTCCCGATACCTGAGTACCTACTGCAACCGTATCTACAGGCTGAATAGTTCCTGTAGCCGTAATGGAATTTGAAATTTCTCCCATTTCAGGCTTCACTGTTTCCAGCTGAATTTTTATTTCTTTTTCCCGAATGAAGAAAAACCAGACTGCACCTATCACAATGATGCCGCCCACAATCCAGTACAACCATTTTTTATTCTTTGTTTTCATAGCTTACTTTAGATTTATAGGGTTACCTGCGTAAAATTCGTAGATCTGTTTATTGAGAATTGCCGTATATTTTGCCTGAAGATAATTCTGAACAGACTGTATATAAAGCAATCGTTGTTGCTGAAGCTGTACATAATCAATGCTTCCGATTTTCATCTGGGCATTCACAATATCATAGCTCTGCTTGCTAATGTCCATTTGTTGGGAGGCAGAATCATATTGTGACAAAGCATTCTGAAAATTGATGTAAGATTGTTCTACCTGCTGATTCAGAATTGTTTTGGTGTTCTGTAAGTCAAGATTGGCCTGTTCAATGGCGATTTTTGATTTTTCAATCTGTGTTTTGTAAATTCTGTTGTTGTAAATCGGAATGCCAAGACTTAATCCGATGGGCATATAAAAATTGTTTCCCAGTTGGTTAAAATAATTTCCGTTTCCGTTGGAATAATTGGTGGAAATGTTTCCAACTAAACTCAAAGTAGGCTGAATAGAGGCCTTCGCTATTTTCAGATTCGTGTTGGAATTTTCTACATTCAATTCACCGTATTTTACTTCCGGACGTTGATTTTGTGCCAGATTTTGAACATCTTGTAAGGGGTTCAACTGGTCATCAACGATAATACTGTCAGGTTTTACAATCTGAAAATCATAACCGGAAGGCAGCTGCAGAATTTGTTTTAAGTTAACAGTATTGGTCCGTAGATTATTCTGAGCGGCAACCAGGTTGTATTGATCCTGGGCAACCTGAGACTGGATCTGAAGATAATTTAATTTGGAAAGACTTCCGGCTTTATACAGCTGGTCGCCTTGTTTTAACTGAGTTTGTGTAGTCTTCAGAACATTTTCAAGAGAAACGATGTTTTCCTGGTTCATCAGAATATTGAGATAGGCCTGGGTGATATTGAGTGTTATATTATTTTCGGATTCCTGTACAGACAAATCTGCCATTTGCACCAGAAGATTCTTAGATGCTTCATTGTTTTTAATATAGTTGGCATGATAAAGGGTTATGGAAGAATTGGCTCCGATGCTTTGGGATTGTGCTCCGGTCATGTGAAGTCCGTCACTTCCGTTAAGAGCAAAAAGTCCTTGTGAAACGGTTCCGCTTACGTTGGGATATTTGGCGTCTTTTGCCTGAAGAAGATCCTGTTGGGCAGAATTTTTTGAAAGCCTGAGGGAATTGATGGAAATATTATTTTCTTTGGCGTATTCAATACAATTTTCCAGAGTCCAGGCGGACGGATAATTGGGTGTTTGGGCAAATATTTCAACGACTATGCACGAGAATATCAAAAAGAAAAATTTGCTTTTCATGGCTTTATTTTTGAAAATTCATAAATTTCACAGAAAAAATCAATCCAATTTAATAAAAAAAAACAATGTTTAACAACTTTTTAACCTAAGGCTTGTTTTTTTAGATTTAATTTTCCAAAAATTAAAAATATATTAAAGGATTGTGAATTTAAGTTTGGATATTTAAAAATTTATTCAAAAACAAATCAAATATTTATTGTATCTTTGCAAAAATTTTAAAATAGTTAATGAATTTATTTACGGAAACCAATTTAAGTCCTGATATCCTTAAGGCAATTGGCGAACTGGGTTACGAAAGCCCAACAGAAATCCAAAAACAGACTATCCCTTTTATTCTTTCAGATATTCGCGACTTGATCGCACTTGCGCAGACAGGGACAGGCAAAACAGCAGCGTTTTCGCTTCCGATTTTGGATATGATTGACGATACGAGTCGCAAAATCCAATTATTGGTGCTTTGTCCGACACGGGAATTATGTCTTCAGATTTCGAAGGACATAAAGAATTACTCTAAGTATATGAAAGACATCAAGACAACTGCGGTTTATGGTGGAAGTAGTATTGTAGAGCAGATGAGATCTTTGAAGGACAAACCACAAATTATCGTGGGAACTCCGGGAAGAGTAATTGATCTTATCAACAGAAAAGCATTAGACTTTTCTGCGATTCATTGGTTAGTATTAGACGAAGCTGATGAAATGCTTTCTATGGGATTCAAGGATGAATTGGAAACCATTCTAAGCGAAACTCCGGAAACGAAACAAACTTTCTTATTCTCTGCAACGATGAATAAAGAAGTGGAAAGAATTTCTAAAAATTATCTTACAAAGCCACATCGTATTTCAGTAGGTTCTATCAACGAAGTGAAGAAGAACATTACTCACGAATACTATGTTGTAGGATACCGTCAGAAAAAAGAAGCATTGAAGAGACTTATCGATGCAAACCCTAACCAGTACTCCATCATCTTCTGTAGAACGAGAATGGAAACTCAGGAGGTTGCTGATTTCTTAATGCAGAACGGATATGCAGCTGATGCTCTTCATGGTGATCTTTCTCAGGCACAGAGAGATACGGTAATGAAGAAATTCAGATTGAAAAACATTGATATTCTTGTAGCGACAGACGTGGCAGCAAGAGGATTGGATGTAAACTCTTTAACTCACGTTATTCACTTCTCTTTACCAGATGATCCTGAAGTATTCGTTCACAGAAGCGGAAGAACAGGTAGAGCCGGAAAAGATGGTATTTCTATGGCTTTAATCAAGCCTGAAGAAAGCAGAAAGCTGAAACAGATCAAATCTGCAACAAAAATTGAGATCAACGAAAGATTTATCCCTACAGGTGAAGATATTATCAAAGCTCAGGTAGGAGGTGTATTCGAAAAACTATTGACGGAGCACGAAGATCTTTTCGAATTTGATGATAGCTTAATCCCGGATCTGAGCAACTTTACAAAAGAAGAACTGGTACATCAGCTTCTACAGTTCCAGTTGAAGGATCTTGCTTTATACTACAAAGACAAGCACGACCTTGTTGAGCAGAAATTAAGCAACAGAGATGACGACTACTCAAGAAGAGACCGTGGACGTGACAGAGACAGAGATAGAGGTCGCGACAGAGATAGAGGAGAGCGTGGAGAGCGTGGAAGAGACAGAGATCGTGGCGGAAAGCCAAGAAGAAGAGATGAAAACATGGTAAGATTCTTCTTCAACCTTGGTAAAAAAGACCACTTGAAGAAACTTGATGTTTTAGATATTATCAACAAAGCTACTGCTGGCGGAAAAAGCAAGAAAAGAGCTGAAATCGGTGATATCGAGATCCTTGAGAAATTCTCTTTCTTCGAAGTTGAAAAATCGTTCAAAGACAATGTTTTGAGCAATATTCAATCGATGAAGTTCAAAGGAAAAGATATGAGAGCTGAAGTAGCAAACTAATCTCTTCTTATACCATACAAAACCGGCATTAATGCCGGTTTTTTTATTTGATAATCAGTAGTTAAGCGAATGTTAACAAAACTTAATGTTATATAGTTTCACGTACAATCCTTTTTTAAGAAATTTGCACACGAATTATAAATACTAAAAAATGGGAATTGGTAATATTTTCCACGCTTTTCAACCAAAAGATAAAATCTTCTTTGTACTTTTCGAAAAAGTAACTGAAAATCTAGTTGCAATGTCAGAAGAATTCAACACAGGAATCAAGGATTTCGATCTTAATGACGATTCAATGTTGAAGAAAATGAGCGACTTTGAACACAAGAATGATGAACTTACTCACGAAATCTTCGTAGAACTAGGAAAGAACTTCATTACACCTTTTGACCGTGAAGACATTCACACACTGGCAACAGGGCTTGATGATATCGCTGATTATATCTACGCATCCACAAAATATATTTTCCTTTACAAATCACCTGAGATGAAGGCTTATTCAGACTTCTCTTTATTGATCCACAAAGCATGTCTTGAAATTCAGAATGCAATGAAAAACCTTAAAGGGTTCAAAAATATGGAACAGGTGAAAGAGGCTTGTATTAAGGTGAACTCTATTGAGAATATTGCTGACGATTTGCTTTCCAACTCAATGGTAGAATTATTTGAAACCAATGATGCCATCAACATTATTAAAGTTTCATCCGTATTAAACTACCTTGAAATTGTAACCGACAAAGCAGAAGATGTTGCCAATACGATTGAGAACATCATGATTAAATACGCCTAATACATAGCAAAAAATGGAATTTCCGATTTTACTTGTAGTTATTATTGCGCTGGCCCTGATCTTCGATTATATCAATGGTTTCCATGATGCAGCCAACTCAATTGCAACTATAGTTTCTACAAAAGTTTTAACTCCATTCCAGGCTGTACTTTGGGCGGCGCTTTGGAACTTTGCAGCTTTCTTTATTGCTGCTTACATTATTGGAGAATTCAAAATTGGTAATACAATTGCCAAAACAGTTAATGAGAATTTTATCACTCTTGAGGTTATATTTTCCGGCCTTATCGCCGCAATTGCATGGAACCTTTTGACATGGTGGTTCGGGATCCCTTCATCATCTTCACATACGCTGATCGGAGGTTTCTTAGGAGCAGCTCTTATGCACGCTTTCATGATGGATTATCATGATGTGGCTGCAGCACAACCCGGACTTGGGATGTGGGATACCATTAAAGAAGCTTTCAGCCAGGTAACCCAACAGGGTGTAGTAAAGTTTGATAAAGTAATTCCTATCTTCCTGTTCATTTTCATGGCACCGATCATAGGGATGATTATCTCGATCATCATTACCCTGATTATCGTACACCTTTATAAAAGATCAAACCCACACAAAGCAGATCAGTCTTTTAAAAGATTACAGTTGGCTTCTTCAGCCTTATTCAGTTTAGGGCACGGTTTGAATGATGCACAGAAAGTAATGGGGATCATTGGTGCAGCAGTAATCTATTATCACGTTAATATGCTTCAGGATGCGCAATATTTGAATATTCCTTCTGCAGAACGTTTTGATTATTTTGCACAGCATTATATCTGGGTTCCTTTGGTTTCTTTCCTTGCTATTGGTTTAGGTACCATGAGCGGTGGTTGGAAGATCATCAAAACAATGGGAACTAAGATTACTAAGGTAACTTCATTAGAAGGAGTAAGTGCAGAAACTGCAGGTGCTATTACCTTATTCATCACAGATCACTTTGGTATTCCTGTATCTACTACACACACGATTACAGGTTCTATCATCGGGGTAGGATTAACGAAAAGAATTTCAGCGGTAAGATGGGGAATCACTGTAAGCTTACTTTGGGCTTGGGTTTTAACCATTCCAATCTCTGCAATAGTAGCTGCAATTACTTATCTTGCGGTAACCTTCCTTTTCTAAAAAACAAATCATACAATTATATAAACTTTGTCCGTTTGGGCAAAGTTTTTTGTTTTATAAAGTAGTAGAGGTTTCCCCAGAACTTCACCTACAGTTTTTATTTTTCCTGCAAGACCTTTTCCGGATTCATATTCTATTGCGTGAATACTTTATTCATCATAGTAAAAAGTGATATTTCTTTTCTCACAGATAGCTTTCACTTCCTTGTAATTTTTGAGTTTTAAGCCATTTGCATGGATTGTTTCTAACTTAGGGGCATTTAGAATTTCAACAGGAAATTCTTTAAGTTGGGTATTTGAGACATCTACCCTAACTAGATTTTGCAATATCCCTAAACACTTTGGTAGGTCTATTATTTTCGAAAAATTAAGGTTTAAAGATTCCAATTTGTTTAACTTACAAAATTCGATAGGTAAGGTTTTAATATCTGTTTTTTCTAATATTAATATCTTTAGATTCTGAAAATTTTCAATCTTTTTATCTAACAATTTTATAGGATTGTTTTCAAAATCTAAATATTTCAATTTTTTTAAATCATAAAATGAGTTTGGAAGTGAAGAAACGTGATTGTTTGGAATGTTAATCTGAACTAAACTTGATAGCTTACCAAAGCTTTGAGGAATTGTTTTTATTTTATTTTTTTCATTGAAAACCTGGAATATTTCCATTTTATCAAAATCACCAATCCAATTTGGAA
This sequence comes from Chryseobacterium sp. S0630, assembly GCF_024158915.1. Classification (GTDB taxonomy): domain Bacteria; phylum Bacteroidota; class Bacteroidia; order Flavobacteriales; family Weeksellaceae; genus Chryseobacterium. The sequence goes on along the minus strand of NZ_JAMZGF010000031.1, from coordinate 40,735 downwards.
TGTATGACACCTCACTCATTGCGACAATTTCAAGATTTTTAAGCCTAAGATAGGTAAGCGAATCTCTTTTATTCCATAGAGAATCCATAACCATCCTTGTACTGTTTTCTACAGGAAAATTTCTTAATACTTTTTCTTTTTCATCATAGGCTGGGCTGTTGTACTGTTGACAAGAACATAACAATGGGATAAATAGTAAAATGTTTATAAAAAAATTCATCTATTAACAGTAGATTTTTAGTCAGATATAGAATACTCGTTATTCATCATAATATAATGTGATATTCTTTTTTTCACAAATAGTTTTAATTTCTTTATAATTCTTTAATTTAAGACCTTTTGCATCAATTGTTTTAAGTTTTGGAGCTTTTAAAATCTCCATTGGAAATGTTGTTATTTTTGTATAGGATATACTTAGGGTCTCCAAATTTACCATGTTACTTATGCAGGTAGGGAGTGTAGTAATATTTGTTTTATTTAATCCTAACATAATCAAGTTATCAATTGAGCATATTTCAACAGGAATATTTTCAATCTCATTATTATCTAAAATTAAAATTTTTAGGTTTTTCCATTTCCCAAATTCTTTTTGAACTTGTTTAAACTTATTGTTTTCTAAATTTATTTTGTTTACTTTTTTTAAGGAAAAAATGTTTTGCGGTAAAACAGAAATTTCATTATTACTAATGTCAATATCACTAAGCCCAGTTAACTTAGTCAGAGATTCTGGTATTTTGTGAATTTTATTAATGCTATTAGCTGTGTATATAGTTTGTAATCTACTATAATGAGTAATCCAGTTTGGAATAACTTTTACATCTTTTAAGAGAATTATTTTTACATTTTTAAATCTTATATAGGAAGCGGAATCTCTTTTTTGCCATAAACTGTCAATAATTAATTGGTCTAAATTAGTGGGTAGTTTCCTTAATTTTACTTCTTCGCTATCATACGCCTGTCTATCATATTGTTGACATGAAGCTAGTAATGGAAATATGAAAATTAAATATTGGAGAAATTTCATTGTTAAATTTTTAAATCATTTACAAATATGACATGAATATAATGAAATGTTGTTATTCTATTGTACTTGTCTAAGCCTTCCATTGATTGCACTAAAATCCCGCAGTCATGTTTTCCGTTTCCAACACTAGATAATGTCTCAATCATTTTAGGAGAGTTTTTGTTATCTTTATCATTTATGTAAGAAACTTCTTTATTTAAAATTTTAATTATCCCATCTTCAGTCATCTCAATTACTTTAAAATCAAGACGTTCATTTTCATTATATCCATCAAACATTAAAAATCGTTTAGTTGCTGAAAGTCCATCAGAAATAGCTTTATTTAGCTTTTCATTCCAAAATTCTCTAAATCCTTCCTTCATGTTTTCCATCATTCGGTCAACCTCCATCATCACAAACGGCGGAATAATAGACGGTGGCGGAATCTTGTGATCTACAGACCCTCTTAATAAAGCAGCCATATCAGATAACACCCCAAAGATCCCCATAACTTCACCTACAATTTTTATTTTTCCAGCAAGACCTTTTCCGGATTCATATTCTATCGCGTTAATTCCTTTGGATACATTGGCGGATGTTTCAGTTCCTACATTTATGGCTCTTTTTATCTCCTTCTTAAACCTGTTGTCAATATCCGATACATCATAATAATAGTACTCAGAAGTTGCTCCTTTTCTTATAGTACTGAAGAAATTCTTCTTCTCCAGATTTCTTATGGCAATATTATATGCTTTCTTTTCAAAAGCGGTAAGTTCTTTTTTACCAGCAGTTCCATAAGGTTTTGATAAGGTATTCACTTTATTGGTATACAGTCCGTTTTTCATGGCTGAAACATACCACGGACTTCCATTTTCGGCAGAATATATTGCAGGTAAAAGATGCTTATCTGAAGCATGAACGAAAATAATAGGTTCTACCACCGGCTTAAGTTTTACTTTCAGGTAATTCCAGTTTTCCCAGGGCAGTTCTGCTACTTCAATAAAATTATTTTCATCAATATATTTACATCTGAAATAAAGTTCCAGATCTCTGCCTTCATCATTGGCCATCATTTTTATCAGTGCATCTTCGCTCAAAAGTAAAGATATTACTATTTCAGAACTTTCATTTAATTTCCAATCCGTTAGCACTTCCTGATTTTCAGGATCGGTACTTACCATATTTATTTTTTCATAGCCTTTGGTATTTTTGTAGCCAGCCAATTCCTTATTAGCTAAACTTAAAATATAAAGCAGAAAATCAAACTCATCCCATTCCCGTAATTCTAGGTTCACTTTTTTTCCTTCAGGAGACTTAATGTTTTTCATTTTCAAATGAAACTGAACCTTATCACCTAACCGGGCTTCTTTGATTTCCTTGCCTTCTTCATCGGTCCACCAACCTTTTTCAAAATAAGTGTATGAGGATGGAGCTTCCTTTGGCTCTCCGAAATTGGTTTTTCCATCTGCTGTGAAGTGGCTTCCTTGTCCGGCATACGCTGAAAACTCCTCTGTGTAAACTGTCCAGGTTTCACATTCTATGCTATTAGTACCACCTACTATTCTAGTAATTTTTCCACCTGCCATGTTTAGTGCATTTTAGACTTTTCTCCACTGTTATTTTCAAAGGTTCCCTTTGTATGAAGCTCATTCTTTTCGTCAGATACAACCTGTTTTTTCTTGGATTGGTCTGTAATATTCTTTGCCCTGGATTTTTTTTCTCCCTGAGCTATTTCCATAATATTTGCTGCCATTAGAGAATAGTCGGCAACAGCATTTTGCATCATCATTCCTCCTGCAAAACTGCTGTGATTCACGCCTGCTGTTTCAGAAATATTCATTCCTGCATTAGATGTAATATTCATTCCTGCAATCATACTAATGTTTTCCCCTGCATTGAAAGACATATTCTTCGGTGCAGTCACCGTAATATTTCCCTGTCCATCCATAAAATAAGTATTTCTGCTTGGGTCAATAATATTTACACTACCTTCAGCATCATTCATCAAAATACGGATTCCGCTTCTGGTTTGAATGGATTTCAGGTGATTGTTGATTCCACCTCCCAATGCAATATTTCCATGAAACATTCCGCCCATGGCAAAAGGGAAATCTGGATTGTGATATTCAAAACCTACCATTACCTGGTCTCCAATTTCAGGGATTTCAAAAATGTCTAAGAATTTTTTTATTTTGAAAGAATAAAAGAGTTTAGGTATTTTGTCTCATTTAAGGTAGCAACTCCAAATGACTTATTTTATTTTTTCAGCACCAGTAGCGTCAACAAAAATAATCTCTTGGAAAGTATTTTTATTTTTTTTACAAAAATCGATTATTTTATTATACTCATTAATACCATTAACAGCTGAAAAGCGTATGGTTGTTATCTTTTTTTTATCCAAAGCAAGAAAATAAACATAACTCACCCCATTAAAATAATCAAAGTATTCATAATTATTTTGTGTGCTTATCTTCTTTAATTCAAATTTTATATTTTCAAATGCAATTTTTACTGCTCTTTCATTAGGATATATGAAATCATAAATTTGATATGGGCTTACATTTTTATATTTTCCTGCCTCTATTGGAATATTTTTTTTGAAATAAAGTTTTTTTGCGATACATATTTCACTTGAAAAATATAATGTATTTTTTTGTACAGATTCAACAATTAGTATTTTTTTATATCCGATTAGTTTATAGAAAATAGGATTAATTGAGAAAACAGATGCTATAGGAATTTCTGAAATTTCACATGTTTTAGGATTGTGTACTACTTCTTTTTGTGGATATGTTTCTATTATTTGATCTTGTGTGATCTCTTTTTTAGTACATGAGTTTATAATAATTAAAATTATAAATAAAAATGTTTTCATTATTTCTCATCTTTTAAATTACCTCCTAAAAATATCTTTGTATCACTTTTTTCAAATCTTCTTTGAGTACCAGAATAATCATAGCACCATAATGCTATGATTTTATTATTTTCTCCATAAATATAAGACTTAAATATAACAGAATGACCAGCTCCAAAATCTGTATCCCAATTTTCTCTATTTTTTCCAATACTATTTTTTATTGCTTCTTTTATTCTAGGCCAATCTTTGTTATTAGGATTGTTCCAATATTGTATCATTGCTCCTTCTTCCAGTTTTCCTTTCCATATATCAACATTGGTCAGTAAATCAGCATACCCATTTTTACTTAATGTACCTCCAACACCATAACCAAAATATTTATCAGGAATATTTTTTAACATTGTACCTGAATATGTATAATCGTCTCCTTTAGCAGTAACTGAAATTGCATCGTTTATTTTAAAATCTTGGAAAGCTTTTCCAACTCTTGCCATAGAAATTGCAAAACACATTCCTTGAGGGTCTTTATATTTATTTGCTACTGCGAAAGATTCCAACGGAAAATTGTAAGTATGAGTTTTTGGTAGTTTCTCAGTTGGTTTTGCAGTAGGTAAGTTTTCTATATTTTTAGTTAATTTTCTACCTACTTTAGAACCATATTTTATTACACCACAAAAAACATTGCTTATTCCACCATTAAAATACCAATCGTTATCATCGGCAAAAAACTCGACTATACTAATTTTTAACGATTTATCCCAGTCTAGTTCAAAACCATCCCCATATTTTAATTTCTTATAGACTTTACTTTCTATAAATTTACTATCAACATCAAAAAAATTTGCAGTTATGTTTCCTCCATCGCTATCTTGGGCATTTGAGTTACCCTGTTTTACATTAAATTTTATTTTTACGATTTTATCTTCTGATTTAAATTTTATTTTTTTTGCTTTTGGGTTTCTTAGATTCTGTTGTATATGCATACTTAATGTTGATACTTTTTTTGCATTGGTGTAAACATCATATATTTTATTTTTTGTTTCATCTATACTGACAATAGGAATATATGAATTGTTTGATTCAACTTCTATCTCCATTTCCTCATAATCTCCAATATGAGTATTAGATGCAGTCCATATGTTTTTCTGAACTGCATTGAACTCTGCATTACCGCCAAAAATATGATAGAGAATTTCTTTTTTGCTTGTTATTTTGGTTGTTCCTTCAACTATTGTAATTTTCATAGTATTTTTATTTTAGAAATCATTAGTTCTTTCGCCACTATTTCTTTTTATCATAGCTGAAGAGTTGACTTTAATATGACTCTCACTATCTACTTTCATCTCTTTAGTTGTTGTTTTCCTTCCTTCATCAGTATGACTCTGTAGGTTTCCTTTGATGTATTCTACAAAATTTCCAATAACATTTACCATATAATTGGTTCCCACAGAAAGATTATGCAACAAACCAACACCAACCGTTTTATTCATCCTTACCGTTTCTATGGAATTCATTCCTACATTCGTATTCATATTTTTTCCTGCTGTAAGGTTTATATCTTCTCCAGCATTGAAAGTCATATTCTTCGGTGCAGTCACCGTAATATTTCCCTGTCCATCCATAAAATAAGTATTTCCGCTTGGGTCAATAATATTTACGCTACCTTCAGCATCATTCATCAAAATACGGATTCCGCTTCTGGTTTGAATAGATTTCAGGTGATTGTTGACTCCACCTCCCAAGGCAACATTTCCATGAAACATTCCGCCCATGGCAAAAGGGAAATCTGGATGATGATATTCAAAACCTACCATTACCTGGTCTCCAATTTCAGGGATGGCTACAAATCCTCTATTCTGGCTTATCGCATCTGTTCCTCCTGCATCAGGACTCATCATTCTGATAAAACTTGTTGTATCATTTAATTGCCAATCAAATTGCACTTGTATTCTTCCTTGGTTTAAAGGATCAACATTCGAGATAACGGTTGCTACTTGTGGCTCAGCTTTGGGCATTTCAAAATTAGGCTTCGGCATAAAACCTGTTCCTTCAGCAATTGCTTCAAAATTTCCTGTGTAATATCCTCTTGCATCAACTTCATGACTTACTTCTGTAATCATTAAAGTAGTAAAATGAGAGGTTTGATTGCTGTCTGGCTTTCTCATAGCTAAGTCGGCAACACAGCCAATATATAAAAACGGAACTGTTGTTTCTCCTGAAACTGTAAAAACATCTACCGCTTTACTCCCTCTTGCACTCTTTTGGGAATCATCTACATCACGAAACATATTGGCATTAATGGGAGTAGGTGTTAGTGAACGGGTTTTAAAGATAGTATCATTCAATTCATAAGCTTTGGCTGATAACTCACCTAAGTGTTTAATCCGATTGTCAATACCCAACATTTTTGTATGGATACTGCTATTATACCCAAAATATTCAGGTTTTGTATGGACTGCATTTAGGGCTATAGTAATATCATTTACATTACTACCATCAATAAGTTTAATGGGTTTTTCATGAGGTGGAAGTTTTCCAAAATGTAGCACTTCTCCATCATAATAAAATTGTTCTCCGTAAGCTTCAGCAATTCTGGCAAGGTAGTTATAATGAGTCTCACAATACTGTGCACTGTAGTTGATATAACTGTTATTTTGAGCGTCTACTCTGAAATCAAAATCATTGGTACCCAGCACTTCCTTTATAACCCTGTCTGCAATAATGGAAGTATTTACAGACTGACTTCCACCAAAGCTTTGGGTGTGTGGAGCAGAATCCATCAGAATTGTGGGGCTGTAACCTTTAAGTACAATATTTCCCAAGCTCATTTTCTCCTTACTGAATGCTACATTTGTAATAATTCCTACAAACGTCCTTTCAGGGTTTTCATACTCTGCATCTTTGTATTTGAACGTTACAGTTAATCGTTTTCCCATAAACTGTCTTGCCTGTTCAAGATTGTAGTTTTGGGTTTCATCTAAGGAATCATGAGCCAGGATAAGCTCAAAACAATGATGTGTTTTAGCACTTTGTTGTAAACGGAAATGCTTAAAATGTCTGATAGGTTTTCCACCAGCTATAATATCGAGTTTAATTACCCGATTGATGCCCGAAATATGGTTCTCGGAAATCATCTCTGAATTGGAGATATTTTTTTTCATTAGTTCAAGTGTGTTTTTTATATCACTAAATATAGATAAAAATAATATTAAAGTTGAGCTTTTTGTACTATTTTTAAGTTAATAGTAGAACTATGATAGTAAATTCAGAAAAAACTTTGTCCATTTGGGCAAAGTTTTTTGTTTTATAAAGCCTTGAAAAATCGTATTTTTGTTCAAATTATAAGATTTTATGGAATTTTTAGACAGATACCAGCAGATTGTTGCAGATGCCATCACTAAATATACTTTTAAAGATAAACCTTCGGAGCTGTATGACCCGATGAATTATATTATTTCCCATGGAGGAAAACGTCTTCGTCCTATCATGGTGCTTATGGCATGTGATATGTTTGGAGGAGATCTTAAACAGGCAATCAAGCCGGCATTGGCTATCGAGTTTTTCCATAACTTCACCCTGATCCATGATGATATTATGGATGAAGCTCCTTTAAGAAGAAACAAGCCTACCATTCATACTTTACATGGTCTTAACGTAGGAATTCTTTCCGGAGACGGACTGATGCTGAAAGCGTATAAGTTTTTTGAGGATCTTGAACCTGAAATCTTCAAAGCTTGTATCAGAATATTTACCCATACCGGACTTCTTCTTTGTGAAGGTCAGCAGTATGATATCAATTTTGAGACTCAGAAAGATGTTACTTTTGATGACTACATCAGAATGATTACTTACAAAACCGGCGTGTTGAGTGCTTCTTCATTTGAAATCGGAGCTTTAATTGCAAGAGCAGATTTTAAAGATGCTAAAGCTATTTTTAATTTCGGAAAACATATCGGAATTGCCTTCCAGATTATGGATGATTATCTTGATGTATTCGGAGATCAGGCGCAGTTTGGAAAAAAACATGCAGGAGATATTTATGAGAACAAGAAAACCGTTCTGTATCTGCTAGCAAGAGAACATGCTACAGACGAGGAAAGAAAAGAACTGGACTACTGGTATTCTAAGAAGACTGAAAATGTTGATAAAGTATATGGCGTAGAAAAGATTTTCAGAAGAACAAAAGTAGATGAAAAAGCATTACGTCTGATTGAAAAACATAATGAGATCGGACAAAGCTATCTTCAGAAAATTGATGTTCCGGAAGAAAAGAAAAAACCTTTTATCGAACTGGCAAATTATTTGTTGAGAAGAGAAAGTTAATATAGGTAGCAGAGGGTAGGTAGCAGGTAACAGTAATTTACCCGCTACTTATTTCCTGCAACCTAATCCTTATACAATGAAATTCAGAACAGAAGTTGATATTCCCGCATCAGAAAAGAAGATTGAGATTGAAGATAAAATATTTTCAATAGGATCATGTTTTGCCTCTGAGATGACGGATTTACTCCAGGACGGACAACTTCAGACTCTTAACAACCCTTTTGGGACTATTTTTAATCCTTTTTCTATCAATAATGCAGTCAACAGATTACATGACTCTGCATTTTATGAAGAAGAGGAACTGATCACTTACAATGAAGAATATATTTCTCTGGATCATCACACCAGTTTTGATACCCGATATATTCATCAGACTTTAGATAAGATTAATGGAGCTATTGAAGCGGGAAATGCCTTTCTTCAGGAAGCCGACTGGATCATTATCACCTACGGATCTTCATTTATCTATGAATTTCTTCCCAAGAAAAAGCTGGTGGCCAACTGTCACAAAATTCCACAAAAGTTTTTTGAAAAAGGACTGCTTTCCCATCAGGAACTCACCACTTCAATTTACCAGACTATTCTGGATCTTAAGGATATTTGCAAAGAAGGAGTACAAATCCTGTTTACGGTTTCACCTGTAAGGCATACAAAAGACGGAATGGTGGAAAATCAATTGAGCAAATCCAAGCTGATTACGGCTATCCATGAGTCTATTTCAATGTTTGAAGACTGTCATTATCTTCCCGTCTATGAGATTTTAATGGATGATCTCCGGGATTACCGTTTTTACAAAGAAGACATGATTCATCCCAGTACACAGGCGGTGAATTATATTTTTGAGAAGTTTGGAAAATCTTATTTTTCAGAAGAAACCCAGAATTTTATCAGAGAAAACTTTAAGATCATCAAAGCTTTGGAACACAAGACCAGTGATAAGAAAGATCCTAAGTTTATAGAATTCAGAGAAAAACTGGATCAAAGGATTGATGTACAACGTAAAAAAGTAAAACATAAAATATTTTAAATGCTTGATTTCACCAGAATAGACTATCTGAAAGATGGAAATGAAAGACAGAAAAAAGCATATGAAATTCTTACAAAATATCGTGTTTTCGATAAATTGAAGGATTATTCTCCCATTTTAGCAGGAACGGTTCCTATAGAAATTGATATCAAAGGAAGTGATCTGGATCTTATTTTCGAGGTGGATTTAAAATATGAACAGGACTTTCTGGATGATTTACTATTTTGCCAGCTTACTCCTCACGATGCAGAAGTAGAATATCCTATCGTAAATGGTGAAAAATGTATTACACTAAATTTTATGCTGGAAGGATTTCCCATTGAGATTTTCGGACAGAATAAACCTACAACGCAGCAGAATGCATACCTTCACATGGTTGCCGAATACAAAATATTACAGGAAAAAGGAGAAAAATTTAAACAAAAAATAATAGAACTTAAAAAACAGGGAATAAAAACAGAACCCGCGTTCGGACTATTGCTGGGACTTGAAAACCCTTATGAAGATCTATTGAAATTTTAAATAAAATGATTGATACACATACACATCTATACGCAGAAGAATTTGATGAAGACAGAAAAGAAGCCATTCAGAGAGCTTTAGATAAAGGAATTACAGAATTTTATCTTCCTGCTATCGATTCTGAATCGCATGAAAAAATGTTGCAGCTGGAAACAGAATATCCGGGACAGATTTTTTCAATGATGGGATTACATCCTTGTTATGTAAAACCTGAATCATGGGAAAAGGAACTTGAAATCGTTAAAAATTATCTTGATCAGAGACATTTTCCGGCCATAGGAGAGATCGGAATTGATCTGTACTGGGATAAAACAACACTTGATATTCAGGTGAAAGCCTTCGAACAGCAGATTGACTGGGCGATAGAAAAAGATCTTCCGATTGTGATCCATACAAGAGAAAGTTTTGATGAAACGTTTGAAGTATTGGAAAGAAAAAAACACCCTAAATTAAGAGGAATCTTTCATTGTTTTTCAGGAAATCTGGAACAGGCACAGCATGCTATTGATCTTAATTTTATTTTAGGGATCGGTGGAGTAGTGACCTTTAAAAACGGGAAAATAGACCAGTTTCTGAACGAAATACCTTTAGACAAAATTGTTCTGGAAACAGATTCTCCATATTTAGCTCCGGTTCCGCACAGAGGAAAAAGAAATGAAAGCTCTTATCTGGATCTGGTTGCAGGAAAACTGGTGAATATCTATGGGAAAGATTTTTCTGAGATAGACCGTATCACGACAGAAAATGCTAAAAACATTTTTCAAATACCATAATTAATGAGCGCCCTGTTAAATTTTATTAGGAGCAACAGGTTGAATGGCATATTGCTGTTTGCTGTTTATTTCATCATTAATCTTTTATTTCTGACAAAATATGGAATCAGACAGTCTTTTGTTCCTCTTACTATTTTAATTATTCTTTTTTCAGGAGGCAATTTATTATTATTTTCTTTAGGAAAATGGTCCTGGTTGAAAAAATTATGGACCAAAAAATCGGTATATCTTCTTATTATTTTTACAACGATTGCTTACATTGCAATGTGCCATGTGATGAAAGATCCTTACAAAATGAATATTGACAGATGGGCAACGTTGGAATTTTCTGTGCAACATTGGGTGAAAGGAGAATACATCTATGATACTCCAAATTTCATGGGGAATTTATCATCTTATCTTCCCGGGCAATTGCTTTTGTCAAGTGTATTTTATTTTTTAGGGAATGTCGGATATCTTCAGGTTGCAGCCTTTCTACTGTTTTCCTATGTTATCTTTTTAGAATTTAAGGGCAATTTTCAGAGATTTCTTGCGATAGGAATGTTAGGTATTTCCCTGGCTTATATTTATGAAGTGGTTTGTAAGAGTGATTTTATCTCTTCCTTTATTGCAGTGGCAGCCTTTATTCTTTTTTGGAACAGAATGTTTAAAGATGATTATTTTAAAAGACCTTATCTGTTGGGAATATGCATAGGAATTCTATGTCTTACAAGAAGCGTAGTGATCATTCCTTTGATTATCTTTTTATTAAACCCTTTTTTGAAAACCAGCTGGAAAAACAAAATAAAATTTGGATTAAGTTTTTTATTAACGGTAGCAATCTTATTGGCATCCGTTCTGCTGCCTGCCAAAAGTATGGAGCATGTGCTGCAATATAATCCTCTTAATCTTCAGGGGCAAAGCAATAAATTTGTTATGCTGTTCTTTATGATACTGTCGGTAATCCTTTCCTTCTATGTTAAAAAAATAGAAACAGTATTTTACTTTTCAGCCTATATCCTTTTTTTGGTGATGTTGAGCTTTGTAAGTGAACAGTATTTTACTTTAGGATTTTCTTACCAGAATAATTTCTTTTCTACCACTTATCTGGCAGCCTGTTTACCATTTTGTATTATAGGTTACTGCTATACAAAACAAAAAACAGAATAATAATAAACGATCAATAAAAAAGTCCTTTTCAAAGAAAAGGACTTTTATTTTATTTTTTTCTGGTGAAATTCTTATTCTTAGGTTTTTTAAACCCTACCGAAGCACCCGCAGCAGGCTTTTTACGGTTGTTATTCGGTCTTGAAGTGTTGCCATTACCTGTTTTAGGCTTACCACCACCAGCAGAAACCGGTTTATTATTCGAATCCCTTTTCTGTGCTATCAGGTCATCAGTATGGAACGGATGATCCTTGATCACAGGAATTTTCTTCCCAATTAGTTTTTCGGTATTCTTTAAATTCAAAAGATCAAGTCCGTCTACAAAAGATATAGAATTACCTTCTGCTCCGGCTCTTCCTGTTCTTCCGATTCTGTGTACATAGGTTTCAGAAACATCAGAAAGTTCAAAATTGATAACGAATTTCAGTTCATCAATATCAATTCCTCTTGCCGCAATATCTGTCGCAACAAGAACTCTTGTTTTTCCGGATTTAAAGTTGTTTAACGCATTCTGTCTCGCATTCTGAGATTTATTACCATGAATAGCTTCTGCAGAGATATTATCCTTCTGAAGTTTTCTGGAAATCTTATCTGCACCATGTTTCGTTCTTGCAAAAACCAATACAGAGTCTGAAATATCATTTTGAAGAATGTGAGAAAGCAAATTCAGTTTGTTGTCTTTTTCTACAAAGTATACAGATTGTTTGATGGTATCTGCAGTAGAAGAAACAGGTGTTACTTCCACTTTCACTGGATTGTTAAGGATAGAATTAGCCAGCTTTTGAATCTCACCAGGCATTGTTGCCGAAAAGAATAAAGTCTGTCTTCTCTGAGGTAAAAGTTTAATGATTCTTTTTACATCATGTACGAATCCCATATCCAGCATTCTGTCTGCTTCATCAAGAACAAAAATCTCAAGGTTTTTCAGGCTGATGATTCCTTGTGCAATAAAGTCCAGAAGTCTTCCCGGAGTTGCTACCAGAATATCAACGCCTTTTCTCAAGGCTGCTTCTTGATTTCCTTGTTTTACCCCACCGAAAATGACAAGTTGCTTTAATGGAAGGTATTTACCGTAAGCATTAATATTTTCCTCAATCTGAATAGCCAGTTCTCTGGTTGGAGTCAGAATTAACGCTTTTATATGTTTATTGGGAATTTTATTTTTGGATAAATTCTGTAGAATAGGGATGGAAAAAGCTGCTGTCTTTCCTGTTCCTGTTTGCGCACAACCTAAAAAGTCTCTGCCTTCCAAAATATCAGGAATAGATCTTTCCTGGATAGGAGTAGGAGTCGTGTATCCCTGCTCCTGGATTGCTTTTGCAATAGGTTCTATTAAGTTTAAGTCTGTAAAATTCAAATGAATTATTTTAAAATTTAAATAAAAATTCCTTCAGTCTGAAAGAATTACATTCTGCAAAGGTAGTTTAAAAAAAATTAAGATATTCTTTTAGTATTTTAGGTATTTATAAAGATACTGCTGAGGATATAAAATAAAATGACCGCCCATATATGAGCAGTCACTTTATTGATATAAAAACTAATGTTTATTTAAATTTATATCCTACACCAGCCTGCAGAAAACCGACTTTCATAGGTAAAGTATTGTTTTTACTTATCTCTATAAAATTGAAATTATATTTTGCATCTACAAAAAACTTGTTGCTAAGCTTGTATTCTGCTCCCAGGAATGGAAATAAGTTTAAGGTCTTTACTCCATCATAATTTCTTTTCTCAGTTCCGGTTATCCTGCTGCTGGCTTCTTCTTTTGTAGAAATATTGAAACCAATATTCATCCCGGCAGAAGCAGAAAGATTAGGAATGATATAATACTTTGCAGAAATGGGAACCTGTATCTGAGTTAGGGAATATGTATAGTTCATATTTCCTAAACTGCCCTGAGTATTTTGTATTGTTATAGGATATGAAATTTTACCGCCTAGCTGAGTATAAAGAACCTCGGCCTGTACTCCGAATTTTGGGGATATTGGCTGCTCTGCCAGAATACCTGCGTAGAAATAAGACTTGGAATCCAGTTTATCATCAAAAAGTTTCATGCTGGATAAAGAATATCCTCCTTTCACTCCAAAGCTGATAGAAGATTCTGTTTTTGCGGGTTGTTGAGTTTGGGCATTAATGAAGCCTGAAAAGGCAAATAGTGAAGCGAAAAAAAAGTTTTTTTCCATGTTGTTTTAAATGGTTAATAATTTTACAAAAAAATAATTCCCCCAAAAGAAGGAATTATTTGCACAAAAATAATCTAAATATTTTTAAATGGGCTATTGTATCTTAGTCCATTCCTGATTCTTTCTTAAATTTTCAAAAAACTGATACACTTCCGAAAGCTTTTTACTTCCACGTTTTCCATAATCTTCTACATTTTTTGATGTCCCATCGGCGAATTTTATTCTTAAATATGATGTTGGAAGATCGGTAATATTGTGTTCACCGTATTTATCATTCAAACTTTTTAGATTTAAGCTATCAAGTAAACTGACTAATTTATTGTAATCTTCTTCTTTAATGGTTCCTTTAAAAGTTCCTTCACGGGGTTTGGAAAACTCATCTTTAGAAGGTTTATCATTAAAATTAAAATGTTCTGCTTCAAAAACAGCCGTTCTGTCCGGATTGATTGTCATTTTAAAAACTGGACAGAATCCAAAGCAGGGAGTTGCTTCATATTCAATTGTAGTATATTTTGAATTTACTTTCTGAGAAGTTGTACAGGATGTCAAAAATACAAATGCACAAATGGCTAGCAAATATTTCATAGTTTTTTCAATTTGAAAGAATCTCCCAATAATTGTTCCAAAAGTATTCATCTTACTATGTTTTTATGTTAAATATAAAAAAGGAAAGCTGTTTAACCCTTTGCTTTTTTGAACCATTAAGATTGTATTAAGATGTTAAGAATATGAAGAGAAACTTCGCTTTATGCTTAAGAAATCAGAATGACTCATCTTAACTATACTTTATCTCTTAAATCTTTCTTAATGGTTTAATATTAAATATAATTAAACCTTTATTTTTTGAACCATTAAGATTTAATAAGGTGTTAAGAGTATTAAGGTAAGCTTCGCTTCGCGCTTAAGAATCAGAATGATTTATCTTAACTATGCTTTATTTCTTACATCCTTCTTAATGGTTTAAAATATTGAGTGGAAGAAATTGTATACATAAAAACAGCCTCAGAGTAAATCTGAGACTGTTTTTTTATGATGCAGTTCTATTTTCAAAATAAAACTGATAAATCAATGTATTTCTATCCGTGCAATTGTTTCCAGATAGCATCTTTCAGCTCCATAAGACCTTCTCCTGTAACACCTGAGAAGAACAGAGGCTGTTTGTTTTCCGGGAACTCTGCTGCGATTTCTTTTTTTAGTTCATCATCCAAAAGATCAGATTTTGAAACGGAAATAATGAAATCTTTATCCAGTAATTCTGGGTTATATTCTTTCAATTCATTTTCAAGAATTTTAAACTCCTGGAAATGATTTTCAGAATCAGCCGGAATTAAGAATAAAAGGATAGAGTTTCTTTCAATATGTCTCAGGAATCTGTGTCCTAAGCCTTTTCCTTCTGCTGCTCCTTCAATAATCCCGGGAATATCAGCCATTACAAATGATTTGTAATTTCTGTAATCTACAATCCCAAGGTTAGGAGTTAAAGTGGTAAAAGCGTAATTGGCAATTTTTGGTTTTGCCGCAGAAACAGATGCTAAAAGTGTAGATTTTCCAGCATTTGGAAATCCAACAAGTCCTACATCGGCCAAAATTTTAAGTTCGAAGACCACAAAGCCTTCTTCACCATCCATTCCGGGTTGAGCATATCTTGGAGTCTGGTTGGTAGAGGATTTGAAATGTTCGTTTCCTTTTCCTCCTTTTCCTCCCTGCATCAAAATGATTTCCTGCTTGTCATCAAGGATTTCTCCGATAATTTCACCTTCTTCATTTTTAGCGATAGTCCCAATGGGAACATCAATATAAATATCAGAACCGTCAGCTCCTGTCAGCTGGTTTTTCGCTCCGTTTTCACCTCGTTCTGCTTTTATGTGACGGGTGTATCGGAGTGGAAGCAAAGTCCATTCATTAGCATTTCCTCTCATGATGACGTGTCCGCCACGACCTCCGTCGCCACCGTCAGGACCACCTTTAGGAATATACTTTTCACGGCGAAGGTGGGCAGAACCAGCACCTCCGTGTCCGCTTTTACAATGGATCTTTACGTAATCTACAAAGTTAGACATATAGTTTGTGTTGCGAGTTGCAGGCTACGGGAGGAAATTTTCTATCCCGCACCCGTATCCCGATTATTTAATTTTCTCTACCTCAGCGAAAAGTTTTTGGGAAATCTCATCAATTTCTCCAACACCGTTTACCTCTACATATTTACCCTGCTGCTTATAAAGCTCGGCAACTTCTGCTGTTTTGGTATAATATTCTTTAATTCTGTTTTCGATGATCTCTACATTGCTGTCGTCTGATCTTCCGCTGGTTTCACCTCTTTTCAGAAGTCTTTCAACCAAAATTTTGTCCTCTACTACCAATGAAAGACAGATGTCTATCTCATCATTCAGTACTTCTTTAACGATGGTTTCCAAAGCTTCTGTCTGAGCAGTTGTTCTTGGGTATCCGTCAAAAATAAAACCGTTGGTATCAGTAGGTTTTTTGATCTCGTCGATCAGCATATCTGTTGTTACCTGATCCGGAACCAATTCTCCCTTATCGATGTATGACTTAGCCAATTTACCAAGTTCAGTGTCATTTTTCATATTGTATCTGAAAAGATCACCTGTTGAAACCTGTTTTAAATTGAATTTCTCGATTAGATTCTGAGCTTGTGTTCCTTTTCCACTTCCTGGAGGGCCGAACAGAACAATGTTTATCATAATGTTGATACGCTTCCAGCAATGGGCATTTTGCTTCTGGCTCTTGGCTTTTGGCGGCTTGCTTTTTTTGCTTTCAGCTTTTTTAAGTTATTATTAAATTTATTTCTTTATATAATTTTAAGCTAAAAGCTATCAGCTAATAGCCAACAGCGTTTAATGGTTGATTTGTCCGTCTTCCAACTGATATAAATTCGGTAGATTTCTTCCTAACTCATCATAATCCAGTCCGTATCCAAGTACAAACTTATTAGGAATTTCTTTTCCGATATAATCCAGTTTGAAATCTTTCTTATAAATCTCAGGTTTCAATAAGAAACTAGCCAGTTTTATAGATTTAGGACGTTGTGTTTCCTTGAAATATTTGAAAAGACTTTCAACCGTATTTCCTGTATCTACAATGTCTTCTACAAGAATGATGTGACGGTCTTTCACTTCTTTAGTAAGCTCCATTTTCTGATAAACGATCCCTGTAGATTCAGTTCCTACATAAGAACTCATTTGAATGAAGGCAATTTCGCATTCTCCCGGGTAATATTTTAAAAGATCAGAGAAGAACATAACAACTCCATTTAAAACCCCAATGAAAACAGGAACTTCATCCTTGTAATCTTCATAAATTCTTAGCGCTGTCTCTTTTACAATTTCCTGAATTTCGGCATCCTTTAAATAAGGAACGAAAGTTTTGTCGTGAACTTTAATGCTTTCCATAAAATTTTTAGTAGTTGGCAAAGTTACGGATTTTTGATTAAAATACTTTCCTGTTTTTATCAGTTTGAAAGTTTAAGGGTTTCGGGATCGCAGAATTGAATATCCTGATGAAGTCTGTTTAAATAATAATAACAATAAGCTGTTTAGCGGGATAGAATGTATAGCCTTAAAAAAAGGATTCAGGAAAGGATTTTAAAAAACAGGTGTTTGAAATGATGAATAATGTAGGGATGATAAATGTCCTGATTATTGATGAAAAGCAAATATTCAGAAAAATGACTATCTTTGTTCTTTCAAAACCCAAAAATACAGATATGTAGGATATCATTTCTTTCAGACTCAATAAAACGGTAACGAAGATGTTGCCGGTGTTCAACCTTTATTAAGAAAGAAATCATGATTTTACTGCAAAATATATCCTTTGGGTTTCCGGGAGGAAATCTTCTATTCAATCATATCAATTTAACAATACAGTCTCATACCAAATCTGCTTTGGTGGGAAGTAATGGTATGGGGAAATCAACCCTGCTGAAAATAATCGCAGGTGAAATACAACCTTTAAACGGCAATATCAATATCCAGGGTGATATTTTTTATGTACCTCAGATGTTTGGGAATTTTAATCATTTTACCATTGCTGAATGCCTGAAAATAGACAGGAAATTACAGGCTCTTCACAAAATTACCAATGGAGATGTGGACGAAATGTATTTTGAAACGCTCAATGACGACTGGGACATTGAAGAACGATGTCAGCATGCTCTGGAACATTGGGGACTCGATAATTTTGAATTAACTCAAAAACTGGAAGGCCTGAGCGGAGGGCAGAAGACCAAAGTTTTTCTTGCCGGAATTCAGATCAATCAACCTGATATTATCATATTGGATGAACCAACCAATCACCTGGACAGAGAGGGAAGAAAACTCTTGTATGATCTTATTGACAAAACAGATGCAACAGTTGTTATCGTAAGCCACGACCGTACTTTGCTCAATCTTGTGGATATCATATTCGAATTAAGCAATCAGGGAATTGCTGCCTATGGTGGAAATTATGACTTCTATGCAGAACAGAAAGAAGTGGAGGAGGAAGCTTTGCATAATGATATTCACTCCAAAGAACGCGCTTTGAAAAAGGCAAAAGAAAAGGAAAGGGAAACATTGGAACGTAAACAAAAGCTCGATGCAAGAGGTAAAGGGAAGCAGGAGAAATCCGGAGTAGCCAGAATTATGATGAATACGCTTCGGAATAATGCTGAAAAAAACAGTTCAAAACTTAAAGGTGTACATGCTGAGAAAATCAGTGGGATTTCTGGTGATTTAAGAGATCTGCGTTCCTCTTTAAAGAATTCTGATCAGATGAAAGTTAATTTTAATGATTCCAATCTGCATTCAGGAAAGATCCTTGTTGCTGCTGAAGGTATTAATTTCACTTACGGAAAAGAAAAACTCTGGAAAGAAAACATCAGTCTTGAATTGAGAAGCGGAGATCGAATATCAGTGAAAGGTTCAAACGGTTCCGGAAAAACAACACTGATAAAACTTTTGCTGGGAAAACTTGAACCTTCAGAGGGGAAAATAAATAAGACGGAATTCAACAGCATCTATATTGATCAGGAATATTCTCTGATTGATAATGACTCGACGCTTTATGACTTTGTACAGACTTTCAATGACAATGCAATGCAGGAATCTGAAGTGAAAACATTATTGTCCAGATTTTTATTTTGGAAAGACACCTGGGACAAGAAATGTGGTATGCTCAGTGGTGGTGAACGTTTACGGTTACTTCTTTGCGGACTTTCTATCAGCAATAAAGCACCTGATGTGATTATTCTTGATGAACCTACGAATAACCTTGATCTTCAGAATGTAGAAATTCTCACCAATTCTATCAAAGATTATCATGGAACCTTGCTGGTGATTTCCCATGATGAAGTTTTTCTGGAGGAGATTGGGATGGATAGAGAATTAATACTGGAGTAATTATTATATTTCTCACAGATTTAGCAGATGTGGCGGATGATAGTTACAAAAAGCTATTTTATAATAAGATGAAAAATTCAATAGGGGTGGGCTTTAGCCCACCTTCAATATCAAAACAATTCCATTGGCTTTAGCCAAAACCTATCATAAAAAACATGGAAATCAATTTCCATGTTTTTATTTTTATGAATTATTTCTTCGTTTTCTTAACTGCATCAATATAAATCTTCTTGATACTGTTTTTCTCTTCCTTTTCACTGATACTTTCAAGAGCAGGAAGCAGGGTTGTATTATGACTGGTTTTCAATTTCAAAATCTCCCCCAACGCAAATGCTGCACTCCATCGTACCACAGTTCCTTCATGACCTGTATTGCTTAGCAGATTGGTGATGGCTTTATCCAGATTTTCAGGGAATAAATGGGCGGTGTTACCTATTACTTTGGCGCTTTCCCATTTTATTCTGGGTGCTTTTTCAGTAAGCGTTTGGGTAACAAATGAAAATACGGTTTCATCTGCAAGGTTAGGGTTCTGTTTCGTAGCGTATTCTAACGCTTCTATGCACGTAGCTTTTACAGGGTCTTTTGATTTCTCTGCGAAAGCAATCAGTTCATCACTAGGTAAAGAAGCATCAACAATCCATTTGCTGATGATGTCTACTTTTTCCTTTGATTTTACTGTCTTGTCTTTTATAAGTTCTTCTATAGTCACGGTGATTGATTTTGTTTTTTCAGTGTCCTAAATTAACAATTCCTTTTAAAAGTAACATCACCCGTCATTGCGAGCAAAGCGAAGCAATCTCTACTTAGCAAGTAAGTTTCCCTGTTTTATTCTATCCAAAATAATCTCCATCTTTTGAGACAGCTCATAATCACCTGAAAGTTCAATCAGAGGAGTGTCTATATCAGATAACCATTCAAGGTGAGCTTTTAAAGTTCTGTTGGCAATCCCTGTATTATGGTCATAATCTTTAGCCCAATCCATAAACTCCTGATATTTTTTGGCCCTTTCAGGATGGGTGATCAGTTCATCGCCGTATCTTTCATATTCCCTTTTTCTCAGTCTTTCCATTCTGAGTTCAGAAGGCAGATAGAGAAATATAATCAGATCAAACTCAGGAAATACATTTTCTCCCCAATGAATGATTGAGCCTCCAAAAATCCAGTTTTCAGTAGTGTGAAGCTTCTCTGAAACAGAAGTATTTCTTATTTTAGGATTTTGTCTTTCCGTAAATGGATACTGGGTTGTAAGCCAGAAAAAATCATCACTGTCAAAATATTCAATATTAAGTTCCCCAGACAAAGCTTTTCCTAAAGTGGTCACTCCAGAACCGGAAGCTCCGAAAATATGTATTCTCATGATTTATTATTCTATAAAATCTGCGAAATCTCTATAATCTGCGAGAGATTTTAATACTTTGAAATCCAATTAGAGATTTCCTTCAGCACTTCTTCCCGTATTTCCTCATTCAAAATTTCATGACGCATTTCAGGATAGATCTTTACATCTATATGTTGGAAACCATCAGCTTTTAGATGATTAACGGTATGTATCACACCTTTACCAAAATCACCAATCGGGTCATTCTGCCCGCTTATAAACAGGAAAGGAAATGATTTTGAAATACATGAAGCCCAATTCCTTGATGTGGCTTTTTTATAAATGGTAAATAAAGTATAAAAAGCATTGTGAGTGAACGGAATTCCACAAAGTTCATCCTGTTCAAAGGCTTTTCTGTTTTTTGTATTGACACTCAGCCAGCTGGTATCACTGAAATCTTTATCTTTTTTAAAATGCTTATTGTTGACACTTGTGAAAACAGAATTCAAAAAAGTACGATGATGAGGCGCTATGACATTGGTTAATGATAAATAAGCTCTCAATACACCTATTCCAGGTAAAGGTCCGCCGGTTCCTGTAATGATAGCTCCGGAAAATTTACTGCTTGCCTTTTGAAGAAGACAACGCGTGATAAAAGATCCCATAGAATGTCCCAAAATAAAATGAGGAACATCTGGATATTGTTCTGTAAGATGATCTGCCATCATTTCTGCATCAGCAACAAGCCTTTCATCCGGTTTTTCAAGCTGAAAGAAACCAATGTCTTTTTTCTCTTTTACAGATTTTCCGTGCCCCAAATGATCATACGTTAATACAGCAATTTCATGACTGGCAAAATATTCTGCAATCTCTGCATATCTTCCGCTGTGTTCCTGCATGCCGTGAACAATAAGTAGGGTAGCTTTTGCTGTCTCAGGTGAAAATAAGGTGTAGAAAAGCTGGGACTTGCTGTTTATTTTTGATGGGAGGTATGCAGACTTTTGTAGTGATCTCATGGGGGATTCTCTTTTGGTTTGGAGGGTAATTGAAGATACAGAATTAATGATTTTTCTATTCATTTAATCTTGATGAAATATCCATTTGTTGATGAAGAATTCTTATGATTTCAATTTCTTCATTTTTAAGATTGATTTTGTAAAATATAAAATGAGATTTCACCCTTGAACGGAAATATCCTTTTCTGATTTCACCATAATCTTTTCCAGATTTTGGATTCTCAGATAAATATTCAATTTCATTCATGAGCAAATCAAAATAACGATCTGCCTGTTTTACTGACCAGGTTTCGAAGGTGTAAAGCCAGATTTTTTCTAAATCATTTGACGCTTCTTTACTGATTTTGTATTTCATTTAGTCAGCAGAATGTTTTTGATGAAGATTTTTCAAAAATTCTTTACGGTCAAAATTTTCAACAAAACCAGATTTTTCACCTTTTTTTAATTCGTTGATTAATTCTGTTTTTTTAGATTCTTCATGTTCGAACATTCTTAAAGCTGTTCTTACAACTTCACTGGCGGAAGAAAATTTTCCGGATTTGATCTGTTGGCTGATAAAGTTGTCAAAATAATCTCCTAATAATATGGATGTGTTTTTTGCCATTGTGTTAATTTTAAATCAAATATACCAATTATTGGTATTTATTCAAAGTTAATTATCAAAGAAATTTTAAAATAATTGGAAGGATTTATGTTGATTTTGTAAAATTCAATAGAAAATTAATTGATATAAACTCCAAAGAATTGTAAAGAAAGATGCTGAAAAAATTAATTTTGGGAAATAATTATTTATCAAATTATTATTTTTTAAGTATTTATTTCCCATTACTAATCTAGATTCAGTCTTTTCTAATAAATCTGAAAAATATTTAATAGAATTAAAATCTTCAGCCATATTATTTTTTAAGTCTAAAATTTCATTTTTTAATAGTTCTAATTTAGCACCTTTTATATCTAAGTCTATGTCTTCATTATTTAAAGTATCTGCTTCACTATTTAATCTTGTAATATTATCTGTGTGTTGAGTAATTGTAGAAGAATAATGTTTTATTTTTTCTTTAGATTCTGTGATAATTAAATTAATTTCTTTTGGCATTCTAAAATTTAAATTATCGTAATTTAAAAGATTGCAAAAGCGTAAAAAATAATAAACATTAATCGTAAAAAGGATATAGGAAATATATTCTTTTTTAATGTCTATTTTGAGACCATTAATCTCAATTTCTGATAAAGAAATTATATTGGTGCAAAGAAGAATTACAACTGTAGAAGTCCAAATTATGTTATTTCCTACACTTTGTGTTTCAGAATGAATAAAATTTATAAAACTATAATCAATAGAATTTAAATTTTCTTCAATATTTTGATTAGAGATATTATTCATTAAAAGTGTTTATATATATTTAGAAAGTAAGTATTTCAAATATATAAAAATAATAATTCGACCTCATGATTTCCACCCCACCCAAAAATAAAATCCACCTAGAATTTGCTCACCCAATTTTTTAAAAGTAATTTTGCACGAATCTAAAAACAAAAGTAAAATATGTCAACTTATGTAGTTGTAGGTCTTCAGTACGGAGATGAAGGCAAAGGAAAAATAACGGATGTTTTATCAGCAAAATCGGACTATGTAGTACGTTTCCAGGGTGGAGACAACGCTGGTCACACGGTTTATGTGGGTGAAGAAAAATTCGTTTTGCACCTTCTTCCTTCAGGAGTTCTTCAATGCAAAGGGAAATGTATCATTGCGAACGGAGTAGTGGTAAACCCTAAATCTTTCATTAGAGAAGTTGGTCAGATCGAGAGCAAAGGCTTAAGAACAGATCATATCTTTATCAGCAGAAGAGCGCATGTAATCATGCCTTACCACATCCTTTTGGATACTTACCGTGAAGAGGAACACGGAGGAACTCAGATCGGAACTACCAAAAAAGGAATCGGACCTTGTTATGAAGATAAAATTGCAAGAGTCGGAATCAGAATGGTAGACCTTTTAAATCCTGAGATTTTAAGAGATAAAATTGAGAAAAACTTAAAAGTTAAGAATTCTCTTTTTGAAAAATATTACGGAAAGCCAACGTTAGACGTTGAGGAAATCTACAACGAATATTTAGCAATCGGAAAGCAGCTTCAGGACAGAATCGTTGATACTGAACTTGAGCTGAACGAAGCGATCAGAGACGGTAAAAACGTTTTATTCGAAGGAGCACAGGCGTTAATGCTTGATATCGACTTCGGAACTTATCCATACGTAACTTCATCTTCTCCATCTACAGGAGGTGTTTGTTCAGGAGCTGGTGTTCCACCAACTTCACTTCAAAATCTTATTGGAGTAGCAAAAGCTTACTGTACAAGAGTAGGAAACGGACCTTTCCCTTCTGAATTGGATAACGAACTGGGTGAAAAAATCAGACAGATCGGTGGTGAATTTGGAGCCACTACAGGTAGACCAAGAAGAACAGGTTGGTTAGACCTTGTTTCTTTAAAGCATGCTTGTATGATCAACGGAATCAACAACCTTGTAATCACTAAGCTTGACGTTCTTACAGGAATTGAGAACCTGAAAGTAGTAACACATTACAAAACTGAAGACGGAAAAATCATCGATTATTTCACTTCTTCAACAGAAAAACTATACAACTACGAACCAATCTATCAGGATTTACCAGGTTGGAGCGAAGATATTACGAAAGCAAGAAGCTATGATGAACTTCCTGACACTGCACAGAAATACATCGAGTTTATTGAAAAATACTTAGGAATCAATGTATACTTAGTTTCTGTAGGTCCTGAAAGAAGTCAGAACATCATCAGAAAAGAATTATTCTAATATTCTTAAAGATAAAAATAACAGAGAGATCATCATGGGATGGTCTCTTTTTTTTGTTTAAAACTTTACTTTTTCAGCTTTTCAATCCATCCTTGTCAAGGTTCAAAACCTTGACAAGGATTTTAGGATTAAGAGATAATTCCAATCTTGAATTTTTGTATACTTTTGTTTTCAAGCAAAAATGTAAATAAGAAAAATTATGGAAGAAAATAAAATACCCCGGCGTTTTCTGGACAATATCGTCATCAGCTTGTATCTTACGATTGCCTATGCTGTTTTGTTTATCATATATTTAGGTTTACCCCTCGGTAAGATTTCAGATTTTGTACTGATTCTGTTTATTGTCTGCAGTTTGCTTTTTAGTACGGGTGGAATCTATTTTGCTGCAAAAAGCTTTTCGAAAACAAAGATCAGTTCTGTTATTCTGATTATTATTAATGCCCTGGGATTATTAATACCACTTACTCTTATTCTGCTGCTTCTATAGTGTCTCTACTCAATTCGTACACTGTTATTTGTGTGATTTATTTTTATGAAAAGCAGTAGTGTTTTTCCAGATAAACTTTCTATTTATAAATGTTAAAATTTAAACATTATCATAAAATTTTCTAATATTATGTTGTTTTGCTAAAATTTTGGCAGATGTTTTGATATTACAACATTGCTTATCGATAAGAGCTAACAAAACTAATAATCACAATTTTTAACAGTTTAAATAGTAGTAGTGATGAAACAACATAACCAAAACCAGGAATTTCGTTTTAACGAAGTTCTCTTTGAGCACCGCAATAAAGACTATGGTGCCTATGTATTAAGAAACGAATCAGATAGAATATTAACCAAAGCGCTTTTTATCGGAGCAAGTTTAATGGCTGCAGTATCCATTACACCGTTTGTGATTTCTGCATTGAAACCTGTTGATGAGCCTGTCGGAACGGTATTTGAACTTCCGAGAGTCGTTGAAATTCAGGATGTAGAAAAGCCGAAAGATCAGCCGGTACAAATTGTAAAACCAACTCCTCCAGCTCCTGCTGTAAAAACTTATGATGACAGATTGCCGGAACCTAAAGCAATTGTTACCAATGAAAAGCAAGTTGAGGATAAGATTAATGCGGTAGCAAGTACACAAACATCAGAAGGTAAAGAAACTCCGAATACCACCTATATCCCGATTGTACCAAGGGTTATCGGAGGTGATGGGCCGCCTGCTGTAAAGGCAGATCCGGTAGTTGAAAAGACAGACCCTTCAATTATTGATAAAGATCCTAGTGTAGAAGCTAGTTTTGCAGGAGGAATAGACTCCTTCAGAAATAAAGTAATGAACAGCTTTGATGGTTCAGGATTTGAATCAGAAGATGTTGTAAAGACGACAGTTACCTTTATTGTAGAAATGGACGGAACCATCTCAGGGGTAAAAGCTAACGGAACCAACGCCGATTTTAATAATGAGGCAATGAGAACAATTAAAATGATTTCCAACAGAGGAAAATGGATCCCGGCCAAAAACAAAAAAGGAGAATACGTAAGAAGTTATTTCAAATTTCCTATCTCCATGAAATTTGAGAATTAATACGGAAAAGTAAATTTCAAATAGTTATCCACAAAGAATTTTTTTTGTGGATAATTTTTTTTATCGTTAAATTGCTTATTAACAATATTTTAACTCAATTTTGATTTTCCCCACTCACCGAGAGCAAAGAAAAAAGTGTATTTTTGAAACTTAAAGTTCTAATAATGGCAAAAATCATAGGTATTGCTAATCAAAAAGGAGGTGTTGGTAAAACTACCACCGCTGTAAATTTGGCAGCAGCATTAGGAGTATTGGAAAAAAGAATATTAATCATTGATGCTGACCCTCAGGCGAATGCAACATCCGGTCTGGGTGTTGAGGATGTTCAGTATTCTACCTATAATCTACTGGAGCACAGTGCGGATACAAGAGTTTGTATCAAAAGAACAGCGACTCCAAACCTGGATATTATTCCGTCACACATCGATCTGGTAGCTGCGGAAATTGAATTGGTAGACAAGGAAGACCGTGAGTATATGCTGAAAAAGGCACTGGCAAGTGTAAGAGATGATTATGATTATATTATCATCGACTGTGCACCGAGTTTAGGTCTTATTACCGTCAATGCGCTTACGGCAGCAGACTCTGTAATCATTCCGATCCAGTGTGAATATTTTGCATTAGAAGGGCTTGGTAAACTTTTGAACACCGTTAAAAATGTTCAGAAGATCCATAATAAAGATCTTGGAATTGAAGGTCTTCTTTTAACGATGTATGACAGCCGATTGAGATTATCCAATCAGGTTGTTGAAGAAGTCAATCTACATTTCCCTGAAATGGTTTTTGAAACTATCATCAGCAGAAACGTAAGATTGAGTGAAGCACCAAGTTTTGGAGAAAGTATCCTGAACTATGATGCAGAAAGTAAAGGAGCGGTTCAGTATATTCAGTTAGCTGAAGAAGTTCTTTTGAAGAATGAAAACTTAATAAAGAATTAAATTAATAATAAATGGCCAACAGGTGAATGCTAGTCATCACTTTTTAAACATCATTTATCAATTATATCTATGAAGGACAAAAAAAGAGCTATGGGACGCGGCTTGGGCGCCATTTTAAGTGCAGAATCCAAAGCAACTATCAATTCCGCTACAGATGAAGGAGCAGATAAGTTTGTGGGAAATATTGTGGAAGTTGCGCTTGAAGATATCTATCCGAACCCAACGCAGCCGAGAACTTATTTTGATGAAAAAGCATTAAACGAACTTGCACAGTCCATTAAAAACTTAGGCGTAATCCAGCCGATTACCCTAAGAAAAGACGGTGAAAAGTTTGAAATCATTTCCGGGGAAAGACGTTACAGGGCAACTAAAATTGCAGGGTTAACAACTATTCCTGCCTATATCCGTTTAGTAAATGACCAGGAGCTTCTTGAGATGGCTCTTGTTGAAAATATCCAGAGAGAAGACCTTGATGCTATCGAAATAGCATTAACCTATCATAGGCTTTTAGAGGAAATCGGTCTTACTCAGGAAAACCTGAGCCAGAGAATAGGAAAGGATAGAAGTACTATTACCAATTCTATAAGACTTTTAAGATTAAATCCGGATATTCAGAATGCCATCAGAAGTGGTGAGATTTCTGCAGGACACGGAAGAGCAATTATCAGTCTTGAAAGTGAAGAAGATCAGCAGGTATTATTTGATCTTATCATCAAAGAAAAATTAAATGTTCGTCAGGCTGAACAGGCTGCTGCTGCATTGAAGAATCCGAAGTCTCCTGCTGCCAAAAAGGCAAAAGTGGAGCTTTCCAATAACTATAAAAAAGCCCAGAAGACCATCGCAGATATCCTAGACGTAAAAGTGGAAATCAAATCTTCTGGAAATGGTAAAAAAGGTAAAATTGTTCTGGACTTCAAAAATGAAGAAGAGTTGGAATATATTTTATCCCATATTAAATAAATGAAGAAAATATTTTTCACATTTTTCTTGTGTATTGCTGCAATGGCTTACTCACAAGTAAAACCTATCGATACCGTTCGGATGCAGACTCTTCCGAAAGAAGAACCTCGTGTGGTAAAACCAAGCAAAACAGAAGCAAAGATTATTGAAGATCTTGAAAAAGCGAATGGTCCCACAGCAAAAACCATAAAGCTAAACCCTACCAGAGCGGGATTATACTCCGCAGTTTTACCTGGATTAGGACAGTTTTATAACAAAAAATACTGGAAAATTCCCATTGTTTGGGGAGCGGTAGGTGCTGGGGTTGGTATTGCCGTATGGAATGACAATCAATACAAAAAATACCGTGAGTATTATGTGGCAAAACTGAATGGAACTCCTAATGAATTTGTAGACAGTCACCCGTGGCTGGACAAAAAAGCTTTGGGTAACGCACAGGACAGAGCCAAAAGACAAAGGGATTATGCCATTGCCATTACAGGTTTGATCTATATTCTGAATATTGTAGATGCTGTGGTAGATGCCCATCTTTATGAAAGCCGCCATGATCCGGATTTGGTTTTTAAACCATCGGTTATTCAGGATCAGTATGGGTACAGCGCACCAAAAACAGGATTCAGTTTAAGTTACAGATTTTAAAAGACAATACACCTGCAGAATTTTTGAGGATTGAATGCAGATTAAAAATAAAAAAGATTATATGAAAATAGCATTAGTCGGTTACGGTAAAATGGGTAAGATCATTGATGAGATCGCACAGAAGAGAGGTCATGAAGTAGTTGCCCGTCTGAAGGAAACCCCAACTGCTGAGAATCTTAATAATCCGGATGTTGTGATTGAATTCTCATTGCCGGAAGTTGCATTTGAAAACATCAAAGCTTGTCTTGAAAATAAAATTCCGGTGATCTGCGGAACAACAGGATGGCTTGATCAAAAAGCTGAAATTGAAAAACTGGCGGTAGATAATGGCACTGCTTTCTTATATGGTTCAAACTTTAGTTTAGGCGTGAATTTATTCTTTGCGCTCAATGAAAAGCTGGCGGCTCTGATGAAAAACGTGGATGAATATTCTTGCCAATTGGAAGAAATTCACCACATCCATAAAAAAGATGCTCCAAGTGGAACCGCAATTTCCATTGCAGAAGGAATCATTCAAAACAATCCGAAATTCGATGCCTGGAAGCTGGAAGAAACAGAAGGCAAGCAGCTGGGGATTTTTGCGGTACGTGAAGATGAAGTTCCGGGAACACACAGCGTGTATTATAGAAGTGAAGTAGACGAAATCGAGATTAAACATACCGCTTTCAACAGAAACGGTTTTGCGCTGGGAGCTGTGGTAGCTGCCGAGTGGATTAAAGATAAAAAAGGAAACTTCGCAATGAAAGACGTTTTGGGGCTTTAATTTGTAACAAATTCTGTAAATTGCAGACCAATAAGCAGAAAATGATGAATAGTGAATTGTAAACAGCGGACTGCTTTTATCATTTATTACTCATCATTTTTATTATTTATATCATAAGAATAGGCACAAAAATTTATGAATTATTTTTTAACTTATACAGTATATGTCCTCATACTATCAGTATTAATGGGGATTTCATCTTGGAAACTGTTCAAAAAAATGGGGTATAGCCCTTTATTTGCTTTTATCCCTTTCTACAACTATTTCATTATTCTTAAAGAAACAAAACATCCGAAATGGTGGGCAATCCTTTCTTATCTTCCGATAGTAGGGCCAATCATGATGTCTGTTTTCCACCTTTACTTAGTGAAGAAGTTCGGGAAAACACTTTTCAAAGATCAGATTCTTACCGTGATTTTGCCATTTATTTATATGGCGGTAATCAACTATTCTAAAGATGTAGAGTTAGAAGATGAAAATGCAAACGATCTGTTTCTTACAGACGAAGAGAAAAATGATAAAAAGAAAGATACATTCATTGGTTCCATTACCTTTGCTGTAGTCTTCGCTACTATTATTCATGTTTTTGTAACACAGCCTTTCGGGATTCCTACAGGATCTATGGAAAGAACTTTATTGGTAGGTGACTTCCTTTTTGTAAACAAATGGAGCTACGGTTACAGACTTCCAATGCGTCCGGTAGCAATACCTTTCCTTCAGGGAACTATTATGGATACAGGACAGAAAGGTAATCCTAAAGATGATCCTAAATCTTATGTAGATGGAGTAAAGCTTCCTTACACAAGAATTTTACAATTCAATAAACCACAGAAAAATGATGTAGTTGTTTTCAACTATCCTCAGGATTCAGTACATACAGCGATCGACAGAAAAGATCCTTACGTAAAAAGATGTGTGGCTACAGCAGGAGATGCTTTTGAAATGAGAGCCGGAAGACTTTTCGTTAACGGAAAGCCGGAGACTGTTTTAGGTGACCAGGAAGTACAGCACAGATACCTTGTAACAACAGACGCACAATTAGATATCCCTACTTTATATAAAGCTTATGGATTCTTACCGGTTCAGGAAGTGCAGCAGAATAACGGAGGTTTCCTTTATGGATTCCAGGGTTTAACGGATAAAACGGCTAAAGAAATTAAAGAACTTCCTCACGTTATTGACATGAAGGAAGAGGTTTCACCAAAAGGAGAAGCTGCAGTATATTACAGAGACGAGGCTAAAACTAAAATTGATACAACGCAATCCATTTTCCCAATCAACAAACCTTGGAATCAGGATTGGTACGGACCTGTCAGAATTCCTAAAAAAGGAGATGTTGTAGCGATCAATCAGGAAACATTGCCAATGTATCAGTGGATCATTTCCGAATATGAGCACAACAGCTTAGAAAAGAAAAACGGAAAGATCTTCATCAACGGAAAAGAAGCAACTCAGTATACCATTCAGCAGGATTATTATATGATGATTGGGGACAACAGAGATGCTTCATTAGATGCAAGATTCTTTGGTTTTGTTCCGGAAGAAAATATTGTTGGAAAACCAATGTTTACATGGATGAGCCTTCAGGGTGCATTCTCTGACAGCAGCTCTACTTATCAGGCACCATTTAAAATCCGTTGGGAAAGAATGTTCAAAGCTACCAACACAGGAGAAGCCAATAAAACTTCTTACTGGTGGGTTGCAGCGATGATCCTGATCTTATTCTTCGGATGGGAGTATTTCGTGAAATTATTCGGAAAGAAAAAAACTGAAGACGACTAATAGAAAAATTAAACTTAAAATAGAATGAAGTATTTGAAAAAATACTTCATTTTTGCATTATGAATATGACGAATGTATTATTGCCGGCATTTTATATGCCCCCAATCTCATGGTTCTCAGTGTTTTTGAATCCTGAGAATGAAATTGTATTTGAACAGTTTGAAAATTTCCCGAAACAGACGTATAGAAACAGAGCCAATATTTATGGTGCCAACGGAAAATTGTCATTAATAATTCCCATTAACCATAACGGAAAAAGAGAATTCAAAGATGTTGAAATCTCTTATCGTGAAGATTGGAGAACGCTTCACTGGAAATCGATCAAAACGGCATACCAGAGCTCTCCTTATTTCGAATACTATGAAGATAAGTTCAGAAAAATATTTGACCTTAAAGAAAAGTTCCTTCTGGATTTTAACCTTAAAGGGATAGAAGTAATCCAACAGATACTGAAAACAGAAAAGGCACACTCTTTGAATGAAGAATATATCAAAAATCCGGAGAGTATTAATTTCAGAGAAAAGTTTTCGGCAAAACTTCCTTCAGAATTTCAAATGGAAGAATATTACCAGACATTTTCTGATAAATTAGGATTTTTGGAAGACCTTTCGGTTCTTGACCTTATTTGTAATAAAGGCCCGGAATCATTGGTATATATAAAAAATATAAAACAATCATATTAGCATACAATCGCTTTTGATAAAATTTTCAGGATAAAAAACATGAAGGTGGCGATTGGAATATGTCTTTAAAAAATTAAATATCAACATATGAAAAAGGTATTATTAGCTGCAGTTTTTTTAGCAGGTTTTAGTTTCTCTTTTGCACAGGAATCTAAAGCTAAAAGTATTGATCCCAACGAAGATAAAGATCTGATGACATGGTATCATAAAGATTTTGCATCTTCAAAAGTATATGGAGTAAATACAGCAAATGCTTATAAATACTTGGAATCTAAAGGCCTGAAGCCTAAAACCGTAGTGGTGGGAGTGTTAGACAGTGGAGTACAGGTAGATCACCCCGGATTGGTAAAGAACCTATGGTCAAACCCTAATGAAGTTCCTGGAAATGGTAAAGATGATGATGGAAACGGGTATATTGATGACGTACACGGTTGGAATTTCATAGGAGGTAAAAACGGTGATATTGATATCGATAACATGGAGGTAACGAGAGTAGTTGCCAAATATAAGCCTGTTTTCGAAGGAGATGATTCTACAAAAAATAAAGCCAACCAGGCTAAAATGAAGGAGGAGTTTGAGATGTATATGAAAGCCAAAGATATGTTCAATAAAAAAAGTATCGAGGCGAAACAAAACTTTCAGACCTATTCTATGTTGAATGAGCTGATTCCTAATATGGTAAAACTATTAGGAGGTAAGCCTGTAACTGCTGAAACTATTGCAGCTATCAAAGCTCCAACAGATCAGAGGGATGCTATTGCTCTGGATTTCTTAGGCCAGATTTCACAAAGTCCGGAATTTAAAGGAAAATCAGCAGAAGAATTTGAAAAAAAGATGAAGGAGGAAATGAAAGAAGCCATCGATCATTTTGCTCCAGCTGCAAAACAATATGACCTTTCATACGATCCGAGAAAAGAGATTGTAGGAGATAACTACGATGATTATTCTGAAAAAATCTATGGAAATAATCACTATGAAGGACCGGATGCAGAACATGGAACCCACGTGGCAGGTATTATTGCAGGACTTCCGCAAGGAAAAGAAGTGCAGTACGGAGTTGCTTCCAAAGTGGCTAAAATCATGTCTGTAAGAACTGTCCCTAATGGAGATGAAAGAGATAAAGACGTTGCCAATGCTATCAGATATGCAGTAGATAACGGTGCGAAAGTATTAAATATGAGCTTTGGGAAACCAGTTTCTCCTGGTAAGAATGTAGTTTGGGATGCTTTCAAATATGCTGAAGATAAAGGAGTTCTTTTAGTAAAGGCTGCAGGTAACGAAAATGAAGACGTAGCAGAACATCTGGCTTATCCTACCAACTTTAAAAATGTTACGGACGAAAAACCGTTTGTAAGCAATGTTCTTGTGGTAGGTGCAAGTACCAATAAAAACAATGCGTTGAGAGCAGATTTTTCTAATTACAATAAAAAGATGGTCAATGTTTTTGCTCCGGGAGAGGAAATCTATTCTACCGTTCCTAAAAACGAATACAAATATCTTCAGGGTACTTCTATGGCTTCACCTGTTGTAGCCGGAGGAGCAGCTGTTTTACTGGCTTATATGCCGGACCTGAAACCTTATCAGATCATTGAAGCTCTTGTGAAAAGCAGTAATCCAAGTACAGCAGATGGTTTTGGTGATCAGTCTCAGGCTGGTGGAGTTATTGACCTGAAAAAAGCAGCAGAATATGCGTATACGAATTTCTACAAAGGGAAACCTTCAGGCACTGCCAAGCCTTCGAAATCCGTAAAAAAGGCTGTTAAAAAATAATTTATCTCCCTCTGTTTAAGGAGAAACCATAAAGAGTCCGAATTTTTTCGGACTTTTTATTTTTTATTTTAAATTTTGGCACGGTTTTTTGTAACTTTATAGTAACAAAATAATAAACAACAAAATGAAAAAGTTACTACTTGCAGGGATGTTGGGAACATC
This sequence comes from Chryseobacterium sp. S0630, assembly GCF_024158915.1. Classification (GTDB taxonomy): domain Bacteria; phylum Bacteroidota; class Bacteroidia; order Flavobacteriales; family Weeksellaceae; genus Chryseobacterium. The sequence continues at coordinate 7,071 of NZ_JAMZGF010000031.1, read as the reverse complement.
ACTTTTTGCAGTTTCGTGTTCCTCTGTTAACAAAGCAGCTACATCTCAAAATCAAAGAGCCGACTTCCTTAAAATGAAAGGAGACTGGCAGATTGTGAGCATAGATTACGATAAAGGTTATAAAATTAAACCTTTTGACGAAGGTGCAGACGCACAGTGTTTCGTAGGAAGCCACTGGAGATTGATTCCTAATAACTGGACAGGAGCGTATACTTTAAACGGTGGTGGAGATTGCCCGGCAATTACACAACCTATCAAATTTGAAGTAAAAGGCGGTAATACGTTTATGTTTAAAAAAATTGCTACAGGTACAAAAGCAAAACAAAATACAGCTGGTTACAGCCTTACAATGATCAATCAGACTACAGATCAGTTTTCACTTGAGCAAGATGTTCCTTTTGAAGGAGGTAATGTAAAAGTAGTTTACAACTTCCAGAGAACAGGAATGAAATAATTTATCAACATAAAAGATCAAAAAAAATGAAATTTACAAAAACATACGTAGGAGCCCTTTTCTTGTCATCAGCATTATTATTGACAAGCTGTGAAGCGGTTCAGAATTCAAATCACCAACAAAGAGGTACAGCAGTAGGTGTTGCTTCAGGAGCAGTACTGGGAGGTATCCTTGGAAATAATGTAGGTAAAGGAGGAAACGGTGCTATCGGAGCTGTATTAGGAGGTATTATCGGTGGTGTTGCAGGTAACGTTATCGGTAACAAAATGGATAAGCAGGCTAAAGATATTAAAGAAACTTTACCAGGAGCTCAGGTAGAAAGAGTAGGAGATGGTATTAAAGTAACCATGAATGAAAGTATTGTTAACTTCGCTTTCGACTCTTCAAACCTTACTTCTGTAGCACAGACAAACCTTGATAAATTAGCTGAAGTACTGGTTAACAACCCAGATACCAATATCAACATTTATGGTCATACAGACAGTAAAGGTTCGGATGAGTACAATCTTAAACTTTCTCAAAGAAGAGCAGACGCTGTGAAAGCCTATTTATCAGGAAAAGGAATTGCATCAAGCAGAATGTTTACAAAAGGTGAAGGTGAAGCAATGCCTGTAGCAAGCAACGATACCGATGAAGGAAGAGCTAAAAACAGAAGAGTAGAGTTTGCTATTACTGCCAATGAAAAAATGATTAACGATGCCAAACAAGGGCAATAGTTAATTTAATATATAAATATTTTCGTAAAAGACCGCCCCGGCGGTTTTTTTTGTATTTTTATGCTAGAAATTTTGAATTTATTATTTTTGTATTTGAAATAACATAAATGAAGAAATATTTAAAGCTGCTCCGTGTGGAGCAATGGGTGAAAAACCTTTTTGTATTTGTCCCTCTGTTCTTTTCAGGTAATATTACCAATATAGATCTGCTTCTCAAAAGCATTTTTGCATTTGTCATATTTTCGCTTGCAGCAAGTGTTGTCTATATCCTGAATGATTACAATGATATTGAAGCAGACAGAAAGCACCCGGAAAAAAGAAGAAGACCATTAGCGAGTGGAGCTATTTCAAAATCAAAAGCGATAGGAATTCTTATAGGCCTTATCGTGGTTGATATAGTTCTTGTATTTTTTACTCAACTTTATTTCCATGAATTTCTTTGGAAATTTGCAATCATCATAGGGTTTTATGTGGTTATGAATCTTGCCTATACTTTCAGGCTGAAGCATGTTCCTATCATTGATATCTTTATCATTGCCATAGGATTCGTATTACGTGTACTGGCTGGAGGTTATATTACCGGAATCAGTATCTCACAATGGGCGATTCTACTGACGTTTGTATTGGCTTTGGTACTGGCTATAGGAAAAAGAAGGGGAGAACTTATCAATGCCCAGGTTTCAGGAAAAACAAGAAAGGCACTGGATGGATATAATGTTCAGTTTGCAGATATAGCCTTATCTATTTCTATTACACTGGCTATTGTTTGCTACCTGATGTTTACCCTTTCTCCCGAAGTTCAGGAGAGATTTCACGAAAGAGTTTTTTATACCGTGATTTTCGTTGTATTTGCGTTGTTAAGATATCTTCAGCAGACACTGGTTTATAACAGAACGGAATCTCCTACAAAAATTGTTTACAGAGACCGTTATATACAGGTTACTTTATTGCTTTGGGTAGTTGCATTTTTAATTCAAATTTATTTTAAGAAATGAAACCGAATTTCATACAGAAAGTTACAAACTGGGGAAATTTCCCAATAGTAGAGAAGGAAATGAGATCTGAGGACAGTTTCAAAAGAATAAAAGAATTTGTACTCAGTCACAACGAGGTTATTGCGAGAGGAAACGGGAGATGCTATGGAGATGCTTCGTTGGGAGAATCTATATTTTCAACTAAAAAATTAAATAAATTCATCAATTTTGACCGATTGAACGGAATCATAGAATGTGAATCCGGAGTGCTGCTTTCAGATGTGCTGGAAATAGCGGTTCCGCAGGGATACTTTCTATATGTTACTCCCGGGACAAAATTTATATCAGTAGGAGGAGCTATCGCTTCCGATGTTCATGGAAAAAACCATCATGCAGAAGGATGTTTTTCAGAATATGTGATCGAATTTAAGTTAATGACTGAGAAGGGGGAAATTATGACCTGTTCCAGAGAAGAGAATGCAGAAAAGTTCTGGGCTACCATTGGTGGAATGGGACTTACAGGAATTATTCTTACTGCAAAATTTAAACTTAAAAATATAGAGTCTGCATACATCCGTCAGGAAAGTATAAAAGCAGACAATCTGGATGAGATATTTAAGCTGTTCGATGAAAGTGAAAACTGGACCTACACTGTTGCATGGATTGATTGCCTGCAGAAAGGAAAAAATATCGGAAGAAGTATTCTCATGAGAGGAGAACATGCGTTTCAGCATGAACTTCCCCAAAGTTTTTCAAAAACACCTTTAAGACTAAAGAAAAAATTACAACCTACCGTTCCTTTTTATTTTCCGGGATTTGTACTGAATGCCCTTACCGTAAAAATATTCAACTGGTTGTACTATAAAAAACAGTCTAAAAAAGAAGTGAAAAACTTTATCGATTATGAAACGTTTTTCTATCCTTTGGATGCTATCACAGATTGGAACAAAATTTACGGGAAGTCAGGTTTTATACAGTACCAGATGGTAATTCCTAAAGAAGCAGGAAAAGAAGGAATGAAAAGAATTCTTGAAACGATTGCCAAAAGCGGGAACGGTTCATTCTTAGCGGTTTTAAAACTTTTTGGAAAAAACAATCCTCAGGCTTACAACTCATTTCCTGTAGAAGGGTATACGTTGGCTCTTGATTTTAAAGTTAATTCAAAACTGAAAAAACTGGTAGATCAGCTGGATGCTATTGTTCAGGAGTTCGGAGGAAGAATTTATCTTACCAAAGACAGCATGAGCAGGTCATCCCTTACCAATTACCTGAAAAATATTCAAAATCCTAAATTTGTGTCTTTACAGCACAAAAGAATCATAAATAATAACTCATAATGATAGTTCTGGGAAGTACATCTGAAGTGGCACAGGCTTTTGTGGAAAAGGCACTTCAGGAAGGCGAGAAGTTTGAAAAAATCTATCTTTTTACCTCAAATAAAGAAACTACAGAGCGTTTTGCAAGACACCTCGATGTGAAGTTTCTACAACAGGCGGAAGTCATTGAACTGGATCTGACTAAAGAAATTGATTACAATAGATTTGATAATATCAATTCAAATGTATTATTTTGTGCCGTAGGATATTTAGGAGAAGGAACCGAAGAAGGATTGTATGATAACAGAAATACAGAACGTATCATTGATATCAATTATTCAAAACTGGTTCCTGTGATGAATTATTTTGCTCATAAGTTTGAAAGCAGAAGATCCGGAACGATTATCGGGCTTTCATCTGTGGCAGGAGACCGGGGAAGGCAGAGCAATTTTATCTATGGAAGTGCCAAAGCAGCTTTTACTGCTTATCTGAGTGGGTTGAGAAACTACCTTTTTGATAAAAAAGTACACGTTCTTACCATAAAACCGGGGTTTATGGAAACTAAGATGACAGAAGGCCTGCCTCTAAATCCGAAACTGACAGCAAGTCCCAAACAAGCTGCTTCCTGTATTTACAAAGCCTTCAAAAAGCAGAAAAATGTGGCATATGTTTTGCCGGTTTGGAGTATTATTATGATGATTATCAGGAATATCCCTGAGTTTATATTCAAGAAATTAAAGCTTTAAAAAAATGAAAAAATTGTATTGTTTTGATTTTGACGGAACCCTTACTTATAAAGATACAATGTTTATGTATCTTAAATTTTACGATTCTACAAAATATCGTATACAATTTTTAAGACATGTACCTCTCTTTATTCTGCTGAAGCTGAAACTTGCTGAAACAGAAAAAGTGAAAAAAAGCTTTATTGGCTCTATTTTAAGAGGCCAGACCCAGGAAAAAATCGAACTGAAGTCTAAACAGTTTTTTGAACAGCATTATCCTAAAATAGTGAGGGAAAATGCATTAGACTTTATAAAAAATATCGATAGGAATAATACACAGAGTTTATTGGTAACAGCATCATTAGATATCTGGGTGAAACCTTTCGCTGATGAACTGAAAATGGAGCTTGTTTCTACGCGGGCAGAGTTTAAGAACGGAGTTTTCACCGGAAATTTTATAGGAAAAAACTGTAACGGAAAAGAAAAACTGGTAAGAATTAAAGAGGAAATTAACGATTCTAAGTACGATAAAATTATTGCATTTGGTGATACTTCAGGAGATCGGCCAATGTTGAAATGGGCAAATGAAGGACATTACCAATTTTTTCACTAATTTTGGGAGATAAAATTGTAAAAAATGAAAAGCCTGTTAATCGCATGTACAGCAATTTTCATGAGCTGTGCAAGCACTTCATCTCAGAAATCTTCTGCTATGCAGGGAAATGCTGAACTTCTTGTCTCTGAATCTCAGGGAGGAGCTGAGACTCCTGGCTTTAGAATTATTAAGGAAGAAAAGGATTTCCGCAACATTATCAGCGGAAGTTTTGGTATTTCAGAAATAGGAAAAGAATCTTATATCAAATATCCGCAGTTTCCGAAAAATAAAAAAGTCGTTTTATACAATTTGGGAACCTTCAGATCTGGGAGCCACAAAATTGAAGAGATCAAAAGTATATCTGTGAAAAATCAGATTCTGTATGTAGAAGTTCCGGCTGGAGAACCTTCCGGTGGAATGGAAATTCAGGTGATCTCAAGCCCTTGGTTTATATTTACTGTTCCCACAGATTATAAATTTACCTCTGTAGAATTAAAATATTCAAAATAATAATGGATAAAGTATATTTAGATAATGCCGCAACCACTCCGCTTGCAGAAGAAGTTATAGATGCAATGGTTGGCACTATGAAAATGAATTTCGGAAACCCGTCTTCAACACACAGTTTTGGTCAGGAAGCAAAAATCCTTATTGAAAATGTAAGACGACAGGTTGCAGACTATCTTCATGTAACTCCTGCTGAAATTATTTTCACTTCCTGTGGTACCGAATCAAACAATATGATCATCAAATCCTCGGTAGAACACCTTGGAGTGGAAAGAATCATCAGTTCTCCTCTGGAACATAAATGCGTTTCTGAAAGTATTCTGGATATGAAAAGCAGAAAAGGTGTAGAAGTAAACTACATCCGCCCGAATGAAAAAGGAGATATTGATCTTGCTAAATTAGAAGAACTTTTAAAAGCTTCAGATAAAAAAACATTGGTAAGCTTAATGCATGCCAACAACGAAATTGGGAATATCATCAACCTTAAACAGGTTGCGCAGCTGTGCAAAGAGCATCATGCACTTTTCCATTCAGATACGGTACAGACAATGGCTCATATGAACCTTGATTTCTCTGATATTCCTGTAGACTTTGCATCCTGCAGTGCTCATAAATTTCACGGGCCAAAAGGTGCTGGATTTGCGTTTATCAGAAAAGCGACAGGTTTAAAAGGAATTATTACCGGAGGTCCTCAGGAAAGAAGCCTTAGAGCAGGTACTGAAAATGTTTGTGGTATCGTAGGATTAGGAAAAGCATTAGAACTTTCTCTGAATCATATGGAGGAATATACCAACCATATGCAGAGTATAAAGGATTATGCAATTGAAAGACTTTCTGCTGAAATAGAAGGAATTAAATTTAATGGAAGAAGTGCTGAAAAAGAAAACAGTCTTTATACCGTTTTAAGTGCTTTATTGCCTTATAAAAATCCACTCATAGGACTTCAATTGGATATGAAAGGGATTGCCATCTCTCAGGGAAGTGCATGCTCATCAGGAGCGTCAAAACCTTCAATGGTAATGATGATGGTACTTTCTGAGGACGAAATGGATCACTGTACTCCATTACGTATCTCGTTCAGCCATATGACGACCAAAGCGGAGATTGATACATTGGTGAATGCATTAAAGGAAATTTCAAGCGATTACACTATAGAAAAAACTAATGTTGAGCATAGATAGGCTTGTGCTCTAAAAAGCGTAATTTTGAACATCCAATAAAGGATTAAAAGAAAATAATATTAATTAAAATAAAAGAAACAAAAATGGCTTTAGAAATTACAGACAGCTCATTTCAGGATACGGTTTTAAAATCAGACAAACCGGTATTAGTAGACTTCTGGGCAGTATGGTGCGGACCTTGTAGAACTTTAGGACCAATCATCGAAGAAGTAGCATCAGATTTTGAAGGTAAAGCAGTAGTTGGAAAAGTAGATGTAGACAACAACCAGGAGATTTCTATGCAGTATGGTATCAGAAATATTCCTACAGTTCTTATTTTTAAGAATGGAGAAGTAGTAGATAAATTAGTAGGTGTAGCTCCAAAAGAGGTAATTGCTGAAAAATTAAGCGCTCACTTATAAAAAAAATAAGTTTGATAATGAACGCCTTCCAGTATTGGGAGGCATTTTTTTTAAAATAATTTGCAGATAACAAAAAAAGTTGTAATTTTGCAACCACGAAAAAGAAACGACGTTCTTTCAAATAATGATCCGGTAGTTCAGCTGGTTAGAATGCCGCCCTGTCACGGCGGAGGTCGCGGGTTCGAGTCCCGTCCGGATCGCA
>NZ_JAMZGF010000030.1 GCF_024158915.1 Chryseobacterium sp. S0630 | reverse complement strand
ATCATCCTAAAAAAATAATATGGGTAGTTTATAAACAAAAACCGCCTCAAGGAAAATGAGACGGCTTCTTTTTTATTAAATCAGGAGAGTAAATTTGAGTAATAACAATAAATCATAAAGACTGGCAGCTTTCCTGAAAATATTTTAATTTTTAAATGCTTTAATCTTTTAATTTCTCAATACACTTACATTGCCATATTTTATCTAAAATAGTATATTTGTACCAACTATAAAGAAACAAAAAAACAATGCTTGTAATAGGAATTGCCGGTGGTACAGGATCCGGCAAAACTACAGTTGTTGATAAGATACTTCAGCAGCTTGATATTGAGGGAATGAATATCCTCTCTCAGGATAATTATTATCACGACAACCAGGGTCTTACACTGACGGAAAGAGAAGCTCTAAACTACGACCATCCGAAATCCATAGACTTTGACTTACTGATAAAACATGTAAAAGCTTTAAAAAACAATGAGTCTATTGAACAGCCGATTTATAGCTTTGTTACCCATTCCCGAACAGGAGATCATGTCACTGTAGAACCTAAAAACGTATTGGTGGTAGAAGGAATTCTTGTTTTAACCAACAAAGAATTGCTGAAAGAATTTGATTTGAAAGTATTTGTTCATGCAGATTCTGACGAAAGGCTTATCAGGAGGATCAGAAGAGATACTCAGGAAAGAGGAAGAGATCTGAGCGAAGTATTACACCGTTATCAGACCACATTGAAACCAATGCACCAGGAATTCATTGAGCCGTCTAAAAATGATGCGGATCTTATTATCCCCAATATGAAGCAGAATTCCGTAGCGATTGATTTTTTAACTACCGTTATTAAAAATTCGTTGAAAAAACATTAAAAAATGGAAGAAAACAACCTTATCAAAGACATTCAGCCGAAATCTGAAACATTCAAACTTATCCAGAAATATGTTTTGAATAAGTATACCATTACGATCTGTCTGTTTTTGGTATGGATGATTTTTTTCGATAAAACCTCATTTCTTGTTATTAATGAACTGAATGGTGAGATTCATAAATATGAAGATCAGCTGGATTATTATAAAAAAGAATACGAGAAAAATGATGCTTTTTATAAAAAACTGATGAATAACAAGTCAGAAAAAGAAAAGTACGCAAGAGAAAATTATTTTATGAAAAAACCGAATGAAGAGATCTTTATTCTGGTAGTAGACAGCACAAAAGTGGCTAAAAAGTAATAAAAGTTGAATAGAATGACGTTAATGATGAAATGAATTTTTAAAATTCACTTGCGAAGCAGAATTCACCATTGACCATTCACAAATAAAAAAAACTAATGTCAAATACAGATATACTTTCAAACTGGGAAAATCTAGTCAAAAAACAGCTTAAAACAGAAGATATTTACCCTGTTTTAGAGAAACAAAATCTGGAAGGAATAGAGGTGAAGCCTTTTTATACAGAGGTTCAGAAACCTTTGGTAAACCTGCCAAGAGTTGAAGAAAGCACCCATTTGGTAGCTAGATACCATGAAAGTCTGGAAGAAGAAGTATTTGCATTTATGCTGGATCAGAATGTAGAAAACCTTGATCAGAAAACTCTTTTTGTGAATAATAAAGATCTTGCGGGACACATCAGTCCTAAAGAAGAAGATCAATATTTTTCATTAATTGATGTCTTTAATGAAAAAGAAGGAAGTATAGATGATCAACTGGTAAAAGAATTGCTGTCAAAAGATTTTAAAAGAAATATTTGTGTAGATATCTCACTCCATCAGAATGCTGGAGCTGCTATCTATCAACAGCTTGGAATTGCTCTTGCAAAAACTAAGGAATTGGTGGAAGCTTATGGTGCTGAAGTTTTAAGTAAACTGATCTTCAGAATAGCTGTAGGAGGAAGTTATTTCTTTGAAATGGCCAAACTGAGAGCTTTTAAAATCATTTTTAATCAGCTTTCCAAAGAATACGGACTGGACGAAGTTCCTTACATCTTTGCCGAAACTTCACTGCGGAATAAAGCGGTTGCTGACAACGAAAATAACCTTATCCGTTCTACACTGGAGCTTGCTTCTGCCATGATTGGCGGGGCAGATGCCGTTTTCTCTAACAATTATCTTGTTGACAGAAGTACAGATAACTCGGAAGAGATCTCTTTCAAACAACAGATCGTTCTGGCTTACGAAAGTATTATCAATGTATTTGAAGATGCTTCTAATGGAAGTTACTATGTGGAAGATATTACCCAGCAGTTTGCTGAAAAAGCATGGGATTTATTTGTTGAGATTGAAGAAGCTGGAGGATATTTAGAACTGTTGAAACAGGGGGTTGTTCAGAAAAAAATCTATGCTCATGCTATTGAAGAGCAGCAATGGATTGAAGAAGGGAAAATAAAGCTGATCGGAGTGAATTTATACCCTAAATTAGACGTTAAAAAGTCTATCGGAGATCTTTACAACGAAAAAGAAATAAAAGCCGTTCGTTGGGCTGAAATGTTTGAATAAGTTGTATTGTTCCCACAGATTTCTCAGATGACACAGATTTTTACAGGTAAACTGTAGAAAATAAATTATACACAAATGAATGAAAATGAGATAAGTTTTTATATCAGAAAATCTATTTTTTCGGTATATAATGAGCTTGGACCAGGTTTATTGGAAAAGGTTTATGAGAAAGTTTTGGCTTATGAACTGGAGAATAATGGATTAAAAGTGAGAACTCAAGTTCCGATGAAGATTAAATTCAGGGATATCACTATTGATTCTAGCTTTGTTGCTGATATAATTGTTGAAGATAAAATTATCATAGAAGTGAAGGCTGTAACGGAAATAGCAAATATTCATCATCAGCAGTTATTAACCTATCTAAAGCTAACAGGATTGAAATTAGGTATTCTGGTTAACTTTAATACTGATTATATTAGCAAAAGTATTTTTCGGAAAATAAGAGGGAATTTAGATTAGCTTTCTAAAGATAACCACAGATGACGCAGATTTTCGCAGATGATTGCGCATATTTTTTAGTTGATAAGAAAAACAGAAATAATTTATATGGTGAAATACAGAAAAAACATAAACATCTGTGAAAATCCGTGTCATCTGTTGTTAAGAATAAATTTCCTGAATTTAAACATTTTGATTATAAAATGTTAGAATAATAAAAAAAGAAATATATCAGCATTTGAATGCAAAAAATAAAACATAAACCTCTGTGAAAATCCGTGTCATCTGTGGTTAAGAATAAATTTCCTGAATTTAAACATTTTGATTATAAAATGTTAGAATAATAAAAAAGAAATATATCAGCATTTGAATGCAAAAAAATAAAACATAAACATCTGTGAAAATCTGCGTCATCTGTGGTTAAATTAATAAACAAAGAAGTTCAAAATTATATCAACGCAAATCTGAATTCAGATTTACATGCATTACTCCTGAAAAAATCTCCGTTTTCAGAGGTTTCTATGCATGAAATTGTTCAGCAGATCAAAGGAAAGCTGGTTGCAGAGAGAAAGTTTCCGTTTCTCTTAAAAGAAGGCATTCTTTTCCCGCCACAGCTTAACCTTGAACAGTCTTCTTCAGAAAAAACGGCTCTATATAAATCAGGATTTCTAAAAGGAAATAAATTCATTGACCTGACAAGCGGTTTTGGTATTGATGCCTTTTATCTGTCTCAAAATTTTGATAATATCACTTTAGTAGAACAGAATACTGAACTTTTAAAGATTGTTGAAAATAACTGGGGTATTTTAGGTCGCAAAGCGAAATTTATCAATCTTAAGCTTGAAGATTTTCTGAATGAAAATCAGGAACATTTTGATGTTATTTATCTTGATCCGGCCAGAAGAGACGAGCAAAAAAACAAAGTTTTTCTTTTGGAAGATCTGTCTCCTGATATTCTTGAGATTCAGGAAAAGCTACGCTCTATCTCCAATCAGGTAGTGATTAAACTTTCTCCGTTGATTGATCTTAAATACCTTGTTTCAGTATTGCCGGGTATTTCCAGGATTGATATTATCGCTCTGAAAAATGATGTGAAAGAAGTTGTCGTATTTCTTTCCAACGAAAATACGGATAAAATCATCTGTAATTGTGTGAACCTTGAAAGCAAAGAATCTGTCTTTAGCTTTACATTTGGGGAAGAAGAAACTGCCCAATCCGAATATTCTGAACCTGAAAGATACATTTACATCCCCAATCATTCCATTTTGAAGGCTGGAGTCTTTAATTTGATATCCCAGAAATTTGGATTAAAAAAGCTTCATCCCAATAGCCATCTTTATACTTCCCGCGAAAGAATTGAAGACTTCCCCGGAAGAATTTTAGAAATGGAAACTGTTGATTCTAAAAGTATTAAAAAGAAAGGTCAGTTTAATATTATTACAAAAAACTACCCTCTAAAACCTGAAGAAATCAAAAAGAAATATGGTTTAAAAGACGGAGGAGACCAGTATCTTATTTTTACCCAATCCAAAAAAGGGAAAATAATATTAAAATCAGTATAAAAATGTTGCCGAAAAAAGCAGGATTTCTTACTTTTGGGCAATCAAAAATTTAAGCATGAGATCGCTTGCTATCTGGAAGGTCATAATAGACTAAAATAGTGCGGTTTCATATTACCTTTTAAAAAAAATAATTTTACATATGAAAAAATTAGTTATATGTTTAGCGATTGCAACGGTAGCGGTAAGCTGTAAGAAAGTTCCACAAGGAGGAAACAGAGGTACTTTGAAACTTGAAGAAGGAGTAGAAAGATATTCTGACGACCCTCAGGGAGAAGCTCACGGACATGAAGCTGGAGCTGCAGAGCATAAAGAAGAGGCTCATGCAACACCAGAAGCTGCTGCTCCAAAAACAGACAGTACTGCGGCTGCAAAACCTGCTGAAGCTGATAAAGCGCCAAAAGCTGAACACTAATTAGAAGTACAAAATATATAAGTGCCCTGTTTCTGCAGGGCATTTTTTTATTAAAAAAGAGGGCTATAAGGTTCATTAACACGAGGTTGGTAAAATCCTCCCTTTTTGTTTGTTCCTGCCGGGCATTTTTTTTAATTTTAACAAAATAAATTTTTACAATGCAAGAGACATTAAATTACATTAACGAAAACAAACAGCGTTTCGTGGATGAATTATTTGAGTTATTGAGAATACCTTCTATTTCTGCAGATCCGGCGTATAAAGATGACGTTTTGAAATGTGCAGATGTAGTGGCAGCACACCTTAAAAATGCAGGCGCTGATAATGTGGAAGTTTGCAACACAAAAGGATATCCAATTGTTTTCGGGGAAAAGATTTTAGATAAAAATTTACCTACAGTTTTGGTATACGGACACTATGATGTTCAGCCGGCGGATCCATTGGAATTATGGACAAAGCCACCTTTTGAGCCTTATATTGAAAAAACTGAATTACACCCTGAAGGAGCTATCTTCGCAAGAGGCTCTGCTGATGATAAAGGGCAGTTTTTCATGCATTTGAAAGCTTTTGAAGCGATGATGAAGACCAATACTCTTCCTTGCAACGTTAAATTTATCTTAGAAGGAGAAGAAGAAGTAGGATCTGTAAGCTTAGGAGACTGGGTAAATGAAAATAAAGAGAAATTAGCTTGCGACTGTATCTTAATTTCTGATACTCACATTTATAGTAATGAACAACCTACTGTAACAACAGGTTTAAGAGGTTTAAGTTATGTAGAAGTAGAAGTGGAAGGTCCAAACAGAGACCTGCACTCAGGTCTTTACGGTGGAGCAGTTCCGAACCCTATTCACGTTCTTTCAAGAATGATCGCCAATCTGATTGATGAAAACGGTCATATCACCATTGACGGATTCTATGACAATGTAGAAACTGTTTCAGATGCTGAAAGAGCTGAAATGAACAAATTGAAAGACAATCCGGAAGAATTCAAGAAATCAATCGGATTAAGCAATATCGAAGGGGAAAAAGGATATACAACTTTAGAAAGAACTTCTATTCGTCCTACTTTAGACTGCAACGGAATCTGGGGCGGTTATACAGGAGAAGGAGCGAAAACAGTAATTCCTTCAAAAGCTTTTGCTAAAATTTCAATGCGTTTGGTACCTTATCAGACTCCTCAGGAAATTACAGAGAAGTTCACGAAATATTTTGAAAAGATTGCTCCCGATACGGTAAAAATTAAAGTAACCCCTCACCACGGAGGTATGCCTTACGTTTTGCCAACGGATACGAAAGAATTTGCTGCGGCAAAACAAGCAATGGAATCAGCATTCGGGAAAGAAGTTCTTCCGTACAGAGGTGGAGGAAGTATCCCGATTACAGCAATGTTTGAGCAGGTTTTAGGAGCTAAGTCTGTATTAATGGGCTTTGGGTTGGATTCTGATGCGATCCACTCTCCAAACGAACATTACGGGCTATTCAATTTCTACAAAGGGATTGAAAGTATTCCGTTATTCTTTGAGAATTATTCAAAATAATGAATCGAAAATAAGATATGATAAGGTGTTTCTGCAAAGAGATGCCTTATTTTTTTGCTCTTTTATCAATTATTAGCGAAGTCTTTTCAAGGTTTTGAAAATTAAATTCGCTGAAAATAAATGGGTTAATTTTTTATTTGCAATAAGTTATTTCACTATTCATTGAAAGTTTATATTTTTAATACAAAACTCGATTTACCATGAAAAAATACTACTCAATTGCATTTTTACTATCGTCACTATGTTTTTTCGCCCAACAAGCCATATCCTTTGAGCCTATTGAGGGATTCAACGTGGGAGATGTCAATGGACAGGCTGGCTGGATCAGTACACCTACAGGAGGTGTACCGGAAAATGTTACCCATCAGATCATCAGTTTAGATAAAGCCAGTGATGGAAGCCGTTCCCTGAGAATTGTCAAAGAAAATACGTATGGAACGCAGGCTGAGCCAATCATCGGAGGTTTTTATAACCTGCCGGCTCCTCTTGCTTACAATAATTTTTCTGTATCATTCGATATCAATATGTCACAGCTCAACGGTTCTGATTTTGGTTTTCAGGCTGTAAACAATATTGATGACCAGTTTGTCGTAAGATTGGATTTTGGAAAAACCGGGTCGATAAAGATCCTGGATATGTTATCTGGCATACAGAATCTTATTTCTACACCTTCCGCCTGGCTGTCGAATACCTGGTATCGGTTAAAAGTAGTAGGAAGCGCCACAGATGTACGGTATTACCTTAATGATTTGCTGATCTATACAGGTACAGCAGCAAGTTCATTGAATATAAACCAGCTTCGTTTTGTTCATAATAATTCGCTGGGGTCAGCTTATATTGATCATATTAAAATTAATAGCGAGTTGGGAACAATGGGTGTTCAGGATTCCAATGCAAATACTAAAAAAATATCTCTTTATCCTAATCCGGCAACTGATTTTATCAATATCAATACTGCTGCCAAAGTAAAAAGTATAGAAATCCATGACGAAACAGGTAAGCTGATAAAGACTGAAATAAACCATAATAAAATAGAGGTAAAAGGCTTACCCAAAGGAATATATATGGTCAATATAAAAACTGAAGAAAGAAATTTTACTGAAAAAGTGATCATCAGATAAATTATTTCGTACCTCTGAAAACATGTGTTCTTTTTAGTGTTTTGGTGTATTTGTGGATGATTTTTCGAAATTGTTGTATCTTCTTGGATTTAATATCTTTATTGTTTTTAGTTAAAAATATTATGTTAATTTGTTAAAATGCGTAAAATATTCATATGTTTTGCTTTTTAGATTTAAAACGTATATATTTGCTCAAAACTAAAAAATATCATGAAGAAATTTTACATTTTCGCAATTTCGTTGATTTCAATCTCATCTTTTGCTCAGCAAACTATTTCTTTTGAAGCTGGTGAAGGGTATACAGCAGGAAACATTAATGGGCAGCAGGGCTGGGTTACGACTAATAATGGAGCAACACCGCCGGTATATCTGACAAGTCAATTGGTATCCGGTGAAATGGCAAGTCAGGGGTCAAACAGTTTTAAAATAACAACAGATGCTCCTTATGGGCCACAGCAGAGTCCTGTAATGGGAGGTTTTTATACCTTTACGACACCATTAACGTATAATAGCTTTACACAGTCATTTGACGTAAGACTGACTCAAAAAAGTACATCAAGTTCAGATTTTGTTTTTAGAACAGTAAGTACAACAGGATCAGGAGGAATCGTTACGTATATTGACTTCTCTTATGATGGAAGCATTCTGATTGCAACAGCAGGTTCAAATAATTTAGTCAATACCAATCAAACCTGGAATGCCAATACCTGGTACAGAGTAAAATTAGTTTCTACGGCTACAGGAATCCAATATTATCTGAATGATGCTCTAATTTATACGGGACAACCATTCAGTAACAATAATATTAACAGAATGGATTTTGTACATGATAACTATGGAGGTTCTGCCTATATCGATAATATCAAAATTAATAATGAAGCAGCCTTGTCTACAAAAGACGCGGTTAAAAATGACGTAAAACTGTCTATCTATCCAAACCCGGCTACTGATGTTATAAAAATCACAACGCCTAACAAAATCAAACATGTTGAAGCATATGATATGTCTGGAAAGAAAGTGGATGTAACGTTAAACGGAGATCAGGTAAATGTTAGAAACCTGTCTGCCGGAGCGTATTTACTGAATATAGAAACAGAAGGAAGAAACTTCACAGAGAAGTTCATCAAAAAATAATTACTGATAAATCTTAGTATCAGCAAAACGCTCCAATTGGAGCGTTTTTGTTATTTTAGAGAATTAAAAATTTCAATCATATGTCAGATAATAAAACAGCTTATATAACAGGAGGAACCAAAGGAATAGGTTTCGGGATTGCGAAAATTTTACTTGAAAATGGGATTTCTGTAGCATTTTCAGGAAGAAAAAGAGAAGATGTAATGAAGGCAGAAGAAGAGCTTAAGCAATATTCAGAAAATGTTTTGGGGATTGTTTCTGATGTGAGAAGCCTGGAAAGTGAACGGGAAGCTGTAAAATATACCGTTGAAAAGTTTGGTAGACTGGATTATATTATTGCCAATGCAGGATTGGGTATTTTTAAGCCCGTAGATGAGTTGACGGCAGAGGAGTGGAATGATATGATAGAAACAAATCTTACCGGTGTTTTTTATACCTTAAAAGCTTCTGTGGAAGAACTGAAAAAGTCAGAAGGCTACTATATTACCATTTCCAGCCTCGCAGGAGCTAACTTCTTTGAGAATGGCACAGGATACAACGCTTCAAAATTCGGTGTGGTAGGTTTCACACAGGCTGCCATGATCGATTTAAGAAAATACAATATTAAATCTACGGTGATTATGCCAGGTTCCGTTGCAACTCATTTTAATGGAAATATTCCGTCTGAAAAGGACAGTTGGAAGATCCAGCCTGAAGATATGGGGAATCTTATATTGGATATTTTAAAGATGAATCCAAGAGTTTTGCCAAGTAAAATAGAGTTTAGGGCAACGAAACCAGCTAAGTAACTACATCTAATGTATTGAATAATAATTTAATAAGTATTATGCATGCATAATATATTTTTTATTTATATTAGCAAAAATTAATTCAAACAAAATCTCTGCATAAACTGTCATGATTTTATGCACCAAAAGGGAAAAAATAAAATAGTACACATGAAACCTTAAGGTTACATATGACCAATAAAAAAATTAAGAACAACATATGAAAATATTAGTTTGTATTAGTAGTGTTCCGGATACTACTTCCAAAATTAACTTTACAGCAGACAAATCTGCTTTCGACAAAAACGGAATTCAGTGGGTAATTAATCCTCTAGATGAATTTGCGTTGACAAAAGCGGTTAAACTTCAGGAATCTCAGGGAGCAACAGTAACAGTAATCAACGTAGGTGATGCTGCTACAGAACCTGTAATCAGAAAAGCTTTAGCAATTGGTGCTAACGATGCAGTAAGAGTAAATATTGATCCAAAAGACAGCTATTCTACAGCAAAAGAAATTGCAGCTGTAGCTCAAAACGGAGGATATGATCTTATCCTTTGCGGAAAAGAATCTATCGATTATAACGGAGGTTCTGTTCCTGGAATGGTAGCTCAGTTATTAAACCAACCTTTCGTAAACGCTTCAGTAGGACTAGATGTTAACGGAAGCGAAGCTACTGCAGTAAGAGAAATTGAAGGAGGAAAAGAAACTATTTCTGTAAAATTACCGGCAATTATTGCAGGTCAGAAAGGATTAGTAGATGAGAAAGATCTTATCATCCCGAATATGAGAGGAATTATGTCTGCAAGAACAAAACCTTTGCAGGTAGTAGAACCTTCTTCTTCAGAAGTAAAAGTTCAGGGAGTATCTTATGACAGCGTTCCGCCAAGAGCTGCTGTGAAAATGGTTTCTCCGGATAATCTTGATGAATTGGTAAGATTACTTCACGAAGAAGCTAAAGTAATTTAATAAGAATCAAGTAAAAAGTAAAAAGATTCAGGATAAAATTTGATGTCATCAGACATGATCTGAATTTCATGAATATTCAGAATTAGATAACCTTGAATCTTGGACGTTAAACCTTAAACAAATTAGAAATGGCAGTATTCGTATACGCAGAAAATATAAACGGAGTTTACAAAAAAGCAGCTTTTGAAGCAGTTTCTTATGCTAAAGCTATCGCTGATAAAGCAGGAGATACCGTTACGGCAATCTCTGTAAACCCAACAGATTCTTCAGATTTATTATACAAATATGGAGCATCAAATGTTATCAATATCAAAGACGAAGGTCTTAAAAATTTCTCAGCAAAAGCATTTGCACAGGCTGTAAGTGAAGTGGCAGACGGAAATATCATCGTTTTCCCTCACACTACTGATGCTTCTTCCATTGCTCCTATGCTTGCGGTAATGAAGAACTATTCTTTAATTACTAACGCATTGGAAGCTCCTGAAAGCCTTTCTCCTTTCCAGGTAAAAAGAAGAGCATTCTCAGGAAAAGGTTTCATGCATGCAAAAGCAGAAGGAAACGGAGTAATCGTTACTGTTTCTCAAAATGCTTTCGGTGTTAAAGAAAACGCAGTATCAGGTTCAGAAGAAGTGAAAAACTTATCTGTTGCTAATGAAGATACTAAAGTGATTTCTCACGAGCAGAGTTCAGGTAAATTAGACCTTAAAGAAGCTGAAGTTGTTGTTTCTGCTGGTAGAGGGATGAAAGGACCTGAAAACTGGGGAATGATCGAAGATTTAGCAAACGTTTTAGGAGCAGCTACAGCATGTTCTAAACCAGTTTCTGATATCGGATGGAGACCTCACACAGAGCACGTAGGACAAACAGGTAAAGCAATTGCACCTAATCTTTACGTTGCAGTAGGAATTTCAGGAGCTATTCAGCACCTTGCCGGAGTAAACTCTTCAAAAACTATCGTAGTAATCAACAGTGATCCTGAAGCACCGTTCTTCAAGTCTGCTGACTACGGAGTAGTAGGAGATGCTTTCCAGATTATTCCTGCCCTAACAGAGAAAATTAAAGCAATTAAAGGATAAGAAAGTGAATTGTGAATAGTTAATTCGCTTTGCTTGTCAATTTTTAATTAAATAATTCACTTGCGAAGCAAAATTCACTATTGACGTTTGACAATCATCAACAATACAGATAAAAGCTCGGCTTTCCGGGCTTTTATTTTTGCGTAAAAAAGTGAAAACACAATAAAAAATTAATCTATATTTGTAGCTATGGATTATAAGCAGCTAATTATTCGCGGAATATCGTACAGCCAGACCCAGTCGGGGGCTTACGCATTGTTACTGGAGCATGAAGAAACACACATAAAATTACCTGTTGTTATAGGAAATTTCGAAGCCCAGTCTATCTCTCTCGGATTGGAGAAAGATATTCATCCACCGCGTCCTCTTACTCATGATTTATTTACAAAATTTATAGTTTCTGCCAATTATGAGTTGATTTCGGTCATTATCTATCAGATTGTAGACGGAGTTTTCTTTTCAAATATCAACTTTAAAAATAAAGTAACCGAAGAAGAACTGATCCTTGATGCCAGAACTTCCGATGCTGTTGCTATGGCCGTAAGATTTGATGCGCCCATATTTACAACGCAGCAGGTTTTAAATGAAGCCGGGATTTTATTGGAACTGGAAGATGTTTCAAAAGAAGATCAATCTTTCTCAGAAACTGTACAGACAGAAGATAACTTAAAATCTCTTTCTATGGAAGAGCTTCAGAAATTATTAGATGAAGCCGTTAAAGAAGAAGACTATGATACTGCCCTTGAAATTCAGGAAGAAATCAAGAGGAGGAAAAAGAAAATTGACTAAAGAGATACTTTTTATATAAACTATGAATTTAAAATTACGACTGACCATCCTCAGTTTTCTCCAATTTTTCGTTTGGGGAGCATGGCTGATTACGATGGCAAACTTCTGGTTTGGCACAAAACATTGGGAAGGAACTCAGTTTGGAGCTGTGTTCGGAACAATGGGAATTGCTTCCATCTTTATGCCAACCATTACTGGAATTATTGCTGACCGCTGGGTAAATGCGGAGCGCATATTTTCAGTATTACACATTCTTTATGGGGTTATTCTTTTTATACTGCCTCATTCTGCAGATCCGAATTCCTTCTTTTCGGTAATGCTCGTGGCCATGTGTTTCTACATGCCTACCATTGCACTTGCCAATTCAATTTCTTATACAATCCTGAAAAATAATAATCTGGATGTGGTGAAAGACTTCCCGCCGATTCGTGTATGGGGAACTATTGGTTTTATTGTTGCCATGTGGATTACAAATCTTAGTGGGAATAAAGAAACAGAAGGTCAGTTTTATATCGGAGGTGTTGTAGCAATTTTCTTAGGAATTTATGCCCTTACACTTCCAAAATGTCCACCACAAAAACTGATTGACAAAAATTCACCATTATCTGAGCAATTAGGATTGAATGCATTTAAGCTTTTCGGAAACTATAAAATGGCATTATTCTTTATGTTTTCAATGCTTTTGGGAGCTGCACTTCAGCTTACCAATGCATATGGTGACGTATTTTTAAGTGAATTTGCTCATTTTCCTAAATATGCAGACTCATTTGTAGTAAAGAGATCTACCATTATTATGTCAATTTCTCAGGTTTCAGAAACCCTGTTTATTTTGGCAATTCCTTTCTTCCTGAAGAAATTTGGAATTAAAAAAGTAATGTTGATATCGATGCTGGCCTGGGTTTTAAGATTCGGATTCTTTGCTTATGGGGTGCCGGACGGATTTGGACTTTCGTTAATCGTTCTTTCATGTATTGTATACGGAATGGCTTTCGATTTCTTTAATATCTCAGGGTCACTTTTCGTAGAAACGACTACCGATAAAAAGATACGTTCTTCGGCTCAGGGATTATTCATGATGATGACAAATGGTTTTGGAGCCGTTTTTGGAAGTTATGCCGCAGGATGGGCTATTGATAAGTTCTTTACCCATAAGTTCTCTACAGCTTCAGACCTGTCTGCTTATCTGCAAACAACACCTGACAATCCTACTTTCCTGAACATTTTAAAGAAGAGTTTTAATGCTGCTGTGAATTCAGACGGAACGCTTTCCTCTATAGTGATGGTAAAAGACTGGCAGCAGATATGGCTTTCTTTTGCAATCTATGCATTAATTCTTGCGATTTTCTTTGCCGTATTGTTTAAACACAAACATAACCCGGAAGATGTTTCGTCAGTAAAACATTAATTTAAACTTACATTTATTAAGATATTAAATTGCATTTTTGAAAAAAAATGCAATTTTTTTTATTTTCAAGGCAACCTTTTGCGAAACGTAACGTCTTATTAATAGAAACAAATCCATGAAGTACATCGAAGAGAATTTTTTATTGGCTAAAAAACAGGACCGGAGAGGGCAGAAAGCTCTTTACGAGATGTTTTCTCCCAAGATGCTGGCCATTGCAAATTCTTATGTCAATAACCTTCATGATGCAGAAGATATTCTTCTGAATGGGTTTATGAAATGTTTTACAAAACTTGATGAATGCAGAGACTGGAAAAGTTTTCCGTTCTGGCTTAGGAAAATTATTGTGAATGATTCTATCAGTTTCATCCGGAAGAATAAAAATATTCTTTATGCAGATGTAGAAATTGCTGATGAGTATAGTGAGACAGATGATGGATATCCCGAAGAAATTAATATTGAAGAAATATTTTCTCAAATGCCAGTAGGATACAGGCTGATTTTTAATCTTTATGTCTTTGAAGAGAAAAAGCATAGTGAAATTGCAGAGATTCTCAATATTTCCGAAGGAACCAGCAAAAGCCAGCTGAGTAAAGCAAAAAAATGGCTTGCTGAATTTTTAAAAGCAAAAGAAAATGAAACAAGAACTCCTGAAACAATTAAAATCTGATTACGAAAAGCTTGAAATAAAGCCTTCTGCAGATCTTTGGAGCAGAATAGAACAAATAGACCCAAAAGAGGATAAGAGTTCTGCTATGAGCCTTAAAAAGCCTTTTCAGTGGTGGAAATACACTGCTGTGCTGGTGCTGTTGTTTTCAGTAGGGATATTGCTTTATTTTAATCAAAATCATATTGCTCCTATCAATAATACTCTTGTGCATAGACAACAGGCTCAGGAAAGAGCAGAACCGTCTATTCTCAATTTTGATATACATGTAGCTGAGAATACAGAAACAGGAATTAAAGTAGACAAAAAAAATACAGAAGAAAACTTAACTATTCCTAAAGCTTATCAACAGGAAGAAATTACACAGAAGAAAGAGTTCAGAATCAACAAAGAAGAGCAGGTTATAGTGGCAGATTATGAGATTAAAGCTCCCATATTGGAAAGGAATATGGATTTTGCTACCAACAAAGTGCCTTTTGCAAAAGAGAAGAAATCAGAATATATCAATGCCGATGAGCTTCTTCAGGGAAGAGAGTTTCAGAAAAAACGGGAAGAAAACAGAACCGATATCAGAAAATTCGGAGCTTTGGATATTACCCAAATTAAGGTTAAAAGTCCTAATTCTTTTAAAGTTTTTGGAGTGACAGTGTATTCTGATTCTCTTGAAAGCAAATAAAAAATCATTCTTTTTATCGTAGAAAAACTGCCCCAAAGAAGGGACAGAGCCCCAATATTGTCTTGAAATTAATAAAATATGAAAACAAAACTAATAGTAATGACTTCTGTAATGGCTTTTAGCTATGGCTTTGCTCAGGAATCAGAGGGAAATGGCCTGAATATTTATTCAAAAAAAATTGATAGTATAGTCGTGGCTGAAAAGAGCAAAATGAATTCAGAGCTGGACAAACTAGACAAAGATTTTAAGAAAAAGAAGATCACTTCCGACGAGAAGCAGCAACAGCGTACAGCAATTGCTACGAAATACCAACAGATTATTAATGAAAAAATCGATGCCAATAAAGAGGATCTTGAAGCGGCAACCAAAGAACTTGTAAAAGATGCTGTTTTCAAATCAAATGATACCGTAAAATCAGGGAGAAATGAGTTTTGGCTTGGGTTCAACGGAATTAATATGAAACTCAATGAAAGGAAGAAAAACAATCATCCTAAGAATTATCTGCAGACACTGGAGATTACCATTGGAATGGGAGGAGCGGGCCTGACTGCCAAAAATGAACCTTTCAGTTTTTATAATAAAGATTCAGATGTGAAAAATACGGTGATCAATTCCTGGCAGATTGCCCTATGGTATGGAAACCAGATCGGAAGTTATACCAGTCCGTTTTTCTATCGTTTCGGACTTGGGATGAGATCTGATGTGTATACCCCCAAATACGGGCAGGTTTTCATGCAGGACAAGAATAACTTATTCATAGGGGATTTTAATCGGGGTAATCTTAAAAGAACAGCTCTTTACAGCACTTATTTAACTGTTCCGGTAGACTTGAAATTTGTTTTAAATCCAAAATATAGGGAATATGACGGAGTAAAGTATCTGGACAACAAAAAGAATCAGCTTGCTTTGGTAGTAGGTATTTATGGAGGAGTTAGAATAGAAAATCATAACTATATCAAATACTCTAATGAATATTCTGGTAGAATTGTAGAAAAGGAGAAAATGATGCACGGATTGAATGATTTTATTTTCGGAGGAAAATTAGGAATCAGTTATGCCGGATTTAATCTGTTCATTCAGAAAGATTTTACCCCTGCATTTAATAATAATGCTTTGCTCAAGAAAAAATATGGACTTCAGATCGGGATAGAAATAGCAAATGTTAATTTTTAATTTGATAATAAATCTCTTTTTTATTTATATAATAATTAGAAATATTAGTTATTTTTTATAGCTAACAAGTGTTCGGTTGCAGAATTCCTATTTTTAAAACACACTATTTAAAAGTGTGTTTTTTTTTGTATTTTGGCACTTTAGTAAATATGAAAAATATTCAGTTATTAGGATTACTATTAGTAATTGTAGGCAGCTTTTTACCATTGGTGCATGTGCCTGTTATCGGGAACTGGAACTATTGGAAGCTTGATCATTATCTTGCTATTGCGTGCTGGATTTTTTCGGCATGTGCAGTTTTTGGAATTGTAAATAACAGTGCTAAAATTGTCAGATTCTTTGGTATTCTGCTTATTCTTTTATTCGGATTCACCCTGATTGCTGTGAAAATGCAGTCACTGCAATACTTTAGCTTTTTACCTTTCAAATCCTGGCAGGAAACTTTTGCAGGAATTGTTAAATTAAAGTGGGGTTGGGCTGTAGAGTTTTTAGGCGCTTTTCTGATGGTTTTTGCAGGAGGAAATAAAAAAGTTAACAACAGAACACAAATATAAATATGAACTTCTTAAAAATATTTTCAGCAGGTATTTTGTTGACAACAGCTACACAGATTCATGCTCAGGCAACAGAACAGAAGAAACCGGATAATCCGCCTAAATGCGCGAATATAAAAGAAGGGAAGTTTGTAAGACCCAATTATCCGGAAGCAATATGGTATATGACTATTAAAGATAATGTTCAAACCGAATATTTCAATAATGGAAAAGACTATATCAAATCGACATTGGTTTTTGTGGACGACTGCAATTATAAAGCAATCGTGATGGAAAAATCCGATAAAAATGATCCCGCACAGATAGGAGATGTCTTCAATAATAAAATAGTAGCCACTCAGGATAATCTTCTGAAAGTGAATACCAAAATTGAAGGGACTCAGTTTGATCTGGTATACGTAAAAGTGAAATAAATTCTAACTATAAAAGCGGAATCTTTATTCCGTTTTAGCTAAAATAAAAATTATATACATGAAAGAAGTATTCATTGTTTCCGCAGTAAGAACACCTATGGGGAGTTTTATGGGAAGCTTATCAACAGTTCCGGCTACAAAACTGGGAGCAACTGCCGTAAAAGGAGCATTAGATAAAATTGGTTTAGATCCTAATCATGTTCAGGAAATCTATATGGGAAATGTTCTTCAGGCAGGAGAAGGCCAGGCGCCGGCTCGTCAGGTTGCTTTAGGAGCAGGTCTTTCAATCAATACACCTTCTACTACAGTAAATAAAGTTTGTGCTTCAGGAATGAAGGCTGTAACAATGGCAGCTCAGGCTATCAAAGCTGGTGATGCTGAGGTAATTGTTGCAGGAGGTATGGAGAATATGTCTTTAGTTCCTCATTATTACAATGCAAGAGTTGCTACAAAATTAGGCGATATCAAAATGCTTGACGGAATGGTACTTGACGGTCTTACAGATGTGTACAACAAAGTGCATATGGGAGTATGTGCAGAAAAATGTGCTGTAGACTATAATATTACAAGAGAAGATCAGGATAACTTCGCTGTAGAATCTTACAAAAGATCTGCAAAAGCTTGGAGCGAAGGTAAATTCAACGAAGAAATTGTACCGGTTTCTATTCCTCAGAGAAAAGGAGAGCCTGTAATCTTTGCTGAAGATGAAGAATATAAAGCGGTAAACTTTGACAGAATTTCAACCCTTCCTACCGTATTCAAAAAAGAAGAAGGAACAGTAACTGCAGCAAATGCATCTACATTGAATGACGGTGCTTCTGCATTAATCCTTGTTTCCAAAGAAAAAATGGAAGAGCTTGGACTGAAACCTCTTGCAAAAATCGTTTCTTACGCTGATGCAGCACATGAGCCTGAAAACTTTACAACTGCTCCGGCAAAAGCTTTACCTATCGCTCTTAAAAAAGCAGGATTAGAAGTTTCAGATATCGATTTCTTCGAATTCAACGAAGCTTTCTCAGTAGTAGGATTAGCTAACAACAAAATCTTAGGATTAGATGCTGCTAAAGTAAACGTAAACGGAGGTGCTGTGGCATTAGGACACCCACTGGGAAGTTCAGGTTCAAGAATCATCGTTACATTGATCAACGTATTGAAGCAAAATAATGCGAAATATGGAGCTGCTGCTATCTGTAATGGTGGTGGTGGTGCTTCTGCAATTGTGATTGAAAATTTATAATTGGCATATACAAACACATTGTGTGTTTAAAATATAAAAATCGGGGTCTGTGTACCCCGATTTTTTCGTTACAGAATAGAATGATGAGATCTTCAGTCATATTCAGATTGGTCAATACAACATAGATGAAGGATTTTCAGACCCTATAAAGTATAAAGTAAGATTAAAACTTTGCTGAATGATTTCAATACCCTACAATTATTATTTTCAAAATAACATTAAAAACCATAGAATATTCAGTAGTTTTTCTATTTTTGTGCTACTAATATATATTTGAAATGTCTGAAACTGAGAATCGACAGCCTAAAAACATAAAGAATAATCCGAAAATTATGAAAGCCTGGGCGGTATATGACTGGGCAAATTCTGTTTATTCCCTGGTGATTACCTCTACCATTTTCCCCATTTATTACTCAATTCTTACCACCGCTTACGAGAAAAAAGAATATATAGCGGAAACAAAAACATGGATTGATGTTCCGGTAAGGCATATGATCAAAATTTTTGGCGAAGAATATCAACCGGATGCCGTGTATGGATATTCCCTTACCATATCATTCTTTGTTGTGGTATTACTGTCTCCATTTTTATCTTCATTAGCGGATACTATTGGAAACAAAAAGTCTTTCCTGCAGTTTTTCTGTTATCTTGGTGCCACATCTTGTATGGGATTGGCCATGTTTACGGGAATGCATAATGTATTTTTAGGATTTTTATTCAGTATTACAGCCAGTGTCGGTTTCTGGGGAAGTTTAGTTTTTTACAACTCTTTCCTCCCGGATATTGCCACACCGGACAGACAGGATGCACTTTCTGCAAGAGGATATGTTTACGGATATATTGGTTCTGTAGTTTTAGTGGTCATCTGTTTGGTATTGATTCAGGTTTTTGCCAAAGGAGCAGCCCAACAGCTATTATTTACAAGAATCAGTTTCCTTTTAACAGGAGCATGGTGGTTCGGTTTTTCTCAATATACATTCAAACACCTTCCTCAATTTGGGGATGTGAAAGATAAACTTCCTAAAGATTTAGTACTACTGAACTATAAGAATATCTTCAAAAAACATGAAGAGCAGGGTGGTTTTTTTGAGGTATTTAAAGATAACCTGAGCTTCTATAAAGATATTGCAAAAGAAAGTTTTCATGAGCTGTTTAAAGTAGGAGGAGAACTTTTCAAAGATAGAAATCTGAAATTCTTCCTATCGAGTTTCTTCTTTTACAGTGTAGGAATGCAGACCATTTTCCTGATGGCTACATTATTTGGAAAGAGTGAAATTAATCTTGCTCAGGATAAACTGATCGGAACCCTTCTGGTGATTCAGATTGAAGCTATTATCGGAGCGGTTATTTTCTCAAGACTGTCCAAGAGAATTGGAAACAGAAATGTTATTTCAATTGCGATCATCCTTTGGATTATAGCTTGTCTTTGGGCTTATTTCCTGAACAAAGAAAATCCTACAGTAGAATATCAGTTTTATGGAGTGGCAGCAGTAGTAGGTTTGGTAATGGGTGGCCTTCAGGCGATGTCCAGGTCCACATACTCAAAACTGCTTCCGGAGAACTCGATGGAAAACACTACTTACTTCAGCTTCTATGATGTTTTGGAGAAAATTGCCATCATTATCGGAACATTCATCTTTGCAACATTGATTGAACACTTCAATAATATGCGTATTGCCGCTTTATCAATGACCATATTCTTTGGAGCAGGATTAGTTTTAATCCGATTCCTGAAGGTCAAAATGAGAACAGACAGAGAAACATTATAAAATTGAAAAGACGTTATTTTTAACGTCTTTTTTTTATCAAGGTAATTCATTGAATTTTATCCATGGAATTATATTTATTTATCATATTTTTTTCGTAATTTTAATAGAAGAACTGAAGAAAGTAAAATAGAAGACAATTCGGCCTGAGTTTTGCTTATATTCAGCGGAATAATTTTTAACTTTGCAAAAAGATTTATTGTCAATATGACCAACCCTTTATTTTATGCAAAAATAATCCTGTTTGGAGAATATGGAATGATTGAAGATTCCCAGGGGCTTGTAGTACCTTACAGCTTCTATAAAGGAACTTTGAAATTTTCAGATTTGAGTTCTGAATTTGAGCTTAATTCCAACAGACATCTGCAGAAATATTCTGAATTTCTTACAGCACTTGATCTTTCCGACGATTTTAAGTTGGATATCGAGAGCTTCAAAAACGATATTTCAAACGGACTTTTCTTTGATTCTAATATTCCTCAGGGATATGGAGTGGGAAGTTCCGGGGCTTTGGTAGCTGCTATTTTTGAAAAATATTCAGTCAGCAAGCTGAACCCTGAAAACATTTCAAAAGATAATCTTAAAAAATTAAAAGCTGTTTTTGGTGAAATGGAAAGCTATTTCCATGGAAAAAGTTCAGGAATGGATCCACTGATCTGTTACATGAATCTGCCAATCCTTATTGAAAATAAAGAAAATTTAGACAGGGTAAATATCCCGGAAGGTGAAGAAGGAAAAGGAGCCATTTTCCTGATTGATTCCGGAATGACTGGTGAGACAGGACCTATGATCCAGATTTTCTTTGAAAAAATGAAAACAGAAGGTTTCCGTAAAACCCTTAAAGAAGAGTTCATCCGTTATAACAACGCATGTATCGAATCTTTCCTTAAAAAAGACATGAACCCATTCTTCAGAAATCTTAAAAAGCTTTCTCACTGGGCTTATGAACATTTCCGACCAATGATTCCTGAAAGTATTTTTAATATCTGGAAAAAAGGACTGGATTCTAACGCTTATTATCTGAAACTGTGCGGTAGCGGTGGAGGCGGCTATATCTTAGGATTTACCAAAGACTATGCAAAAGCAGAAAAAATGCTTGATGGCTTCCAAAAAGAAGTGATTTACAGATTTTAAATAGATTGGAATGAATTCTGAAAAAGAACCTTTCCAATCTAAAAACTATTTCTCAAAATCTCTATTTTACAGATTTTCACAATTTGTGGGCTTTTTGCTTGGAGCACGTTTTTTTGTAGCTGCTCTGTTGACATTTGCACTCTATGTTTCTACTTTTTTCCTGTTCAACCAGGATGAATCTTTCAGAAAATTTGTCTTTGATTTTAAAGTTCACGGTATTATTTTTTGTACCGTCCTTACGATTCTGGCGGGTGGTATTATCAACCAATTCTACGATCTGGAGAAAGATCATGTAGTAAAACCTTTCAGAACAAGGGTTCAGAGCTTTATCAAACAAAAATATTTTCTCTATGCTTATCTGGCGCTCAGTGCTATTTCTTTGGGAGTAGCATGGATGATTTCTCATAACGTATTTGCTTTTTTTGTAGTCTATCAGTTTTTTATGTGGTTTTATAGCCATAAACTGAGCAGAATATTAATCCTGAATAATCTTACTTTTGTCAGTCTCACTTTGTATCCGTTCTTTGGAATGATGGTGTATTACGAAACCTTTTCCAAAAAGGTTTTCCTGATGGCTGTCTTTCTGTTTCTTATTCTGTTGTGTATTGATATTGTGAAAGATACTCTTACCAGAAGTGTGGATAAAACATTCGGATATACTACAATTCCCAATTATTTTAAAAGCAGAAATACAAAAATTATTCTCACTTCTTTACTGATCGTTACCATGGTAGTTTCAATGAAGATTATTACAAAAACCGGTATCACCGGATTCATGGCCTATTATTTTGCCGGAGGGCTTTTTGTCATGATTATATGTATTTATCTTCTTTTAAACGCTTCCAGAAGGAGTAACTTTCTTACACTGAACGTATTACGATTCTGGGTTTTCATTGGAATCATCGCAATGCTTTTAAATGGAATAGAGCATAAATTGTAAAAAAATTCTTTAAATAAACTGAGGTTATTATTACCTTTGCAAAACTAAATTTAATAAATAGGAATGCCCATTTTTAATGATACTAAAATTGCATTTGCAGACAAGTCTGATGCACAATTGAGAAAGGCTTACTGGATGTTTAAGATGATTGAACAGCCGGCTCTTACAAGCCTTGGAACATCTGTTCTGAATTTCACAGTACACAACAACTTTCCTTTCGTAACCGGAATTGTAAAAAATACTTTATTTGCGCAGTTCTGTGGTGGTGAAACCCGTGAAGAAAGTATGAAAGTTGTAAAGCAGCTATTCAAAAGAGGAGTTGGAAGTATTTTTGATTATTCCATTGAAGGGAAGGAAGATGAGGAAACCTTTGATGCGGTTTGCAAAGAAATTAAGGACATTGTAAGATTCTCAGTAGGAAATCCGGCGATTCCTTTTATTGTATTTAAACCTACTGCTTTCGGAAGAATTGATCTTTATGAAGCTGTTGGAAAAGGAGCGGAGCTTACTACCAGTCAGAAAGAAGAATGGGAAAGAGTTGTAAAAAGATTTGATGAAGTATGCAGTCTTTGCCATGAACATGATAAAAAAGTAATGGTAGATGCTGAAGAAACCTGGATGCAGGATGCAGCAGACCATCTTTGTGAAGAGATGATGGAGAAATATAACCAGCAGAAACCTATCGTTTGGAATACCATCCAGATGTACAGAACAGGAAGACTGGAATATATGGAAGCCAACCTTCAAAGAGCAAGAGAAAAGAATTACTTCATCGGGTACAAGATTGTTCGTGGTGCTTATATGGAAAAAGAAAGAGCCAGAGCTGCAGAAAAAGGATATCCAGATCCTATTCAGCCAACCAAAGAGGCTTCAGATAAGAACTATAATGCAGGAATTGACTTCGTAATGGATCATTTGGATAAGGTTTCAGCATTCTTTGGAACTCATAATGAAATCTCTTCAGAGCTGATTATGGATAAAATGAAAGCAAAATCTCTGGAAAACGGCAATCCACACGTTTATTTCGGACAGCTTTACGGAATGAGTGATAATATTACCTTCTATTTGTCTGATAAAGGCTATAATGTGGCTAAATATCTTCCATATGGACCTGTAAAGGACGTTGTACCTTATTTGACGAGAAGAGCCCAGGAAAACACCTCTGTAGCCGGACAAACCGGAAGAGAGCTTGGACTGATCAAAAAAGAACTTGAAAGAAGAAAGAAATAAGAATATTGTTCTTAATATATCTATTATTAGACCTGCAGTTTTGTGGGTCTTTTTTATTGGAATTAAGCGACTGGGGAAATAGGGTGATTAATAATAATCGAAACAATTGTCTATTGTTGTGATTATATATTAAAATAATTTTATTTTTATTGCTGATTTGATTTTAAATAATTATATTTGATAGAGCCATAAAAACTAATGCAAAAAAATGTTTTCAATTACTGTTATAATTCTGTCTTAGAACAGAAGCCCAACCATATAATAATTCAGTACTATTACCCCTTTTAAATAGCCCAAATTGTAAAAACTATAATTATAGGAACAGATGATCATAAAAAAGAAAAACTCTATCAACTGGTATCCTGTAAAAATTTTAAAAATAAAATAAAGCAATAGCTTTAGTTTTCTTCTTCAAATATTTTTTAACCTGATCATTTTCTTTGATCAGGTTTTTTTAAGGCTCAAAACTTTCGAATTTTCCGTTTTCGTAGAACAGAACAATACGTTTTATTTTACTTTGTTGATTACCAAATAGTTGACCTAAAATATGATCGCCGGAATTTTCTAATCGCTGAGAATCCGATATTTTTTCTGGAGCTTTATCCTGGGTTGGTATAACCGATTCTCCAGAGGTTGATTTTGGAGCTTCTCTTTCAGTTTCATCACTTCCAAATTCATCATCATCATTCATCATCGTGAAAAGGTCGGGTAGTGGAGTTGTCTTTATTTTTTCCTCTTCGGGATATTCTTCGTTAATTTCTGATTCGGGCAGCTGGGATTTCAGCATCTCACCTTCACCGGTAACCAGCCAGTCCCAAAGAAGTTCCGGGAAACGGGATTTTATTTTTATGATAAATTCAAGAGACGGTTTGTTTCTTCCTGATGTGATATGCGAAATAGACGAACGCTGTACATCAATCTCATCAGCAAACTCAGAAGGAGTAAGATGAGAATACTCTATAATTTTGGAAATTCTTTCATTTAAACTCATAAAAATAAGTCATTAATTATTTTACAAATGTAATATATATAATTTACAAATGCAAAATACAAATGTAAATAACTGAAGATTTTCTTTGTATACATTTGTAACTTAATTTTAATTATTTTAAAATCAACTATTTATAGCTAAATTACAATTGTATTTACTTATTAGACTAATGTACCATTACAATGCTCCACAGATTATTTATATCTATTAAAAGACTTTTATTTTTCCTAAATACTGGTTTAAAAATGTAAATTTAGCCCATTGATGGAGTTATTTTGTCCATTAAATATCCTTAAAAATAGAATATACATTATTAAACTACTTAAATCATTTCTGGAAACAGAATTATCGATAAATACCTCATATAATGCATATAAAAGCATTTTTATCAGAATTACATTGGTAAATTACTGTTGTAAATACACCATTTTAAGCCCATATTGGACGAAATTGAAAGGAAAATAGTATTCCTGTTAAACTACTTATTTTATTAAAGATTAAAACTCTTATAAAAAGTGTTATTTGAGTTATTTTCAGAAATCTGTTTGGTTATTTACTGGTTTTACATATGTATACACCGTTAAACAACAAGGTTATCCACAATGTATATGTTTAATAAAATAACTCTTAAATGACGAAAAAAAGCCTTTTTATCACTTAAAGCATCATTATAAAAACAATTGAGATGAATTTCATAAATGACTGAATTTTAATGTTTTAAATGTATTAAATTAAATTATTCGCAATCCACAATTTTATCCACAGACAATTTGTCTTGCAGTACTGTTTAATGATGTTACAAGTGTTAACTTGTTTTTAGAACTCTAAAAGCAACCAATTTAAACCTTGTAAACAATTTTCAAAACAGATGTCAAATGTAAATTTGTTAATTTTACCAATATTTACAAATGTTAATTTAAGTTTTTGACTAAAAATGGCTAAATTTGATTCTTGTAAACTATTCCTAAAATGAATTTTGAACAGATCTATTCTCAAAACCCCGATTTCTCAAATCGCTATATTTCCCCTGAAAAATTATTTTCTTATCTACAGACCAATCTCAGCGATTATATTCAGGAGATCGGAACATCCTATTTAGATAAACCTATTTATCAGTTAAGCATCGGAACCGGAAACATTCAGGTATTGGCCTGGTCACAAATGCACGGAAATGAATCCAATGCTACTCATGCAATGCTTGACCTTTTAGTAAGTCTTGATAAAGCTCCGGAGCTGAAAGAGGATGTGTTCAGTAAAATAAAACTTGATTTTATATTCATGCTGAATCCGGACGGATCTGAAAGATGGACCAGACTGAATGCTGCTGATATTGATCTGAACAGAGATTTTCATAACGAAGCCAGTAAAGAGATTAAATTCCTGAAAAAAGCAGCCGCTTCCAAAAAATATGATTATGCACTCAACCTTCATGAGCAGAGAACCATATTTACTACAGATGGAATTCATCCTGCTACACTTTCCTTTTTGGCACCTTCCGAAAACGTAGAACGTACCGTTACTGAAAACAGAAAAAAATGTATGGCAGTTATTGGAAGTGTGTATAACCATTTAAAAGAAATGATTCCCAACCAGATTGGGAGATATTCTGATGAGTTTTATCCGACTTCTACCGGAGATAATTTTATCAAAGCAGGAATGCCAACCATTTTATTTGAAGGTGGACACTTTGTAGAAGACTATACCAGAACAGGAACAAGAAAATATTATACAATTGCTCTTTATTATGCATTGAAAGCAATCAGTGAACTGAACTCTGATATTACAGGATGGGAAACTTACCTTGAAATTCCTGAGAACCAGGAAACGCATTATGATATTATTTACAGAAATGTAAAGCTGAATACAGACCATGAATGTATCCTGGATATAGCCGTTCAGTACAGAGAGATCAAAGAAGAAGGGAAAAATGAAATCTCTTTTATTCCTTTTGTAATGGAAGCAGGTGATGTAAAACAAAAGAAAGGTTGGCTGGAAATAGACTGTACCGGAAAGAAATTTATTTCTGCAACTAAATATCCGAAACTGGATAGTGTGGTAGAATTTAAAATTGAAGATTAAAGAATTTAAACCATTAAGAGGTAATAAGATTTGAAGAGTATTAAGAGAAGCTTCGCTTTAAGCTTTACTTCAGAATGATATATCTTAACTATCCTTTGTTTCTTAAGTTCTTATTATATATCCAGCACTAAGTTTAAACAACTCTAAAAAAATAAAGCTGATAATTTAAATTATCGGCTTTATTTTAATTATTTTCTATAGTTATTTCCTGTAATGAATTAATATTAAATTAAAAATATAAACTAATTTAATATCAATAGGAATGGGCTTTAGCCCATTTATCAATAAAAGTAACAGCCATTGGCTTCAACCAAATATGGTATAGTTTCCCACAGATTCCACAGATTTCCACAGATTTTACCTTTGGAAAAAGCATGATACCGATATTTTTAATGTTAATATAACATATAGTATTAGCCTTGTCATGCTGAGCCTGTCGAAGCATCTATCATCGGAAATTCAATAGAAATGGGCTTTAGCCCATTGAATGCTAAAAAATATTCATCTGGCTTTAGCCAAAACCTAATTTTATAAATTTTATTCAATAATTAAAGTTTACTTAACCACTTTAATTCCGTTCGCTACAAATCTGATCTCTTCTTTAGGCTGTGTAATTGCATCAATTTCAGACTGAGGTTTCTTAGCATCTTCCGCATAGTGCTTCTGCTCATTGACAGAAGTTACTTTTCTTTCTGCATTTCCTTCCAATACTACATTCTTCCCTTTTAAAGCTGTAGGTACGAAGAAAGCATAGTCTTTCATTTTTACAAAAAACTTAGAATTATCTTCTGTCTGGATGGTAAGCCAGCAACCTTTTTTGTCACATACGTCGGTTACTTTTCCTTTAATAGATACATTCTCAACTTTTTTGTTGTCTTTTTTAAGCTGCTTATTCAATTTATCTACGGTGATCGCTTTGGATTCAGCAGATGAAGTAACCTGACTTCCATAAGTATCACCTACCAAAGCTTTCCCTTCCGGCGGTCCGGATTGAGCAAATGCTAATGAAGAGCTTGTTAAAGCGGCAGCAAATAATAAAACTTTAAATTTCATGTTTAATATTTTTCTCAAAAATACTAATTAAAATTGAATCATAAAGGAATAAAAAATGACAAAAAACAGGTGTTTTGATGAATTTTCAACAAATTTGAAAATCAAAGACAGATTTGATTATATTTGACCCCTATACTTGACTATGCAAAAAAAACTGAAACTATGGGATGCCATCATGCTGGTGATGGGATCTATGATCGGAAGCGGGATCTTTATTGTAAGCGCTGATATGATGCGAAACCTGGGATCAGGTTTTTGGCTGATTATCGTATGGGTAATTACAGGAGTGATGACCGTAGCAGCCGCCATAAGCTATGGAGAGCTGTCTGCACTGTTTCCGAAGGCCGGAGGGCAATATACTTATCTGAAAGAAATCTTTGGTAAAAGAATGGGATTCCTTTACGGATGGGGATTGTTTACCGTAATACAAACCGGAACAATTGCAGCCGTAGCAATGGCTTTTGGTAAATTTACAGCGTATTTGATTCCTTCATTAAACGATGCTGCCCCTATTTTCCAGAGTGGTGAATTTAAAATTACATGGATACAGATTCTGGCAATTGCTGTAATTCTTTTGCTTACGTACATCAATACCAGAGGAGTAGAGAGTGGAAAAATTCTTCAGAATATCTTTACCGGTTCCAAAATTATTGCATTGTTAGGTTTAATTGCTGCCGGTTTTATACTGGTAGACCTTTCTCATTTAGCAGAAAATTTCAGCTGGGGAACAGATTCTTTCAATAATCTTAAAAAAGATTTGAGTGGTAATTTCCTTAAAGAAGGTTGGGAACCCATCGGAGGAATGACTCTTTTAGGCGGAATTGCTGCTGCCATGGTAGGATCTGTTTTCAGTTCCGTTGCCTGGGAAAGTGTAACATTCGTTTCCGGAGAAATTGAAAACCCTAAAAAGAATGTTGTAAAATCAATGATTTACGGTACATCTGCTGTAATGATCCTTTATATTGCTGTAAATTATGTCTACTTAAATGCACTGGACAGAGATGGGATTGCATTTGCAGCCAATGATAGAGTAGCGGTAGCAGCATCCCAGAATATTTTTGGAAGTGCAGGAACTATCATCATTGCTTTATTAGTTATGATTTCTACGTTTGGATGTAATAACGGATTGATTCTGGCGGGAGCAAGAGTTTTTCAGACAATGGCAAAAGACGGAATGTTCTTTAAATCCGCAGAAAAAAATAATAAAAATGAAGTTCCTGAAAATGCCTTATGGATGCAGGGAGTTTGGGCTTCCATTTTGTGTTTGAGCGGGCAGTACGGAAATTTATTGGATATGATCTCTTTCGTGATCGTTCTGTTTTATATGATTACGGTTTTTGGAGTGATTTATTTAAGAATGAAACAGCCGGAACTGGAAAGACCTTATAAGACATGGCTTTATCCGGTAACACCTGTTATTTACCTTGTAATCGGAACTTGTTTCTGTATCCTGTTGCTTATTTACAAACAGCAGTATACATGGCCTGGTTTTGTTTTGGTATTGCTGGGACTTCCCGTGTACTATTTTATCAACCGAAAAAAAGCAAATGCTTAAAATAACATAAAAATATAACAGATTAAAGGGCTTTCAATTCAGTTTGAAGGCCCTTATTTTTGAATAATATTTAAAGTATTGTAATCATTATTTGTCGAAAATGTGTAATTTGGTATTTCGTTTTTAAAACAGGACCATGAAGTAAAAACAATAAGCTATGGATACACCAAATTACAGAATGCCTTTCGTACCGTCTACTTTAATGACCGAAGGCGGAAGTATCGATACCTGCGATATGGGAGAAAGTATTGCCCACAATATTATGCTGCTGATCACCACCAAAAAAGGGGAGAACAGATATGATGAAAACTATGGAAACGATGTTTGGAACCTTGAATTCGATAATGGAGTTACAAGTGCCATCTGGGAAAGCGTTTTTATCAAAAGCTTAAGGAGACAGATTCAGGAATATGAACCAAGAATCGTAAACCCGCAGATTGATGCTCATATACAATTCGTAGAGCACAGTTACGATACTAAAGAACACACCGAAATTAAAAAGAAAGTAAGAATTGCCATCAATGCAAAAATGGAAGAAACAGGAGAACGTTTTAGTTTTTCCACAGAATTGTTTCTAAGTCCGATGTCTATTGATTAATATTTTTAACAGCGAAAGAAAATTATGAATTTAGATCAGAATATTTATTCCAAAGAATCTGTAAAAGCAAGAATGCTGCAGAATGCAACAAAGGTATGGGGATTGAGAAGTCCACAGTCTTTAGATCCTTTTGTAAAACTGTTGATAGATGCATTCAGTACAGAAGTTTTCAAAGCGAATAATGAAATACAGACGGTAAATGCCCGTATACTGGAAAAACTGGCAAAATTACTTACACCGTCCATCTATACCCATCCGATTCCGGCTCATTCTGTAGCTTTTACGCAGCCTTATGAGTCTTCTGAGATTTTATTGGAACACACGGAATTTTTCTTCCGTAAACAGATGACTTCCACTGTAAAATCAGAATCAGACAAGCAGCTGAACATTCCTTTTACTCCGGTAGGAAATGTAAGAATCAATAAAGTTCATACTTCTATCATGTTTGTAGGAAATACCTGCTACAGCATCGATGATAGATTCAATAAAATTCCTATTGCAAGATTTCAGGGAAAACCTGAAGATTACAGGAAAATTACAATCGGAGTAGATGTAAGCAAATATGTAAGTGAAAACTTTCCGAAATATCTGAGCATATTCTGCTCCAATCCGGCTTTTGAACACCTTGATTTCGTATACAAATTATTGCCTTACATCTCTGTAACAAGTAATGGAAATCCTCTGTTTGTAAGAGAAGGATTAAGCTACCTTACAGAAAGTCAGAATGATGGTTATGAGCAGATGTTCAAAGAGCAATCCATCAGAAATAAGGTGATTGAGGATATTAAAAGTATCTATCGCCATAAATTTATTGAAGTAACGGGAATCTCTCAAAGTCTGTTCTCAGAACCGGGACAGCTTCCACAGAACCTTGATTTCCTCGCAGGAAAAGAAGAAATTTCTAAATTCCTGGACAATAAAAGTTATCTGTGGCTTACTTTTGAGTTTCCACCACAATTTTCAGCAGAAATCTTAGATAATTTCTCATTTGTCCTGAATGCTTTTCCTATCTATAACAGAGGTTGGAAAAAAACAGAATACAGCCTTGATATCATGGGGAATAATATTCCTTTGGTAACAGACGAAGGAGAGCATTTCCTTTATGTAGATGAAGTACAGGATGGTGACGGAAGAAAATATACCGAAATTCCTTTTACTCCGGCTGATGATCTTAAAAAAGGATTGTATACTGTAAGAAAAGGAGGAATGGAACGTTTCACCAGCAGAAACGCTGTGGATATGATTGCTAATGTACTGGAATTGACCAGAGATGAAATTGCAGCATTTTCCCTCTTGAACAGAGATAATGTAAAAGGAGTTCTCAGCGAAATGTCTGATAAAATGAAAACCATGGTGCAGAAAGTAAACAATGCCAAAAGGAATATCAGACAGGAACTGAATTATGTAATCATGGAACCTGTAGAAAAAACAGATCATACTTACGCTTCTTTCTGGGTAACACACTGTACACTTGCCAATCATATGCGACCAGGAACTGAACTTTCCAATCAGCTGAAATCTCAGACTGTGGTATTGCTTACAGAAACATTAGGAGGATCTGAAGAGCAGAAAGGAACTGATAGTATTCAGGCTTACAAATATGCACTGACGACCAGAGATAAGATCATTTCTTTGGAAGACGTTAAGAATTATTGCCGCATGATTCTGAAAGATGAGGTAAGAGAAGTAAGAGTAAGAAGAGGAACCATGATCAGCAACAAACCAAAAGAAGGATTTGTAAGAACGGTTGAGGTAGAAATTGTTCCCCAAAACTATTCTTTTTACGGAAGAGCCTATTGGGAAAATATGGCCAATATCATCAGAAACCAGATTATTGCCAAAGCCATTGACGGAATTGAATATATTGTAAGAATTACCAATGAAGATGTTGATTTCCAGGATATATAATTTCTTTAAAAATAAATAAGTTTAAAATATAAATGCCGTATCAATTGCGGCATTTTTGAATGATATCAATAGGAACGGGCTATTATCCTGAGCATAGTCGAAGGGAGCCCGTTTTTTAATAAATGAGCTTTCCATTGGCTTCAGCCAAAACATAATGATCTGAAAAATAAGAAATCATTCCGGAAAAATTCAATAACAACGGGTTCAATACGTTAACAAAACCTAAGAATTTTTTATGAAACTTTTATCCCTTTTATATTCAAAAAAAGTCTATAAAATTTCGTATTTTTGCACGTTGTGATTTTCAGGCAAAGTCACTCCAAATTATGAGCAAATCAACAGAATATATAGAAGTTTACGGAGCACGTGAACACAATCTTAAAAATATTAATGTAAAAATTCCACGTAATGAATTGGTCGTGATTACCGGCCTTTCCGGAAGTGGAAAATCGTCATTGGCTTTTGATACCATTTTTGCGGAAGGCCAGCGTCGTTATATCGAAACATTCTCTGCCTATGCACGTCAGTTTTTAGGTGGGTTGGAGCGTCCTGATGTAGATAAAATTGAAGGACTTTCTCCGGTTATTGCTATCGAGCAGAAAACAACCAATAAAAATCCGCGTTCTACCGTAGGAACGGTTACTGAGCTGTACGACTTTCTGCGTCTTTTGTATGCAAGAGTTTCGGATGCTTACTCTTTGTCTACAGGACAGAAGTTGGTAAGCTATACCGAAGATCAGATCCTTGAAACCATCAAAGAAAACTATAAAAAAGAAAAAATCATGCTTTTGGCACCAGTGGTGCGTTCCAGAAAAGGACATTATCATGAACTCTTTGTTCAGATGGCTAAAAAAGGCTACGGACAGGCAAGAATTGATGGTGAGCTGCAGGATATTGAATATGATTTAAAACTTGACCGTTATAAAACCCACGACATCGATATCGTTATCGACCGTTGGATTATCGGTGAGAATGCTTCGGAAGGCAGAATGGAAAAATCATTGCGTACTGCAATGGAAATGGGAGAAGGCATTATTGGAATTCAGAAACTGGGAAGTACAGATATCGAATACTTTTCCAAGAACCTGATGGATGCTGAAACCGGACATTCTTTGGCACTGCCTGAACCCAATACTTTCTCATTCAACTCTCCAAAAGGAAGCTGTCCGAATTGTAAAGGTCTTGGAACCATTAAAAAGATCAATACCGATTATTTCATCGATAATCCTAAACTGTCAATCAATCAGGGAGGATTATTGCCTTTGGAAGATATCAAATCCAACAAGTGGATTCTGTCACAAATAAAAAATATTCTTGAAATCTTCGGATTAGGATTAACAACACCTTTGCAGGATATTCCGGAAGAAGCACTGGATTATATCTACAACGGATGTCATAAAGAATTCAATAAAGACCTGAAATACGCAGGAATTACCAAGAAAATAAAAATTGGTTTTGATGGTTTGATTGCTTTCATGGAAGAAATTATTGATGAAAGAGAATCTTATGAAGCCATTTTACTGGAAAGACATTTCACCACAGAAGAAACCTGCCCGGAATGTCATGGAACCCGTCTTCAGCCTTCAAGTTTAAGTTTTAAAATTGATGGAAAAAATATTGCGGAAGTTAATGGATTAAGCTTAGCAGATTTAAAAGACTGGTTAGCCGACGTTAAAGATAAATTCTCAGAAAAAAATAAAATCATTGCTCACGAGATCTTAAAAGAAATTGAAACCAGACTTCAGTTTTTACTGGATGTAGGGTTGGATTATTTAAGTCTGAGCAGAAGTTCAAAAACCCTTTCTGGAGGAGAATCACAGAGAATTCGTCTGGCAACACAGATCGGTTCTCAACTGGTCAATGTATTGTATATCCTTGATGAGCCAAGTATCG
This sequence comes from Chryseobacterium sp. S0630, assembly GCF_024158915.1. GTDB lineage: Bacteria > Bacteroidota > Bacteroidia > Flavobacteriales > Weeksellaceae > Chryseobacterium. The sequence continues at coordinate 25,860 of NZ_JAMZGF010000030.1, read as the reverse complement.
GGCTTCACCAGAGAGATAATGAAAGACTGATCCATTCTCTGAAAAACCTGAGAGACATCGGAAACTCAGTATTGGTGGTAGAGCATGATAAAGACATGATTCTTGAAGCCGATGAGGTACTGGATATTGGTCCGAGAGCAGGAAAATTCGGTGGAGAAATCCTTTGGCAGGGAAAACCAAAAGACCTGTTGAAAGCAGATACCATCACTGCTCAGTACATCAATGGAAAAAGAAAAATTGCAATTCCTGAAGAAAGAAGAGCAGGAAGCGGTAAAAATATTGTTTTAAAAGGAGCTACAGGGAACAATCTTAAAAACGTAACCCTGGATATTCCTCTTGGAAAACTGGTTGTAGTAACCGGAATTTCAGGAAGCGGAAAATCTTCTTTGATTAACGGAACATTGTATCCGATCCTTAACAAACATTTCTACAGAGCGGTTCAGGAACCGTTACCATACAAAAAGATTGAAGGGTTAGATAATATTGATAAAATTGTAGATGTAGATCAGACTCCAATCGGAAGAACGCCACGTTCGAATCCTGCGACCTATACCGGAATGTTTACCGATATCAGAAACCTTTTTGCAGAACTGCCGGAAAGTAAAATCCGTGGGTATAAGCCAGGAAGATTCTCTTTCAACGTAAAAGGCGGAAGATGCGAAACCTGTCAGGGTGGAGGATTAAAAGTGATCGAAATGAATTTCCTTCCGGATGTATACGTACACTGTGAAACCTGTAACGGGAAACGTTTCAACAGAGAAACCCTGGAAGTTCGTTACAAAGGAAAATCAATTTCTGACGTATTGGACATGACGATCGATGAAGCGGTAGATTTCTTCCAGCCGATTCCTAAGATTTTTGCAAAAGTGAAAACATTACAGGATGTAGGTTTGGGATACATTACGCTTGGACAGCAATCGACCACCCTTTCTGGAGGTGAAGCGCAACGTATCAAGTTAGCAACCGAACTGGCGAAAAGGCAAACCGGAAACACCCTTTATATCCTTGATGAACCCACTACAGGACTTCATTTTGAAGACGTGAAAATTCTGATGGATGCTATCAATCAATTGGTAGAACTAGGAAACTCATTCATCATCATCGAACATAATATGGATGTCATCAAATTAGCAGATCATATTATTGACGTAGGACCGGAAGGAGGAAAGTATGGCGGACAGATCGTTGCACAGGGAACTCCTGAGGAAATTGTGAAGTCTAAGAAAAGCTTGACAGGGAAGTTTTTGAAGAGGGAACTGGAGTAGATTTCAGAATAAAAATAGAGATAATTATTGGCTAAACTTAAATAGTTTAGCCTTTTTTATGCTTAAAATAACCCTCCAATATTAAATTTTCAATTATTTTTAAAATTTATTACATTGATAATCAATTAATTAAATTTTAATGTTAAGCCAATGTTAACTGAATGTAAAATTAATATGAATTATTTTTAATAACTTTGGTTAAGAGATACAAAAATAGGTTAGTATAACATTTAAAACCAGTTAGTTATGAAAAATAGAATTCAAATAGTAATGGCTTCACTTTTCGTTTGCGGATTTGCCACTGTTTTGAACACCGCTAAAGCTCAAACTACAGATCATAATACCATTCAGGAAATTCAACTGAGTAGAAGTGAAACGTTTAACGATATCAGAAATAAATTAGAAGCCAATTTTGACCTTACCAACCCTGATTACAAGCAGGGAACCGTAAACTCAGTGGTGAAATTTGATATTGCCAAAAACGGAAAAATTGTAAATGTTCACTCCAGTGGAGACTGTAAAACCGTAAGCAAAGAAATTGAAACGGTATTAAGTGATCTTGATTATAAAGTAGACCGCAAAAAATTAACTGATAATATGGTTGCTTATACTTACGTAATGCCTGTGACAGTAGAGATCCACAGCAGATAGTATTCATAGCATATTATTCAATCATGTGTGAATAATGAAAACTTATCAGATTAAGTTGTAATAAACAATAAACCGTAAAGTTTTAGTTTTGGGCTACCATAAAATTAAAACTATATGAAAAATTTTAAAAAGCTGACAAAATCAGATTTGAAGTCAGTGTACGGAGGAGCACCAGTAAAATACTGTACATTTTGTGAATGGGCAAATAAAGTAATTTGCAGTGATATTCCAATCGTTCAATGCCCTTAAAAAAATAAAGCCGCTTTTATAAGCGGTTTTTCTATTATTTTGTACTTTCAACAAATTCTGTTAATCTTGCTTTAAGATCTTTAGAATTTCCTATCTTATCAAAAGTAACATTATCTACTCTCCATCCTTTATCTGTATGGGGCAGATGTACTGTATCCATCCAGGTTTCTTTAGATGAACCCATATCATATTCAAAGGATACCAGTGCTTCAGCGGTTTTATCCTGTATCTTGACAGACTTGATGGTGTAACTTGTGAACCCTTCATACAAGCTGGAGAAAATAGCTCCTTCAAAAATTAAGGGCTTTTCATCAGGATGATCACTCTTTTTTACCCTTTCAATATCTGCTTTTGAGGCATTTATAGCATTATCTAAAACTTTTTTTAAATCCTGAGAAAACAAAGTATCCGGAATCGGCTGGTTGTAAATTGCTTCATTAGATTTGCCATACTGAGTATACAATTCATTTACTTTTTCAGTAATGGCTGACTCTGGAGATATGACAGGCTGAGGTTTGTCTTTTTTGCAAGACACGAAGAACAGGAATATTCCTAAACAGAGAAATAGTTTTTTCATTTGATATTATTTTTTTTGTGGTGTTTATCAGAATCCCAAGCTCAAAATGTATACCAAAATCTGTCCGTAAAATATTTTTTACGAATCGCAAAAATCGATACATTTGAGTAGATAAAAAAAATTGTGGATCCTATTCTTAACGTTGCTGTCCGTTCCCTTTGCGTTTACCTTTTTATGGTGATTGCAATCCGTTTATTTGGTAAAAACCAGCTTTCTCAGCTTAATGCAGGGGATGTTGTACTATTATTACTTATTTCAAATGCTGTTCAGAATGCAATGGTAGGACCTGATACCTCTCTTCAGGGCGGGATTATTGCGGCATTAGTTTTGTTTGTTGCTAATTTTATTCTGAAAAGGATTATGTTTTCCAGCCGTTCCTTTCAGACTTTTATGGAAGATGAACCTGTTATTTTGATTAGAGATGGAGTAGCGGATCAGGCAGCTTTAAACCGGGTAAAGATTACAGAAAGCGAATTGGAAGAAGCGATCAGAGAACATGGGATTGAAAACATCCATAATGTAAAGCTTTCTGTGTTGGAAGTGGATGGAAATATAAGCGTGGTTTCTCAGGACGAGAAGAGTAAACAGACGCATTATTCAAGAATTAAAAGAAAACTTAAAAGAAAATACCATTAAATACGATGAATTACGAACTAAGAGAAATGCTTCCCAATGATGAAGCCCGCGTTCTTGAGATTTTCCGTCAGGGAGTAGATGGCGGAATTGCCACATTGGAAACAGAAGTTCCCACAGCTGAAGCCTGGAGCATGGAATATTTCAATGACTGCCGTTGGGTACTGGAAAATGAAAATAATGAAGTAATAGGATGGTGTGCCCTGAAACCGGTCAGCAAAAGAGAATGTTTTAAGGGAGTCGCAGAAGTAAGCATTTATTTCGATAACGAATACCAAGGTAAGGGATTGGGTTCGGTATTGCTTAAAAAGATCATTTTGGATAGCGAGGATCACGGATTCTGGACATTACAGACTAATATCTTCTCCGAAAATGAAATGGCCATCAAATCTCATCAGAAAAACGGTTTCAGAATGGTAGGAGTCCGTAAAAAAATAGGAAAGCTTAATGGAGAATGGAAAGACCTTGTTCTGATGGAAAAAAGAAGCGAAGTCATTTAAAGAATTATAAATGATGAATTATAAATTATAAATGATGAATGATGAATTTGTTTGATAAGCACATTAGTCTCCATAACAAAATTCACCATTGACTTGCGAAGCAAAATTGACCATTGACCATAAAAGGCTATATGCTCCAACCTTAAACCTTGAACTTTGAACCTTGAACTTTGAACTTTTGGCATTACCCTTGTTATATTAATAAGTGAAAAAATAGAAATAATGAAAAATTTGATTAAAGTTACAGGAGTCCTTATTGTGATGTTTATGCTGTCATCATGCGTAGTTCATGACAATGGAGCCAGAGGAAATACAATCCCTCCAGGGCAGGCTAAGAAAGTGTTTGGAGGAAGTGCAAAAGATTATGCTCCGGGACAGGTGAAAAAGAGAAGTGGCTATTAATAGGTTCATGAAATTAAAATATTAACAGCCTTTTTTAACATACATTAGCTTAATTTCAATTTCTTTTGGCATTAACATTGATATATTTCGCTATCGAAATTGAAAAAGTGAAAATAATGAAAAGTATGTTGAAAATTGCTGGGGTAGCAGTAGTTGTTTTAATGCTGTCCTCTTGCGTGGTACATGAGCATCATGGAAGAAGAATGCCACCCGGGCATGCCAAAAGGTATTATGGCGGAAGTGCAAGGTACTATGCACCCGGCCAGGTAAAGAAAGTGTATATTTATGACGATCGTGGTCATCATCACAAAGGTCGCGGTCATGGACATCACAGATAAAAAAGAAAAGCACTGAATTTTTCAGTGCTTTTTTTATAAATTATAATCTCGATTTTTTCGGATTAAGGAAAGTATTAAAAACCATCACTTCCTGTCCAAACTTTTTCTCAATTCTTTCAGAAATATTTAAAAGCTCACTTTTAATGAAATCTTCACGTAATTCTTCATTATCAAAAATTAACAGGAGATTATAATTTTTTCCTTCCTCGATAAAGTCACTGTGTACCTCAGAAAGAATATATTTGTTGACATCCATCAGGTTTTCAGTCATTAAAACCAATGTTTCATCAATATAATTTTCCCATTCTTCTAGGTTATCTTTCGTGCAGTGGAAAGTTATACTTAATACGCTCATATTTTTATGAATTTTTAAGATTTTTTTGGATAAATTCTACAGCAAAAATCGGCATTTTTTTCGTAAATTAGCCCGTTAATAAAAATTGGAAATAAATAATTTTCAGACTTACAGCTAAGAGTTTGAATATCATTACAATAAAATTTGTTTATGCAAAAAGAAGGAGAAAGACTGATTCCTATCAACATTGTTGATGAAATGAAGTCGTCTTATATCGATTATTCGATGTCGGTTATCGTTTCAAGAGCGTTACCGGATGTAAGAGACGGCTTGAAACCCGTTCATAGAAGAGTACTTTATGGTATGTATGGATTAGGGGTATTTTCTAACAGAAAATATTTAAAATCTGCGAGAATTGTTGGGGATGTATTAGGTAAATACCACCCACACGGAGATTCCTCTGTATATGATGCTATGGTAAGAATGGCACAGGATTGGAGCTTACGTTATCCTCAGGTAGACGGACAGGGTAACTTCGGTTCTATGGATGGTGACCCGCCTGCAGCAATGCGTTATACCGAGGCAAGATTGAAAAAAATCTCTGATGAGGTTCTTTCAGACCTAGACAAAGAAACAGTTGATTTCCAGAATAACTTCGACGACAGTTTACAGGAGCCGACAGTAATGCCTACTAAAGTTCCCAATCTTTTGGTAAACGGTACTTCAGGTATTGCCGTAGGTATGGCAACCAATATGGCACCTCATAACCTGTCAGAATCCGTAGATGCAATCTGTGCTTATATCGATAATAAAGAAATTACGATTGATGAGCTGATGCAGCACATTATTGCGCCGGATTTCCCTACAGGTGGTATCATCTATGGATATGACGGAGTAAGAGATGCTTTCCATACAGGAAGAGGTAGAGTAGTTTTAAGAGCTAAAGTGAACTTTGATGAAATCGGAAACAGAAACGCGATTATCGTTACTGAAATCCCTTATCAGGTGAACAAAGCTGAAATGATCGCCAGAACAGCAGAGCTTGTTAAAGACGAAAAAATCCCTGGTATCCACGAGATCAGAGACGAATCGGATAGAAAAGGACTTCGTGTGGTTTACGAATTGAAAAATGACGCAATCCCGAATGTAGTTCTTAACTTATTATATAAATATACGGCACTTCAGACTTCTTTCAGTGTAAACAATATTGCATTGGTACACGGAAGACCGGAGCAGCTGAACCTTAAAGATATCATTCATCACTTTGTAGAGCACAGACATGAGGTAATCGTAAGAAGAACTCAGTATGAGCTTAAAAAAGCAAAAGAAAGAGCACACATTCTTGAAGGATTCATGAAAGTGATCGGAACTCAGGATTCTCTGGACAGAGCAATTTCTATTATCCGTCACAGTGCAAACCCTCAGGCTGCAAAAGAAGGCTTGATCGAAGCATTTGAACTTTCAGACATTCAGGCTCAGGCTATTCTAGATCTTAGATTAGCTCGTTTAACAGGAATGGAGCTTGATAAGATCCGTGATGAATACGATGCGATCATGAAAGAAATTGCAAATTTGGAAGATATCTTAGCCAACGAGCCGAGAAGATTCCAGATCATCAAAGAAGAATTGATCGAAATCAAAGAAAAATACGGAGACGAAAGAAGAACTGAAATTGATTATTCAGGAGGAGAAATGTCTATTGAAGATATCATCCCTAACGAATCTGTAGTTCTTACGATCTCTCATGCAGGATACATCAAGAGAACTTCACTTTCAGAATATAAAATTCAAAGTAGAGGTGGTGTAGGAAACAAAGCAGCAACAACAAGGGATTCCGACTTCCTTGAGTATATTGTTTCTGCAACCAACCACCAGTACATGTTATTCTTTACAGAAAAAGGAAGATGTTATTGGTTAAGAGTATTTGAAATTCCTGAAGGCTCTAAAACAGCAAAAGGAAGAGCGGTACAAAACCTTATCAACATTGAACCGGATGATAAGATTAAAGCTTATATCAGAACGAACAATCTTAAGGATTCTGAATATGTAAATCAAATGAGCGTTGTGATGGTAACCAAAAACGGTACAATCAAGAAAACATCATTGGAAGCGTATTCAAGACCAAGAGTAAACGGGGTAAATGCTATCGAAATTAGAGATAATGACCAGTTATTAGGTGCTTACCTTACCAACGGAGAATCTCAGATTATGATTGCTACTAAAAATGGTAAATGTATCCGTTTCCCTGAAGAGAAAGTAAGAGAAGTAGGAAGAGGATCTATCGGGGTAAGAGGGATCTTGCTTGAAGAAGGTGACGAAGCTATTGGTATGATTGTTGTGAACGATGTAGAGAACGAAACAGTACTTGTAGTATCTGAAAAAGGATACGGAAAGAGAACTGCAGTAGAAGACTACCGAATTACCAACAGAGGAGGAAAAGGAGTTATTACCCTTAACATTACTGAAAAAACAGGAAATCTTATCGCTATTCAAAATGTAACAGACGAAGACGGATTGATGATTATCAACAAATCCGGTGTTGCGATCAGAATGGGAATGGATGAAATGAGAGTGATGGGTAGAAATACTCAGGGAGTGAAACTGATCAACCTTAAGAAAAATGACGAAATTGCAGCCATTGCAAAAGTAGAAATGGATAAAGATGTAGAAGAAGATTCTGAAGAACTTGAAGAAACAGAAGAAGGAGTTGTAGGATCGCTATTTGATAACCAGGAAAATGACAATGTAACACCTCAGGCTGAAAATGAAAACTCAGCAGAGGAAAATGAGAATTCTGATTCTGAAGAATAAATTGTACAATATAAATATAAAATAGTTATTATGAAGAAACTAATTTTAGGAATGGCTATCGTGGCATCTACTTTTGCTTTTGGTCAGAAAAAAGATGCAGCTGCTTTAAATGCTCAGCTTCAGGAAGCTAACAAAGTTGCTATGGATGCATATAACTCAAAAAATTATGCAGCAGCAGCACCTAAGTTTATTGAAGTTTATGACTTATTAAAATCCAGCGGTCAGGACAATAAAATATATATGTATTATGCAGGACTTAGCCACGCGTTAGCTAATAACAGTGATCAGTCTATCAAAATATATACAGATCTTGTGAATTCAGGATTTACAGGTGTAGAAACTACATATACTGCAAAAGAAAAGAAAACAGGACAAGTTGTAAACCTTGATAAATCTACTTGGGAGCTGATGAAGAAAAACGCAGACTATTCTGATTTCAAAACAGAGCAGACAAAAAGTATAGAGCCGGATTTATATGAAACTCTTGCATCTTTACTTCTTAATGCTAAAAGCCCTGAGGCTCTTGCTGTTATTGAAAAAGGATTAGCGAAATTTCCCAATAATGCCAAGCTTAAAGAAGCTCAGACTACAGCATATCTTCAGTCTGGAAACACAGATAAATTTGTTTCAGGATTAAAAGAGCAATTGGCTAAAAATCCAAATGATCCTACAAACTGGTATAACCTTGGAGTAATGCAGGCTAAAACCCCTGCGACTGTTAATGATGCTATAGAATCATTTAAAAAAGCTATTGAGCTGAAACCTGATTTCTCTGATGCATACCAAAATCTTGTTTATACTACTATTGGAGACGATGCTAAAGTTGTAGGGGAGATTAATGCATTAAGAAAAGATAAACCAGACGAAGCTTCTAAATTGATCGATGCTAGAAGAGAAAGATTTGGAAAAGCATTGCCATATGCTGAAGGATGGTATAAGGCAAATCCAAAAAGTATTGACGCGGTTTCTGCACTAAAAGAAATTTATGTAGTAACTAAAAATATTGAAAAAGTTAAAGAAATGAAAGCTAAAGAAGCTGAACTTACAGCTGCTGGAGCAAAATAATCATTTTTTATAATAACACATATGAAAACCGGAATAGAAATGTTCCGGTTTTTTTATTGTAAACGGAAAGTGTTTGCTGAGCTTCTTATCCGGATTCTATGTTTCATGCAGGAGTTTTTAGATCTGTTATGATTTATAAACCTAACAGGTTTTTAAAACCTGTTAGGTTTAATTTATTTAACTCTGCTATGCCGTTTCTATTGAAAATTCTTCATGCCGAATTCATGCATTCAAAATTTATGTTTTTTATAGAGATGAACCTTAAATTTCAACCTGAGAATTTCTCTGTAATTCCGTATCTTTGAGAAAAATTTTTTTAAGATGATCGAGTGGAAAACCGCCAAGGAATACGAAGATATTACCTATAAAAAATCTAACGGAGTAGCAAGAATTGCTTTCAACAGACCTGAGGTGCGTAATGCTTTCAGACCTAAAACAACTTCAGAATTATACGATGCTTTTTATGATGCCTATGAAGATCCTTCAATAGGAGTTGTATTACTTTCAGGAGAAGGACCTAGCCCTAAAGACGGTGGCTGGGCATTTTGTAGTGGAGGTGATCAAAAGGCCAGAGGACACCAGGGATACGTAGGAGAAGATGGAAGACACCGTTTGAATATTCTTGAGGTTCAACGTCTGATCCGTTTCATGCCGAAAGTGGTAATCGCAGTGGTTCCGGGATGGGCAGTTGGTGGAGGACACTCACTTCACGTAGTATGTGACCTTACTTTAGCAAGTGAAGAACATGCTATTTTCAAGCAGACAGATGCTGATGTTACTAGTTTTGATGGTGGTTACGGTTCCGCTTACCTTGCTAAAATGGTAGGACAGAAAAAAGCCCGTGAAATTTTCTTTTTAGGAAGAAATTATTCTGCTCAGGAAGCTTTCGAGATGGGAATGGTCAACAAAGTAGTTCCTCATGCTGAATTAGAAGATACTGCTTATGAATGGGCTCAGGAAATATTGGCTAAATCTCCAACTTCTATCAGAATGCTGAAATTTGCCATGAACCTTACAGACGATGGGATGGTAGGACAACAGGTTTTCGCTGGTGAAGCAACCCGTCTTGCATATATGACAGAAGAAGCTCAGGAAGGAAGAAATGCATTTCTTGAAAAAAGAAAACCCAACTTCGGAGAAGATCAATGGATATCATAACATGAGTGATGAGTAATAAGTAATGTGCAATATTTTTCATTACTTATTATCCATTGCCTATTACTTATAAATTTATGACGGATTGGATAAAAGCCGCAAGGCTAAGAACTTTACCGCTTTCCCTAAGCGGGATTATTATGGGGGCTTTCATTGCGAAATGGAGACTTTACGGAGAAGGAGGAATCTGGGACTGGAAAATCCTTGCGCTTGCTCTTTTGGTTACCCTTTTATACCAGATTTTATCAAATTATGCCAATGATTATGGTGATGGAGTAAAAGGAACCGACGCCAAAAGAATCAATGAAGCAGAAGCAAGAGCTGTAGCATCAGGGAAAATTACTGCAAAACAAATGAAGAATGCGGTAATCCTTTTCGCAGCATTATCTTTCATGGCTACCATAGCTTTGCTATACGTAGCCTTCATTCCGAACTATATGAATGAATTTTATATCTTCATAGGACTGGGAGTAGCATGTATTCTTGCAGCAATTGGATATACAGTAGGGAAGAAACCTTACGGATACATGGGATTGGGAGATATCTTCGTGTTTATCTTCTTTGGATTGGTTTCCGTATGTGGAAGTTATTTCTTATTTACAAAAACTTTCAGCTGGGATATATTATTACCCGGAACAGCTGTTGGAATGATGAGTATGGCTGTTCTTAACCTGAACAATATGAGAGATATTGAAAGTGATAGATTATCAGGGAAAAACAGCTTTGCATTGAGAATCGGATTCAAAAATGCAATGATTTACGAAATGGTTCTTTTGCAACTTCCTTTACTACTTATTCTTGTATTTTTAGGAATGAACGGATTTATGCAGCAGCAAAATTATTACGTTTTCATTGTAATGATTCTGTTATTTCCACTATCAAAACTAAGAAGAAAGATATTATCTGTAAAAGAGCCGAAGGAATTAGATCAATATTTAAAGCAGGTAGGAATTATGACTTTTGTAATGGCTATTCTTACAGCAGCTGGACTTAATTTATTTAACTAATCCAAAATATTATATCATGAGTTCTAATGTCTATGTTGAAGCTCAAATGCTTATCAGAAAACCGATTGAAGATGTTTTTGAAGCATTTATCAATCCGGAAGTAACCACTCATTTCTGGTTTACCAAATCGACCGGAAAATTGGAAGAAGGTAAAATCATTACCTGGGAATGGGAAATGTACGGCGTGAAATCCGAAGTGAAGGTTCATCAGATTATTCCAAACCAGCTCATCAGAACAGAGTGGGGAGAGCCTTCAACCAACGTAGACTATGAATTCAAAACCATGGAACAAGGAACTCTGGTTATCATTAAAAGCTATGGATTCAGCCAGACGGGCGAAGATCTGCTGAAAGTGATTAATGACAATACAGGAGGTTTTACGACAGTTTTAGACGGTTGTAAAGCTTATCTGGAACATGGGATTAATTTAAGATTGATTGAGGATAAATTCCCATCGAAATAACAAATTAAAGAAAACACAGATGGCACGAATGCTTTCACGGATGTCACTAATCTCATTGTGCTCTTTGTGAAATTATTTGAGTCATTTGTGTTTAAAAATTTAAACTAAAATTTAAAATGAAAATACAATTCTTAGGGCAAAATTGTTTTCTGTTCACCTACAAGGACAAAACAATTTTGAGCGACCCTTTTTACAACTACAAAAAAGCAGAATCAGGTTTTGATATTGCTGCTCAAAAAATCGACTACATCCTGTTGACCCATGCGCACGGTGATCATATTGCTGATGTAGCAGAGGTATTGCAGCACTACCCGGAAGCTACCATTATTGGAGTTCCTGAAGTTTGCGGTTACTTCCAGCAGGCTAAAAATAGAGACGATGTGAACTTAGGAGGATCGGCAAAAATCGACGATCTTAAAATTTCCATGGTTCCGGCTCACCATACAAGTTCTTTCCCGGATGGAAGCTATGGAGGCGTTCCTGTTGGGTATATCTTCAGACTTCCTGAAGGTAAGAACATCTATTTGGCAGGTGATACAGGAGTAATGGCTGATATGGAGCTGTTCCCGAGACTATACGGAAACATCGACCTTTCTATTCTTCCCATCGGAAGCCACTATACAATGTGCCCTAGAAAAGCTTCTTTTGCAGCAGCAGAGCTATTAAAAACACCGAAAGTAATCGGATGTCACTTTGATACTTTCCCTGCCATTGAAATCAATCATGAAAGTGCACTACAACATTTTGCTGATAAAAATGTAGAACTTGTTTTACCAAAATTAGGAGAGACGTTCGAATTTTAATCAATAACGAAACCGGAGGTAATCTGAAAATTAGAAAAATGAATATGATGCGTAAGGTATTAAAAACAAAAAAAGATAATTATCAAATTACCTCTCTTCTTACTTTAAACCAAAAAAAAATGGCAAGCTACCTAAATCACACCGCTACGACCGATTACCTTTGCTGCGTTCCCACCCTGGAGGATTCTCAGGAGCTGGTTGTTTAGGACTTGCCGTTGCAAAGGTAGGAATATTTTATAAACTTCAAAACTTTATCAAAGAAAATTAGTTGAAAAAATGCAGTGGTAAAGCTAAACGCCTGACATTTAGAGGGAAAAATTTTCAACTTTTTTTTAAAAATTTAAATATGACGAAAAGTCCATCAACACTAGGAATTATACTTTTTATCGCTACAATGATTGTTTTCTTTGTAGTATATACTTTTTTCTCAGGAATCAATTATTTTGATATCTCTTTGAAAGCCAATGCTTTTGTTTTGCCTCTTTTATATGCCGGAGTTGCCTTCTGGTCTGTAAAATCGTTTTGGAACAACCATAGAGTAGTAAAATTCAAGGAAGCTTTCAAAAGAGCATTTGTTCCGATGTTCATCGGAGGAATTCTTTCCATTTTCAGTATTTATGCTTTTTTAACTTTTGTAGATCCTGCAGCTAAAAGCCTGTTGAACTATCAATATGTTCAAAGACAAAAATCAGAACTGGATACAGAATATACTTCAGCAAGAAAAATTCTGAAGCATCAGAAAGATATTGATGAGCTGGATCAGAAATACAAAGAAAGATTGCAAAGCTTCACACCAGAGGCGGTTAAAGGAAAAGATATGCTTACCGCAAGTCATTTTTCAGGATATTTTGCAGCAATTCTTATATTTTACGTAGTTTTGTCGGTGTTTTTCGGAGCGTTTTTCAGAACAAGAACAATACATCAACCCGAAGAAACAAACCAAGCCTAATTTTTATTAAAATTAAATGAATTTATCTATAGTTATTCCGTTACTGAACGAAGAAGACTCTCTGGAAGAGCTTTTTTCAAGAATCGATAAAGTATGCACAACCAGTAATTTATCTTATGAAATCTGGTTTGTAGACGATGGAAGTACGGATTTGTCGTGGAGTATTATTGAAAATATGAAAGTTCAGTATCCTCAGATCCACGCTATTAAATTTTCCAGAAATTATGGAAAATCACAAGCACTTCATGCCGCTTTTGAAAGAACAAACGGTGATGTAGTGATTACAATGGATGCCGATTTACAGGATTTTCCAGAAGAAATTCCGGAACTGTATAATATGGTGATTCATGAGAATTATGATATCGTTTCCGGTTGGAAAAAGAAGCGTTTTGATAATGTAATGACGAAAAATATTCCGTCAAAATTATTCAATGCAGCGGCTAGAAAAGTTTCCGGAGTTTATCTTCACGATTTCAACTGTGGCTTAAAAGCCTACAAAAAACAGGTGGTAAAATCTGTTGACGTATACGGAGATATGCACCGTTATATTCCGGTATTGGCTGCCAATGCAGGTTTCAGAAGAATCACGGAAAAAGAAGTACAGCACCAGGCAAGACCTTACGGAACTTCAAAATTCGGAACTGAGAGATTTGTAAGAGGTTTCCTGGATTTGATAACCCTTTGGTTTGTAAGCCGTTTTGGAGGAAGACCAATGCATTTCTTCGGGGCTGTAGGAACTTTAATGTTTATTGTTGGTTTTCTTTCAGCACTTTGGTTAGGGATTTCTAAACTCATTGATGTGGCAAGAGGAATCTATGGACATTTAATCACCAATAATCCTTGGTTCTTTATTGCATTAACCATGATGATTATGGGAAGCCTTCTGTTTGTAGCAGGGTTCTTAGGAGAAATGATTATCAGAACCAACCGTGAGCACAAGAATTATAATATTGATGAAGTGATATAATAGTTGGATGTTCATCTGAAGTAAAATGAAAATCAATCTGTTAATGTAAACCTTTAGTTGATGTATGACCATTCCCATCCTTTGGAGGGGTGGCGAAAATTCAAAGAATTTTTGACGGGGTGGTTACGCAAAAAATAATCATTCCAATTTCAATACATACAAAGCACTCTGTCAACAGGGTGCTTTTTTGTAATTTTATAAAAACTTTTAACGTAAATGTTTCAACTCAAATCAATCCTTTTTTATCTTCTTTTATTCCTGATAATTTCCTGTTCCTCCAACAAACTCTCTGGTTCATGGGAGTTTATTGATATTTATGATGGTGAAATTCGTCATACAGATACACTGAAAACCAAAACAAATAATTCCAGATACGGAACAGGAATTCTCACTTTTTATAAAGATAAAACTTTCATATCAATGGGGAATAGCGGGACTTATCAGATCGGAAATAATCTGTTGAAAATGAAGTACAATGACGATGAAAATATAACCCCAATGAAAATTTCCCGTGTAGATAGAAATCATCTGCTTTTATTTTCAATGGCGGGAAGTCCTAAAACCTGGTTTTATAAAAAAGTAAAAGAAAAGGAGAATAAGAAATAACCTTTTCCGAAAAGCTGAAAATTGAAAATTATCAGGTATTTTATTGTCAAAAGACAAAGATTTTTAGAAATTTTAATCCTATTTTTGTTCAAAGTAATATTGAAAGTCCTGTAAGAGCCATGAAGAAATGCTTTCAGAGATTTTCAGTAAAAATCGTTACGATTTGTAATTATAGAATATTTAAATTTAAATATGAAAAAAATTGTATACACATTAATGCTGACAGCAGTGGTTTCCTGTGGAAAAGTATCTCCAAAAGGAAATATTGAAAAGAAAGATGTGGATGTATCGGAATTCGTCAACCTTGATCTGGAAGGGAAATTCCGTGTATTTTATGCCAGAGGTCCGAAAAATTTTGTAGAAATAGAGACTTACCCGAATGTAGCAAGCAATCTGGATGTGGATGTAAAAGACAAAACCCTTTTCATTAAAGAAAAAAGAGGGACAAAAGGGGTAGATTTTTATAATGTAACGATTTATTCCAAATATAATCTGGAAAAAGTTGCTGTTTCTGATTCTGTGGAAGTTAATATTTCAAGTGAAATCAAAACAGACAATTTCAGACTTAATATGAAAAATAATGCAAGCTTCATGGGATCTGTGAATACCAGAAGAGCAGAAGTAGAAATGCATAACAGAAGCCGCGCCAACTTTTTGGGATTGTCTAAAGATGCGGTTATAAAGATTTCAGATACAGCAAGTTTAATTGCTCCTTACTGGAAAATTACCAATTTGAATATTGATTCTAAAAACGGAAATTATGCAGAAGTAAATGTAAAAGATTCTTTAAAAGGACATATACAGAATACTGCAAAATTTATTTATTATAATGACCCTATCAGAGCGTTTAAAATTGATAAAACGACAAAGGTAGAAAACAAAAAGCTGGATTAAAAACAGCATTATTTAAACTAGAAACTAGGAACTTTACAAACTATAAAAGAACAACAATACAAATATGAATACACTAGAAAAAGCGAAACTTTGGTTAAGTGATACCTTCGATAAAGAAACAAGAGATGCTGTACAGACGTTGATCGACAGCAATTCCCCTGATCTGGAAGATTCTTTCTACAGAGAACTGGAATTCGGTACAGGAGGTATGCGTGGGATAATGGGGGTAGGAACCAACCGCTTAAATAAATATACATTAGGACAGGCTACTCAGGGATTGGCTAATTATATGCTTCAGCAGTTCAAGGGAGAAGAGATTAAAGTGGCCATCGCTTATGATGTTCGTAATAACTCAAAAGAATTCGGGAAACTAGTTGCAGATGTTCTGACAGCGAATGGAATCAAAGTACTGCTTTTCAAAGATCACAGACCGACTCCTGAATTGTCTTTCACGGTACGTGATAAAAAATGTAATGGAGGAATTGTATTGACAGCTTCTCACAACCCGCCTGAATACAATGGTTATAAAGTATACTGGAATGACGGAGCACAAATTGTTCCACCTAATGATGAAGCCATTATCAATGAAGTATATTCTGTAAAATTTGAGGAAATTAAATTCAACGGAAATGATGATCTGATCGAATGGATCGGAGAGGAGCAGGATGATGTTTACATCGATGCTTGTATTGAAAATTCTACGTATCAGAATGTTGGAAAAGAAAATTTAAATATTGTTTTCACCTCTATCCACGGAACAACCTATACTACCATTCCAAAAGCTTTAGAAAAAGCAGGATTCAAAAAAATAGATCTTGTAAGAGAACAGATGATCCCAAGTGGAAATTTCCCTACCGTAGATTCTCCAAACCCGGAAGAACCTGCAGCTTTGGAAATGGCAATGGATCTGGCAAGAATTACCAATGCGGATATCGTGATCGGAACAGATCCGGACGGAGACAGATTAGGGATTGCAGTAAGAAACCTTGATGGTGAAATGCAATTATTAAACGGTAACCAAACCAATACAATCCTTACATATTATATTCTGAATGAGTGGAGAAAACAAGGGAAAATTACCGGAAAAGAGTTCATCGGTTCTACAATCGTAACTTCCGATATATTCTTTGATATTGCACAGAAATTCGGAGTAGAATGCAAAGTAGGTCTTACCGGATTCAAATGGATCGGAAAAATGATCCGCGAAGCAGAAGGAACACAAAAATTTGTGTGTGGTGGTGAGGAAAGTTTCGGATTCATGACCGGGGATTTTGTTCGTGATAAGGACTCTTGTGGAAGTATCCTTGTAGCTTGTGAAATTGCTGCATGGTGCAAAGCCAACGGAAAAACAATGTATCAGTACATGATTGAGATCTACGAAGACCTTGGAATGTATTACGAAGGATTGATCAATATCGTAAGAAAAGGAAAAGAAGGCGCTGAAGAAATTCAGAATATGATGAAAAACTTCCGTGAGAATCCTCCGAAAGAACTGGCTGGTTCATTAGTAGAAGAAGTGAAAGACTTTAAGGAACAGACAAGCCTTACCGTTTCTACCAACGAGAAAAAAGTAATGAATGATATTCCGAAGTCTAATGTTTTGATCTATTACACACAGGATGGAACAAAAGTATGTGTAAGACCTTCAGGAACAGAACCGAAAATCAAGTTCTATGTTTCAGTGAAGGATTCCATTACTTCAGAAGCCGATTTCAGAGACAAATTAAAATCATTGGAAGCTAAAATAGGAGCAGTTAAAACAGATTTGAAACTGGATTAATGCGCTGAAATACAGCAGATGATAAAAAGAATTATAGCAATATGCATACTCTCTGCAGCTGTAGTTTCCTGTAAAAAGGAAACTGCAGTTTCAGAAGTAAAACAGGTAAACGATTCGATTACCAAAACTGAATTCGAAGAAGATCAGTACAAACCCATAGACACAGCTTGTTCATCCGCTAACAAAACGGAGGATTATATCACATCTCTTCAATGGTATCGTACCAAAATCGAAAAAGAGATGGCAGCTAACAGCCCGGAACAGAACGACAGAGTATACGAAAATTATTTAAAAATAAGAGGAAAGTATACAGAATGTCTGATGAACCTTCATACTGATGTCCTGGATAAATATGTGAATTATTATAACTATGATAAGGATCAGTACAACTTTCCGGATAACGTTAAAAAAATAGCCTCAGAACTGAAGAAAGCAGGTCTTGAATTCAGAGAAGTAGGAGAAGGAATAACTGAAATATGGACCATTCCGGGATATTATCCTTCTATTTTTAAGAATAAAGTAACTCCGGATTATGAAGCTTATATTTCACAAACTGATAAAGAGAGTGAAACCAATTATGCAGCAGATGCAGGATTGATAATCAGCTGGGAACAATTAGGTAATAGATTGATTTTCTGGGAGAATTTCATGAATAAATATCCTGATAGCAAGCTGATAAAGACTGTAAGACAAGACTATAACTACTATTTGTCCGATTATCTTTTAGGAATGGATAATACACCCACTTACGAAAGAGAACAGGACAAAGGAACCGGAAAACTAAACGATGAAAACAGAGCGGAATTCAACAGGATGATTAAAAAATATCCGAATTCCAACACGGCAAAAAAAGCAAAAGAAGTAATCACCCTTTTTGATGCGCAAACACCGGTAGATCAAATATATGAGAAGATTCATGGAGAACGATAATATAAATTTAAAATAAGAAAAAGTGAAAGTTTCAAAATTAGCAGCGAACCTGATCGGTTCTGAAATTGTAAAAATTGGTAACGAAGTAAATGATCTAAAAGCAAAAGGAGCGGAAATTGCCAATCTTACTATTGGTGATCTGAATTCTAATATCTATCCTATTCCGGCATTACTGAAGGAAGAGATTCAGAAAGCATATCAGAATAATCTGACGAACTATCCGCCTGCCAACGGACTTTTATCTTTAAGAAAAGAAGTTTCCAAAGACCTTAAAAAAAGATGGAATCTTGACTATTCTCCTGAAGATATTCTGATTACTGCAGGATCAAGACCTTTGATCTATGCCGTATACAAAACGATCGTAGATGAAGGAGATAAAGTAGTATATCCTACACCATCCTGGAACAATAATCACTATGCTTACCTTACTTCAGCCAATGCTGTAGAAGTAAAAACAAAGCCTGAAACCAATTTCCTTCCGACTGCTGATGATTTAAGACCTCATTTGGATGGAGCTGTGTTATTAGCTTTGTGTTCTCCATTGAACCCTACAGGAACCATGTTTACAAAAGAACAGCTTTCTGAGATCTGTGAACTCGTAATTGCTGAAAACAAAAAAAGAGGTGAAGATCAGAAACCGCTATACTTAATGTATGACCAGATCTATTCTTGCCTTACATTCGGTGCTGAGCATGTAGATCCGGTTTCTCTTTTCCCTGAACTGAAAGACTATACCATCTATATCGACGGTATTTCAAAATGCCTTGCAGCAACAGGAGTACGTGTTGGATGGGGATTCGGGCCTGCTCATATCCTTGATAAAATGAAGGCGCTTCTTACTCACGTTGGAGCATGGGCACCAAAACCAGAGCAGGAAGCAACGGCTAAATTCTATGAAAATTCAGAGAATGTAGATACTTTCGTGAATGATTTTAAAGCTAAACTTGAAAACAGCTTAAAAGTACTTCACAACGGAGTTCAGGATTTAAAAGGAAAAGGACTTGCTGTTGATAGTATTGAACCAATGGGAGCTCTTTATCTTACTATTAAATTAGACTATATTGGGAAAACAAAACCAGACGGAGCTGTACTTGAAAACTCTTCAGACCTGGTATTCTATTTAATTAATGAAGCAGGAGTGGCATTAGTACCATTCTCAGCCTTCGGAGAAGAAAAAACTGAACCTTGGTTCCGTGCTTCTGTAGGAGGATTAGCTGTAGATGAGATCAAAGTAATGCTTCCAAAACTGGAAAGTGCTTTGAACAAATTAAAGTAATCTTTACATAAAATATAAATGCTTCGACTCTGTCCGGCATGACATCGTTAAAATATATCTTTTAGTATTAGCAATGTCAGGCTGAGCGGAGTCGAAGCATTTTTTGCATATCTTATAGCACCATGAAACTTCCGCGAAAATCTTTTCTTGAAACAAAATATGTGTTTTTTTCAACGCTGGCAATTATTGTAATTTCAATTCTACTCATTTTTCTTTCCTACTTTTTTGGTCTTTTCTTTTGGTCGTCAGTATTATTATTAGGAGCTACTTTGTACTGGATTTTTTTCAGAGCTTTCAGATTGGTTTTCAAAAACTCAGGAAAATGCAAGGGCAATTTGCTAAAAAGTTTTGGATTCGGACTTTTTTACTCTTTTCTCTATATCTCCTGGATGTATGGAATTATTTTTCTGATCAAATATTTGAATTAAAGTTGCGTTTATTAATCAAAAAATTAAATAAATATTAAAAGTTAAATAATCACTTTGTAAGATACTTAACAAGGAATTATCTTTGAGACTTTTACACACCTGAATATAATAAAGTCGAAAATTACACGATGAAAAAACTGAGATTTCTACTCTTACCAGTTTCAATATTGGTATGCTCACAAGAGGTTGATACACTGAAGGTAAAGGAGCTTCCCAAGGAACTCGAATTACCACAAGTACAAACCTACACTTTAAAAGACGGATCTGTCCGCACCTATCCGAAACCTAAATTATTGGATTTTGTAACCAAATTACCCAGAAACTTTATCAATACCAATAAAGACTTTGTAGCCAAAGATCATGCTTATTATCTGGGAGGAGCTGTGGCAGCTACTTTGATTCTCCTGCCATTTGACCAGAAACTGATAGACAACTCAAGAGAGCTGGCTGAACAATGGGGAATGGATAAAGATAACAACTATCACAAAGTAGGAGGAGTTTTTAAAATCCCTAAGGATATCGGATCTACTCTGTATCTTATAGGAAATGGTTCTACATTAGTATTATTAGGTATTGGTTTCGGAACGTATGGATTGATTAAAAATGATTACAGAGCACAGGCCACAGCGAGCGGTTTGATGGAAAGTTTAATTCTTTCCGGAGTTTTCACTCAAACCCTTAAAAGAATTACCGGAAGAGAAAGCCCGTTTATTGCTGAAGAATATGGACATAAAGGAGGCGCATGGAATCCGTTTCCAAGTTTCTCTGCATTCAGTAAAAATACCTCGAATTACGATGCAATGCCGTCCGGACATTTAACCACTTTCATGGCTGGGATCACTGTGATTGCAGATAACTATCCGGATGCAAAATGGATCAAACCTGTAGGATATACACTGGCAGGAGCATTATGCTTTCAAATGATGCAAAGCAAAGTTCACTGGGCTTCAGACTATCCGCTGGCTCTATTAATGGGATATTTTATAGGAAAAACCATCTCAAAAAGCAGATATACTTCTTCAGAAGGAACAATAGGAAAGACAAAATATAGTCTCAACTTCACTGCATCCCGCCAATGGGAATACAATATGGTAGGCGTAAAACTCTCTTTTTAAACTCTGAAATCTCTGTTTTGTAGAGGAAATAAGATACTTTTCACTACATTTGGTCTCAGGATAAAAGGTTTTTTCGGACTTTTATACATGCCGGAATGAAACCTCCTGATTTAAAAAGAATTACTTAATATTGTATTAAATGAAAATAATCGCTGTCATCCCTGCCCGTTACGAAGCAAGCCGTTTTCCAGGGAAATTAATGCAGATTTTAGGAGAAAAAACCGTGATTACCACAACCTATCAGAATGTAGTGGAAACCGGACTGTTTGACGAAGTATTCGTAGCCACAGACTCTGAAATTATTTTTGATGAAATCGTAAAAAACGGAGGAAAAGCCGTAATGACAGGACAGCACGAGACCGGAAGCGACCGTATTGCTGAAGCAGTACAGAATATAGACTGTGATATCGTGATCAATGTTCAGGGAGATGAGCCTTTCCTTAAGTTAGAACCTTTACGTCAGCTGATTGAAGTTTTCAGAAATGATAACCAACAGGAAATCTCTCTAGCTTCTTTAAAAATACAACTGCATGAAAAAGAGGAAATTGAAAATCCGAATAATGTAAAAGTAATTACTGATAATAATGGTTTTGCCTTGTATTTCAGCCGTTCCGTAATTCCTTTCCACAGAGAAGTTTCTTATGATGTAAGCTATTTTAAACATATTGGAGTATATGCTTTCAGGAAAGAAGCCTTATTGCAGTTTTCAAAGCTGGCTATGAAACCATTGGAAATATCAGAAAAAATTGAATGCATCCGTTATCTTGAATATGGAATGAAAATCAAAATGATAGAAACCAATTTCGTAGGAGTAGGCATTGATACTCCGGAAGATCTTGAAAAAGCCCGAAAGTTAATTTAAAATCAAAAAAATCAGCAAAACAAATTAGCCTTTTAGTTGTTTTGCGTTTTTGCAATTTTACATAAATCCCCCTATATTTGAATTTATAAATAAAATTAATGAAGAAGTTATTATTAGTATTTGGACTGATATTTTCACACGTGATATTCGGACAGACCGCAAAGGAAATTATTGACAAAAACATTGAATTATCCGGAGGGTTAACCAATTGGAAACTGTTAAACTCAGTATTGCTTCAGGGAAAAGTAATCTTGGGAATTAAAGATGAATATCCGATAAGAATTTTCCAGCAACGTCCAAATCTTACTAAAACATTGATTACTACCGGAGGAAAAGAAACCGCAATTGAAGGTTTTGACGGTACCAAAGGGTATGCAATGAATTATGCCGCCAACAAGCTTCAGGAGTATCCTGAATATGTGCCGGAAAGCTTTGATAATGACTTCATTGATTGGGAAAATAAAGGATTTGATGCCAAATATCTTGGAAAAGAAAAAGTAGGAGAGATCTACTGCCATAAAGTAGAGCTTACCAAGAATGTAAATAAGAATATGTATTATTTTGATACAAAAACTTATATGTTGATCAAGGAAGTGAAAAAAGATGAAACATTGATCTATTCTGATTTTAAAAAAGTGGGAAACATTGTAATGCCTTTCAGAATTGAATCTTCAAGTGCTAAAAAAGATGGAGATTATGTGATGTTATTAAACAGAGTAGACATCAATAAAGTATTCCCGGCTAATATTTTTAAGTTTTAATTCAACTGCAGTTCTCTGCATAAACTTATAAGACATGAAAAAGATTTTTTTACTGCTGCTTTCTTTCATGGCATTTCTGCAAAGCTGCACCAACCAAAAAAGTGAAATTTCTAAAGCTAAAACCACAGAACTTATGGGAAAAACAATTTATGACTTCAAAGTAGAAAGTCTTGATGGCAAAGAAATCAATTTTGCAGATTTCAAAGGAAAGAAAATCCTGATTGTCAATACAGCTTCAGAGTGTGGATTTACCCCACAGTATGCAGATCTTGAAAAGGTATATGAACAATATAAAGATAAATTGGTAGTGGTAGGTTTCCCGGCCAATAACTTTGGAGGACAGGAACCCGGAACCAATACTGAAATTGGGGCTTTCTGCCAGAAAAATTATGGCGTAACATTCCCGATGGCTGCCAAAGTTTCTGTAAAAGGCGATGATACAGCACCTATCTTTAAATTTTTAACAGAGAAAGAACTGAACGGAGTAAAAAATACAAGCATCCTTTGGAATTTTACGAAATTTCTGGTAGATGAAAACGGAAAATTGATTGACACCTTTGTAAGCACTACAAATCCTACGGATGTAGCTATTACAAAGTATCTGAAATAAAGATAAAAAACTATATTTTTACAAGTGGGTGTTTACATCCACTTTTTTTATTTTTAAATCTAATAATTGCTCCCTATGAAAAAAATAATTTTTACCCTTTGTATCCTGGCTTCTTTTATGTTAGGATTTGCTTTTAAGGCTGTTACGGAAAATAAGTCTGATGATTTGAAAAGAGTTACTGGTATTGGCGGAATCTTTTTTAAATGTAAAGATCCTAAGAAAATGAGAGAATGGTATGAAAGTCATCTGGGACTTAATACCAATCAATATGGAGCTGTATTTGAATGGTTCCAGGGTGCGGATAATTCTAAAAAAGGATTTAGCCAGTGGAGTCCATTCAGTGAAAAAACAAAATATTTTCAGCCTTCTGAGAAAGATTTTATGATCAATTACAGAGTGGATAACCTTGAAAAACTGGTTGAGCAGTTAAAAAAAGAAAATGTAACTGTAGTTGATAAAATCGAGACTTATGAATATGGAAAATTTGTCCATATCATGGATATTGAAGGAAATAAAATAGAACTATGGGAACCTAATGATATTGAATATGAAAAATTAGGACAGAAAATGAACAGCAAAACAACAAAATAGGTAATAGATGAAAGGTAGCAGGATTTAGGGTTTAGGGGAATTAATAATGAGAACTTCATCTTTAACCCGAACCCAATTACCTCGCACCCCGAATCATTCATTACTCTTCTCTGCAAAGCAGAAAATGTTCCCCAGCTTGATACTCGAATAGCCATTGCTTTTTATTTTCGAAGAATTGATCATAGCCTTTGCTAAAATATCTGTTGGCAAAGGTTTTTGACTTTCTAACAGCCCAAGTTTATTAGCAAATTTAATAATGCGGCTGCCTAAAACTTCTCCGGTTCTCTCAGAATCTTTTCGCTCAAGCATTCCTGGTTTAAAAATGGTAATCTTGTTGAAATGCAATTGTTTTACGGCCTCTTCCAGTTCACCTTTCATTTTAGAATAGAAAATTTTAGACTGCGGATTTGCACCATAAGCCGATACCAGAATATAATCTTCCACCTCATTTTCTTTTGCGGCTTTTGCAAATTCATACTGATAATCAAAGTCTACTTTCTTCTGAGCTTCTTTGCTTCCGGCATCTTTTAAGGTAGTTCCCAGACACGAAAATGCCACATCTCCCTTCACCATATCTTTCCATTCTTCAGGCTTTTCAAAATTCACCACATGAACTTTGAGTTTATTATTCTGAATATCAACAGGTTTTCTGACGAAAATATCCACTTCATCAAATTCTTTATCATTGAGTAACTGATTCACCAGATCTTTTCCTGTAGCGCCTGTAGCACCTATTACCAGAGCTTTCATAATAATTGCGATTTTGTGAGATTATTTCTTTCTTAAATTTACTAAATTTGAATTAAAGATTCAAGAATTAATTTAATCATTACCCATTACCCATTACTTATCACTTATTACTCATATAGAACATGGATGCCAACGAAATTTTAGATTACTGTCTTGCCAAAAAAGGAGTTACGGAAAGTTTTCCGTTTGATAACGAAACACTTGTACTGAAAGTAGATACCAAAATATTTTTACTGATGGGGCTTGAAAGACAACCGTTATCAGTAAATGTGAAAACTGATCCTGAATGGAGTGCAGAACTTCGCGAACAATATCCTCAGATCACAGGTGCTTATCATATGAATAAAACCCACTGGAATTCTGTAGCAATAGATGGATTGAAAAGAGATTTGATCTTTAAACTTATTGACCACTCCTATGATCTGGTTTTTAAATCCCTGACCAAGAAAGCACAGAATGAAGTGAATTCTCTATAGAAGATAAGAAAATATTGAGGTACGGTATTTGTTATCTTTCATCAGTGAAATATAAATTTTAATAATAAAATAAATAACAAATGAGAAACCATCTTCTATTATTCTTAGCAGTAGGGGCAATAACGTTGTCAAGCTGCACCAAGCCACAAAACAAAAGTACAGCTGAAAATCCGTCTCCAGCAGTTTCAACATCTGAAACTTCTTCTGAAAATCTTAAAATAGAATTTTCAGGGGCGGAGAATTTTACCATTAAAAATCCAAAACTGAAGGTTAGCCTGTATGGGATGGATGAAAAACTGGCTGATGCTCCTGCCAGCTTAATTACAGAGAAAGAATTTGAGCAGAAATCTGTGCCATTCACCATTGATCTTCCGGTACCCAAGGATGCTGAAAGTAAAATCAATCCAAAACCTGCTGGTCCGGCAAAATACTATGTAACCATAAGCTGGGATTCGGATGGAAATGGAAAAGCAGATGAGAAAGGTGATATCTTCATTGATTATGACAAACAGTTCCCCAATGTGAAACTGAACAATGAAACCCAGAAAATCTATTTAAAAGTATTAAAATAAACTAAAAGAAGCCGTCTCATTTTCCTTGAGGCGGTTTTTGTTTATAAACTACCCATATTATTTTTTTAGGATGATTTTT
>NZ_JAMZGF010000002.1 GCF_024158915.1 Chryseobacterium sp. S0630 | reverse complement strand
GAATTTACGGTGATTACCGCATCGTCAGAATTATTTCCGGAACCTCCCGCTTTGTTATCACGAACGGTAAATCTGAAATTCAAGGTTCTGGCTACTGAAGAAAGTGCTTCTACTGTGATTTCAGAACCAGCTGTAGTAGTTGCGCCTGTTAAAACCGAAGCCATTCTTGGGAAATATCTTACAGGTGCAGTGGTAGGAGTCCATGATCTGAAATTAGGTCCAGAAGCTTTTGTAGCGCTTGCTGCAGAGCTTGCTCCCGTCTGAGAAGAAGAAGCACTGTCCATTTGTTCCCAGATGTAGGTTAAAGAATCACCGTCAGCATCCGTTCCTGTACCTGTCAGTACGAATGGTGTTCCTTTTGGAATGGTGTAATCTGAACCTGCACTAGCTGTAGGAATGGAATTTCCTGTATTGGTATTAACGGAGCAGGTTTTAGCTTTAATATTATTGGTAATCTGCTGAATACTTACCGCATGGAAAAATGCATCAGAATGCGGTTGGATATCCTGGCTGGTGATTCCTGCATATCCCATGATGGTTGATCCTGATCCTGGTTCCACGTTTACGCCTGTACCTTCATTTCCATGAGAAAAAGTGTGGTTTCCACCGAACTGATGTCCCATTTCATGAGCTACATAGTCGATATCGAAATTATCTCCTGAAGGAATGGCATCTGCCGGAGAAGTATAACCACTTCCTTTAGATCCGTTTGTACAGATACAGCCGATACATCCTGCATTTCCTCCACCTCCTGAAGCTCCGAACAAGTGTCCGATATCATAGTTGGCTTCACCAATTACAGAGGTTAAAGTGCTTTGTAGCTGAGAATTCCAGCTGCTCATTCCTGAAGCAGCAGAATAAGGGTCTGTAGAAGCGTTGGTGTAAATAACCGCGTCGTTGTTAGCGATCAGAACCATTCTTGCAGCGAAATCTTTTTCAAAAACACCGTTTACACGGGTCATTGTGGTATTCATTGCTGCTAAAGCCTGAGCTTTTGTACCTCCGAAATAAGTAGTGTATTCTCCTGTGCAGGATAATGCCAGTCTGAATGTTCTCAGTTTAGCATCATCAGCGTTAGGTCTTGCTGCAAGAGCAGAATTGGAAACTCCTTTCTGTGCAGCATCTACTACGGTACATTCAAATTTGTTAAGATCATCTTTTTTGTCAGATTTTCTGTACACTACATACGAAGAAAGATCTTTGGTGTAAGGCTCGATGAAAACAGCCGATTTATCACCATAAATTTCCATGGATGACAGTCCTAGTGGAGAAACACTGAAATAGACTGTGGAATTAGGATCATCCAGACCTTGTCCTACATAGGATTTGATATCCGGATATTTTGCTGCCAACTCAGGGGCAAAATTGGAATTCTCCCTCACTTTAAAATTTTCCATTCTGCCTTCAGAATTCGGAAAAGAGATGATGAGTTCTGATTTTTCGCCTGCAGCCAGTCTTTTGGGAGCTTTTGCCAGAATGTTTTTCAATCCGTTGATATCCAGGTTGTATACCTTAGGATTGCTGATACTGGTTTTGTTTTCAAAGATCTCTGATGAAGTTCTTTTTGAACCTTCAGACCAAAGACGGTCAGTCTGTGCGAAAGAAATACCCGAAATAAGGAGCATTCCAATCAGCGTTAATTGTTTTTTCATATTAAATATTAAATTTGATTGTGGAATTCCAAATCTAATAAAAAATATGTTACGAAAAACAAAATTTTTTAAGGAAATTTTGGACTCTGGCCTTAATGTATTATGCGATGCATTGAATATAATTGAAAAAGCTTATTAATAAAAGAAAAGTGAAAGTGATGAAATGAATTTTAATTTAAAAAAAATAAAAAATAAGTATTTTATTTATTAATTTATCAAAAAGAGGCAATATGATTTATTGATTATGTAATTATGTATGAATAATATTAGTGAATTAAATTTTGCTAAATATTACTGCTCCACTCATTCTGTTAATAAAAAAAGCTGTTTCAAAATGAAACAGCTTACTATATTGAATGTATGCAATCTTTAATTACATTTTATCATCAGCAGTAGGACCATAAAGTCCGGGAACTTTATTTCCGGTTGATCTTAGGTAAACCACCAACTCACCTCTGTGATGGTACAAATGATTATAAAGAAATGCTCTTACCACCTGAACTTTTGGCATAGGAGGGAAAAGTACATTTCCGTCCATTTCCATTTTCCACTCATTGAAATAAGTGTTTTCATCCGAGTTTTCAAGAACTTTCTGTGCGTTGGCAACATTTTCTTCAAATTTTGCAAGGATATTCTCCGCTTTGGAAATATCTCCTTTGTCATACTTGTACGTACCCATATCAAAAACATCCTTATTGAAAGTGGATTCGTACCAATTGTATACTTCAGCAATGTGAGAGGCGAGCTGACCGGTTGTCCAGTTTTTTTCGGACGGTTTCCAATCCAGTGCGCTGTCGGGTATTGCCTGTAAAATTTTTCTGGTGTTTTCAGCTTCATGCAGAAATTCACCTAAAAGTGCCTGTTTAATCATTTGTATTGGGATTTTAAAATGTTATTTCGTGATATCTCTTCCGATTACCAGTCTCTGGATCTCAGAAGTTCCTTCTCCAATCGTACAAAGCTTAGAGTCTCTATAGAACTTTTCAGCAGGGAAGTCCTTTGTATATCCGTATCCTCCGAAGATCTGAACCGCATTGTTTGAGATTCTTACACAAGCTTCAGAAGCGTATAGTTTAGCCATAGCTCCTTCTTTTGTCATTTTTTGTTTTGCATTTTTAAGCGTAGAAGCTCTTTGGATAAGAAGTTCAGCAGCATCAATTTCTGTAGCCATATCTGCCAACATGAAGTTGATTGCCTGGAAATCTGCAATAGGTTTTCCGAACTGATGTCTTTCTTTTGCATACTTCAAAGCAGCTTTGTAAGCTCCTCTTGCAGTACCTAAACTTAATGCAGCAATAGAGATTCTACCACCGTCCAAAACTTTCATAGCTTGTTTGAAACCTTCGCCTACCTCTCCTAAACGGTGAGAATCCGGTACACGTACGTTATCAAAAATTAATTCTGCTGTTTCAGAAGCACGCATTCCCAGTTTATTTTCTTTTTTTCCAGAAGTAAAACCAGGCATTCCTTTTTCTAAAACAAAAGCTGTAGAGTTATTTTTAGCCCCTATTTCTCCTGTTCTTGTCATTACTACGGCAATATCTCCTGAAATAGCGTGAGTAATGAAATTTTTAGCTCCGTTGATGATCCATTCATCACCATCTTTTACAGCTGTAGTAGACATACCTCCTGAATCAGAACCTGTGTTGTGCTCTGTAAGTCCCCAAGCTCCGATTACTTTTCCGGAAGCCAGCTGAGGAAGCCATTTGTGTCTTTGTTCTTCATTTCCAAATTCATAAATATGATTGGTGCAAAGTGAGTTGTGTGCTGCTACAGAAAGACCAATAGATGGGTCAACCTGAGAAATTTCGTCCAGAATAGTAACATACTCATGATACCCTAAGCCAGAACCTCCATATTGTTCAGGAACTACAATTCCCATAAAACCCATCTCACCCAATTGGTGGAATAAGTCTTTTGGAAACGTTTGGCTTTCATCCCATTCCATAATATTCGGTCTGATGTTCTTTTCTGCGAATTCTCTAGCGGTTTCCGCTATCATTTTGATGTTGTCAATAGTCTCTGTATTCATATAATAATAGTTAGTTCCCAAAGATAACCAAATTGATGGAATGCTAAAATAAATTATTTCAATCGTAATATCTAAAGGGTAATCCCTTTAATTTTCAAATTTTTATATTTTGAGAATTAATACTTTCTTAATAAAATATTCAGTCTTTTCCGTTTTTTATTTCACTATTTTAGTTCCCCAATTTTTAAAGTATGAAAAAAATTCTACTTCCTATCATTTTAATTTCCTCTTATATTTCTGCGCAGGCTCCTGCCGGATATTACGATGGAACAGCAGGATTGACAGGGTATGCTCTGAAATCAAAACTTCACGATATTATTTCCGAAAAGATGGTCAACTGGCATTATGACGATCTTAAGGTATTATATGGACAGACTGATCTGGATAAATATTATGATCATGATGCTTCCAATACTCAATATTTACTAGATATCTATTCTGAAATTCCTTCTGGGCCTGATTCCTATGAATATACTGTAGACCAGATGGTGGCGGGAGTTGGTGCGGAAGGTCAGGGATACAACCGAGAGCATATGATGCCACAAAGTACGTTCAGTACAAGCTCGTCCATCAGTGATTATCCTATGTATTCGGATCTGAACTTTATTATTCCTGTGGATGGCTATATCAATCAGCGAAGAAGCAATTATCCTTATGGGATAGGAAATAATACCAACCATTATATTTTTTCCAATACTTCGAGAATATCCAATGCAGCCATTCCAAACTACCCTTATACGGGAAGAGTGTATGAACCTATTAATGAATTCAAAGGGGATATTGCCAGGAGCTTGTTGTATTTTGCAGTTCGATATGAAGGAAAATTGGGCTCATTCAATACGGCTTATACTACTTCTGCTAATCTTACTCCGGTTACCGATCAATGTCCATTGGATGGAACGGAAGAAAGAGCGGTTGATCTTGCCTATATTGCTATGCTGAAACAATGGAGTGCCGCAGATCCTGTTTCCCAAAGAGAAATTGACCGGAACAATACCATCTATACGATACAGAAAAACAGAAATCCATTCATTGACCATCCCGAGTGGATTGATATGATCTGGTCCGAAACGCCTGATAATATAGCTCCTGCAGCTCCGGGATCACTGGTCTCAACCCAGCAGAATGCTTATTTTGTCAATCTGAACTGGACAGCTTCTCCGGATACTGATGTTTTAGGGTACAGGGTTTATATCAATGGATCAACGACGCCTGTTGCTGTTACAAAAGGGACTTCCATAAGTATAGATCATCTGAGTCCTTCAACTACTTATACCTTTACAGTGAAAGCTTTTGATAAAGCATATCTGGAATCTCCGTTCAGCAATACATTGACAGCTTCAACGATTGCTTCGGATTCATATGCTCAGGATCTTATGATTACAAAATATATATCGGGAACGAATACTGAATTTATTAAGAATAATGCTCTGGAAATCGTTAATAAAACGGGGCATGAAGTTAATTTAAATAATTACAGGATTAATATTCAGTTTAAAAATAATTCTTCAGGGGCTATTTACAGTGGAGATACTTATGAACTGGAAGGTAAAGTAGGGAATAACGAAACTTTTGTTATTCTGAATCCAAAAGGTACTCTGTCATGTTATACCGCTGGCCAGGCAAGATTTGTAACAGCTTCTGATCCTATGATGTTTGCAGGTGGAAACTATGTTGAGCTAGCTTATAATAAAACGGTGACAGTAGATGCTATCGGAGTAAAATATACAACGAACAACAATGGGAATGTATCTTTATATAGAAAGAATACGATCAATCAGCCTAACGATACATTTACTATCAGTGAATGGGATTCTTATCCGTCCAATTACTGTCAGGATCTGGGTGGTGCTTTGTCTACAGCGGAATTAATTACTGTTAATAATGAGTTTACCATCTATCCGAATCCTGTTTACGATAATCTATATGTGAACGGAGAAGTTACCAATGTAAAAACAGTTCAGATTATAGATCTTTCCGGGAAAGTGATTTATACGGAGAAAGATCCGTTTAGAAATAAGAAAAGTATTCCGGTGATGGGAATTCCTGCAGGAATATATTTCTTAAAGCTTGATGAGAAAGCGCATCAGTTTATTAAAAAGTAAATAAAACCGAATTTAAATACTATAATTTTTGTGACAAGCCAAACCTAACAGGTTTTTAAAACCTGTTAGGTTTACTTTATATGGTATAGAAATCATTCAAGAGATTGTTTCGCCTTGCCCGCAATGACTGTCCTAGCCCTGATAGCAGCGGTTACCCCGGAGTTGGGTTTGAGCGTGTATGGGTTTGAGTGTGGGAGAGCGATGGAGCGAGGAGTATAAGCGGATAGCAGGAACAGCTTCTTATTATAAAAAAAATATAAAAAAGTAGAGTTAAAGTCGACATCATAATAAAAGATTGAACATTTTTTTGCTTTTTTGCTATTGTATGGTTTTATATAACGCCCTAAAAACCTTATGTTTACTGCATCATTGATATAAGCTGATTCGCTAATAATGAATATCTATAAGTGTTTCTGCTTATATTTTTTATATATAAGTAATTATGCTTATATTTGCAGTATGATAGCGGTCATTACCGGTGATATTATAAATTCACAGCATGCGGACACTGAAGTTTGGATTACCAGGCTTAAACATCTTCTCGAAAAATGGGGAAGCGCTCCTCACACATGGGAAATCTACAGAGGAGATGAGTTTCAGTTCAAGTGCAAAATTGATGACGTTTTCTGGCGTTTTCTAGCCATAAAATCTCTTATTAAAAGTGTCGAAAATCTGGATGTAAGAATGGCCATAGGTATTGGTGAGGAAAGTTTCTCTTCTGAGAAAATCACTGAATCTAACGGTACAGCTTATGTGAATTCAGGAAGACTGCTTAATGATCTTAAAAGCGACGGTCATACGGTTGCTATTAAAACCTCCAGTGATCCGGTGGACAGAGATCTTAATATCCTGTTGAAATGGTCGTCCAAGGATTTTGATAACTGGACAATGGCTACGGCAGAGATTATTCATGAAATGATCATGAATCAGGATATCACACAGGAAGATCTTGCTAAGAGATTTGCTATTTCACAGTCTTCGGTAAGCCAGAGACTGAAACGAGCCAACTATGAGCTCATCGTGGAAACCAATCAGTATTTCAGAAAGAAAATCTCAGAACTATAGGCATGATCTTTATCAAACTCATATTGGCACATCTACTCGGAGATTTTATACTTCAGCCAAATTCATGGGTTGCAGATAAGGAAAACTATAAACTAAAAAGTAAGTTTTTATACATTCATGTTCTGATTCACACCATTTTAAGTCTTGTTTTTCTTTGGGATCTTCAACTTTGGTGGGTGGCTGTTCTGGTGGGAATTACTCACTTTATTATTGATGCAGCCAAGCTTAGTTTTCAGAATGTAAAGACTAAGAAAAGATGGTTTTTCATAGATCAGTTGCTGCATGTTCTGGTGATTGGTGGAGTTTCTTTATATTTCCAGGAATTCAGCTTTGAGTTTTTACAGAATCAGGAATTTTTAAAGGTAATTATGGCTGCCCTGTTTTTAACAACACCAGCTTCTATTTTTATCAAAATCTTATTGTCATCATGGACGCCTGCTCCGGATGGCCCCAACACTATTCAAACCGAATCTTTATCAAGTGCCGGAAAATATATCGGAATTTTAGAACGTCTGCTGGTCTTCACTTTTATCATGGTGAATCACTGGGAAGGCGTAGGTTTCATGGTGGCTGCCAAATCTGTTTTCAGATTCAGCGACCTTGCACAGGCAAAACAGAGAAAGCTTACAGAATATGTATTAATTGGTACACTGCTGAGTTTTGGACTGGCTGTCTTAACAGGAATAATAATAAAATAAATCAATAAATCTAACTACAATTTAGAAAGTAAAATTATGAGTCAAAAGAAAGAAATGTTGTACGAGGGGAAAGCAAAACAAGTATTTGCAACCGATAATCCTGATGAAGTAGTAGTACGTTTCAAAGACGATGCTACAGCATTTAATGCTCAAAAAAGAGGTCAGGTAGACCTTAAAGGGGAAATGAACAACGCGATCACAACTCTTATTTTTGAATATTTAAATGAAAAAGGGATCAAAACTCATTTCATCCAAAAATTAGACGAAAGAGAGCAGCTGGTAAGAAAAGTTTCTATCATTCCTTTGGAAATGGTAGTAAGAAACTACTCTGCAGGAAGTATGGCACAAAGATTAGGTGTGGAAGAAGGAATTAAATCTCCGGTAACGATCTTCGATATCTGCTATAAAAAAGATGAATTGGGAGATCCGCTTATCAATGATCACCATGCCGTTTTCTTAGGAGCAGCTACTTATGAAGAGCTTGACGAGATGTATGAGTTATCTTCAGATATCAATGATATCCTTATCGACCTGTTTGACAAAATCAATATCATCCTGGTAGATTTCAAAATCGAATTAGGTAAAACTTCAGACGGTGAAATCATCTTAGCAGACGAAATCTCTCCTGATACTTGCAGACTTTGGGATAAAGATACCATGAAGAAATTAGACAAAGACAGATTCAGAAGAGACTTAGGAGAAGTTACTGAGGCTTATGTTGAAATCTACAACCGATTGAAGAACTTACTTGCAAAATAATTTCAGAAATTAGAAGTTAGATATTAGAAATTAGGATGAAATCACATCGGATAGAAGATTTGAAGGTTTGGACAAAATCAATGGCTTTGGTGAAAGAAGTTTATTTGATTTCTGCTGAATTACCCACGGAGGAAAAATCCGGACTACAATCTCAAATCAGAAGATGTGCAGTTTCGATACAATCTAATATTGCTGAGGGAGCCGGAAGAAATAATAAAAATGAATTTTATCAGTTCCTTGGAATTGCGTTTGGTTCTACTTATGAGCTACAAACTCAACTTCAGTTACTGATTGATTTAAATTTTATATCTGAAATGAAAATAGCTCCTTTAAAGGAACTTTTAGCTGAAATTCAAAAAATGATTTATTCATTAAAGGCAAGTTTAAAATTATAATTGAAGTTAACTTAGACTAATTTCTAACATCTAATATCTAACTTCTAATCATTAGAAAAAATAGAAATGAAAAGTTTAGACATTCATAAAAGTGAATATTTAAAACAGTTTGAAACCCAGACTTACGGAAGGAATCTTTTCAGAACTCAGGAAGAGGAAAGACTGGATGCTCCTAATGAAGAGTGTGGGATCTTCGGAATGTATTCGGATAATGATCTGGATACTTTCTCTCTTTCACAGTTTGGTCTTTTTGCATTACAGCACAGAGGTCAGGAAGCTTGTGGTATTTCCGTTTTAAAGGATGGAAGAATCACCAACATGAAAGACGAGGGATTGGTTTTGGATGTTTATAAAGAAATTCAGGAACCTGAAACTTTTATGGGAAATTCTGCAATTGGGCATACCCGTTATACCACTGCAGGAGATAAGAAGAAATATAATTTCCAGCCATTTTTCGCGAAAAACGAATATGACCAGATTATACTTTCTATAGCACACAACGGTAACCTTACCAATGCCAAAGAATTAAAAGCAGAATTAGAAGCTGAAGGCGTAGTTTTCAGAGCAACTTCCGATTCTGAAGTAATCCTGAGACTGATCCAGAAAAACCTTGATTTAGGTCTTCGTGGAGCGATCAAAGCTACAATGGAAAAGATCGAAGGAGCTTATTCCGTAGTAGGGATGACCAGAAATAAATTCTTTGCGTTCAGAGACTTCAACGGAATCCGTCCGTTAGTGTTGGGAGCTATTGATGAGAAATCTTATGTAGTGGCTTCTGAATCTGTAGCATTGGATGCTGTAGGAGCTCAGTATGTGCGTGATATCCTTCCTGGTGAGATCATTTATACCAATGAAAACGAGCCTGGAAAACTTCATTCTTATATGATGGATGAAGCGAAAGGTAAGCAGAGAATCTGTTCTTTCGAATATATTTATTTCGCAAGACCTGACTCTACTTTAGAAAACATCAATGTATACGAGATCAGAGAAAAATCTGGAGAGAAAATCTGGGAACAGGCTCCGGTAGAAGCTGATTTGGTAATTGGGGTTCCGGATTCCGGAGTTCCGGCTGCTATTGGTTTCTCTAAAGCTTCAGGAATACCTTTCCGTCCTGTTTTGATCAAAAACAGATATATCGGAAGAAGTTTCATCGTTCCTACACAGGAAATGAGAGAAAGGGTAGTGAACCTTAAGCTGAACCCGATCATCTCTGAGATGAAAGATAAGAGAGTAGTCATTATTGACGATTCTATTGTTCGTGGAACAACATCCAAAAGACTGGTTAAAATCTTAAAAGATGCAGGCGTAAAAGAGATCCACTTCAGAAGTGTTTCTCCACCCATTATTGCTCCTTGTTATCTGGGAATTGATACTCCGTCTAAAGATGATCTGATCTCAGCAAATATGACTACGGAAGAACTTAAAAATTATCTTGGGGTAGATTCCTTAGAGTTTTTAAGTATAGACAACCTGAAAGACATTTTAGGATCAGCTAATCACTGTTTCGGATGCTTTACAGAAGAATATCCTGTTGGAAAAGGTGAAGAGGTAGATTTATTCAATTAATCTCTTGATCGAAAAAATATCAAAATAGAAGAGCTGGATTTATAATCCGGCTCTTTTGTTATTTAAATGTAGCAAAAGCTTAATATTCCTGTATTATACAATATATAAAGGAGTTTTAATTTTGTCAGATTAAAACTTCAGGATATGAAAAATGCACTTTTTACCGGGATCTTTCTGGTGTTTGCCCAGCTTTACTCTTCACAGTCTTTTGATAATCAGGCACACCGTGGAGGAAAATCTCTTTACCCCGAAAATACAATCCCGGCCATGAAGAACGCATTGAAAATGAATGTGACAACTCTGGAAATGGATCTGGCCATCACGAAAGATAAAAAGATAATTCTTTCTCATGATGCTTTTCTTTCACCGGAATTGGTTACAAAACCAGATGGAACCTATATTCCCAAAGATTCAGGTTTTTATTACAAAATTTATGAAATGCCTTATGCAAAGATCAAAACATTTGACGTAGGATTAAAAAAATTGAATAACTATCCTGATCAAAAGAAAATGAAGGTTCAGAAACCTCTCTTTTCAGACGTCATTGATGCATCTGAAGCTTATGCCCGAGAATTGAAA
Source organism: Chryseobacterium sp. S0630 (assembly GCF_024158915.1). GTDB lineage: Bacteria > Bacteroidota > Bacteroidia > Flavobacteriales > Weeksellaceae > Chryseobacterium. The sequence goes on along the minus strand of NZ_JAMZGF010000002.1, from coordinate 165,582 downwards.
AGACCATTGCCTTTTTACAATATAGAAACAAAAACCCGTCCTTTTTCTGATACTATTTTTCATCCTGAACCGAAAGAATTTGTAGATCTGATGATGAAGATTATTATCGAGAAAAAGATTCAGGACAGAGTGATCATTCAGTCTTTTGATCCCAGAACACTGGAAATTCTTCATAAAAACTACCCTAAAATCATGACCGCTTTACTTGTAGAAAAGGTAGATGATAAAAAACTGGCACAGCAACAGGCTTATTTTAAAAATATTCCTGTAGAAAAGTTCAAAATGTATCCTAATCATCTGACTGGAGTAGCCGGAGATATGAAGTTCCTTAGTTTTACGCCTACTATTTACAGCCCTGAACATACGCTGGTGACCCCGCAATTAGTGCAGGAATGCCACTCATTAGGGATGAAAGTAATCCCATGGACTGTAAATACCAAAGAAAGATTAAAAGAATTAAAAGAGATGGGAATAGACGGTGTCATCAGTGATGATCCGAGAATATTTGAATAAAAGCCTGTTACAATTATATTCTAATATAAATAGCCGGAAGAAAAACTTCCGGCTATTTTATGCGTACAGATTACTCTGCACTTAGGGTTAAAAAATTGGTTCTTTGATTAGAATTTATAATTCAGACCTAACTGAAATACTCTGTTGTTATTTTCAGCAGCAGACATGCTCTTATCAATCTTTGTTAAGCTGTTTACATATCTTGCATTGATCCCGATATTGGAAGTGATATCATATCCTAAACCAAGACCTAATCCGAAATTGAATCTGTTGATCATATCTTTGTCAATATCTGTAGAGTGAGAACTTGCAGTAGTGGTTGTCACTCCTCCTGTAGTACTAGCTACAGTAGATTCTCCTTTATTCTTTCCACTGATGAAATAACTGAATTCAGGTCCTGCTTCAATATAAAACTTCTCCATTGGTCTCATCTGAACCATTAAAGGAACTGAAATGTAATCCATTTTTACTCTGCTTTGTACCTTGGTCTTTACGTTCGTTACACCATTGTCAGTTTCTGTAGAATACATTACATCCTTTGCACCCATTTGATTGTATAATACCTCTGGTTGGAAGCTGAATTGTTTTGAAATTGGAATGTTAACGAATACACCAGCGTGGAAACCTAGTTGTTGGCTATTGATACCAAACTTCTGCTGACTGAAATAAGCCGAGTTTCCCCCTGCTTTAATCCCGAATCTAATAGGCTGAACATCTTTTTTTAGTGGTGATGCATTTACTGTTTTCGTTTCCGTCTTTGTTTCTGTCTCCTGAGCAAAAGCTAGCGTACCAGCAGTTAATGCTAATCCTAAAAATAACTTCTTCATAATTTTATTTTTTAATTTTACTATTTGTGTGCCGGATGATCTCTCAATCTGACTCGTATTATTTTGCAAATTGCTTGCCAAAGTTAAAAAATGCCTGTTTATAAGGGTTTTCAGGCTGTTTTCAGGAAGTTATTTTTCAATCATTTATCCCTTTTTGATGAATAAATATGTTGCAAACTGAATGTTTTGTGAAAATACTTGAACGTCTGATGAGCTTTATTGTTGATAATTGAAATGATGAAAAATTTTAAACTGAAATTAGCTTTTTTAAGAATTAACTAAGTTTTCTGGGTTATTTTTAAGAATAGAAATAAAAATACCGGACTCTTAGAGCCCGGCATCAGTTTTGAAAATAATAAATATCTCTATTTAAAGCGATAAGCCACTCCAAGCTGAAGCGCATTATTTCTGACTTTATTACCGTAATCATTCTTGAAGATTCCTGTTATACCTGCCGTAAATCTGGCGGTCACTCCAAAATTTTGAGTAAAATAATATCCTGCACCAATTCCGATTCCGAAATTGAACTTATTATATATTTTCATTGGAATTTTATTGGAGAAATTCTCAGTACTAACAACAGTTGTACCATCGTATCTCATTTCGTTTCTTCCGTCTCCCTCTATTTTTCCTCCCAGAAGTAAACCGAATTCCGGTCCTGCTTCCACATACAATTGAGGAAGAATATTGTACTGAACCATAATAGGAAGAGTAAGGTAGTTTAAATTTGTTTTGTAATCATATTCCTGCTTCGTAAAATAGTCTCCCGAATCATGAATAAAGAGGTCTTCCGTTTTTGAGCCTAGTTGGCTGAAAAGAAGCTCGGGTTGTATACTGAATTTTTCAGCAAGAGGAATATTGGCAAACACTCCGATATGTGAACCTGCTTTTATTTTTTCACTATTATCAACTTCATTTCTTTCACCTCTGCTGAAAGCAGAACCATTGAAACCGGCTTTAATCCCGAATTTTACTGAAGATGGTGTGGTGGAAGGCTGTTCTTTTTCCTGTGCATTCATTAAAAAAGAGCCAACAAGTGTAAGTACTAGAAAAATTTTTTTCATGGTTTAGGTTTTATTTTTTTGTTTGCGTCAAAATATCTGCCATAAAGAGTAGAAGTGATAAAAATCATGCAGTATGCGAAAAAGTCAGGCTTAAACTAATAAACCTGACTTTTTCTATTGAAATCAAAATGTATTTTAAATAAAACAAAACACTTTTCAGTATTCTGTTGTGCACTCTAATGTCCAGCCATTTGTTGCAGTTCTCGTTAAAAATTAATGGTAATAGTTAGATTTAGGTTTGAATTTCAATTGAATACTCAACTGAATCAATACCTATTCATTGTAAAACAGGAACTGTAAAATTGGAAATTCCGGAATAGAGTACAATCAACTATTCAATAGGCAAATTTCTTGCCAAAAAATATTCAAACAATAAAAAAGCCGGATTATTGTAAACCCGGCTTTGTATTGAATAGAAAGTTTGTTTTTAGAATTTGTAAGCTAAACCTACCTGGAATACTCCGTTTCTGGCAGCATCACCATTGTTGTTCTTAGGAACATCAGATAATCCTGCAGTATATCTTAGATTCACTCCAATATTTTGTGTGAAATAATATCCAGCTCCAAGACCAATTCCGAAATCAAAAGTTTTCAAGTTGTCTTTAACATCTACAGAACCACCATTACTCTTTCCTTTAGCACTGATAAGGAAACCGAATTGAGGACCAGCTTCTACATATAAGTTAGGAATCAGGTTATATTGTAACATTACAGGTACTGCGATATAATCTGTGTTAAGTTTTATATCACTGTTACCTTTGTATTTACCACCCATACCACTATATAATACTTCTGGTTGTACAGAGAAGTCTTGTGCTACTGGAATGTTAGCAAAAACACCACCATAAAATCCAGCTTTTGAGTTTAAATCGCTGTTAGAAATAGTAGAGATATTAAGACCTGCTTTTACACCAAATCTAACTGGTGAAGTTGAAGCAGTAGAAGTTGAAGTCTTCTGAGAGAATGCAAAAGTACCTGCTACTAGGGCAAGGCCTAAAAAAATCTTTTTCATAAGTTTTATATTTTAATAGTTATTAAGTTTTATTTAACATTTCATTAAGAAACAAATGGCGTGCCAAAGTTTAAATGTGCTGTAAATCTACTATTTACTGTATTTTTTGAAGAATAATTTTTTTATTGTACTAAAAAAGCCGGATTAAATTAATCCGACTCCACTTTAATTATAAAAACTTAATGAAAAAAAGCTTAATAAAGCTTTAGAATTTGTAGTTTACTCCTACCTGGAATACACCATTTCTTACAGATCCTTCTCTGTCATATCCGTAGTGATATTTTGTTTTTACAATATCAGATAATCCGGCAGTGTATCTCACATTTATCCCAATGTTTTTGGTAATATAGTAGCCTGCTCCCAATCCGATTCCAAAATCGAAAGATTGAGTTCCATTTTTAAGAAGGCTTGTAGATTCACTTTTCTTTAACCTTGCATCAATTAAAAAATTAAATTGAGGCCCTGCTTCTACATAGAAATTTGGAAGTGCCTTATATTGGAACATTACCGGAACGGAAAGATATTCTAAATTGAGTTTTGCATTACTACCTCCTTTTTCTTTAGCTCCCGTAGCGCTGTATAAAACTTCCGGTTGAATTGAAAAATCCTTAGCGACAGGAATATTCACAAAAACACCACCATAAAATCCTGCTTTTGAATTCATATCCATATTAGAAAGATTGGAAACATTAAGTCCCGCTTTCAAACCGAATTTGATTTTAGAAGTAGATGTGGATGGAGTAGTAGCTTCAGTAGAAGTGGAAGTGTTTTGAGCAAAAGCAAAAGTACCTGCAATAAGGCCCAGGCCTAGAAAAATCTTTTTCATAGATTAGTTTAAATTTTACGTTGTTTAACGTCGGAGAAGCAACAAACAATATGCCGGTAAACCCCTTGTATAAAGACTTTATGGGTTTTTAACAAATTGATAAGTCATCAAATTGGGATGTATTTTTGTTGTTTTGACAACCCTTTGTTATTTTAACATAAAAAAAGAACAGATTAAAAAATTAATCTGTTCTTTTCTATTGAATATAAAATTTGTTAGTGAATGTGTAGCTTATTTAAATTTATAAGCTAATCCTACCTGGAATAGGTTGTTTCTTGTAGCATCAGATCCACTAGGTCTGTTTTTCGCTACATCCGTTAAACCTGCAACATATCTTGCAGTAAGTCCTAAGTTCGGAGTGAAATAATATCCAGCTCCAAGACCGATACCAAAGTTAAATGTATTTAGATTGTCTTTGTAGTTATCAGTAGTGTTAGAATCTCCGTTTGATTCATTTTTGAACTTGTTTTTAGCGCTTACCATGAAACCAAATTCCGGTCCTGCTTCCACATAAAGATTTGGAATCAGGTTGTACTGGAACATTACCGGTACTGTAATATAATCTAATTTGGTAGAAGCAGAAAACTTAGTGTTTCCTAAAGTATAATTTGATTTATTACCATATTGTGAATACTGAACCTCTGGCTGAACGCTGAATGAAGCTGCTAATGGAATGTTGGCAAATACACCTGCGTTGAATCCTATTTTAGATTTCTGATCATCAAGACCGCTATCTTTTGAAAGTGAAGAAACGTTCATACCTCCTTTTACCCCAAATGTTACCGGATTAGAAGATGTGTTTCCTGTTTGTTGAGCGAATGCGAATGTTCCTGCAGTTAACGCTAATCCTAAAATTAACTTTTTCATAACTTTAATTTTTTTAATTTTACTCTTTCTTAATTTTAAATTTTACTACTTGTTCAGCTTTTCAGTTGAACGCAGAGTATCTTTCAAATTGCTTGCCAAAAATATTTTTTATGAGTAAAATCAATAAAAAAATCACTTAGTGTTTAAGTGATTTTTGGAATATATTAATGAGTATCAATATGTTATGAATTTAAATAAATGTTTGTTTAGATAAGGTCTAAATTGACAATTTTGTCAAAAACAGGTTTTAAAATGAATTTATTTTTCGAAAAAAACGTTAAGCATCGTTCAATTTTCTATAAAAAGATAAAGATTCAAGGATATTTTCCTGGCTACACTGATGATCATAGATGCAAGAACCTATTCCCGAAAGCAGAGAGAAATTGATTTTACTGTCTGTATTCTTTTTATCGTTTAGTAATAATGCGGTAATATCTTCATCCTTAAAATCGCTGATATCAAGGTATGGATAATATCTCTGAATGTTTTCAATGATTATTTTTGAATCTTCTTCAGAAATAAGGTTTTCAAGATAAGCCAGATGAGCTTCAGCAATCATTCCCATAGCCACTGCTTCACCATGAAGGATTGGATTTTCCTGCTGCAGACATAAACTTTCTACCGCATGTCCTATGGTATGCCCGAAATTAAGGGTTTTTCTAATGTTCTGCTCATGGAAATCCTGATCTACAACATTCTGCTTAATATTCATAGACGTTTGAATATGTGGAATTACCGTTTCCACTTCCAGTTTACGGATCTGGATCAACTGATCCCAATGATTTTTATCAGCAATTAACCCATGTTTCAGCATTTCAGCAAATCCGCTTCTTAATTCTTTAAAAGGCAATGTCTCTAAGAATTTCGGGAAAATAAAGATTTGCTCAGGGAAAGCAAAAGTTCCCACCATATTTTTATAGTGCATCAGATCAATCCCGGTTTTTCCGCCTATAGAAGCATCACACATTGATAAAAGGGTAGTAGGGATGTTGATAAACTGTATTCCTCTTTTATAAGTAGATGCAACAAATCCGCCCATATCCGTAATTACACCGCCACCAAGGTTGATCACCAGCGCTTTTCTGTCCGCCTGCATTTCTGTAAGAATTTCCCAAAGCTGATTGGCTGTCTGGATATTTTTCATTTCCTCTCCCGCTTCAATCTCTAAAATTTCAAAGCCAAGATCCGTTTCCATATTTCCTAAAAGAACAGGAAGGCAGTATTCATGTGTGTTTTCATCTACAAGAATGAAAATTTTACTGAAAGTTTTTTCGTGAAGAAACTCGTTGAGCTGTGAAAAATTATCGTTTAATATTGTTATCATCTTCTATTTTATGTAAAGTTAAAATGTAAACTATAGTGCAAAGTTATGATTCTTAATTTTTAACTCGTAACTAAATTACTATCTTTGCAGAAATTTTTAGAATGAGCAGAGATAATAATAATTCAGACAGACCAAAGAGACCAAGAATTTCAACCAAGAAAAGTTCTGATGATTCTCGTGCTTCCAGATCTGGAAATTCTTCAGGATCAAAGCCTTTTAAGAAACCGTTCTCTAAAGACGGAGGAAGAAAAGGACCAGAACATCAGGGATCCAACTCAAGATTTGAAAAGAAACCTTTCAAAAGAAATACAGACAGTTTCGAAAATTCTAACGAAGATTCAGGTTCAAAATCTGAAAGAAAACCTTATATCACGAACAAAAGTGAGAGCTATGAGAAAAAATCTTTCGGAAAACCGAAGAGAGGCGGAAGAAATTTCGATACCAGAGATAAGTATGAAAGAGGCAGTCTGAAATACGGAAGAAGACCATCTAATGGTGAAGAAAGAAATGATGACAAAACAAGATCTTTTGTACAGAAAAGAAGGCTGAATAAAATTGAAAAAGACGTTCATAAAGACAGCATCCGTCTTAACAAGTATATCGCTAACTCCGGAATCTGCAGCAGAAGAGAAGCTGATGAACTGATTACTCAGGGATTGGTAGAAGTCAACGGAAAGGTAGTAACTGAAATGGGATATCAGGTACAAAAAACAGACAGAGTAGTTTTTGACGGACAAAGCATTACTCCTGAGAAACCTGTATATGTACTTTTGAATAAGCCAAAAGGTTATATTTCTACTACAAAAGACGATAAAGCAAGAAAAACTGTAATGGATCTTGTAGCGAATGCTTCTCCTTACAGACTTTTCCCGGTGGGAAGACTGGACCGTTCTACAACAGGAGTTATTTTATTAACCAATGACGGACACATGACTAAAAAACTGACGCATCCATCTTTTGATGCTAAGAAGATTTATCATGTAACATTGGATAAGAAGCTTACTGGTGAAGATTTACGTCTTATTGCAGAAGGTATCCGTCTTGATGAAGGAGTAGCTGTGGTTGATCAGATTTCATATATTGAAGGGAAACCTAAGAATGAAATCGGAATTGAGATCCACATCGGATGGAACCGTGTTATCAGAAGAATTTTCCAAAGATTAGGATACGAAGTAGAATCTTTAGACAGAGTAATGTTTGCAGGATTAACGAAGAAGAATATCAAGAGAGGACACTGGAGAATCCTTACAGAACTGGAAGTGAACAACCTTAAAATGCTTTAAAATAATGATGAATGATAAGTTATAAATGATGAATAACAGATTCAGATTTCTAACTTACTCCATCCTTTCAAAAAGTATTTTTAGGATAAAAAACAAAAAGCGCAGAATTATTTTCTGCGCTTTTTTATTTTATTAAGCTATAAATTTTAAAATTCATAACTCATCATTTATAATTCATCATTAAAAAGAATTACCCTAATACAGTTACTCCTTTTTCAATCATTTCATAGATGGCATCTCTGCCGTTGTCAGGTTTTACGTTGACAGCACGTGTTCCATTGAAGTGAAGACAAGTGACATATCCGTTGGCTACGGCATCCTGCGCTGTAAATTTAACACAATAGTCTAATGCCAGGCCTACGATTTCTACCAGCTGAATATCATGATATTTCAAGAAGTCATCCAAACCGGTTTTCATAAAGTGGTTGTTATCCTGGAAACCGCTGTAGCTGTCAATTTCAATATTTTTACCTTTCTGTACAATGTGGGTTACTTTGTCTCTGTTCAGATCTTTATGGAATTCTGCCCCAAAAGTTCCCTGAATACAGTGATCCGGCCACATAAATTGTGGAACTCCATTTAAAATAATACTTTCTCCTACCTTTCTTCCATTGCTGCTTGCAAAACTTTTATGACCTGCAGGATGCCAGTCTTGGGTAAGAACCACCTGATCATATTCATTTTCCTCCATCAGGAGATTGATGTATGGAATAATTTCGCTGGCTCCAGGGACTGCAAGTGCTCCGCCTTCACAAAAATCATTCTGTACATCGACTATTATTAACGCTTTTTTCATATTTTGATTTCTCGAATTTTTGATAAATTTACAAAACTAATCTTCAAAAATTTGTCCAAACCTGAATTATCGGACAAATCGACAACATAAATTTTCAATGTTTATGAATGAAAGGCATAAAATTTTAAATAATTGAAGTTTATCTGCAGCCTATTGTATTTTGAGGCTTACACCAAATATCAATAGCGTATCTTTGCAGCAAATAAGTATTTTTATGTCATTTGAATCGTTAGGATTATCACACAATATTATTCGTTCTGTCAAAAAACTAGGGTATTTAAAACCATTCCCCATACAAGAGCAGGCTGTTCCTGTCATCTTGCAAGGGAAGGATCTGATGGGAATTGCTCAGACAGGTTCCGGTAAAACAGCTTGTTTTGTGATGCCGATTCTAGAAAAATTACAGAATGCGGAAGTTAAAAAAGACCGTAATGTTCAGGTTTTAATATTGGTTCCTACTAGGGAATTAGCTATTCAGATCGATGAAGTTTGCAGAGCATTCACAGAAAATCTAAAGAGGGAAGTGCGTACGATGGCCGTGTATGGAGGTGTTTCTATCAATCCACAGATGAAGGGAATGTTTGGAGTGGAAGTTTTGATTGCAACTCCGGGACGTTTGCTGGATTTAATTGATCATAATGCATTGAGTATTTCAGGAATTAAACATTTGGTGATTGACGAAGCAGATAAAATGTTTCAGCTAGGATTTGGTGAAGAGATGAATAAACTTTTTGCCATGATGCCTGTAGCGAAACAAACTACTTTATTTTCGGCAACATTAAATGATAAAGTGGCTGAAATGAAAGAACGTCTTTCCATCAATCCTACGATTATTGAGATTAAAAAAGAAGAAGTAGAAATTGATAATATTGAACAATTAGCCTATCATGTTGCTCCGGAAAATAAAGGACCTTTTTTAAGATACCTGATCAAAGAAAAGAAAGTAGAAAAGGCTTTGATTTTTGTTTCATCTACAAGATCTGCAGATAATCTGGTAGAGAAACTTAAAAAGAATAAAATAAAAGCAGTGGCTATTCACAGCCAGAAATCTCAGGGAGCGAGAAGAAATAATCTGGAAGAATTTAAAGTAAACGGAGCTCAGATTTTGGTGGCTACAGACTTAATTGGGCGAGGAATCCATATTGAATCTCTGCCATGTGTTATCAATTACGAGTTGCCGCGTTCACCACTGGATTATATTCACCGTATTGGTAGAACAGGGCGTGCCAACGAAAAAGGAACAGCTATCAGTATTCTGACGGATGATGAATTGCAGCATTTCAGAGTGATTCAAAAGAAAATGGGGAGAAAAGTAACCCTGCAAAGAACAGAAGGTATTGATTTACATGGATATTAATACTTCATTATAATTAAGAAAGGCTTTAGTTTATACAATTGAAGCCTTTTTTAATGAAAAATCGATACCACAAAAATCATTATCGGTATAATTAATGCTTTATTCACTTTATATTCTTGAATTTTTGATAAATTCGCACAAGCTGATATTCGTCAATTATTCTAATAAATAATAGTAATACCAATCGGTAATAATAAAAAAATTAAAACCTGAACAATGAGTGATTTAGAGAAAAAAAAGTTTCCAATAGGCCCGTTTGAAGTGCCTGAAAACATTTGTGATACCACATTGGATACTTATATCAAAGTAATCAAAGACTTTCCTGGGCGGCTAAAGAATCTCATTGAACATTTTACAGACGATCAATTGGATACTCCTTACAGAGAAGGAGGCTGGACAGTAAGACAGCTTGTGAACCATCTTTCTGACAGCCATATGAACAGTTTTATCCGGTTCAAACTGGCGCTGACAGAAGAAAACCCTACCATAAAGCCTTATGATGAAGCGAAATGGGCGGAACTTCAGGACAGTTTTCATATGCCCGTAAAACCGGCCATGAGAATGCTGAAAGGAACACACCAAAGATGGGTAGTTCTTCTTAAAAGTCTTACCAATAAACAGTTTGAAAGAACTTTTCATCATCCTGAGCATCAAAAGAATTATAATTTAAGAGAAAGCCTTGCTTTATACGTGTGGCACTGTAATCATCATTTTGCTCATATTGAAAATCTGAAGATAGAAAAAGGTTGGTAAGGAAGAGTCTCAATAATCCAATATACTATCAGGAAATTAAAGACAGAATTTCTCTGTTATCTGAAAATTCTCATGGGAAATGGGGAAAGATGAATGTATGTCAAATGCTAAAGCATTGTGATTTAGTTCTTCAGGTGGCTTTGGGAAAGCTCGAGCTTCCCCGTATTAATGTCATGTTTGAGGCAGTAGGGATTTTTACTAAAATAGAAATGCATATTTTCAATAATGGAATTCCCAGAAACATGCCTACTTTTCAAAAACTAATCGTTAATTTTGAGTGTGATTTTGATGTATCAAAAACCAATCTGCTGAAAACGCTGGAAGAATTCCGGGAAGTCTGTGAAAAAAACAACCTGCCGGACCGCCATAGATTATTCGGTACAATGACTGAAAAAGACTGGACATTTTTAGAGTACAAACATCTTGATCATCATCTAAAACAATTTAATGTATGAGTTTTTTTGATAAAATATTCGGTGGTAAAGACGAAACCCCTGACCAAAAAACATTTTGGAAAAAGATAGAATCTGAAGAAGACCTAGCCAAAGCAATGGAAGACTCTTTTCAGAATAAAATAGCCATATTCAAGCATTCTACAAGTTGCTTTATCAGCAGAACTGTTCTGAAAAATTTTGAAAAAGAAATAGAGAATTCAGATCAGCCGGTGAATGTTTACTACCTGGATTTATTGGCTCACCGACCTGTTTCTAACAAAATAGCAGCAGATTTTGAAATCAGACACGAAAGTCCGCAACTGATTGTCATAGAGAACGGAAAACCTCTTAACAGTGCTTCACACCAGGACATTTCTTTAAGCCAGATTGTATCATGAAGAATATAAATAATTATTTAGCCAAAGTTTTAAATGTTCCGCTTCAGAATGTGAATACGTGTAGTCTGCACTATGAAGTAAAGAAAATTCCTAAAAATCAGTTTCTTCTTCAGTATGGCGAAATCTGCCGTCATATTTTCTTCGTAGAAAAAGGGCTGATAAAGATGTATTCCATTGATAAAAACGGAAAGGAACATATTATACAGTTTGCTCCGGAAAGTTGGCTGATTTCTGACCGAAGCAGTCTTTATTTTAATGAGAAATCTATTTACTATATAGAAGCAGTGGAAGATTCTGAAGTTTTGTTTCTTCATCCTGATTTCTTCAACAAACTGGTAGAACAATTTCCGAATAGTATTGAAAGAAGTGATTTCCTTCTTCAGAAACATATCAGAAGTCTTCAAAACAGGATCAACTCTTTATTGGGAGAGACTGCAGAAGAAAGGTATATGAAATTCATAAAAATGTATCCGGATTTACTCCTGAGAGTTCCACAATGGATGATTGCTTCTTACCTCGGAATTACTCCTGAGAGCCTGAGCCGTGTAAGAAAGGAGCTGGCGAGAAAAAATTTCATCCCGGATAATAAATAAGAAAGGCTGGGAGATGGAAGAAGGAGGCTTGAAGTTCTGGTGAATAAAAGAACTTCAAGAGTTATAAGATATCCTTTACAATATCAATAAGAATTGAGATAAGTTATTTTTAAAACTATTTTAACTTCCATCTTCCAGCCTCCATCTTCCTTACTTTAAATAAATCTTTTTGGCAAGCTGTCCAACCTGTCTGAGTTTTGCCTGTGTATCTTCTGACCATGGGAGTCCTATGCAAAGTCTCATACAATTTTCAAACTGTTCCTGAAAGGTAAACATTCTTCCGGGAGCGATACTGATGTTTTGTTTGATGGCCAGATCGTATAATTCTGTTGTTCGAATTTTTTTATCAAATTCTACCCATAAAGACAAACCTCCCTGCGGACGACTGGTTTTTGTACCTTCAGGAAAAGATTCTGCAATGGTCTGTACATAGTTCTGGTAATTGAACTGTAATGTTCTGCGAAGCTGCTGAAGATGTTTTTCATATTTTCCGGATTTCAGAAAATTGGCAACAGCTTCATTCACAATCGAAATAGAAGATGTAGAATGCAGAAGTTTAAGCTTCAGAATTTTATCTTTATATTTTCCTGGTGCAATCCAGCCTACACGATATCCGGGAGCTAAAGTTTTGGAAATAGAGCTGCAATACAGTACATTTCCGTCTTTATCGAAAGATTTACAGCATTTCGGGCGACTGGAACCAAAATAAAGGTCTCCATAGACATCATCTTCTATTAAAGGAATATTATTTTCAGAAAGTATTTTTACAATTTCTTTTTTGTTTTCATCAGGCATACAGCTTCCCAAAGGTGAATTGAAATTGGGAATCAAAAGGCACAGATCTATTTTAGGAATTAATTTTTTTAAAGCCTCAATTTCTATTCCGGTAGTAGGATGGGTAGGAAGTTCCAGAACTTTTAATCCCAAACCATTGGCAAGCTGAAGGATTCCTGGGTAACAAGGACTTTCGATAGCAACGGTGTCTCCTGGTTTTCCTAAAGCCATTAAACAGAAAGAAAGAGCATTCATTCCTCCATTGGTGGTAATCAGGTCATTTTCGCTCAGATTTCCTCCCCATTGCAAGGAACGTACAGCAATCATTCTTCTTAATTTCAGATTTCCCTGAAGTTCTTCATATTCGGTGCCGCCGTCTTTTAATTCCCTGGTGGCGTTTACAATTTCTTTCTTAAGTTTAGCCTGAGGTAAGAGAGCTCCTGATGGAATACCAATAGAGAAAAAAGTAAGGTCTTTTTTACCCATATTTTCATATACCTTACTGATCAGTTCATCCGGCTCATCATTATTGGCGATCAATGATGGGCGGCTTACTTCGGGTAAAGGAAGTTTGGCAGAGAGCAGCTGGCTTACAAAATAACCAGATTGTGGCTTAGATTCTACCAAAGACTGTGATTCCAGTTCCAGAAAAACACGCTTGGCCGTATTCATACTCACCTGATGTTCCTGGCATAGCATTCTCACGGAAGGAAGCTTGTCTCCTGTCTTTAGAATACCATTTCTGATCTGTCCTGCAATGCCGTCTGCAATTTCTGTATATAAAAATTCTTTACTCATATTTTTAAACTGTGCTCATGCAAATATACAAAACTGATACTGTGTTTATTTAATTATCCTTTCTAATTTTGAATATTAATTAAAAGCTTGAATAAAATGATGACAAAACAACTATCAAAAGATGAAAATATAAATGGCTGGATCAATGGATTTATAGGTGTCGTCTTATTTAGTGGCGGTTTGCCGGCTACTAAATTAGCCGTAATGGAAATGAGTCCTACTTTTGTAACTATAGTTCGTGCAGCGGTTGCAGGTGTTTTGGCGCTTATCGTATTATGGCTGGGGAAAGAAAAACGTCCTGTCAAAAAAGATCTGATTCCATTATTGTTGGTTTCTCTTGGCTGTGTGGTTGGGTTTCCCCTTCTTTCTGCGTTGGCACTTCAATATCTTACTTCAGCGCATTCTATTGTATTTCTGGGAATGCTCCCTTTGGCAACTGCTGTATTTGGTGTGATGCGTGGTGGGGAAAGACCTCATCCTATATTTTGGTTTTTTTCGATTGTAGGAAGCCTTCTGGTGATTGGCTATGCTGTTTCACAAGGAATATCAGCATCACCTATTGGCGATATTCTGATGCTTCTTGCCGTTATTTTATGTGGTATGGGCTATGCTGAAGGAGCTAAATTATCTAAAACGTTAGGAGGCTGGCAGGTAATTTCCTGGGCTTTGGTATTGGCACTGCCTGTAATGATTCCTTTATTTTTTATTTACTTTCCTGAAAATATTCAGCAAGTCAGCTTTCAGGGATGGTTTGGGATGGCTTATATTTCTCTTTTCAGTATGTTTATTGGTTTTATCTTTTGGTATAAAGGATTGGCGCAGGGAGGTATTGCTACGGTAGGTCAGCTTCAGCTGCTTCAGCCTTTCTTTGGTCTTGCACTGGCTGCCTGGTTTCTTCATGAGCAGGTGAGTATGGGGATGCTGGGTGTAACGGTAGGAGTGATCCTATGTGTTGCAGGAACTAAAAAATTTGCAAAATAATGAAATATAGAGCATTCCTGAATTCAGTTATAACAAAAATAGGTCCATCATAATTTCCTTTTGCCTCATCACTACAAAAATCAGGATGAATTTTATTTCCAAATAAATCCAATCCCTTCCGGTACAATATAAGGTGTGCGGTTTTTTCAAAAAAACTTATATATATCACAAAAACCCATAACAACAAAATATCAAAAAAATAACAGATTTTCCTGTTGTTACTTTGAAAACCCTGTTTTAATCAAATAAAGCGGGGTTTATTGTTTGGTATTTTTACATATTGTTGAAACTGAAATTTTTAAAATAAGATATCAAAAAAGCAATTTAATTGTGTTTTTAGTAATGATATTTAATTAATAAATGCAAAAAGATTTAAAGTTGTTGAAATTTTTAACATTTTTTAACTTTAATAATAATGATTAAGGTGCGGTTTTTGCATGCATCTTAGAATCGATTACCAATAATATTTTTACTAAGACTAGGAAGATAGGAAGAAGAAAACAATTCCAAAAAAAGCTATTATGGTTATCGACGAAAACATTTTGATTTCAGCGGGAGCAGAAACGAGACGTTATACCCCTTCAGAAGTAATATTCTGTGAGGGAGATATTCCTACCTATTATTACCAGATTATTAAAGGAGAAATAAAACTCAACAATTATAATGAGGAAGGAAAAGAATTTATTCAGAATATATTATCAGACGGGGAAAGCTGCGGGGAGTCTATTCTGTTTATAGAGAAACCTTACCCTATGAATGCTGAAGTCATTACAGAATGTAGTGTTCTGAGGCTTCACAAATCTGTATTTTTCAATTTGCTGAATCAAAATCCTGAATTGTACATGGAGGTTAACAGCTTTCTTTCAGAACGCCTGTATTATAAATTCATTATGATGCAGAGCCTCTCTTCTCAAAACCCTTCTATACGGCTTAGAGGACTAATGGATTATCTTAAAAGTTCTCAAAAAGATTTGAGTCCTTATTCTTTTTTAGTTCCATTAACCAGGCAGCAAATGGCTAGCCTTACAGGGCTTTGTGTGGAAACCGCGATAAGAACGATTAAACACATGGAAAGAGATAAAATTGTGAGAATTGAAAATCGTAAAATTCTATATTAACCTTATTTCAGGCATATTATTTGTTTTTCATTAAAAAAATCCATTGAAATTATGAAAACAATAAGCTGCATGAATATTGATGAAAATCTTTTGTACTCCTATGGCGCAGAAGACAGGATATATAAAAAAAAGGAAGTTATTTTTAAAGAAGAAGATCATGCGCTTTATTATTATCAGATTGGTAGTGGAAAGGTGAAGCTCAATAATTATAGTGAAGAAGGAAAAGAGTTTATTCATAATATTTTAGGTAAAAACCAAAGCTTTGGGGAAGCAATGCTTTTTCTTAGTCAGGATTATCCTGTGAATGCAGTTTGTCTTGATACCTCCAGAATTATAAGGCTTCCCAAAAATAATTTTCTGGAAATGATCGATAAACATCCTCATCTTTCTCTTGAAATGAATGCCTGTTTTTCTCAGGAAATTTATTATAAATTGAAAATGATGCAGAGCCTGGCTTCACTAAATCCTATGCAGAGACTGAAAGGCTTAATGGATTATCTTAAAAGCTATCATGATGAAGACTGTCATCATTGTTTCCATATTGCATTTACACGTCAACAGATTGCCAATCTTACAGGTCTCCGTGTAGAAACAGTGATAAGAAACTTAAAGAAAATGGAAAAGGAAGGTATACTCACTTTAAAGGATAGAAAAATTTTATATTAATATCAATAACATGACTCAGGTCATAAAAAAGTGAGTTATTCTGTCGTACATTTGATTTATTCTTCAACACTATTCTTAAGCCCTTAGTAAAAGGCACGCAAAAAAGCATTTGCTTTTTATTTTTCCATTAAAATTACCGACACTCAACTGTTGCCGTCTAATACTAGTCACGGACTGCAATACCCATCACTTAATATTAATATAAAAAATTCAGTTATGAACACTAGAAATTCAAGAAACAGCAGTTCAGGAAGACGTTCGCATTCGCCGGAAAATCTTGAAGAAGTATACCAGTTAGGGTATGATCATGGTTATAATGATGCAACCAGAGATGAAGATTACGATGATGATTTTTCAGAATATGAAAATTATTTTGATGAATATGATGACGATGATGATTATGATGAAGATGACTATGATGAGTACGATGACGATGATTATGATGACGATGATGACGAAGATTACGACGATGATGATGATCAGAGAGGCCGCAGCGGAGGAAGAGGCGGTTCCAGAAGTGGAAACGGAAATCAGCAGAGAGACAGCCAGGGAAGATTTACTTCTGGCAGAGGAGGATCACGTGGAAGCAGCTCTGGGGGAAATTCTCGTGGAAGGTCAAATTCAGGTTCAGGAGGACGAGGCAGATCATCATCAGGAAGTGGTACTTCTGGTAGAGGAGGGTCAAATGGCAGGAATTCGAATGGTAATTCCGGTAACCGATCCAATTCTGGTTCAGGTTCGAGATCAGGAGTAAGATCTTCCAGTTCTGAATCCAACTCAGGAAGAAGGGGTTCTAATTCTAGATCAGGAAATAATAGTAACAGTAATAGTTCGGGCCGTAGTTCGGGTTCCGGTTCAGGCAGTTCCAAAAGAGGTTTTGCAGCAATGAGCAAGGCAGACCGTACAAGAATTGCAAGAATGGGCGGACAGGCATCCCACGGAGGCGGAAGATCTTCTGGTCGTTCCGGATTCGGTGGCAGACGTAATTCATAATTCTTTTTCCAGGATTGCCTCTTTATTCTTATATAAGGAGGTAATCCTTTAATAACAAACACCATTTTACACCATGCCCAATAAAATATTAGAAACCGATAATGCTGTTTCTGCTACCAAAAAAGGAATAGCAGATAAGGATACTGTTAATAAGGATGAAATGAAAAGTTCTCCCCTGCATAAATTTTTTGTAAGTGCTCTTAAAGATATTTACTATGCAGAAAATGCCATTCTTGAAGCACTGGAAAAGATGCAGGAAGCGGCTACAACGGAAGAACTGAAAGATGCTTTTGAAGATCATCATCTTCAAACCCAAAAACACGTTAAACGTCTGGAAAAAGTCTTCCAGCTTATTGACGAAAAGCCTGAAAAGAAAGAATGCAAGGCCATAAAAGGTATCATCGAAGAAGGCGATGAAGTCATCAAATCAACAGAAGATGGCTCTGCAACAAGAGATGTAGCATTAATTATTGCTGCACAGAAAGTAGAGCATTATGAGATTGCTACTTACGGCGGGCTGGCTCAGCTGGCCATCACTATGGGCCACGACAAAGCTGCAGATCTTCTTGAAAGAACACTTCAGGAAGAGGAAGATACAGATTGGCATCTTACGGAGATCGCAGAAACATCCATCAATTTTGATGCAGAACAAGAAGACTAAACTATGCAATAAGCCATGTAGCTTGTTCTATATGGCTTATTTTAACCATGAAATCAAAATATATGGACTGTCAGAAAATCATAAAAACACTGAGACACAAAGATTTTGTAAAAGTATCCCATACAGGAAAGTGTTTCGAGAACGGAGCTGCAATTTATGCTAAAGAGATCAGAGAAAATATCTTTCTTTTATTTATCATTCTGAAAGACATTGATATTGAAAATATACAGGCGTTAATTGCTCATTTCGACTGCTTCGGCAGCATAGGATTAAAAGAACCGGAACAGATCATGTTTTATTTATCCATAAAAGATAAAAGTGACTTCCATTATTTTGAACAATATCTGAAAACTTCCAATAACTAATACCATTTTTTATATATGACATTTGAAAACGACACATTACAACATTCCGGATTGAATGACAAAAATAATGCGCTGGAAAACGAGTCTTTATTTCCGCCTATCATCAATTCTTATGGGGTTACAGCTTTTCTTATTAAATCTTTGGAAAAGATTAAAAACAATGCTACCTGTGAAGTCTTGAAAGGAGTTATAGATACTTATCTTGAAGAATATATACTTAATATCCGTGAGTTTCATTCCAGCAATACAACGAATGTCACGGATTTGGGCACTGAAATAAGATTTGAATCTCCTGCTTTCACTTTGTATGCTAAAACCGCTTATTATAAAGTTTTGAAAGAGGAAGAATACATTAACAGGCTTCTTGAAATTCTTGAGAATAAAACAGATTGATTCCATACTGACACGTTCTTGAGCTTCTTTGAAAATACACCCACCACAAAAAGATTATGAATATGAAAACCAACGAAAACAATAAAAAAACAGAACAACTGGACTTGCACAGTACTTCCAATGAAGATCAAAAACTTACTACCAACCAGGGGCTAAAGATCAATAATAATCAGGATTCTTTGAAAGCCGGAGAACGCGGTCCTTCCTTATTGGAAGACTTTATTCTCAGAGAAAAAATAACTCATTTTGACCACGAAAGAATTCCTGAAAGAGTAGTGCATGCAAGAGGCTCAGGAGCTCATGGTATTTTTAAACTTAATAAAAGCCTGGCAGCATATACCAAAGCGAAGTTTTTAACACAACTGGGAAAAGAGACTCCTGTTTTTGTAAGATTCTCCACTGTTGCAGGAAGTAAAGGAAGCACAGATCTGGCAAGAGATGTAAGAGGTTTTGCTATAAAATTTTATACTGATGAAGGGAATTATGACCTTGTAGCCAACAATATGCCTGTATTTTTTATTCAGGATGCCATCAAATTCCCGGACCTGATACATGCTGTAAAACCGGAACCCGATAATGAAATTCCACAGGCAGCTTCCGCTCATGATACATTTTGGGACTTTATTTCACTGATGCCGGAAAGTATGCACATGATTATGTGGATAATGAGCGACAGAGCCATTCCGAGAAGTCTCAGAATGATGGAAGGCTTTGGGGTACACTCTTTCAAATTCATCAATGAGGAAGGAAAGTCTCATTTTGTAAAATTCCATTTTAAGCCCAGACTGGGAGTGCATTCCGTTGCATGGAATGAAGCTCAGATTCTTTCAGGAATAGATTCTGATTTTCATAAAAGAGACCTCTGGGAAGCCATTGAAAACGGTGATTATCCGGAATGGGACTTCGGAGTACAGTTGATCCCTGAAGAAGATGAACACAAATTTGATTTTGACCTTCTCGATCCAACAAAACTGGTACCCGAAGAAGAAGTTCCTGTAGAAATTGTTGGAACTTTAACGCTTAACAGAAACCCTGATAATTTCTTTGCAGAAACCGAGCAGGTTGCTTTCCACCCGGGCCACATCATCCCCGGAATTGATTTCACCAATGATCCTTTGCTTCAGGGAAGATTATTTTCATATACAGATACTCAGCTTTCAAGACTGGGATCACCCAACTTCCATGAAATACCGATCAACAGATCCATCAATACGGTTCATAACAATCAGAGAGATGGTCATATGAGACAGCAGATTGTCAAAGGAAAAACAAGCTATGAACCTAATTCTATCGGAGGAGGCTGCCCTTTCCAGGCCATGATGTCTGAAGGCGGATTTGCTTCCCAGCAGGAAAGAGTTTCCGGAGAGAAAGTAAGAGAAAGAAGTAAAAGTTTTGTTGATCATTATTCACAGGCTAAACTATTTTATAACAGCCAGTCTACACCTGAAAAATTACACTTGCAGAATGCTTTGATTTTTGAATTGTCTAAAGTGACACGTCCGGAGATCAGAGAGAGAATGGTGGGACAATTAGGATATATTGATATGATCCTGGCTTGGAGAGTAGCAGAAAAAGTAGGGGTAGAAGTTAAAAAACTGGATTGGCCTAATCAGAGCTTACCTGCGGACAGTAATATTGTAGAACTTCAAAGTGAAGAAAGGGAACCTAAAACAAAAATTTCTGATGCATTAAGTATGAGACATACGGTGAAAGACACCATTAAAAGCCGGAAAATAGGATTTATTCTGGCCAACGGAGCTGATGGTGGTGCAATCAATGATCTCAAAACAAAACTTGAAACAGAAGGAGCAAAAGTGGAATTGATTGCCCCAAGTCTGGCTCATATAAGAACCAATGATGGCGCAGAACTGGCCCCGAAACATACGTTGACCAATACTTCAAGTGTGTGCTTCGATGCCCTTTATATCTGTTCGGGTGCGGATTCCGTAAGTGAGCTGATGATTGCTGAAAATAAGCACCTTGTTCTGCATTTTATCAACGAAGCCTATAAACACTGTAAAGCCATTTATTTCGGGACAGATACTCAGGCCCTTTATCATAATTCCAATGTATCAGCAAAACAGCA
This sequence comes from Chryseobacterium sp. S0630, assembly GCF_024158915.1. GTDB lineage: Bacteria > Bacteroidota > Bacteroidia > Flavobacteriales > Weeksellaceae > Chryseobacterium. The sequence continues at coordinate 144,700 of NZ_JAMZGF010000002.1, read as the reverse complement.
TGACGATCCGGGAATTATTACCTGGGAAGACGGAAAACCAACAGATAAATTTATTAATGCCATAGCCAAACATAGAGTCTGGGATCTTGAAATGGAAAGAAACGCTTAAATCATAAACATCCTTCACACCACACCCATCACTTTAAATATTCAAATTATGAAAGCAGCAGTTTTTCACTCACCAGGTAAGATTACCTGTGATACCGTAGAAGATCCCAGAATTCTTGATGAACGCGATATTATTCTGAAGGTGACCTCCACAGCAATATGTGGCAGTGACCTTCATATGTACTCCGGGGGAATTCCCCAGGCCAGACCCATGGTTATGGGTCATGAATTTATGGGCATTGTAGAGGAAACCGGAAGAAATATCAGTCATTTAAAAGTAGGTGACAGGGTAGTAGTACCTTTTCCCATAGCTTGTGGCAGCTGTTTTTTCTGCCAGCATGATCTTCCCACAGCCTGCGAGCACAGCAATCCTGATCATTATGGTCCTGAAGGAGGAATTCTTACAGAAAAAGGAGGTGCATTATTCGGATACAGTGATCTTTACGGAGGTTATGATGGCGGACAGGCACAATATGTAAGGGTTCCGTATGCGCATTTTGGTCCAAGAAAAGTTCCGGAAAACCTTACTGATGAACAGGTTTTATTTCTTACAGATATTTTTCCCACTGGCTATACAGGTGTAATGTGGGGAGAATTGAAGGGAGGAGAAACCGTTGCCGTTTTTGGCGCAGGTCCTGTAGGTACAATGGCTGCCAAAAGTGCTATTCTGCATAATGCCAAAAAGGTTATTGTAATTGATACTCTTCAATACAGATTGGATCGTATTAAAATGCTTACCGGATGCGAAACCATTTTGTGGGAGGATGCAGACAGTGCTATAGAGCAGATCAGAGATATGACAGACGGCCGTGGAGCCGATCTTTGTATTGAAGCCGTAGGCTTTGAACCAGAAAGAAGTTTTATAGACCGTGCAAAAGCAGTAATAAACTTCGAAAAAGGCTCTGTTAAGGTTCTGGAAGCATGTATGAGTGCCGTAAGACGAGGTGGTACCGTATCTGTTTTAGGAGTTTATCCTGTCAATTATGATAATTTCAGACTTGGACAAATTTTTGACAAGGGAATTACCATTAAATCAGGACAGTGTAATGTTCATCCAATCATAGACAAACTTATGGATTATGTGGTAACCGGAAAAATCACCCTTGATGATGTAATTACCCACCGTTTATCCCTTGAGGAGGTAAGTAAAGGGTATGAAATCTTTGATAAAAAAGAAGACGGATGTGTAAAGGTCGTTCTGGACCCGTGGAAGCTTACAAGCTTTTAGAATAAATACAAACTAATGATTCAAATACACTATTATGGATTTCCAAAAAAATCTTCTAGAATATATCAGCCAGTCACTTATGACCATTGATGAGAGCATTTCTATTGCAGAAAGTGTTACCTCGGGATGTTTACAACTGGCTTTTTCACAGATGCCAAATGCTTCAATGTTCTATAAAGGAGGAATGACAACCTATTCTTTACCTGAAAAAGTAAGACTATTAAAGGTCAACAGACAGGAAGCCGAAGAATGTGACTGTGTTTCTGAAAATATTGCAGAAACAATGGCATTGAATATCGCAAAATTGTATGAATCTGACTGGTCTATTGCCACAACAGGCTATTGTACCCCGATCAGGAATTCCGGCTATAAAATTTTTGCCTATTTCTCATTTTCCTATAAAGGTGAGATTATTCTGACTAAAAAACTGGAACTGCATCCCAAAACTCAGGCCCTGAACGCGCAGCTATACTATACAGAATTTATTTTGGGCTGTTTTAAAAGTGAACTTAACAGGCTTTTAATCTTAAAATAAAATCTATGGAACGCAAAAATCAATTTGCACTCATTACAGGTGCTACCAGTGGTATTGGTTATGAACTCGCGAAACAGTTTGCCATGAACGGCTACGATCTTGTTATTGTGGCCAGAGACCATGAAGAACTGGTAAGAAAAGCTGAAGAATTTAAAAACTATGGAATAAACGTGATCAGCATCTCTAAAAATTTGTTTTTGGAAGAAGAAGCCTATTCTCTTTATTCTGAATTGAAAATGAATGCAATAAGCCCTGAAATATTAGTTAATGACGCAGGACAGGGAGTGTATGGGAAATTTCAGGATACGGATATTCACAGGGAAATAGATATTGTTCATTTAAATATTATTTCGGTTCTCATCCTTACAAAGCTCTTTGTTAAGGACAGGCTTCCAAAAGGATCAGGAAAAATTCTTAATCTCGCTTCTGTGGCCAGTAAAGCTCCCGGTCCATGGCATTCGGTATATCATGCTACCAAGGCATTTGTTTTGTCGTGGTCCGAAGCCATTCGTGAAGAATTGAAAGACTCAGGAATAACAGTTACCGCACTTTTACCAGGGCCTACAGATACTGATTTCTTTAATAAAGCAGATATGAACCGCAGTAAAATTCTGGATGATAAAGACAGTCTGGCCTCTCCGGAAGAAGTGGCCATTGACGGATATAATGCGTTGATGAATGATGAAGATAAAATAATTTCAGGCCTGAAAAATAAACTGTCCGTAGCCATGACTAATCTTTCAAGTGATAGTATGGCCGCTCACAGAATGGCAGAAATGCAGAAACCCACTGAGAAAGAATAAAAGGATTATGAAATGGGAAAATTAAATAATAAATCTGTCTTAATTACCGGAGCCGACAGCGGAATTGGTAAAGCAGTGGCTCTTCTTTTTGCTGTGGAAGGAGCAGATATTGCCATTATTTATCATTCGAGCGATAATGATGCTGAAAAAACGAAAAGAGAAATTGAAAACCTGAATAGAAAATGCATCATCTTTCAAGGAGATATCAATGATTATGAATTTTGTGAAAAAACAGCGAAAGAAGTTAATTCAGCATTTGGAAAAATTGATATTCTCATCAATAATGCCGGAGTTCAATTTCCTGCAGAAAGCATAGAGCAGCTTGAAGAGAAAAACATCAGACAAACCTTTGATTCCAACATTGTCGGAATGATTTTATTAACGAAAGTTGTATTTCCTTATCTGAAAGAAGGAAGCTGTGTAATCAATACCACTTCCGTTTCTGCCTATCAGGGACATGCTGAGCTCCTTGATTATTCCGCTACAAAAGGCGCTATTGTTTCTTTCACCCGCTCATTGGCACTGCAGGCCAAGCCAAAAGGAATACGCATTAATGCGGTTGCTCCCGGACCTGTAGCTACACCACTTACTGAAGAAACATTCGACGAAAAAGAAGAAAATCCCAACAAACCTCCTTTGGAAAGAAATGCAACGCCCGAAGAAATAGCCTTCAGCTTTCTTTTTCTGGCAAGTCCAGATGCCTCACAGATGACAGGACAGGTGCTTCATCCCAACGGTGGATTGATTGTAAATGGTTAAAAAGTAACCCATCAAAATATTAAACATATGAAAACAACGGCATTCATTTTAGGAGTACTCAGCTTATTTGCTTTTACTTCTTGCAGATGTAATATTGATGAAGATGAAAACAGAAAAAGAGACCAAAAGAACAACCCGCCCAGTGCTGGCAAAACAGGTCTGCCTGAAAGCGATACATTAAGTATCAGATAAGTTTAACAAAAAATATTTTGGTTATGTACAGAGACGGTGCAAGAAAAAGTATATGGCAGGAAGAGGTCAGGAAATTTTCTACAGAAACTGATCTCCATTCGCTATTTGATGTTGCCATAATAGGAGGTGGAATTACCGGAGTTTCAACAGCCCTGAAACTTCAGGAATCCGGAAAAAAATGTATCATTCTGGAAGCTGCCAATATCGGATTCGGAACAACAGGAGGTACAACGGCTCATTTAAATGATTTTTTTGATACAACCTTTACACAGGCCATCCGCGATTTTGGTTTGGATAATGCTAAACTCTATGCAGAATCCGGACATGATGCAATTGAAATTATTGAAGATAATATCGATAAATACAAGATCAGTTGTGATTTTACCAGAAAATCAGCGTACCTCTTTGCCCTGGATGAAAAACAGGAAGAACGGTTGAAAAGTATTGTTGAAGGAGCTGAAAACGTTGGCCACGAAATGAGCTACGTGAACGAAATTCCTTTTCCGGTTCCTTTCAAAGAGGCGGTATTAATTCCCGGACAGGGGCATTTTCATCCTATTAAATATACAAAAGCACTTTGTGAAGCATTTATTAGGCTTGGAGGTTTTATTCAGGAAAACTGTCTTTGTGAAAGTCATGATGAGCAGGAAGATCATGTTATTTTAAAAACTTCAAAAGGAGAAATAAAGGCACGAAATATTGTTTACGCCACTCATATTCCTCCCGGAGTCAATATTCTGCACTTTACCAATGCTCCTTACAGAAGCTATGCGATGGCATTTACCCTGAAAAACGATAAATATCCCTGGGAGTTAGGCTATGATCTTTGTGAACCTTATCATTATTACCGTATTCAGAATATCGATGGTGAAAATCTTTTAATTGCAGGCGGTGAAGACCATAAAACAGGGCACGCTGATGATACGGGAGCATGCTTCTCTAGGCTTGAAAATTATGTGAGAAAATACTTTGATGTGGAAACGGTATTCTACAGCTGGTCCAGCCAATACTATGAACCGGTGGACGGGCTTCCATACATTGGAAAACTACCGGGAACTCAGGAAAGAGTTTTTGTGGCGACAGGCTTCAGAGGAAACGGAATGATATTCGGGACACTTTCATCGCAGATATTGCATGATTTGATTATTACCGGAAAAAGTAAGTATGGAGACTTATTTAATCCTTCAAGAATCAAACCTGTCGCTGGATTCTCAGATTTTGTGAAGGAAGCAGCCACTGTGGCATTTGATTTTGTGAAAGATAAAATTTTCAGGGATAAAATTGAATCCTTTTCAGAAGTTGGAGAAGGCGAAGCAAAAGTGATCCGCTACGAATCCGAATCTTACGCACTTTACAAAGAAATTGACGGGACTTTACATTTGCTTAGGAGTACCTGTCCACATGCGGGATGTGAAGTGCGGTGGAATAGTGCCGAACTGAGCTGGGACTGCCCATGCCACGGTTCGAGATTCAATATTAACGGAAAAATCCTTACCGGGCCAGCCACGCAGAACCTGAAAAAAGTATTTCCTTATCAAAAACGTGATTCTTAAACCTTGAACTTTAAACTTTAAACAAAAAAAAATGTCACGCCCCAGTTTCTTTTATCGCAACAGCTTAAGCATTGTTCTGATTACTCTGATGATTGTCTTTCTTACAGGACAGTTTTTTACCGGTTGGAAAACGGAAAACAAAGAATTGATTGAAAACGGGCAGGCTGCTTTAAAAATCAGTGAATACATTCACAGCGGACATTTCATACAGGCCACTTTTGAAAACTGGGAAAGCGAATTCCTCCAGATGATGATCTACGTGGTATTAACGATTTCTCTCAGGCAAAAAGGTTCCAGCGAATCAAAATCTATGACAGAAAAGGAAGAGGTAGACAGGGATCCTGCAGTACATCCCAAAGCACCATGGCCCGTGAAAAAAGGAGGAATTTGGCTGAAACTCTATCAACATTCCTTATCACTTGCATTTGCAGTCCTGTTTCTGGTGAGTTTTACCTTGCATTTCTATGGAAGTCTTACGGATTTTAATGATGAGCAGATGATGAAAAATAAACCGCCCGTAACAGCATTGCAATATATTTCAGAATCAAGGTTCTGGTTTGAATCTTTTCAGAACTGGCAGAGTGAATTTCTGGCGGTTGCTTCCCTTGTTCTTTTATCAATTTGGCTGCGTGAAAAAGGCTCTCCCGAATCGAAACCCGTGGATATGCCTCATGATGAAACGCCCTGACTTTTATTCACTTTTGGCTTGGTCTGCATAATCGCAAAATAAGATGATGTGAACGCTGAAAGACTTTGATATCCTACTTTATAAGCTACTTCACTCAAGGTATATTGTTTGGTATCTATCAATTCGATACTTTTTAAAATCCTGGTCAGCTGCAGATATTTTTGTAAGGTAATTCCTGTTTCATTTTTGAAAATTCTCTGGAGACTTCGCACAGACATTTGCGCTTTTTCGGCTAAAGAATCAATATCCAGATTATATTTAAAATTAGTGTTGATATCATTGCATACAGGAATCAGCCTGGTATCAGCAGGTACAGGAATTTCCAGGCCGCTGCTTTCCTTGCAGAAATTAGGAAGACTTTTTAAAATAGCTTTAAAGAAGATATCCTGTTCTTCATTTTCATCCAGAGATTGGTTCCATTTTGAGGCATAAAAAAGCATTTCTTTCAAAACAGGGGGAACGGCAAATACCTGAACATTCTGATAAAATTCATCTTCAAAAACAGATTTGAAAAGGAATACCATCAGATTAACGGTTTGTGCCTCTGAAGTAATTTTGTGGGCTTTTTCTGAGGGAATCCAGATGACATGATGTTGTGGGACAAGATAAATTTTCCTGTCAATATGAAAATACTGATAGCCTTCTTCCACAAATGTAAGCTGAGCACGGTTATGCCTGTGTTCGTAATCATCATGTTTCCAGTTTTTTTCGCACCATACGTAAGCTTCTTTTTCTATAGAATCTACAAACTGGCTTTCTGTTTTTTCAATCAGTCCACATTTCATGTTGTCGTTTTATATGTATATTTTGGCAAATTTAATAAAAACGACAGTAGTAATTTTGTATTATCAATGTAATAACTACATGATTAATCCAAAAAATAATCTATATCTTATTCAGAATGAAAAAATTATGTCTTTTTTTTATTTTAATTTTATTATCTAATAACACTCAGATCATGGCACAAAATAAAGCTAAAATATTGGTTCTTATCCATTCCGATAATGGCGGAACTTACGAACTGGCTAAAGAAATAGCCAAAGGAATTGAAAGCGAAAACAATGCGGTTCCTTATATCAAATTAGTCAAAGCCTCATCCAATTCAACCCTGAAAAATCTTCCTGTAGCAACAGTAGATGAACTTACCTCTTATGATGGAATTGCTTTTGGTTCACCGGTTTATTTCGGGAATATCAGTACGGGGATGAGTGAATTTTTATCGAAAACCGTTCAGTTATGGACCAATCATGCTTTGGAAGGAGTTCCTGCCACTGTCTTTATGTCAGCGGGAAGTGGAGCAGGAAAGGAGCTTGCTCTTCAGGCCTTCTGGAACAGCCTTGCTGTGCACGGAATGGTATTGGTATCTAATGGAATTCGTGGAACAGAAGAGCTAAATAAAGCTATCCCACAGGGAAATACGGTGTTGGGAGTTACCAGCATGGCTTCTCTGAAAGATGTGGAAAGACCAACGAAAGGAGAACGAAATATTGCTGAACTTCAGGGAAGAAATTTCGCAAAAATAGCACTGGCGTTAAAGGATACACATCCTAAGAAAACAGTAGCTGTTACTCAAAATCACCAGAATTTCAGTGAAATACTGAAGCAAAAAAATATTACACTTCCACAGGTTCCGAAACCGGCAGGAAATTATCAGCCGTTTGTCCGTTCGGGAAATCTGGTATTTATCAATCAGGTTGCTTTAAAAGACGGTAAAATTTTTAATCCTGGGAAATTAGGTGTTGAAGTAAATGAGCAACAGGTAAAAGATGCTACAAAAGTAACGATGCTGAACGTAATTTCAGTGTTAAATGAAGCAGTGGGAGGAGATTTGAGCAAAGTAAAACAATGTGTACAGCTTACCGGAATTTTCAATACCAAAGATGATTATACAAAACATGCAGATCTGATGAACGTTGCTTCCGATCTTGCTGTTGAAGTCTTCGGGGAAAAAGGAAAACATGCCAGAGCTACTTTGGGGGCTTCTTCTATTCCTGTAGGTTCTTCCGTAGAGATTCAGGCTGTCTTTGAAGTAGAGTAGTGTTCCATACTCATTTAATCATTTCTGCCTTATCCAAATTAATAATTTTTTTTACATAAAAATCTTCCAGATCTGACAGGTTACACAAAGCATACAAATCTGTGTAATCTGTAAAATCTGCGAGGGATAAAAACATCCGGTATAAATTATTTCCCATTATAATTCAACCTTATCTTGGGTCACAAATCTTGAAAAAATCTCAGCAATCAAAGGAATACTTTGCTCCAGTTGTTCCTCAGAAAGTGCCCCATAACTTAATCTGAATCCGTTCACCTGATTTTGACTGTATTGTTTAGGATGAATAATCTTAATATTTCTATCTAGTAATAAAGCTGTTACCACATCCCAATCCAATTGTACTTTAGGAACAATCCAAAAAGCCAGACCACCTTCGGGGAGCGTAAAATCAGCAATATCTTTCATATTTTTTTTCAGCAATTCAAAAACAAAGTCTCTTTTGTTCTTATAATGTACGGTTGCTTTTCTGATATGCTTTTTTATGGCACCTTCTTTAATGAGCTGAAGAACTGCCTGTTCCATAATGACATCTCCATGCACATCAATAATCTTTCTCAGATCACCAATTCTTTTCAGCAGTTCCTGATTTTTAGTGGCCAGATAACCAATCCTCAAAGCGGGAGCTACCACCTTGCTTAAAGTTCCGATATACACATAATTGTGCAGTTCGGGAAAACTTGAAATCGGGAGAATAGGACGATATCCGAAGTGAAACTCATTATCATAATCATCTTCAATGATGGTCATATTGTACTGATTTGACAACTCAATCAGTTTTAATCTTCTTGAAAGGCTCAGCGTAACGGTAGTAGGATATTGCCTGTGAGGAGTACTATATAATGCTTTTATATTCCGATGCTGTTTTAAAAGTTTTTCAACAGCCTCGACACTGATTCCTTCATGATCTACAGGCACGAACAAAAGCTGTGCTCCCGCATACTGAAACGCTTGCCATGCAGGCTGATAGCCGGGATCTTCTACAATAACGATGTCACCAGGACTTAAAAGACTCTGAGCAGTAAGGAACATGCCCATCTGACTGCCTCGGGTAATAGAAATTTCGTTTTCATGAATATGCATTCCGCGCTGATGATTAAGCATCTGGGAGATCATTTTTCTGAATTCCATATCTCCATGTTCATCTCCATAACCCATCATCTGCCATTTGGCTTTAATACTGAAAATCTGCCTATAAGCTCTTGCCAGTTCTGTTACAGGGGCAATTTTACTATCGGGATGGCCATCATCGAAATTAATTAAAATTCCGTTAGGCAAGACCTGCTGATTTTTAGAATCATGCAGTGCATCTGCATTTTTTTCATGCAAGACAGGGAGATTTTCTGATACGAAAATACCTTTTCTTTCTCTTGAAATTACCCATTCTTCATTAATCAGCACCTGATAGGCTTCTACAACCGTATTCCTGTTTATTTTCAAAGTCTGTGCAAGATTTCGGCTTCCGGGAAGTGCATCACCCGCTTTTAATCTTCCTGTACGAATATCAGCGATAATAGTATCCGCAATCTGTAGGTAAACAGCTTTATCAAGCTTTTTATCAATTTCTAATTCCAATTTCCAAGGGCGTAACATCTGGACTATCTATTTATGTAAAAACTGAATCATTTAAACAGTCCAAATATAAAATAATTTTGTCATGCAATAAAGCACAAAACCATAATAATTTTAAAATCATGGATAAGAAACAATTCAGTTCTAAAGATTTTCACGAAACTTTTGCAAGACCAAAGTATGTAAAACCAAGCCATTTGATCCATAAAAATGTAGAAAATGCAGGAGAGCACAACCAGTTTTCAACAGAAAGAAAGCATCCCGTTTTCTTTGTAGACCTACCGAGTAAGAATGTGAGCATGACGATTGGAGGCTTAACTCCCGGACAGCAAACCAACAGACACCGCCATACGTATGAAACCGTATTATTTGTCATTGAAGGAAAAGGCTGGACAGAAGTAGAGGATGAAAGAGTACATTGGGAAGCTGGTGATGCTGTATATATTCCTTCCTGGGCCTGGCATAAGCACCAGAATCGGAGTGATACCGAACCTGCCAAATATATCGCCTGTGAAAATGCCCCTCAGTTGCAGAACCTGGGAGTTGCTTTAAGAGAGGAAGAAGGAAGAGATCTTTAATATGAATATTTTAAACCATTAAGGGAAACCGTTTTTCTGTTGTATTTGATATCGGATATGATTTTTTAAGCGAAGCTAGTCTTACTATTCTTAAAAGCTTATTCTCTCTTAATGGTTTAAAAATAATCTTAAACTTTTAAACAGAAAAAACATGAAAAATGTACCATTCAAAGGGATTATAGCTTATCCCATAACTCCTTTTGATAAAAATGAAAAAGTAGATATTCCGCTTTTCAAACATTTGGTAGAAAGGCTGATCACTTCCGGAAGCCATGGTATTGCTCCATTAGGGAGTACAGGAGTAATGCCTTATCTGTCTGACGAAGAAAAAGAAGAGGTTACTGAAGCTACTTTACAGCAGGTAAAAGGCAGAATTCCTACGTTGGTAGGGGTTTCTAACCTTACGACAGAGAAAACCATTCACCATGCTCAGTTTGCAGAAAAAGCCGGGGCAGATGCGGTAATGATTATTCCAATGAGTTACTGGAAGCTAACCGATGATGAAATTGTAGCGCATTATGACGCCGTAGCCCGTAAGATTTCCATTCCGATTATGGCGTACAATAATCCGGCAACAAGTGGAGTAGATATGTCTCCGGCTTTGCTGAAAAGGCTGCTTGAAATTCCCAATGTAACAATGATCAAAGAAAGTACGGGAGACATCCAGAGAATGCATTATCTAAGGAGAGAACTGGGGGAAGAGGTAGCGTTCTATAATGGTTCCAATCCTTTGGCTCTGGCTGCATTTTCTGCGGGAGCAAGAGGATGGTGTACGGCAGCCCCCAATCTTATTCCTGAACTGAATATCAGTCTTTATAATGCTGTGGAGGAAGGTGATCTTGAGAAAGCAAAAACGATTTTCTATCAACAGTTTGATCTTTTAAAATTTATTGTGAACAAAGGATTGCCAAGAGCCGTGAAATCCGGTCTTAATATTCTGGGCGAAGATGGCGGGAACTTAAGAAGCCCTTTAAAACCTTTACACGAAAAAGAAACCGAAGAATTAAAAAATATTATTAAAACCCTTATTAATTAGTAAATCGTATGAAAAAGTCCATTTTTTATCATGCAGGATGTCCTGTATGTATCAGCGCAGAACATGATATCGTTAACCTTATAGGTTTGGAAAATGTTGAGATTATCCATTTGGGTAATGATAAAAGCAAAATTGAAGACGCGGAAAATGCAGGTGTAAAATCTGTACCAGCATTAGTAACACCCAATGGGAATGTACTCCATATTAATTTTGGAGCGTCTATGGAGGATGTGAAAGGTTAGAATATCATTAATCTTGTATAAACGGCTCAAATTCTTGAGCCGTTTTTTTATCTCCCGCAGATCACACAGATTACGCAGATAATTGGGTTTAAATCTGCTTAATTTGCAAGATCTGCGAGAGAATTTATTGCTTATTCCGAACTTTTTAAATGATTGCATTTCCTTCAATACCGTCAGCATTATTGGTTTTATGCCCTGTTATGGCAGAAGCTACAAAACTGAAAAGACTAACCAGTTTTCCTGCTTTGGTGTCCCAATAATAGGTTTCTTTAGGTTCTACACGGATAATGGTAACATTAGGGTCATCTTTTCCGTCAAACCATGCTTTAGCCAGAGGAGACCATTTATCTTCTATCGTTGCTTTATCTTTATAAACAGAGGCTTTTCCGTAAATTGAAAGATATTGGGAATCGCTGTTGTTCATGAAAAACAGTTGTACTCTTCGGTCTTCTTTTATCTCAAAATTTTTGTTGCTGGTACCGCTACTGATAAACCATAGATTTCCGCTGTCGTCTGTTTCCTGAAGGGTCATTGGCCTTGAATTGATGGGAGTGGTTTCCAGTTCTGTACAAAACATACATATTCTTGCTTTTTCTGACAGCTCTTTGATCTTTTTGATCGCTTCGAGGTGGGTAAGATTTTGTGTTGACATACTATACTATTTTAAGTGATTGGTATGTATTAAATTATTCAAATACCTGACCAAAAGGGAATAAAGTGTGGTACCTGGGTTTGATTTATTATATTTTTTTTTTGGAAAAACGCAAAGGCGCTAAAGATTTTATAAGATTGATGTTTTTTAGGGCGCAAGGATTTTATCCCCGATAAAATTTGATAATATTCACTTACTTCCTACAAATAATTGATGAAAGATTTGCGTAATTGGCAGAATTTGCGAGAGAATTAATATGTGATTTAGCATGTCTTAAATTTGGATATTGTCTTTTTCTGTCAATAAGTTTTCTGTAAATTTGATGGATGCAGATTTCACCTCCCAAACATCTGGCTCCTTATATCAGACATTATATATTTTTGGAAAATTCCAAAGAGGATATAAAAAGTTTAAGGCTCTTTACGGATGGAAGTTCCGGATTGATACTATCCGGAGACATGAATCTGTATTCCGGTATTTCTGAGGATCGAATGCCCCTTTCCTTTTTCTACGGTACATTAAACGGTTACAGGGATTTCTTTTCAAAAGGCAGATTTTCTCTTATGGCCATTGTATTCCAACCTTATTTTTTGAATATTCTTTTGAAAACTTCTGCCAAAGAAATTCGCAATCAGATTATTTCCGTGGAAGATGTTTTGAAAAATACGCTGGAAGTGTTTCAGGAGAAATTGTTTAATAAAGAGAATCCTTTAGTCATAATCAATGATCTGAATATCTTTTTTACCCATTTTTTATCCGAAAGAATGAGTACAGATTATCATTTAATAACAGCTATACAACAATATCTTCTTCAAAGTAAAGGTTCTGTACCCTCCAAAGATTTGCAGCATTTCACCGGATATTCTGAGCGTCATTTAGAACGAAAATTTGAATATCATATGGGAATGTCTCCCAAAAAATATGGAAATATTATCCGTCTTCATTACTTTTTAAGCCTGATGAATAATGGAATTAAAGATAAAAAAATGACCACACTTTCTTACGAAGCGGGATATTCTGATCAGTCTCATCTGATCAGGGAATTTAAAAATAATATCGGGCTTACTCCTAAACAATATTTACATACAGAAAATAAAATGGCGGTTAATTTTATTGAGCTGTAACTCGGTATGGCGGTTTTATACAATTTTTAAGAAGCGACACAGCCTAGTTTTGCTTAAAAAAAGTATGAATATTAAAATTTCGACGGCACAATTTGAAAACAAAAGTGGAGACAAAGTTTATAACCTATCCGTTATAGAAAAGTTAGCTGGAGAGGCAGCATCCAAAGGTTCTCATGTAATTGCCTTCCATGAATGCTCCATTACAGGCTATACTTTTGCCCGAAAACTTTCCAGAGAACAGCTTCTTGATATTGCAGAACTTATTCCGGAAGGTGAGAGCATTAAAAGACTACAAGAGATTTCTACAAAACATAATATCACCATACTGGCCGGATTGTTTGAAAAAGATAAAAATGATAACCTCTTCAAGGCTTATGTTTGTGTAGATAAAACTGGATTAAAAGCAAAGTACAGAAAACTGCATCCTTTTATTAATCCACACCTTACATCAGGGAATGAATATTGTGTATTTGATATCATGGGCTGGAAATGTGGAATTCTTATCTGTTATGATAACAATATTATTGAAAATGTAAGAGCTACAAGACTTTTGGGTGCAGAAATCATTTTCATGCCCCATGTTACGATGTGTACGCCTTCTACAAGGCCGGGAGCAGGTTTTGTAGATCCTCAACTTTGGGAAAACAGGGTAGTGGATCCTACATCTTTACGTCTGGAATTTAATGGAATGAAAGGTCGGGACTGGCTGATGAAGTGGCTTCCATCCAGAGCTTATGATAACGGAGCATATATTGTTTTTTCAAACCCAATTGGTATGGATGATGACCAGCTTAAAAACGGGTGTTCCATGATTATAGATCCCTTTGGAGATGTGATTGCAGAATGCCACTCGTGGGAAAACAGTTTTGAGTCAGTTGTCATTACTCCTGAAAAACTAACTCAGGCAGGAGGATCTCGCTATATTAAAGCCAGAAGACCTGAATTATACAGGAATATCATTGGGCAAGATCATTCATCAGAGCAAAAAGTAGTTTGGCTTACTGATAAAACACTTTAAAAAATTGAATCTCTTCTGTAATAATAGCAGGAGAGATTCATTGTTTTATGGATGGATAGTGGTCTGCAGGTCGGTCCAGGCACCTCCGTTATAGATATGTTTAAAGCCTCTTTCTTTCAGGAGATTCTCGGCTTTTACGCTTCTGAGTCCGTGAGAACACACTGTGATGTATGTTTTTTTCGGATCTAATTCTATATAACGCTCTCTTATTGTTCCTAAAGAAATGTTCACAGAACCTTCTATATGCCCTGTTTCATATTCCTTTTCAGTTCTTACATCCAAAATGACAGCTCCTTTTTTGAGCAGTTCCGGTAAACCGTTATCTAAAGTCTGGAATCGGTAAACTCTGTAGACTACATACAGAATAAGAGCTATTCCACAGAATATAAAAAGACTTTTCATAGCTTGCTCAGAATTTTTTTGTCAACATAAAAGGTTCCAAACGGAATAAAGCAGGCCAAAATTACTTTCCAGGTTATTTCTTTAAACTTCCAGTTCTGTTCTATGCCTACGCTCAGTGTATTGAACAGGAAAAGCAGAAATAATGTCCCGTGAACAGGTCCGATAAGCCTTACAAACAAGGGGTTTCCCAGCCAGTATTTTACAGGAACGGCAATAAATACCAAACTCAAAAGTGAAATTCCTTCCAAAATAGCCAGAATTCTCAGCCGCCCAATCTTTGTTTTAAATAAATCTATCATAATTATCTGAAATAAGGTCTGTTTGCAAAAGGAGAAAAAGGCCACGGAATAGCAATGAAAATAATAATCAGTGCTATTGAAAACCAGATCCCCACAGTCTTGAATTTTTCTTTATCCGAAGGTCTTCTTTTGGCTAAAGCAGAGCCTATTGTAATGAGAATAATGGCTGTAATCATCAGCAAAATATGAATCATTCCGAAAAACAGATGCTCAAAAGATTCTTTGGCTTGGTTGAAATTTTTCCAGAAGTATTGGATTACCGGGCTTTTAAAATAAAATACCATTCCAATAACCAGTTGGATGTGGGCTATTGTAGCGGTCCAATGTCTTACCGCATTATCTCTTCCTGTAAATTCTCTGTCAGAATAATATCCTTTGAAAGAACGGTAAATTGCATAAATCAGGCTTATTAAGACCAGCCATCGGGTGAGGGAATGTAAAAAAGTAAGGGTTTGATACATTGTTTATTTTTTTGAACACAGCAAAGGTAAAACAAAAACATACTAATTAGTATGTTTTTTGATAAAAAAATTATTGAAGGGTATTGAAATAAGACTTAAGTCCTTTTAAATAAATAAGATATACTTCTTTTGAGTTTTCTAATTTGCCCAGATTTCTTACTCCCCAATAGCCTGAAATAACAAAAACGCTCACTTCTTTTGCATTGACTTCTTTCCTGATTAATCCTGCTTCTTTCCCTTTTTCAATACTTTCTGCAAGAGCCTGTTCCCATTCTTTTGAAAGTTCATGTAAAGCCTGAGCAAAAGCGTGATGCCATGGTGCCATTTGCTGTACAAAATTAGAAGTAGGGCAGCCATATTCAACTTTTAAAAAATCGTTTTCAATCAGGAGATGATACATGATATCATAAATGCTGTCTAAAGGATTCTGATTGTTTTGAAGAGAGTCTATAAAAATTTTCCTGAAATTGGGCTTCATCAGATCCGTAATAATAGCGAGTCCCATATCATCCTTGGTTTTAAAATGATAATAAAAAGCACCCTTCGTCACCTGAGTCGTTGCGATAATTTCATCAATGCTTGTAGTCTGAAAACCTTTTACATAGATCAATTCGAACGCTTTCTGGAGAATAGTAAGACGGGTTGCTTCTGATTTCTTCATTAAAACTGATGATTATTTTACAAAGGAACACATTTTAAATGTAAAATAAAACTATCATTATTCTGATACTTTGATACAATTTAAATAATTTTTATAATATAAATATTCGTCGGAACTTTGCCTTGTCAATATCAACAAATTACAAGACAATGAACTTTCAAAAAGAAATACAGATCAATACTGCATCAAAGACTGTCAAAAAAGGTCTTCCTGCAGCGCTCTGGGCATTAACGATAAGTGCCTTTGGAATTGGAACTACAGAATTTGTTATTGTAGGACTTCTTCCCACAGTAGCTTCTGACCTTGGAATTACTATTCCTTCTGCAGGGCTGCTGGTAAGTCTTTATGCGATAGGAGTAGCTATCGGAGCACCGATATTAACGGCATTAACAGGAAAAGTACCACGCAAAATGCTTTTGGTTTCCATTATGATGCTATTTGTTATTGGAAACGGACTGGCGTCTATAGCTCCCAGCTTTATAACATTAGTTCTGGCAAGAATACTTACGGGATTGGCCCATGGAGTTTATTTTTCCATAGGTTCTACCATTGCAGCTTCGCTGGTCCCTGAAGAGAAGAGAGCCACAGCCATTTCTATTATGTTTGCCGGACTTACTCTTGCGATTGTAACAGGAGTTCCACTAGGAACATTTATAGGACAGCATTTCGGATGGAGAGCTACTTTCATAGGAGTTTCAATCCTTGGAATTATAGGGCTGGTAGCCAGTTTACTATTAGTTCCCAATGCCCTTAAAAATGGGAAAACCGCATCTTTAAAGAGTCAGTTTAAAGTATTAGGAAACAGACGTCTGATTTTTGCTTTTTTAATGACTGCGATGGGATATGGAGGTACGTTTGTAGTATTTACTTACCTGTCACCTATTTTACAGAAAATTACAGGATTTCAGGAGTCTACGGTCACTTTTATCCTTTTGATTTATGGAATTGCCATTGCTTTAGGAAACCTGATTGGTGGGAAAGTGGCGAATAAAAATCCGCTGAAAGCTCTTTTATGGATGTTTGCAGCACAGGGGTTGGTATTGCTTGCGTTTTATTTTACAGTAAGCAGTCCGGTTTTAAGCATCATTACACTTTTCTTTTTAGGAGCTTTATCATTTGCTTCTGTTCCCGGACTTCAGTTATTGGTGGTACAGATTGCTGAAAAAGAGCTCCCGGGAACTGAGGATGTAGCTTCTGGGATCAATATTGCTGCTTTTAATATCGGTATTGCGATCGGATCTTATGTCGGAGGAATGATTGTTACCTCATCCTTAGGTTTGGCAAGTACGCCATGGATAGGTGCTTTATTCCTGTTGGTAACCGTATTGATTACAGTCTACAGTATCCGTTTAAGCAATAAAAATTAGGATTTCATTACTGTTTTTATAATAATTTCTAAGCTATGTTTCATAGCGAAAACTACAAACCAGGATGTTAGAGGCATTTTAATGAAGAGGAAATCAAAATATTGATAATGCAGATGGTGGTTTTATAAAGGCAGGTTTTTATCTGCCTTTTATTTTGTTTTTAAAATATTTTCAGGTTAAAGAAATCTATTTAATTCTAATTATTTTAGGATGTGTTAAATTACAACTATTTGATTATAGTATGTCTTTTTCATTTAAATAATTTTGAATAAAATATATTGAAAATCAATAATTTAACATATAATAATTCATTTATGAGGTGAATTATGGTGTGTATTTATACTTTAATTTTAAAAACACAAAATAATGAAAAATTTAAAAAAATTATCCCGAAATGAACTTAAAACGGTAGAAGGAGGGTTACAATCAAAAACCTGGTTTGCAGAAACTTCTTGTGGTATAACCGCTATAACTACTCAGGATTGGACACCACAACAAGCAACAGAATGGCGTGAAAGGGTTGAAGTAATTAATATATTAACTGCTAAATTTGATACACGAACAGATAACAAATATAAAGACCAATTTTTGTTACAAATAGGTGATAATCGTGCATTTTTTGCAAATGCGGTCTCACTTAAAGGAGATTCAGTAATGACTAATTCTGGAACAAGTACATATAATCCGGATGGAAGTGATCATAAAAATTACAGATGAAAAAGGAGATTTTGATTTAGTAAAGTCTATGTCAAACTCTCAATTAAAGAATAAACTAATCAATATGAAGAAAAGCAAATACATCGGAGCTGCAGAAACCACACAGGCAAAATTAAAACAAGCACAAAGGAATGCTGAAACGAATGTAGCTGGTGTACTTGCAAGTTACGGAACTACTATTGTAAAAGGACAGGAAATGCTGAAAAAAAGAGAAAAAGAAAGAGAAGAAAATAAGAAATATGAAAATCCACTGGAGTTAACACCTTAAGTGATCAGATTTCATAAATTTCCTCATCTGTAAATACAAAGAATGTACTTTTCTTAGGAAGGTTTTTCGTGTCCAGTCCTGTAAATTTACTGAAAGCTGGCAATAATAACTGATTGCTGCTGAGCGCAAAGCAGGGCAGCCTGATATTTTTCACTGCAGAATTCAGCACAATTCCAGGGTGAATATGTCCCGTAATCTGAAATCCGGATCTGGCGGCATCAAAATCATGAATAAAAGTAATTCCATTCACTTCAAAATATTCAGCTTTGTGATTAAAGCATAATTTTTCCTCCAAAGCTTTTGAAATACGATCGTGGTTTCCTTCAATAAGATAAAACTGTAGATCAGAATATTGGCTTTTCCAGGTACAGAATTCATCCACATCAGAATTGTCTCCGGCATGAAGCAAATCTCCAACTACAATAAATTTTTCAGGCTGAAAATATTCAATCAGTGCTGATAATCTTTCCAGATCGCTTTTCATAATGTGATTGGCCAGTGCAATTCCATTTTTACGAAAATGAGCTGTTTTTCCGATGTGCAGATCAGAAAGAATCAATGCCCTTTCTTTTTGCCAGAATACTGCCCGCTGATTGGTCAGAGTGAAAGTTTCGTTTTGGATGGAAATATTTTTAGTTGCTATCAACACTTGATGGATTGAAAAATGAATGTCTAAAATTAAACTATTTAGCTCATATTTATCCAACTTTACGGCTTACATGAAATTTTTCATCAAAAACATAAGTCAGTGGAAAGCCGGTAGCAATTTCTCTTTCTAAAATTTCTTCAGGAGAAAGATGCTCCAGATACATAATTAAGGCACGAAGACTATTTCCGTGGGCCACAATTAATACATTTTCACCCTGTTTTAATAATGGTCTTATCTGGCTTTCAAAATAAGGAATCACTCTGTTGTAAGTATCTTTAAGGCTTTCTCCACCTGGTGGAACAACATCAAATGATCTGCGCCAGGTATGAACCTGTTCGTCACCATACTTAAGAGCCGTTTCTGCTTTGTTGAGTCCTTCCAGATTTCCGTAAGAACGTTCGTTTAATGCTTTGTCTTTGATGACCGGGATGTTGGGATTTCCAATTTCATTAAGGATAATAGATAAGGTATGCTGTGCTCTGATCAATGCAGAAGTGAATGCGATATCTATTCTTTCTCCTTTTAAAGCAAGACCTGCTTTTTTTGCTTCTTCAATACCAACCTCTGTTATATCAATATCTTTCCACCCTGTAAATCTGTTTTCCAGATTCCAGAGTGACTGTCCGTGGCGGACTAAGAACAATTTTTCCATTTTTAAATTTTATTTAAACTTCTAAGAAGGTATACTCTAAGTTACGATGATTATTTAAAATTATCAAGAATATTAACTCATAATATTAGGCTATGAATAAGATTAAAACGATAGGTTTTTTATTTGATTTTATAAATTTTAGAATCTCGCAAAGGCGCAAATTTTATATTATCAAATTTTATTTAAAAGGCAAGAACATTTTGACTTCGCTCAATGTGAGATTTTCAGCAAGATTAAAAGAACTAAATTTTTTAGGAGATAAAATCTTTGCGCCTTAAAACGTTATTATTATCAATTTTTTGCGCCTTTGCCATAAAAAAATATTCATTGCCATATCTGTTCTTACAAATAATACATTAATTGATTATCAAAGATCACTTATATCAGACAGTTTCAGCATTCTTTTAATTCTCGCATCCAGTCCTTCACTTGAAAGCGTTTGTCGTAAACTGTCCACTTTAATTGGAAAACTCAACGGAGTAAATGATCGGGAATGTTTTAAAATAATTTCGGATTTTTCAATTCTTTTAAAAGCTTCTACAAGCCGCTGTTCCTGGAGCTGCATATTAAAAACTTCTGTATACGCCTGTTTTATTAAAAAGTGATTAGGATCATGGTCTTCCAATACTTTAAAAATCAATCCGGCAGAACTTTGTAATGATTTGTTAGAACGTTGTTGCCCTGCATAATTTTGAATTACCATTCCAGAAATCACTGCAATATCACGAAATTTTCTCCTTGCCATTTCCGCAGAATTGATACTTGCGATCACATCATTCATCAGATTCTCTCTGCTTAAAATCTGTTGAAGATTGTCTTCATTTAAAGGAATTTCTTTATCACTGAAGAGTTCAAATCCATAATCATTCATCGCCATAGAAAAGGAGATTGGAGCAAGTTTTGAGATCCGATAGGCAATCAGAGCAGCCATTACTTCATGGACCAGACGTCCTTCAAAAGGATACATAAACAAGTGATATCCTTCACGGTTTTTAATCAATTCCACCAAAAATTCATCTTCTTTGGGAATATGGGAGTTTTTTTCCTGGTTAATTAAAAGCGGGTGTAAAAATTTAAGCTCTTTTTCCGAAGCTTTAGGATTTAAGGCATGAGAAAGTTTTTCTCTCAGAAAATGCCCCAGATTGGAACTCAAAGGAAGTCTTCCGCCAAGATAGCTCGGAACCAGGGCTCTTCCTTTAGCTGCCCTCACGTATACCGTCATATCTTTAATGATGACAACTTCCAGTGTACGCCCGGCCAGAATAAATTTTTCTTCTTTTTTTAATTTTGAAATAAAATATTCTTCAATCATTCCGATATAGCCGCCGGAAATAAATTTTACCTTCAGCATGGCATCACTCACAATCACGCCCATATTCATTCGGTGGAGCATAGCTATTTTTCTTGAAGTTACCTTATAAAGACCATCTTCCATGATGACGATTTTATGAAACTCTTCATAGCTTTTCAACACACTGCCGCCAATGGTGAGGAATTCGAGGATACTTTTCCACTCTTCATCAAGCATTTCCTGAAAGGCATATACTTTTTTAATTCTCTGATATAGCTCATCAGGATAAAATCCGTCTCCAACCGCCAGTGTCATCAGAAACTGAACCAGCACATCGAAACATAAAACCTGTGGCTCTCTGGGTTCAACGACTTTCTGTTTTACGGCTTCTTTTAGAGCTGAAACTTCAATCAGTTCCAAAGAATGGGTGGGAACACAATAGATTTTGGAGGTTTCAAAAGGAGAGTGGCCACTACGTCCGGCTCTTTGAAGAAAACGGGCAACTCCTTTGGCTGAACCAATTTGAATGACCGTATCTACAGGTTTAAAATCAATTCCAAGATCGAGAGATGATGTAGAAACCACGGCTTTTAATTTTCCGGAACTCAAATTTTCCTCAATCCAGATTCTTAAATGAGCATCAATAGAGCTGTGATGGATAGCAATCTGACCTGCAAAATCAGGATAAGCATCGAGTAAAAGCTGATACCACATTTCGCTCTGACTTCTGGTATTCGTAAATACAATGGTAGATTTTGATTCCAGAATAATAGGAACCACTTTATCTGCAAGTTTGTTCCCAAGATGTCCTGCCCAGGGCAATATCTCAATTTCATCCGGAAAAACAGGGAGAATATCTATCTTTTTGTGCTCTTTAGCTGTAATTTTTGTCTTTTTAATATCATACGGAATAAGCACTTCCATGGCTTCATCCAGATTTCCAATGGTAGCTGTGATCCCCCAGATTTTGACCTTCGGAACATATTTTATAAGCTGTGAAATCCCGAGTTCTACCATAACTCCGCGCTTTGAACCTAGTAATTCATGCCATTCATCCACTGCTACACATTTCATATCCTTGAAAAATGTTTCATTATTTTTCTGTGCCAGAAGCAGGTGAAGGCTTTCAGGAGTTACAACAAGAATTTCAGGCATTTTTTTGACTTGCTGTTGTCTTACTTTTGGATCAGTATCTCCGTTTCTCACGCCCACAGCCCAATCAAGTCCGATTTCATCAATAGCTTCCTGCATCGCTTTTGCAATATCTTTGGATAGAGACCGAAGCGGCGTTATCCAGAGCATTTTTAATCCTTTTTTATATTGTTCGGGATGATTCAGGAAATCTGAAATTAAGGCTAAAAAAACAGAAAATGTTTTTCCGAAACCTGTAGGAGCAACGACCATTCCGCTGTATCCGGTTCCAAATTTCTTCCAGGTTTCCAGCTGAAATTTGAAAGGGGCAATACCTTTATCGGTCATCCATTGCTGAATGATCTTTAATCCGTTGGTATGTTCGAAAGCTGCCAATTTATATTTGATTTTAATTTCTAACGCTAAGGCGCTAAGATTTTATAGGATATTATTTATTTTTCGATCGCAAGGGCGTTTCACTCAGCGAAGACAATATCTTACTATTCATGAACATAGTGCCTTTGTGAACAAAGAATATTACGCTTAAGTCAAAAATCCTTGCGCCATTGCGTTAGAATATTATTGTATTAATTTTTTAATCTCTTCTAAGTCATCAATTTCATCTACGGTTTTATCTTTCCGCCATCTTACAATTCTTGGAAATCGTAGGGCTACACCGCTTTTATGACGGTTGCTGAAACCTATGCCTTCAAAAGCAATTTCGAAAACGAGTTCTGCTTTTACCGTTCTTACAGGACCAAATTTTTCAATGGCATTTTTGGTGACAAATCTGCTCACCTCCATGATTTCTTTATCTGTCAATCCTGAGTAGGCTTTGGCAATGGTCACCAAACTATCTCCGTTCTTCACTGCAAAACTATAATCTGTGTAATAAGCACTTCGTCGGCCGCTGCCTTTCTGGGCGTAGATCAGAACTGCATCAATGGTAAAAGGATTGATTTTCCACTTCCACCAGTCGCCTTTTTTTCTTCCGGAATGATAAGGTGAATTTTTTTGTTTTAACATCAATCCTTCGCTGTTTACTGCTCTTGAATTTTCACGAAGCGAATTCAGTTCTTCCCATTTTTCAAAATCCAGACTTTTGGAAATACTGATGCGTTCAGAATTTTCATTCAATAATAATTCTTCAAGTAAAGCTCTTCTTGCGGAGATTGGTTTTTCTCTCAGGTCGTTGTTTTCCAGTTCCAGTAAGTCGTAGACAAAGACTTCTATGGGGATTTCTGAGAGCATTTTTTTAGTTAAAGTTTTCCTGTTTAATCTTTTCTGTAATTCGTTAAAATTTAAAACTTTACCATCGTTTACCGCAAGTATTTCTCCATCCAGTACAAAGTTGCCTTTCATGGCTTTTATGACATCTGTAATTTCCGGAAATTGTTCGGTCACGAGTTCTTCCCCTCTTGACCAGATGAAGACTTCATCGTTTCTTCTGATGATCTGGCCACGTATTCCGTCCCATTTGTATTCTACCAGCCATTCATCAGGATTTCCCAATTCTTTAGTTTCTTTTTCCAAAGGATAGGCAAGGCAGAAAGGGTATGGTTTTGAGTTGTCAGGATTTACATTTTCTGCATCAATAAGTTCTTTGAAAGTAACTTCATCGGGTAACCATTTACCCATTAAGCTGTGCATCAAAGCACTCGATTCCTGCCCTGAAAATTTGGTTAATGCATTGATTAATGTTTTATCTGATACTCCAATCCGGAAGCTTCCGCCAATTAATTTATTGAAAATCAAACGTTCGGTATAATCCAGACCATTCCATGATTGCAGTACAAATTCTTTCTTTTCTGTATCTGTTTTGTCCTTCAGACTAACAATATCATTCATCCATTCTGATAATGAACGTTCTATTTTTTCCTGTGGAGGCGGGAGAATTAATGATAATGTTTCTCCAAGATCACCTACTGCAGAATAGGATTCCTGAAACAGCCAATAAGGAAGTTTTGTGATTTCCAGAGCCCATTCTTTCATGTAATTGGTATTGACATTTCTCTTAGGTCTTTTGCCGGTAAATAAAGCGATAAACCATACTTTATCCTCATCAGGAGCACGCTCGAGATAATCCATGATGGCATCAATTTTAGCATTGGTTTTATTGGTTGTTTCCAATGCGTTGATAAGGTCTGCAAAATGTCTCATGATTCCGGATTTTGTGAGATTTCTTTTTCAGATTCTTCTTCATCCTCACCGTAAAGTGTTTCTACAACATCTGCTTTAATTCCTGTTTCATTCAGATATTTGGAAAAAACTTCCGTCTGCCCGTGAGTAACATGAACCAACTCTGCTTCAGTTGCTTTTACCGTTTGTAACAATCCTTTCCAGTCTGCATGGTCACTCATCGCAAATCCTGCGTCTGCACTTCTCCATCTTCTGGCACCGCGTACCTGCATCCAGCCGGAACATATCGCGGTGGCCGGATCTGGAATTTTCTTAATGATATTACTATCGAGCAAAGCAGGTGGTACAATCACAATTTCGTGTTCCATCTCTTTCGGGCGTTCTCTGAAATCTGCAATGGTATATTCTGGAAGTTCAATTCCTACTGTTTCAAAGGCTTCATTAAGCTTTCCGATGGAATAATGAACGTATATTTTTCCTAATTCTTCCACTGCTTTCATAATACGTTGGGCTTTCCCTAAAGAATACCCTATAAAAATAGAGGTTTTGTTGTTTTCTTTATTTTTCAGTACCCAGTTCTGAAGTTTTTTATTTAAATCCGGAACTTCCAGCCAGTTGTAAATAGGCAGTCCAAAGGTACTTTCTGTGACAAATTCATTACATCTTACCAGCTCAAAAGGAGTGCTCAATCCGTCATCCTGAACTTTATAATCTCCTGAGATGACCGTCACATATCCTTTATATTCAAGCTTTATCTGAGCAGAGCCAATGATATGTCCGGCCGGATGAAGTGAAAGTTTTACTCCATTGATGGTAATCACTTCACCATATTCTACACTCTGACATTCGATATCGGTTCCGATTCTCTGATGCAGAATAGGTTTGGTAAAATGGTGGCAAAGGTATTTTTTCATTCCCCAACGGGCATGATCGGCGTGGCCATGGGTAATAACTGCCATGTCTACAGGTCTCCAGGGATCTATATAAAATTTTCCCTGAGGACAGTAAATGCCTTTTTTGGTAAATGTGATTAATTTCAATGGTGTGACTGGTTTAGAAAATAAGCTTCAAAAAGTTAACCAATTTACAATAAAGTGTTTATTTTTTTATTATTGTGGTATGAGATCTTATGAATCATTCCATACTGTAGGAATGATTATTCATAATAGGTTTTGGCTAAAGCCCATTTCTATTGATATTCTGTAGTGTTAAATAATGAAAAGAAGGATTGCAATAGGATTTTAAAGCATAAAAAAAGCTGTTTCGAATAGAAACAGCTTGGATAGTTTATTTTTCATTCAACACATCGTTTACGAAGTCAATCCATTGATAATCGGGGATAGTTTTATCAATGAAATAGTCTGGCTGAATACCTTTTTCGTCAATGGCCATATCCGGAATACGGAAGCTTTTGGAGAGTGCATATCCCAGTTTAAATTCGTTACATGGAGAATTTACAAAATACATATTGGAAATATCCAAAACTCCTGCTGTGGTTGTTCCAAAAAGTTTTACTTTTTTGCTTTGTTTAGCGGCCAGTAAAAACTCTTCTGCTGTACTTCCGTTTCCTTTATTGATGATGATCCCTACATTTTTTGGGTAGGGTGAAATTTTATCCATTTTATTGATTCCTACCAAATTCCCATCATCCTGCAGGCTTACAAACTTGCCCGGGTTTTGGCTGAGCTTATCATAGGCTTTCTTTAGATATTCTCTTTCCTCTGCAGGGATCCCATATTTCTGGTAATTCTCATAAAGATCTAGCATTCTCTGATTATTCAGTTTTGTAGAATAAAATTGTGTTCTGACACTTCTGATAGGGTTCGTGTAGAGATAAGGAATAATTTTAGCAAAGCTGTTATCACTGCCACCTCCATTATTTCTGATATCAATGATAAGATTTTCTGTGTTTTCAATTTTAGATTGATTGGCTGTAATGACACTGTCGATATCTTTTCTCAAAGCACCATTGAAGGAAGGAATTCTCAAAAGTAGAGTCGTTTTGTTGAGTTCCTTCAGAAAAGGTTTTTGAGCTGTGATCGCTTGATAATGGGTTTCAATACCTTCTTCTTTTTCAAATTTTGGAGAAACTCTTTTCAGGGTAAAGTCATTGATTTCAAGATAATTTTTTCCTACTAACCGTATGTTATTTATTTCCTGACCCGATTTGTTTCTTAAATAGTAAGTTCCTTTGGTTTTGTCAGCATTGAAAGTTAGTTTTAACTCGTTTGGTTTCCAGTTCTCAGCTCCGGATGTGATGATAAAGCCTTTGTAGACTTCTCCAAACTTTTTAATTCCTATAGTGTAAGGCTCAGTTTCCCAAATTCCTTCAATGTCTGATTCTTTTTTAGATAACACTTCTTTTTTGAACTTTTCTATATCTACTTTTATCAGTTCTGTTTTGGCATTTTCATTCATTACCACAGGCGGAGTTTCCTGGATTTTATTTCCAATTTTTGAAATTGAAAAATGTCCGGATCTGAAGAACTTAAGCCATTCATAGATCGTCTGGGTACATTCCGTATCTGATTTTATATTTTTGATTCTGTTCAGAAAGTCATTGTTATGAGCCTGATAAGCCAAAACGCCCTTTTTATCAATAATATACTGATATCCGGCATCATTTTCCTCGAAGGTCTTTTTCACCCACAGATAGTTACTTTCACAATTGCAGTTTTGAGCTAAGCTAAAAGAAGAGGAGGTGAGAAGAATTAAAAAGAGTGTTTTAATTTTAAGCATATGTTCGTTATTAGTTGTATTGTAAAGGTTACAAATCTAACGATAATTCTATTTTTTTATGATGTAAAAAGGAGAGTTATTTGAGAAAACATTCTTTTCTGATACACTTTCTGAACTTTTCAGCAATATAAAAATGAACTTCCAGGCAATATTGACCTTCTTAAAATCTTTGAAATTTGTACCATCATTAAAAAAGAATACAATGAGTAAAACAATTTTAATTACAGGTGCAGCAAGCGGATTCGGAAAAATAGCTGCTTTTGATCTTGCTAAAAAAGGACACAAAGTAATCGCCACTACGCAGGTCTATCCTCAGATGAGTGATTTAATCCGTGAAGCTAAAGAACAGGATGTGAATCTTACAGTGGACAAACTGGATGTAACGAGCCAGAGAGATGTAGATTATATTTTAAAGAAATATAATGATATTGATGTTCTCATCAGCAATGCCGGAATTATGGAAGGCGGTCCGATTGCAGAGCAGCCCGTAGATATTATCCGCTCTATGTTTGAAGTGAATGTATTTGGTGCTTTACATCTTGCACAGGGTTATATCAAAAAGTTTGTTGAAAAGAAGAATGGTAAGATTGTTTTCACGTCTTCAATGGGTGGTTTATGGACCGTTCCTTACGTAGCTGCTTACTGTGCTTCCAAACATGCGTTGGAATCTATTGCAGAAGGGTTGAGGACTGAATTGGTTCCCTTTAATATTAAGATTGCAACCTGTAATCCTGGTGTATTTGGAACAGGTTTCAATGATAGAGGAGTAGATTCTATTTTCCATTGGTATGATCCTAAAACCAACTTTACTCCGGAATCAGCGTTTGACGGAGCAGCAGAATCTTTAGCACATCAGCTCGATCCGCAATCTATGGCAGATGTTATTGTAAATGTTGCTTTAGATGACAACAGTAATTTTAGAAATGTGCATCCGAAGGAAACCGAAGAGTTTGTAAAACAGCTTCAGGCAGATGCATGGACCGCAAAAAGCTAATATCATGGAGTTGAATTATAAAACGGCAGAAAAAGCTTTACAGGCAGCCCAGGAAAAAGCATTATCAATGAATATTCCTGTAACTATTGCTGTGGTAGATATGGGCGGACACCTTATTGCATTGGCCAGACTGGATAGTGTGTATGGAGTAATTGATTTTGCTGTTAAAAAGGCAAAAACAGCAGTGATGTTTGGAGTAAACAGTGAGGTGATGGGAAGCATTATTTCTGAAACCGGTGTTCATGGGTATGGAATGCTGAATTCAAATGAAGGGCTTCTGACTATTGCAGGAGGTGTTGTTCTGAGGAATACGGAGGGAAAGATGATTGGGGCAATTGGTTCTTCAGGAGGAACTCCCGAACAGGATAAAGAAATTGCGGAGGCAGGAGCTCATGCTATTGCTTAAATTTCAGATATTTGTATCATGGAAAACACTTCTGAAATCATATTTGATCAACTTGTTTACTCGTGCGCCTTTGAATCTTACAGAGGCCATGAGGAATTTATTCCGGATCATTTTCTGGGATTTCAGATCTCAGGAGAAACTCATGCTTTTCATGAACATGGTAAAACGGTAATCAAAGAGAATACAGTGGTTCTGGTGAGGAAAAATCAACTGATCAGAACGATAAAATATCCTTCGGCTCACGAAAAGTATCAGTTTGTTTCTATGACATTGGATGATGAAACGCTGAGACAGTATGCTACTGAAAACAAAATCAATGTAAGTACCAAATTTTCTGGTAATGAACGGTTATTTTTCGAGCCTGATGATTTTTTTAAAAGCTATTTCGCTTCTCTTATTCCTTACATTAATAAGACAAAGGAAATTCCTCCAAAGTTAGCCGCATTAAAGGTGAAGGAAGCCATAGAATTACTGTTGCTGAGCAATCCGGATTTTAAAAATCTTCTTTTTGATTTTTCTGAACCTCATAAGATTGATCTTAAGGATTTTATGAATAAAAACTTTATGTTCAATGTTTCTGTAGATGCTTTTGCAAGGCTCACAGGGCGTAGTCTTTCGGGATTTAAAAGAGATTTCAGTAAAACCTTTGAGATGACACCCAAACAGTGGCTGAAAGAGAAAAGATTAAAAGAAGCGTATTATTTAATTAAGAACAGAGATAAAAAGCCTTCAGATATTTATCTTGATCTGGGTTTTGAGAATTTATCTCACTTTTATTCTTCTTTCAAAAAGAAATTTGGGGTGAAAACTACAGAAATATAGCTTTAACCATAAAAAAACACAAATTATATTATAAGCATTATCTGCTTTTGTTGGAAAAACGCAAAGACGCAAGAAAGGTTTTACAATATTTTGATTTTAAGTCGCAAGGATTTTATCTTTGATAAAATTTAATACTGAATATTTCAAAATACTTGTTGATTAATCACAAAATTTGTATAACCTCCAAGATCTGCGAGAATTTATCAATCATTTGTAATTTTCCTGCCTCATTGCGTTATCCTACATATTATTAAGGGATCATATTTTCTGATCTCAGTCTTTCAAAGACATTAATAAAAGAGTCTTCTGTACTTGTATATGCAGTAAAGCCCAGTTTTCTGCTTTTAGACATATCACACATCACTTCCAGTGGTCTTCCCAGATCCAGATCAGTGTGCCATGCAGACGACAAACGGTTAAGGTTCTTCTCTTTGAGATTATACTTTTCTGCAATGGTTGTCCATACATCGTTGTCGTTTTCCAGTTCTTTTTCGAGAGGTCTTATCGTTCCGTTGAAACCTTCAGCTTGTACACCGAAACAATTGGCAAGTCTTTTCCAAAGCCATTTCCATCGGAAAACATCTCCGTTAGCAATATTAAAAGCCTGGTTTTTTGCAGATTCTGTAGATGAAGCCCATACCAATTGTTTGGCCAGTATTCTTGCATCAGTTACATCTGAAACACCATTCCACTGTGCCTCTGAACCCGGCCAGATGAATTTTCTTCCGGTTTCTTTGCAGATGCTGGCATATACAGCCAATGTAGTTCCGATATTCATAAGATTTCCTACGGCATATCCAACTACAGTGTGAGGCCTGTGAATACTCCATGTAAAGCCGTCTCTTTCAGAAGCTTTGTATACTTCGTCTTCCTGTGCATAATAAAAGTTGGGTAGAGGAAGTCTTGGATGTTCTTCTCTGACAGGTGTTTCCGGTAAAACTCCTTCTTTAGCATAAGCCTCAAATGGTCCCAGATAATGTTTAAGCCCTGTAACCAAAGCTACATGCTGAACCGACTTTTTAGGAGATAAAATGTTTAGCAGATTTCTCACCAATAGGCTGTTGACACGGATATTTTCTTCTTCAGTGTCGTTGCGCATCCATGTGGTAAAGTAAATATGAGTAGGAGAGATTCCTTCCAGCGCTTCTGCAAGGTTTTGCTCATTTAGCAGGTCTGCTTTAATGGGAAGAAGACCATCAATATTGGTGGTGGGATTTCTTGATAATCCGTATGTTGTCCAGCCTTGTGCAATTAATTCTTCAGCAAGGTTACTTCCTGTAATTCCGGTAGCACCTACTACCAATGCAATATTTTCCATAAGTATTGTAAAATTTCTTGTACAAAATTATGGTTGGATAGAAGCTTTTATGCTTGATTTGGATCATGGGTTTGAGTTGATCTGGATCAAGTATTATTCAGAGAATTCTTTTTACGGATTCTGCTTACCGTTTCAGGAGCAAGGCCAAGATAGGAAGCAATAAGGTTGTGTGGCACTCTTTTGATCATTTCAGGATTCTTTTGTGCCAGTTGAAGATATTTTTCTTCAGCCGTGTAGCTATTGGACACAATGAGTCTGTAATCTTTCGTTACGAGGCTGTTTTGGTATAAAATTCTGAAATAGCGATCCATTACAGGAATTTCCAGCATCATTTTTTCATAGTCTTCCAAAGTGATTGTCAGTATTTCGGTTTCTTCAATCGCATCAATATTGAGTACCGATTTTTCCTGATTGATAAAGCTGTTGAAATCTGAAATCCACCAGCCTTCAAAGGCAAACATATTGATGTGCTCATTTCCTTTTTCATCCAGAAAATAAGACTTCAGCAGTCCTTTGCTTACAAAAGACAACGATTTGCAGATATCTCCTTCCTGAAGAAGATACTGTTTTCTGCGAAGTTTTTTAAGGGTAAAAAAAGACTTAATCTGATTCTTTTGTTCTTCCGTGATATCAACCTTATTTTCGATATGGGAAAGCAGCACTTCAAACATCCAATAAATATTTCATCAAAATTACTATTTTCAAACGCATCAAAACATTATTTTTCAAAATCATAGAGATTGATTCCTATTTCCTCATTTTTAATTTTGAAAGTCCTTGTATTCAATGGATAGAAAATAAATTCTGCGGCTCCCTGAATTTTCGCTTCCAGAAGATGTCCTGCCAAAGCGGTGTAATCTTCTCTTCCGAGTGTAATATGAAGGTGAAGAGCTAGTTTTCCTTCTATTTCAGAAACATTTCCGGAAATATTAGTGACTTCCATCTGTTCTTTGAAAGTCTTATCTACATATTTTTTTGTTGTTGGATTAAAGAATCGGAGAGTAGCTTCACTCACAGCTCCTATACCGGTTACTTCTCCTGCCTGGATATTTTGGTTTTGAATAAAGTCTGTTAAACCTTCTACAATATTGGAATGATTATCAAGGCTCACGATGTAAATCTGATCTGTTTTTCTGGCAGACCAATGGTTTCCTTTGTAATTCATGATTGCAATATTTATTCTATTGTTTTCAAATAATTGATAATTCCAATAACGTCATCCTGACCAAAGCCTTTATCATGGGCATTTTGATAGGTTTGAATCAAAGCTTCAGAAAGAGGATAATCTGCACCTGCATTTTTAGCAAGAAGAATGTCTTTCAGCATCAGATCAAGGGCAAATGCCGGAGCATACTGATCTGTAATCAGCAGAGGTGTTTTTACTTTGGTAGCACCGCTTCCGCTGGCACTTTCATTGATGATTTCCAGCATATCTGATCGTTCAATTCCTAATTTTTCTGAAAGTAAAACAGTTTCCGCCAGTCCCTGATAAATAGTGGACAGAAAATAATTGATAGACAGTTTTCCTGCGATTCCTTTTCCGTTTTCACCCAAATGTTTTACAGATTTTCCCATTTTCAAAAGATAAGGCATGGCGCGCTGGATGTCTTTTTCTTCACCTCCAGCCATAATGATCAGTGTTCCTTCTTTTGCCGGTAAAGTACTTCCTGCTACCGGAGCATCAATAAACGAAGCTTCTTTTATTTTGAGAGCCGCAGCGGTTTCTGTGGAAGTTTCCGGAGAAATAGTACTCATATCCACAAAGAGTTTTCCCTGAATGTTTAAAGGAAGAATTTCTTTATATACTGCTTTTACAGCACTATCGTTGGTCAGCATGGTGAAGATAATATCGCTGTTTTGTACAAGGTCTTTAACTCCGGTATATACTGTAGATTTTTCTTCAAAATCTTTGGCTTTTTCTGATGATCTGTTATACACTGAAAGGGAAACTCCTGCTTTTTCAATGTTTTTTGCCATAGGATGTCCCATATTTCCTAATCCGATGAATCCGACTTTTTCCATTGTCCTATCTTTTATTTTGTTATTAATTAAGTTTGTATGTTTTCAATCTCCTGGATGAAAAGGAGTTAGTTGAAAAGTAAATCAATGAAAGTATAAAATATGATTGTTTTGCAGCAAAATATCGACCAAATGGGTATTTTACAAAATTAAGTTTTAATTATATTTTTAAACATAAACTTTTAAAACCGGATAAACTTTCAGAAATTTGCAGCAAATAAGAATCAATGAAGATCGTAGATATAGAGAGCTGGAACAGAAAAGAACATTTTGAATTTTTTTCTAACATGGCAAGCCCTTATTTTGGATTTACAACAGAAGTAGACTGTACACACGCCTACAGTACAGCAAAAGAAAAAGGGTATTCATTTTTTGCCTATTATTTTCACAAATCTATGGTGGCGATCAATAGAGTAGACGAACTAAAGCTGAGAATTATTGATGGGCAGGTGATACAGTTTGATACCGTTCATGCTGGTAGTACGATTGGCAGACCGGATGGTACTTTCGGTTTTTCTTTCACACCTTTCTCAGAAGATTTCGAAACGTTCAATGCAGCTCTGCAGGAGGAGATAAAAGGAGTACATGAAAGTACAGGGTTGAGACTTAGCAATGAAAGGCTGGGGAAGGACCACATCAGACACACTACCATTCCATGGAATTCGTTCAGTGCGATATTGCATCCAACAGATTTTAACACAACAGAATCGGTGCCTAAAATTGCTTTTGGAAGATTCAACATCCGAGAAGGGAGAAAATATCTTCCGGTGTCTATTGAAGCCCATCACGGATTGGCAGATGGAATTCACCTTTCCAAATATCTGGAAGAGTTTCAGAAAGAGTTGGATCAAGAGTAAAATAGTACATAATTTATCAGAAAGCCGGATTTACAATAAATCCGGCTTTTTTTATGAATCATCCTTATTCATTTCTGTAGTAAATACGCAGAAAACATTGATCGAGATCATAAAAAGTTAATGCAATAACCCACTACATTTACTTCCTATCAAAATAAGAACGCAAATAGTAGGGAACGGGCTGATAAAAGCATTTATGATATTTTGGCTCAAAATATAACGTGGTATCTATGTGGTACACGTATTTAATAAAATTTTAATCATTTTTTCTTTCTTTGCCTTTGTAAAATGTAAAGAAATTCATAGGTGTTGTTTTTTTAACAAAATCCTTCAATAAATGCAAGTTATACAACGTAAATCGTTACGTAATATTAGTAATATTAATTAAAACTTATGGAATTTTGAATACATAAAAATTATTTTGTTCCCGGTATTGATTCTGTAAAACACAAATTGAACAGTGAAAAAAAGACTTTGTACAGATACACAAGAGATGTGGTATCTGAAATAAGAGATGAAAAAGTATTATGAAAAATAGAACACCTGAAACTAACTTAGAGGATTTAACCCAAAAGATTCTTGTACAAGACGAAATAATGGCATTGGCCAAAGCAAATTCTCCTCGTCTCTTGAATAAATTCAGATTGGTTTATCCCGATTTTTTTAAAAAGTTATCTGATATACAGCCTTCCCTTAAAAATTCTGAACTGATCTTTTGTATTTACCTTAAGCTCAATATGACCACCAAGGAAATTGCAACCTGTATTTTTGTCACTCCAAAAGCAATACAGAACAGGAAAAACAGAATCAGAAAAAAACTGAATATTCCTTCTGAATTTGATATCTATAAATGGTTTAATGAATTTTAAACCATTTTTTCTGCATCTACACTTCTACGATGGCATTATCCAAATCATGATACAAAAGAATTTTCCAGTTGTTCTCTCTTGCTTCTTTTTCCCACTGAAGCCTTAACTCCATTGCTTTTCTGCCATCGAAATCGCTTTTATAGGCCAAATGGTATTTTAAATAAGAAGCCTGAGGAAGATCATCAGCTCCGTAGAAAGCCGTTTCATCATTTTCCCTGATCCAGAACACCTGCATAAAAGGAGTGTGTCCTCCAACTACTTCATATGAAATTTCGTCTGTAATCTGCCCCTGATCTTCATTCATCCATGTGATATTCGGAAGCTGAATCAGTTTATCCAGCATATCAAAGTCAAAAGAAGGATTACCTTTCTTTTCCATTGCAAAATCCAGTTCGCGTTTCTGGATATAGATCTGAGCATTGGGAAAAGCAGCTTCAAAACCATTTTCTGTAAGCTTTACAGCGCCTTCAATATGATCTTTATGAAGATGGGAAAGCAATAACTTTGTGATCTGTTCAGGGCGAATATTTTCCTTTTTAAGAATTTCTGAAACCACCGTTGTTCCGGACTCATTTTTCCAGCCAATCCCTGCATCCAAAAGGATATAATCATTTTCCGTAATGATAAGAAACGGTTGAACAGACATTTTGATTCCTCCGATGGTATCAAAATTTTCTTCTGTTAAAAGCGTAAAATCTTTGGTTTTGCTTGCCGAAAAATTGCCTTCTTTAAGTGGAATAATTTTCATGCTGCAAATTTCCTTAATATTTCTAATATTCAAAAGGTTTTTCATCGATATATATGATCAATAAAAACAATCATAAAGGCAGAATGCTGAAATCATTCTACTTATCGGAACATTACGGATTATTCATAAGGATGTAAAAGATAAGACCGGAAATTTTCTTTTTTTAATGATTATATTTGATCTCTTAAAAATCTGACGATCTGCTGTCAGATGACTTTCAATTCAAATAAAAACTTTATACGTAATGCAGGAGAGTTCTTCCCATGGTATTTCCCGGACGGTCATCTGGCTTATGGCTGTTATTTCCGGGCTTGTAGTGGCCAACAATTATTATAATCAGCCTTTATTGGCTCTCATTTCCGAAGAACTTCAGGTTTCTGAAAGTGCTGCAAGTAAAATATCTGTCCTTACACAGATTGGCTATGCATTAGGATTGCTGCTGATAGTTCCGTTGGGAGATAAATTTTTCCGCAAGAAATTAATCTTAATTGATTTGTGTCTGGTTTTCGGTTCACTTTTATGGATGACTTTTGCTACTCAGTTGTGGATGCTGTATGCAGCCAGTTTACTGATTGGAGCTACATCAGTTATTCCTCAATTGTTTGTCCCTATTGCAGCTGAGCTTTCATCGGATAAAGAAAAATCCTCTAACATTGGATTGGTCATGTCCGGATTGTTATTGGGAATTCTTCTGTCCCGTTTTGTGGGTGGAATTGTTGGGGAAGTCTGGGGATGGAGAGCCATGTTTGGAATTGCGGCAGGATTGATGATTCTGGTTTGGTTAGCCGTTTATAAAATGCTTCCGGAGCTGTCTCCTAATTTTAAAGGAACTTATAAAGAGCTGATGCGTTCTGTAGCCCAACTTGCCAAAACACAACCGATTCTTCAGCTGGCATCATTCCGTGGAGCAATGGCATTTGGATCTATGTGTGCTTTGTTTACCACATTGGTTTTTCATATGGAAAAGCCACCTTTTAATGCAGGATCTTCTGTAGTGGGGAGCTTTGGATTAGCAGGTGCTGTAGGAGCTTTAGCCGCGGCTAAGGTGGGAAAACTTCAAAAGTATCTGGATATTAACAGGATTATATTGTACTCTTTATTGATTGTGATAGGAAGCTGGGGCTTTACCTATTTTGCTGGAGAAACCTATTGGGGACTGATTGTCGGAGTAATTCTTGTTGATCTGGGAGTACAGTCAAGTCACATTATGAACCAGACCAATTATTTCCTTATCAAATCAAATGCTGTCAACAGGCTGAATACCGTGTATATGGTATCTTATTTCATTGGTGGATCATTGGGAACCTGGCTGGCATCTATTGCCTGGCAAAAGGCTCAATGGACGGGTGTATGCTTCGTTGGAACAGTCTTTGGAGTGTTGGCTTTAATAGCGCACATTTTGTTTTGTAAAAGAGTGAATAAAGCATAGAGGAAGAAGTATATTTGTTTTATACTTAACCTTATTTATGGAGGCTGTCTAAAAAGTCCAAAAAAATATCCCCGTTACTTAAAAAGTTTCGGGGATTTTTTTGTTGTTTGTCCTTTAAGATTTATCTTTAAGGTGCACCCAAACAAACATTGATATGAAAGTACGGTTTAAATCTTTACCCACCAATACTCCCAGCTTATTTCCTGAAGATATTTTTGATAAGATAGGTGCTAATGATCCGGTACGTCTTACCAATGAATTAGTGGATAACTTGAATATCGATCATATTATAAGTGAATATAAAGGCGGTGGAACGACAAGTTTTCACCCCCGGATGATGATCAAAGTTTTATTCTATGCCTATTTCAACAATATTTATTCATGCCGTAAAATAGAAAAGGCACTTGGAGAAAATATTCATTTCATGTGGCTTTCCGGCAACAGTAAGCCTGATTACAGAACCATCAATTACTTTAGGAGCAAACGGCTTAAAAACCATATTCACCGTCTTTTTGCAGATGTTACCGTTGTTTTGCAGAATTTAGGTTACGTAAGTTTAAATGTTCAATATATAGATGGTACAAAAATAGAATCATCTGCCAACCGATACAGCTTTGTATGGAAAAAATCTGTAGAAAAGAATAAATTAAAACTGGAAGCTCAAATTCATTCCGTACTTGAAGATATTGAATCCCAAATCAAAGAAGAGCGTTATGAATCCCATGAAAAGACCCTTCCAAAATCTATTGACAGCAGAGAGCTTCAGGATAAAATAGCAGAACTTAATCACTCTGTGGCACAGGACAATAAAACCGGTAAGAAGCTCATTAAAAAGCTTCAGCATCAGGACCTGCCCAGATTACAGAAGTATGAAGATCAATTAAAAATACTCTCAGGCCGCAACAGTTATAGTAAGACAGATCCCGACGCCTGCTTCATGCGGCTCAAAGACGACCATATGAAAAATGGGCAGCTTAAGCCAGCCTATAATGCACAGATCAGTACTGAAAACCAGTTTATCACCCATTACAGCATTCATCAGACTCCTGGAGATACCACTACATTGAAGGATCATCTTAACAGCTTTGAAAATCAGTATCACAAACAAAGTAAAGAGGTAGTAGCAGATGCCGGATATGGAAGTGAAGAGAATTACGAAATGATGGCAGAAAAAGCTATAGAGGGCTATGTAAAATATAATAATTTTCATAAAGAACAGAAGCGCAGTGAGAAGAACAATGCGTTTGCTGTACAGAACTTATATTATAATGAGGAAAATAACTTCTATGTATGTCCCTGCGGACAGCAAATGAACTTTATCGGTAAAGGCAAAAGAATCAGCAGTAACGGATATGAATCTCAGGTACATTATTATCAGGCTTTCAGATGTCAGGGTTGTCCTCTTAGAGAAAGCTGCCATCAAAGCCAGGATAATCGATTAATCGAAGTGAATTATAATCTGAACCATCACAGAATGAAAGCCAGACAAAGGCTGATATCTGAAAAAGGGCATTACCACAGAAGTAAACGGCCTATAGAAGTAGAAGCTGTATTCGGGCAATTAAAAAGCAATAATAAATTTTCAAGATTTACTCTAAAAGGACTTGAAAAAGTAAATATTGAATTTGGATTAATGGCATTGGCACATAATCTTAGAAAATTAGTGAAAAACAGAAAACTTAACCGTAAAAATTGGCTAAATACACTTAAATGCAAACAACATATGCATCTTTTCCATAAGTATATGAAAATCCAAAAGTATAAAATTGCTGCATAACTATACGCAGTCTCAAAACAAAAAAAAAGAGGCTGACCTTTTTGGACAGCCTCTTTTTATGATAATTCTTCTACATTTTCCTGTGCCTGCATCATTTCTCTGTGTTTTCCACCCCATTCATCAAGCTGCTTCCAAATAGGGATCAGCTCTCTGGCAATATCTGTAAGTTCATAGTCTACTCTTGGCGGAACTTCAGCATGAACAGTTCTTTTTACCAGGCTTTCTTTTTCAAGTTCTCTCAGCTGAAGGGTTAGCATTCTTTCCGTTATTCCTGAAATGGAGTTTCTAAGCTCACTGAAACGTAATTTTCCGTCTTTTAACTTGTTTAAAATGATAAGCTTCCAACGCCCTCCGATTTTGCATACTGCATAGCTCAGATCACATCCCTGGATATACTGTTTGTTGATATTATTCGTTGAGTTTTCTTTTATTTTGCCCATTACTTACAAATTTGTTAGTACCATACATTTAGCTGTATACAATGCAAATGTAAGGTTTGAGATTTAATTTTGTTCAACAAAACAGAAAATATACTGTAATAGAAGAACTATAGCGCTCATGTTCTCAGCAGAAACAATAACAATTTAAATCAAAATACAATGCAATTAACACCTAAGATAACGCAGATTTTAAATCATTTAGAAACCATACAACCCTTCAATCCTCAGGATTCTTTAGACGGAGCACGCAAATTTCTTGAAACCATGTCTCTTCAGCTTAGCGGGAAAAAAGAATCAGTAGCGATGATTGAAGAACTGCATATTCCACAGGAAAATCATCAGATTCCTATCAGAATTTACCGTCCCAAAGGAAGAGAAGCTCAACAGTCGTCAGCTATTATTTATATTCATGGAGGATGGTTTATTGCTGGTGGGTATGAGACTCATGATGCTGTAGTCCGTAAACTGGCCAATAAAACCGGATCAGTCGTTATTTTTATAGATTACCGTCTTGCTCCCGAACATCCTTTTCCAGCTGGTTTAAATGATTGTATTGATGGTGTAAAATGGGTATTTGAAAATGCAGAATCTTTAGGAATCGATCCTGATAAGGTTGGAATCATAGGTGACAGTGCCGGAGCAGCTTTATCAACGGCAGTTTCTACTCAGCTTGGAAAACAATTGAAATTTCAGGCCTTGATTTACCCTGCTGTAGACAATCAATTGAACTCAAAGACCTGGGAAACTTATGAAAACGGCCCGGTTCTTAATAAACAAGGAGGCATAGAAGCCTGGGCAGGATATCTTCCGGAAGAAGAGAAAGAAAATCCTCTGGCAATTCCTGTCTTGATAAGAGATTTTAAAGAAACACCACCTACCTTAATCATTCTGGCAGAACATGATCCTTTGCTGGATGATGGGAAACAGCTTTCTGAAAACATGAAAAATGCAGGTGTTAAGCTTAAAACAAGCCTCTACAAAGATATGGTTCACGGATTTATGCATATGGGAGAACTGTTGGAAGAAGTACAGTCGGCGGTGGATGAAATGACTGATTTTGCCCATCAAAACTTAAAATCTGATGAATAAGAGGATCATGAAGAAATATGCATACATTGGATGTCTTGGATTTATAGCCGTTATTACAACAGAATTTGGTGTCATCGGAATTCTCCCGCAAATTGCTGAGCATTATAAAATCAGTATAGACAAAGCTGGATATCTCTTGAGTGCTTTTGCTTTAATCATTGCTCTTACAGGACCTTTTATGACCTTGCTTACCTCAGGTTTTGACCGTAAGAAAATAATGCTCACTGCTATTTTCATGTTTCTGATTACAGGATTTGTATCTTCTTTTTCACCTCCTTTCTGGCTGTTGATGCTGGTGAGAATTTTACCTGCATTTCTTCAGCCTGTTTATATTGCGACCGCATTATCTGTGGCGATATCTCAGGCAGATGAACGGAAAAAGAATGAGCTTATGGGAATCGTTTTTAATGGAGTAGCCATTGCCATGGTAACTACAGTTCCTTTCGCTACTTGGATAGCGGGGCTTTGGTCCTGGGAATATTCATTTATGATGCAAACTGTGGTGAGTCTGATTGCCCTGGTAGTCATTTATTTTATGCTTCCCTCAATGCCTGTGAAAGAGAAAAAGTCTTATGGAAATCAGATCAGAATATTGAA
This sequence comes from Chryseobacterium sp. S0630, assembly GCF_024158915.1. GTDB lineage: Bacteria > Bacteroidota > Bacteroidia > Flavobacteriales > Weeksellaceae > Chryseobacterium. The sequence continues at coordinate 104,418 of NZ_JAMZGF010000002.1, read as the reverse complement.
GCAACCTCCTTTTATACTCAGTACACTGACTAATTTTTTCATGATTACGGCTTGGTTTTCTACTTACAGTTATTTTGCAGATTATCTGAACAAAGCCAAAGGAATGGATACTTCAATGGTAAGCTATATGCTCTTATTATTTGGAATTATCGGAGTATTCGCCAATGGAGTAGCCGGAAAAATGCTGAATAGAAATGTCGCAGGTACAACCGCTATTTTCCTTTCCGGAACTATTGTAGTACCAGTTCTTCTCTATTTTTCTGACGGAAATGCATGGGCAACGATTGCTGTTATCGGAATCTGGGGATTTCTGTATTCACCAAGCTTTTTGAATGCATCCACTTACATGATCTCTTCAGCACCGGAATCACTGGAATTTGCTAATAGTCTTGCTACATCTTTCGGAAATCTTGGAGTAACGGTGGGTACTACAATCGGAGGATGGGTTATCGTTACAAAAGGAGTAGAGTATACTCCCTGGATAGGTCTTGTTTTTGGACTTCTTGCCTTTGCAATGATGATTCTAAAAGGGATCGTAGAGAAGCGTAGTCAGGTACTTTCCACCTGTCAGAATTAAACTGTAATGATTTTTGTTACATTAAATAAAATACAGTATCTTTGTACTATTAATTTGAAATTGGTTTAAGCTTTTATTTTTGAACCATTAAGATTTAATGAGAGTTTAAGAGTATTAAGATGAGCTTTGCTTTAAGCTTAAAAATCAGAATGATTCATCTTAATTATACTTTATCTCTTAAATCCTTCTTAATGATTTTAATAGATATTGAATATTTTTTGATAAGTTTAAACAGTTTCTTGATGTAAAATTAAATACAATGAAAATAGAAATCTGGTCGGACGTGATGTGTCCGTTTTGTTATATCGGAAAAAACAATTTTGAACAGGCTTTGAATAAACTTCCTTTTAAAGATGAAGTAGAAGTAGAGTGGAAGAGTTTTCAACTGGATCCAGGCTTAGATCCGAAAGAAACTCAGGATACCCTGCAATATTTCAGAGAAAAGAAAGGTTTCCCTGAAGCTCAGGCTACCCAAATGCTTGGACAGGTAACTCAAATGGGAAAAGGAGCCGGAATTGATTTTAATTTTGGGAAAACTTTGATCACCAATACCTTCAGTGCCCACAAACTGCTTCATTTAGCTAAAAAGCATAACAAATCCAATGAAATGGAAGAAGCATTATTTATTGCCCATTTTATTGATGGTAAAAATGTGGGAGATACAGAAGTTCTGATTGATCTTGCTGAAAGTTTAGGAATTGATAAAGAAGAAGCAAGACAGGCCGTTACAACAGATCAACTGGATTATGAAGTCAACCAGGATATTCAGGAGGCGAGAAACAACGGAATTTCCGGAGTTCCTTTCTTCGTTTTGAATGGAAAATATGCCGTTTCCGGAGCGCAGCCTGCAGAAGTATTTGAAAATGCCCTTCAGCAGACGTATAAAGAAACAGTGAGCCCGTTTAAGGATATTTCCGGTGAAAACGGAGCTTCCTGTGATGCAGATGGATGCAGCATCTAAGATATGAGAACCCCAAAATAGTTTTATTTTGGGGTTTTTAATTGAATAGAGTCTCGTATCTTTGTTACACAGTGACAACATCTGTATAAATCTGATTTTTCAATGATAAAAATTAACAACGAAAGTCATTATTCAATTGATGATACCCTTTTTGTTTTTGCATTAGATTCCGAAGCAGGAACCGTTTTCGACGATAAAAACAAATTAATTACCGGCATCGGAAAAGTAAATGCAGCGATCGAATTAACCAAAGAAATTCATACAAGAAAACCTAAACTGATTGTGAATTTAGGTTCTGCGGGAAGTAAAGGATTTCACAAAGGAGAAGTAGTATGCTGTACAAAATTCATCCAGAGAGATATGGATGTAAGAGGATTAGGGTTCCAATTGTATGAAACACCATTATCCGGAGTACCGCCTGTATTGGAATATGGTCTTAAAATGGATACCCTGAAAGAAGGTGTTTGCGGAAGTGGTGACAGTTTTGAAATGAACCACTCTGAAACCGATTATAATATTGTAGATATGGAAGCTTATCCGTTGGCATTGATTGCTCAAAAGGAAAACATTCCGTTCCTGTGTTTAAAATATATCTCCGATGATGCCGGAAGTGATGCGGCAGACGACTGGAGTGTACAGGTTCATCTGGCTTCTGAAGCTTTTAAGAAAATACTCTTTTCATAACATTTAATCTTTACCATCATGAGCTCAATCATTATTAATAAAGCCTCGGCTGAAGACGTAGAAATTGTACAAAGTTTGGGAATACAGACATTTTCTGAAACTTTTGCAGAAGATAATACAGAGGAGGCCATGAAAAAGTATCTGGAGGAAAGCTTCAATACTGAAAAAATAAAATCTGAACTCAATAATCCTGATTCTCATTTCTATATTGCCTGGGAAGAAGACAATCCAGTAGGATATCTGAAGGTAAATGCAGGAAATGCTCAGACAGAACTTCAGGATGCTACCAGTCTTGAAATTGAGAGAATCTACGTGAAGAAAAGCCATCATGGTAAAAAAGTAGGACAGCTGCTGTATGATCAGGCTTTGGAAACGGCTCAGCAACTCAAGAAATCCTATCTGTGGCTGGGAGTCTGGGAGGAAAATCAGAGAGCTTTACAATTTTACAGAAAGAATGGATTTGTTGAGTTTGACAAACATATTTTCAGATTGGGAGAAGAAGAACAGACAGATCTGATGATGAAAAAAATGTTGGACTAACTTTTTGCCCACAGATTTTCACAGATAATGATGTCTACCAAAATGAGCAATTCAGAATTTCTAAAGCATATTAATCAATATTATCCTTTATCCGAAGAAACGGTTAAAGATGTATTGGATATCTGTACGGAAGAATATTATCACAAAAATGATCTTCTCTTGGAATCCGGATCCATGGCGAGATATTATTATTTCATCAAATCCGGACTGATAGGGTATTATACAGTAGACGAGCTGGGAAATAATATTTATAAAATTTTCTTCGAAGAAAACAGTTTTGTAGCTTCCACAGCGGCCATTATTAAAAATGAGCCAAGTGATTTCAATATCATAGCCCTGGAAGACTGCTCAGTGATACAATATCCTGCAAAAGCCTACCGTGAATTGTTGGAAAAGCACCATGACCTGGCTCTTTTTCATCTCTATTATCTGGAGAAAAACTGGGTGGTAAAAAAAGAACCATTGGAAGTCTCCCTGAAATATGAAACTGCAAAAAAACGATATTTACAGTTACTGGGAAACCCGTCTTTATATAACAGACTGAAACAGCATCATATTGCTTCTTATCTGGGAATTACGCCTACACAACTAAGCCGGATAAAAAAGGATATCCACGGAGATAATTACTGATTAAATTTTACCATAAACTTTTAATGATCAGACATTAAATGATATATTTCATGTTATTGGGATATATTTTGATATTGTGTTAGCTTTGTATTATATCACAAATAATAGATATAATTTAAATAGTAACCAATCATGAAACTACACCACATGTATTTCTATCATCCTGAGTTTGTAGAAAATAATGCTGCTGTTATTGAGCGCTTTGAACTCCAGGAAATTTCAATGCAAAAAATCCAGAATGCTTTAGGGAGGGAAGACCGTTTTATTATTCCGGAGAATTCTTTTGAAACTTCACTTTCCATGGGAATAGAAGCAGGAAGAGGGGTTCTTAATGAAAGTAATATTTCTATTCTCGATATAGATAGTATTATTTTTGTGAGCAGCTCTCCTGAACATCATATTCCTTGTGATGCTATCCATATCCATCATGCATTACAGGGAAAACCAGATACTTTATGTTATGATATTAACGCCAACTGTATCGGAGGATTTATAGCACTGGATCAGGTATCAAAATATTTAAAAGGAACTGACAAAGGGGCAAATGCTTTAGTCGTTTGTGCTGAAAAATTTTCGACGATATTAGATCCTGATAATCCGACAACAGCTTTTTGTCTTTCAGATTCTGCTTTTGCCTTCATTGTAGAAAATGACGGCGATGCTACCTCAGGGTTAATAGATGTATTATATCATACAGACAGCAGCTTTTGCAATACCGTACTGTACCCGCCTAAAGGAAATTCCGGACATCATCATGGGGATCTTACAACCTGGGACCGGATTTTTGACGGAATGGGAAGTGTTAATTTTGCACTGGATAATATCAATCAGTTTTTACAGCACAATCAGATAGGTCTGGAGCAGATAGAATTATTTTTATTTTCACAGTTTTCTATAAAGAATATCAATATGATCCGTGATTACTTTGGGCTACCGGAAGAAAAAATTCCTTTTTATTCTAAAGAGCTTGGGTATACGGGAGCTTCCAGTCCATTTTTAGCTTTAGACAAATACCAAAAAGAAGTAAAGCGTTTGAAAAAAGGAGATTATATTCTCATATGGACGCTGGGAACAGGCTATCAGGCAGGGTTGATGCTTTGGAGATATTAATTATTAACGGATCTAATCATCTCAAAAACAAAATAAATTAACAAAAGTTTCAACATATGTTGAGGCTTTTCTCTTTTTTCTACTGCAATTTTGTTGTGTCAAAAGGTCATTGGTACGCTATGTGTTTTGTCATTTAGAGACCAGTGATGATCATTAATTAAACATTTTGCAACATGAAGAAGTTTATCAACATTGTATTTGTACTGACCGCCTGTATTCAGTTATCAGCACAAAAAATTATTCATCAGGAAATTTTCAGTCCGAAAATGAATAAGAAAATCAAAACAGTAATTATTACTCCCAATCTTCAACCCAATACAACATATCCGTCTGTTTATATCCTTCATGGTTTCAGTGGAAATCCGGACAGAATCATTAAGCAGGACCTACCGGATCTGGTAAAAAAAGCACAAGAACTGAAAACGATCTATGTACTTCCGGATGGAAATTACAGCTCTTGGTATGTAGATAGTCCGATCGTTAAAGATTCTCAATATCAAACCTTTATAGGAAAAGAATTGGTAGAGTTTATTGATAAAAATTATCCGGTGAAAGCAGAGAAAAAATTCCGTGGAATTCTGGGATGGAGTATGGGAGGTTATGGGGCAACCAATATCGGAGTTACTTATAATAAGACATTTGGTATCGTAGGTAGTTCTTGCGGAGCGTTGGATTTCAATTCTTTCGGAGAAGGCTATCAAAAATATATGGTGAATAAAGTACTCGGACCACTGGAGTCTATTAATCCCAATTATCTTACGGACAGTAAAATAAAGGTAATGGCAGGAGCAGGACAGCAATATATTTTCGATTGTGGAACTGAAGATACCCAAATGATTACGATGAACCGGAATTTTCATAAAAAACTGACAGAAATGAAAATCCAGCATCTTTACACCGAATCTTTAGGTGGACATGTTACCGAATACTGGAGCAGATCATTGTCTGAGCAATTGTCTTTGTTTGACAGGTTCTTTAAACAGTAAATTATAACCTTTTAAGTTTTGGCTAAAGCCATTGGAATTTATATTTAATTATTAAACGGGGTTTCCTTCGACTATGCTCAGGATAATAGCCCGTTCCTATTGAATATTGATTAGTTTTTCTATCAATAGAAGCGGGCTTTAGCCCGCTTTATCTATTTTTTATGATAATATTGGCTTTAGCCAAAACCTGTTATTCGTATTACTTTTCTTTGGAAAACGTGAATTTTGAAGCGCCTCCCTGCGTGAAATCCATTGTCTTTTTTGAAGGATCAAAGGCCATTCTTATATCTGCACTGTCAAATTTAAAAATATGATTTTCGTAAGCAGTGAGCTCAAATGCGTTTTGACCCTCTGCCTGTCCGTAAAGAGCTCCGTTCTGAACAAATATTTTTATTTTCATCGGGAAATTGGGAGCAGCATATACTCCAGAATAAGCTTGAAGCTGATCTGCAGAAAGGCTGGCTTTTTTCAGATTTTCAGATCCAAGTTTTTCATGATAAAGTATTTTCCGAATATCATCTGATGGAATTTTAGTGAGTGGAGTTCTGTTATTTTGAAGTAAAATAAAAGTTTTGTCATTATCCAGATGCCTTTCTATGAAGGTTGCATACCCTGCCCAGCCTCCGGAATGATTGGCTATTTTTCCATATTTGGAAGTCTTCTTAACAAACCATCCGAATCCATAATTACTTGCTTTCCCATTGGCTGTAGTAATATCATTAAATATCAGTTTTTTATCATCTTCATTCACCAACTTGTTTGTATAAAGGGCTCTGTCCCATTTAAGAAGATCTTCCAGGGTAGAATTTACCATCCCATCACCTACAATTCCGTCAAGATAATAGGTGTAATATTCTTTTCCATGACTGTCCGGCAGGACTTTTTTACCTGACTCAGCAGTTTCATACCCTAAAGCATAATTGGAAACAGACTGTGGCTGATAACGACTCCTGTATACCAATGTATGTTTCATATCCAGTGGCTTGAAAATATTCTGGCTTAAAAATTCTCCAAAAGATTTTTTAGAAATCCTTTCAATAATGCTTGCTAAAAAAGCATATCCCGTATTACTATATTCAAACTGTTGATTGGGTTCAAATTCCAGTGTAGGTTTATATTTTGCAAATTCTTTGATGATATCATCATTTACTGCAAATTTACTTTTATCCCAGTTTTTTTCGAACAAATCCATATAATCGGGAAGTCCACCGGTGTGATTCAAAAGATTTCTCACTGTAATTTTATCATAAAAGGCCAGTTCAGGAAGATATTTTGATATTTTGTCGTCATAGTTTAGCTTTCCTGCCTTCTGTAAAAGAACAATTCCCATTGCTGTAAACTGTTTGGATACAGAGGCCAGTTCAAAAGTGCTCTGTACATCAAGTTTACGTTTATTTCCTTCATCAGCAAGTCCATAGCTTTTCTCAAAAATAGGTTTACCTTTTTCAGCAACCAGGACATTTCCGTTGAATTTATTCTGGCTATGAAGAGCTGTAAAGAGGCTATCCAGTGTTTTCGCTTCATTCTGGGCATAAGTTCCCATGGCAAATAATACCAGCGGAAGACTGATTATTTTTTTTGTAAATAATTTTGTTGATTGTATCATGATGAATAGTTTTTAAAGAAAATATTTATTTGTTAATTTCCATTAATATCTGTCGTATGGTAACAGTATATGTTTCATGAAAAAGAATAATTTATTCAATTTTATGAAAATTCCTTTAAATTATTATCCAAGTCAAGGTTTCAAACCTTAACATGGATCAGGGAATGAGTAGAAGATAAAAGAAAGCAAAATGACTTTTAATTGGCTAAAGCCCACTTCTATTGATATAAAACCTGTATGAAATTTTTTGAAATAATAATAGGATCATAAAACATTGAATGTTTTAAATATTCAATAGGAACGGGCTTTAGCCCGTTTTAATAATTAAATATAAATTCCAACGGCTTTAGCCAAAACTTAAAATCAAATAAAAAAATCCCTTTTGAGCTATGCCCAAAAAGGATTTCGATTGATTGATGTTAAAAATTGCTAACAAGTCAGCATATTAAAAGTGTTGAAAGTTTTTACCTAAATGTTCTTCTATCACAAAGAACGGATCTTCCGTAAGCGTGTGTGCTCTCATATCAATAAGACTCACTTTACTCATCATACGAAGCATGATTCTTCTCTCACACGGCTGTTCTATACCGTCAATATTTCGTACTCCCGCACGGAAAGCAGATCTTCCGTGAGCACATAAATGATTATTTACCAGAATAACATCTCCTGCCTGAGGTGTAAATCCGGAGTAGATCAAATGTCTGGCTTCTTCCCAGAACTCATGCAGTGTATTCTGTGCTTCATCCGATTGCCTTATACTGGAATTGAAAAGCTGCTCGGCAGCATCAAATCTCATAAACGGAAGACTATAATTACCATATAATACAGAATCTAATGTTTCTTCTTCATTTTCTGCCGTTTCCAGATTGGCATCTTTCGGGATTTTATAAATACGATCAAAAAGAGGTCTGTAATTGTCCCCGATAGATTCATGAGAACGGATAGAGTAAAGCGTAGAAGGAACCTGTTCCTCATTTCTTACATACATAAAGCTTAAATAGTCAGCCTGATGTTTCAGAAAAGCATCTTCAGTGTGTACATATAAATCTGTTGAAGATCCTGATCCGGTTTGTGTCTCCTTCATTTTCTCATCAGGAATAATGGCATGGATCAATCCACCTCCTTTACGCTGTGAATAATATTGTACAGGTTTGGAAGGAAGTGCCCCATGAATAAGTGCACATGCAAAACCATATAAATTAAATTTTGAATAATCTGCCGCCTGCCAATTGGGAGGGGTAGAGCCTATATCCTCCTGATCGATATCCATTAATCCTGTAAAGATCAGGGCACCATACTGATTTTTTGAAAAGTCACTCGCAAAATCAGCCGCTATGTTTAAAATTCTCTCCGGTAAGAAATAAGACGCCAGCTGATGGACATGCTTTATAAAATCACGGTTTTCATAATTGTCATACTTTTTCTGAAGATGCAGCGCCGCATCTTTTATCATTCTTCTTTCCTGAGAGGTGACTTCTATGACCGTAGGAAGCAGTTTTACCGCTGTTAAACAGTCTTTATCTAAAATTTCTGTAGAATTCATTAAAAAAAATTTGGTGTTAAGTAATAATTTTTATCTTTGTTTTTAATTATTCTAAATAACAATAGCCGGTTCAAATTTAGTAATAATTACGTAATCACCAAATAAATTATAATAAAAAATGTAAAATTTAAAAACCTGACTATCAGATATATACAATCGTATATCGAAAAAACCACAACAACTCACAGATTTAAAAAATCACATTACAAAACTTTTATGAACAACAATTTAATATCCCTGGAAGAGCTCGCAAGCACAACTTCACCTCACATTTCGGGGAATTTTGGGAATATTTTTCATCCTGACAATTATGATCATTATCGTAATGCTGTCAATAGTACTTTAGACCTGGTTCAGGAATTTCTACACAGAAACAACAAGCCTTTCAGTGGTATAGAAGCCAAAACAATGAAAGGAATGGTACAACAGATTGATCTTAATCAAAAACTTTCTAATTATAATGAGCTTCTGGCAGAAGTAGATGATATTTATGTAAAACATGCCACAGCTTTTCACCTTCCACAATATGTAGCTCACCTTAATTGTCCTGTAGTAATTCCGGCATTGGCAGGAGAAATTCTTGTAAGTGCCATCAATTCTTCACAGGATACTTATGATCAGAGTGCTGGAGGAACTTTTATGGAAAGAAAACTGATCGACTGGACTGCCGGTCAGATCGGATATAATACAAATGAAAGCGACGGTGTTTTCACTGCGGGAGGCTCACAGAGTAATTTAATGGGATTGGTCATGATGCGTGACTGTTTTTCTCAGAAAAGATACAACCACAATATTAAAATGGATGGTCTGCCAGCGGAGGCAAGCCGTTTCAGAATATTTGTTTCAGATAAATCTCACTTCAGCAATCTGAAAAATGCTTCCATTATGGGACTGGGTGAGAAAAGTATTGTTAAAGTTCCTACAGATGACCGTTTCCGTATGGATATTTCTCTTTTGAAAAAATATATCAAGAGAGAAGAACAGCTGGGAAATATTCCTATTGGTATTGTGGCTACAGCTGGAACCACAGACTTTGGAAATATTGATCCACTGGATGATATCGCGAATATTGCAGAACAATATAACATCTGGATGCACGTAGACGCTGCTTACGGTTGTGCTTTATTATTAAGCGAGAAATACCGTGATCTGATCAATGGTATCGAAAGAGCAGATTCTGTAACGATTGACTACCACAAATCATTCTTCCAACCTATCAGCAGTAGTGCTTTCATTGTTAAAAATAAAAAAGAACTATTGATTCTTAAACATCACGCCGATTATCTGAATCCGAAAGAAATGGACGAAGAGGAAATTCCGGCACAGATCAATAAATCCATTACGCAAAGTACCCGAAGATTTGATGCTTTAAAACTTTGGTTTACGATAAGAATGATGGGGAAAGAACAATTGGCAGAATATACAGATACTGTGATTGATCTTACAAAAGATGCAGCTGCAATGATTACGGAAGATGCAGATTTTGAACTTCTTTCAGATTCTGACTTAAGTGTTCTTGTTTTCAGATATGTAAATCCGGAAATCAGTGATCTGAATGCCCTGAATCAATACATCAAGATGAAACTGTTCTACAGCGGAGAAATCCTTGTAGCAAGTACAAAAGTGGATGGAAACTTCTATCTGAAGTTTACATTCCTGAACCCGATTACGACTACAGAAGACATTCATCAAATTCTCACCACAATCAAAAATCATGGAAAAGACTTTAATTCAGAAAAATAGAACAGGAGAAAAAGCCCGGGAAATTACTTTCAGAATTCTGTTGAACGGAATGTTGAGAGAACTGGGAAACGGAAAATTCTATCAGGGCGTTCCAAAATATGATCTTCTGACAGCAAAAGCTCTTCAGAACAGTGATTATTCATTGTTTATGAGATTTGAAATGAAGAAAAGCGGACTGTTTTTATTTGCTCCGGTTTCTTATCGTTCCGAAACTCTTTTTCATGAATACGGACCTGTTTTGTGGGCAGTAGATCACCAAAATCAGGAAGTTTTTGAAGTGAATGATCAAAAGCTTACTGAGCTGGTTTACAAAGAGCTTTCTGAGACTACAAACGAAACGGGTTTCAGAAACTTTGTGGAAAGAATTCAAAGCAGCTTAAGAAATCTGGAACTGACAACAGAAGCTTGTCTTCAGGATGATCAGCTTTTAACGTATTCTTTTCTTGAATCTGAGCAAATGCTTCCTGCCGGGCACAATCTGCATCCTTTCACCAAATCAAGAATGGGATTCTCTGAGGAAGAACAGTTTTTATACGGCCCTGAATTCGGAAAAGGATTTCAGCTGGATTATTTCCTGATTCATAAAGACTGCATCACAGAAAAATCCCTTCCAGGAATTTCAGCAAAGGAAATCTTCGAAAAATGGACTTCACTTCCGGAAAGCTACGATTTTGAAAACATCAATGATTTTTATATAGTTCCATGCCATCCATGGGAGGCACAATATCTTTTATCAACAGCAGAATACCCTGAAATGTTGGGTTCCGGGAAAATTATTCACATCGGGCCATTGGGTGAGGATTTTTATGCAACATCTTCCATAAGAACGGTATACAATCCGGATTTCAGCTGGATGTTGAAATTCTCTCTGCATGTTTTAATGACAGGCTCTGTGAGGACAAACAGCTTAAAAGATCTCAACAGAGGATATGCTTCCGCAATCTGGTGGCAGCATCAAAAAGCTTCATTTGAACAAAACTTCCCGAATTTTAAATTATTGCTGGAACCATCCACGTTAAGCGTTCATTATGAAGGGAAGAATATGGACAGTCTGAATATACTGCTTCGCGAAAATCCTTTTTCCAATGAAGATAAAGTGATTCTACTGGCAAGGCTTTGTCAGGATGAATCTACAGACGGCTTCAATTTTACGACGCACTTCTTTAAGAATGTTGCAAATCAATTGGGTGTAGATGCAGAAAAAGCAGCTATTATCTGGTTTGAAAAGTATGTAAACCTATTGCTTTCTCCTTTGAACAGACTGTACAATCAATCAGGGATGGCTCCTGAAGTTCATCAGCAGAATCTTCTTGTACAGCTGGATAATCAGCTCCTTCCTGAGTCTATTTATGTAAGAGACGGGCAAGGATATCTGATCAAAGAAAGCTTTAAAGAAAAATATGAATCACTAATTAAAGATTATCCTGAAGTGGAAGATCTTTTCATCAGAGATGAGCGTCTTCTTGACATTATTTCTCACCATCTTCTGGTAAGTAATCTGAGCGCACTGATTGCTTCAATAGGTAAAACAGGATTGGTTAAAGAAAGAAGATTAATCCATATTCTGTACAGAGAGTTTGAAAATCTTCATGAAACTGAACCTTCATCGTTAACAGATTATGCATTGAATCAAAGATATTGGGCAGTAAAATCAAACCTTCAGTCGGCAGTTGCTGATGTAGACGGAGGCGTGAATGCTTCTTCAATTTCTTATGCTAAAGTTCCGAATCTTCTTCACAAACATTTCTTCTCGGATCAGCTAATCAATCCGCAGGGAACAGAAGTTTTCTTTAAAAGATATTTCCAGAAAGAGGATGTAACGATGAGCATGCGTCCTATAGATCTTGAAAACGACCTTGAAATGCTTCATGAATGGTTCAACCGTGAACATGCCGTAAAAATCTGGCAGATGAACTGGCCTATTGACGAGCTGGAAACCTATTACAGACTGATGCTTCCAAGTGATGAAGCACACAGCTATATCATTGCAGGAAACGATGAACCTTCATGTAATATCGAGGTGTATTGGGCTTGCAGAGATATTGTAGGCGATTATTATGAAGTACTGCCTACCGATTACGGAACGCACCAGTTTATTGCACCTATTGATCCTAAAAAGAAATTTGTATCTCCATCTACTCAATCTATGGTTGATTATGTTTTTGCACAGCCACAGGTAGGAAAAATGGTAGGCGAAGGATCTGTAGACTCGCTTGCGTCTATGATGAATAAAGCTCATGTAGGCTTCAAAGTAGATAAAGTAATAGAAATGCCTCATAAAAAAGCCAATCTGAACTTCTGTTACAGAGAATGGTACTGGGAAAAATTCCCACAGAATAAAGAGGTACAAATCACCACAAACATCACAAAAAATGACTAACGAAGCCGTATACAATGTAATAGGCATAGGTATAGGCCCTTTCAATCTGGGACTTGCCGCATTATCTAATCCGATTTCGGAACTGAAAACCCTTTTCCTGGACCAGAGAGATGGTTTCGACTGGCATCCGGGACTGATGATTGACCATGTAACCCTGCAGACTCCATTTTTATGCGACTGCGTTTCCATGGCCGATCCTACAAATCCTTTAAGTCTTTTAAATTATCTGAAAGAAACAGGAAGACTCTATAAGTTTTTTATCAGAGAAGATTTTTTCATTCCGAGAAAAGAATACAACCGTTACTGCCAATGGGTGATTGAACAGCTTCCACAATGCCGTTTCTCTACTCAGGTGGTAGATATTATTTATGAAGAGGGTTTATATCATGTAACGACTATTCATACAAAAACCAAAGAAACTACGGTTTTCAAAACGGAAAGACTGATTTTAGGAACGGGAACCCAGCCTCATATTCCTTCTTTCATTCCGAAAGATGATTCCCGTGTTATTCATACCAGTTCTTATCTGTACAGAAAAGAAGAGCTTTTGGCTCAGGGTAAAAAAATAGCGATTATCGGTTCTGGCCAGAGTTCGGCAGAAGTTTTTTATGACCTTCTTCAAAACAGAAATGAAGAAACACAACTGGGATGGTATTCCCGTCCGGACAGATTTTTCCCTATGGAATATTCTAAACTGACACTGGAGCTTACTTCGCCTGATTATGTAGAATATTTCTACAACAGAAGCGAATCTGCAAGGAAAACCATTTTAAGCAAACAGCAAGCTCAGTTTAAAGGAATCAATTATGATCTGATTAATGATATCTACGATTTTATTTATGATCTGAATATCGACAACGCTGATCCTAATCTTAAAATTATTCCTAACAGCCAGCTGAATAGAGTAGACAACAGCAATCCGGATTTCATCAATCTTGAATTTACCCAACTGGAACAGGAAGTACCTTATGATCAGGAAGCTGATTATCTGATTCTGGGAACAGGATACCGTTATCATGAGCCTGCATTCTTAGAGAATATTCAGGATAGAATCAAGAGAGATTCCAGCGGATTGTTTGATGTCAACAGAAATTATTCAATAGATCACAACGGAGGAGAAATCTATGTGCTTCATGCTGAAGTTCATACCCACAGCTATATTTCTACGGATCTGGGAATGGCTGCTTACCGTAATTCCTACATCATCAATGATATTCTGGGAAGAGAGCACTATAAAATTGAAAAGAAAATTGCTTTCCAGGATTTCGATGTAGAAAAATATGCTGATTTACCAACTGCCAAAATTTAATCAAAAAATGAACACCAACTTAAAAAATACAGTAAGCCAGGAAAACTGGAATCAGGCCAACAGAAACCTAATGGCCAAAACCATCGCAGAATTGATGCACGAAGAGCTTCTAAAACCTGTGATAACCTTTGAAAATAAAAATGGATATACTGTTTTTACCCTTGAAACAGGAGTTGAAAATATTATCTACAGTTTCCGCGGACAGGAAAGAATGATGGATTACTGGCATATTGATAAAGACAGTATTACAAAAACAGAAAACGGTGAAGATTTGTCTTCAGTAGATGTAGCGGCTTTCTTCCTGGAAATGCAGTCTGTATTCGATTTAGATCCTTATACCATTGCAAGATACACGGAAGAATTACTGCATACGCTGTATTGTGATGCTTTAATCTTATCAAGAGGAGTGATGTCTTCAAAAGAGCTTGCGGATGCGGATTATCAAACAGTAGAACATAATATGACCGGACATCCATGGGTAATTGTGAACAAAAGCCGATTAGGTTTTTCTCCAAGAGATCTTAAAACATTTGCTCCTGAAGCCGATGAAAATTTAAAAGTAATCTGGCTGGCTTCTCATAAAAGCAGATCATCATTCCAGTCTTTGGAACATATCAACAGAGATGAGTTTTACCGTTCTGAAATAGGAGAGGAATTATATAATGATTTTCAGCAGCAGCTGTTGAGTAAAAGAAAAGTTGTTGAAGATTATCACTTTATCCCTGTACATCCATGGCAGTGGGAGCATAAGCTTCAGATTCATTTTGCCGGAGATATTGCTTCCGGACTTTTAATTCAATTAGGAGAAGGTAGTGATACCTACAGTCCGCAGCAGAGTATCCGAACGTTATTCAATGTAGATCATCCTAAAAAGAGATACCTGAAAACGGCAGTTTCTATTCTGAGCACAGGAAATATCAGAGGATTATCACCTAAACAGATGAAAATTGCTCCAGCCATTACAGACTGGGTAAAAGGCTTAATTAAAGATGATGCTTACCTTGAGAACAAAGAGACTATTTTCTTAGGAGAAGAAGCTGCCATCACTTATTTGCATCCACAATATGGAGCTATTGCCAGCGTACCATATCAATACAATGAATTCCTTGGAGCATTATGGAGAGAAAGTGCTGAAAATTATCGGAAAGAAGACGAACAAATGGTAACTATGGCCTCTTTACTGTATGTAGACGAAAGTGGAGTTCCATTGGTTCAGGCATTTGCGGAAAAAGCAGGTGTAAGTATCAAAGAATGGATTGAAAGCTATCTTGATGCTTATCTTACACCTTTACTGCATATCTATTACACGCATTCGCTATGTGTAACACCGCATGGAGAAAACATTATGGTGGTTCTGAAAAACGGAGTTCCGAAGAGAATCGTAATCAAAGACTTTGTGGATGATATTGTTTTAACCACTGAGGCAAGAGAAAAGCTTCCTGCACATCTTGCAGATGGTTTGATTCAGTCTTCCAACAAAGAAAATATCCCGTTGTTTATTTTGCTTGGCGTTTTTGATGCTTTCTTCAGATATCTGTCGAATGCGCTGCATACCTATTCCAACTTTAATGAAGAGACATTCTGGGAACTGGTTCACAACTGTGTAGAAAATTATAAAGCTGAGAATACCCATCTTCAGGAACGTTACGAAAAGTATGACCTGTACGTGCCTGCATTCAAAAGATTCTATATCAACAGTCTGCGTCTGAAAAATAACGGTTACAGTGAAAACAAAGCATTTGCTATTCCAAGAAAAGACGGAGCACTGCCTAATCCGCTGTATCAGATTGCCAATAAAAATTCAGTAGCAGCAGTATGAGGAAATTCCTGCATATACTAAAAGAAGGAGCGGTTTTTACGTATGGAGCCATAGCTGGAAAAAAAGTTGAACTGACTTCCGGAAGTATCAACCGTTCCATCTTTAGTCTTGCCATTCCCATGGTGATGGAACTTGTCATGGAATCTGTTTTTGTGAGTGTCAATCTATTGATTATCGCAAAATTAGGAGACAAGGTTCTTGGTCTTGTGGGAATTACAGATAACTATATCAATTTTGCTTATGCCATTGCAGTAGGTTTGGGAATTGCAGCAGCAACCCTTACTGCCAGAAGAGCAGGCGAGAAAGATAAAGAGGGAATGGGCAGAACAGCCCAATACATCATCTTGCTGGCTCTGTTTTTTGCAGTGCTTATTGGTGGAGTTTCTTGCTTTTTCGCATCAGAAATCGTTGGTTTTCTGGGAATCAATGCCAGTACGGTGACCGAAGGCGTTTCTTTCTCTAGACTGGTCTTCCTGAGTATCGGGCTTGTGATTCTGCGCTTGTCTGTGAATGGACTTTTCAGAGGGGCTGGTGACGCTGATATTGCTATGAAATCACTTTGGATCTGCCATATTTCCAATATCATCTTTGCAGTGATCCTTGTTTTCGGATTAGGATTTATTCCTGCTTTTGGATTGATGGGATTGGCTTATGCTACGGTTTTATCAAGGCTATTAGGGGTTTTATATCAAGCCTTCGTGTTGATGTCCGGAAAAACCAGTATCATCATCCGAGTTCCTTTACAGCTTGATATTCCATTGCTGCAGAAGATTCTGAAAATTGCCTTTGGAGGATTGGTTCAGTATATCATTCCTACATCCAGCTGGCTGATTATGGTGAAGATTATCTCCACTTTCGGAACCACTGCGCTTGCAGGATATATTATTGCCCAGCGTATTGCTTCGGTAGCAACGATGCCTGCCTGGGGAATAGGAAATGCTGCGGGAGTTCTTACTGGTCAGAATCTGGGTGCCGGAGAACCTGAGCGGGCTGAAAAAACTGTCTGGAGAGCCGGAACGATCAATATGACGTATCTGGTACTTGTAGCCTTATTCTGGCAGATTGCAGCGGAATATGTAGTGGAATTTTTCACGACAGAACCGGAAGTTGCCAGATATGCGGTTCAATACATCCATGTGGTTTCTATGGCTTATCTGCTTTTAGGTTTCACCATGGTGATCAGCCGCGCTCTGAATGCGGCGGGAAACATTCTGCAGGTTACACTGCTGTACCTCGTCATGTTTTATGTGATTCAGCTTCCGCTGGCTTATCTCTTAGGAGTAAGGTTTCAGTGGGAACTGAGAGGAATATTTACTGCTATCGTTTCTTCGGAAATTGTTTTGGCTGTGCTATTCCTCATGATTTTTAAAAATGGAAAATGGAAAACTATAAAAATTTAAAATGAACACTACAGAAGAATTTTATGAAATTATCGCCTCTGCCATCGCAATAAAGAAAGAATTGGTAGATGAAAAACTAACGTATCAGGAAATCCCGGAATGGGATTCTATGTCTCACCTTCTTATCGTAGAAGCGCTTGAACAGTTTTATCAGATCAAGTTTGATTTTAACGATATTCTGGAGATGGGAACCGTCGGAAAGATTCGCGAAAAAATGAAAAAATACGATGTATTCGTAGAAAACTAAGCATATGAAAATTTTAGAAAATGTAATTGCCAATAAGAACTTGGGGGTTACAGATGCTTCCACCGGTACAACAATACCGGTAGGAACGCTGTACCGGTCTTTAGGCTTAAACCCCGTAGAAAAAGGGCTGCTCTTTTTATACAATGACAATCAGTTGTCAAGTATTGAAGTGCTGCTCAATTTTTATGGAACAGCACACACCATTGCGGTACTGGGGCAGAAACTGCATGAGGAATTCAAAGAACGTATTGAGGCGGAATACCGTCCGAAATACATCTTTGATCCCCAAAGAGAAGCCATTGAAGGATATACTCTGAAAGCATTCTCAGACAACATCAGCATCTTTGCAAAGGATGATTATAAGAGTGAAGTTACCATTCATCCTGACATCAAAATCCTTTTGAGTACTTCAGGGACAACAGGTGTTCCAAAGCTTGTTAAATTATCTGATGAAAGCCTTTATCAGAATGCATTGAGCATCCTTCAATACATGCCGGTTCAGGGAACGGATGTAGTTCCTCTAAATGTACCGATCAACTTCGTATATGGATTCTCTATTTTCACTACCAACTGTATGCGTGCCGGAAGAATTGTGTGTACAGATAAAGACATTATGCAGAAAGCATTCTGGGATGAAATGGAGGAGTATGGCTACAGTACGTTGGGTGGAGTTCCTTTTCTTTATGAAAATCTGAACAGAATAGGATTTTTCAGAAAAGATTCTCCAAGTCTGAGGTATTTTACCCATACCGGAGGAGTAATCAACGCTGAGCTGAGAAAAACTATTTTCTCTTATTGTCATGAATTTAAAAAAGATTTCTTTGCGCAATATGGTCAGACGGAAGCAGGAGGAAGAATGGCTTATCTTACCACAGAAGGATTGCTGGAAGAAGAAACATCAATCGGAAATGTGGTAGAAAGAGGAAGCTTCAAAATTGATCCTGAAACGGATGAATTGCTGTTTTCTCATGTCAGTATTTTCGGAGGCTATGCCAATAAACTGGAAGATCTTGCTACCTATGAGCAGCCTTCCGTACTGCATACCGGAGATACCGCCAGAAAAGGTGAAAACGGAATTTATTACATCACAGGTAGAATAAAGCGTATCATGAAGCTTTTCGGAATACGTCTTAATCTCGATGAGGTAGAATTCATTCTTAAAAATGAAATGCAGGGCAATACTTTCGTATGTCTGAATGCCAATGATAAAAAGATCGTGGTATTGTATGACAATCCGGAAATAGATCCTCAGATCATCACCGAAATCATTAAAAATAAACTGCGTATTAATCCCCAATATGTACGCACAGAACGTATAGAATCATTCCCATTATCACAAAACGGTAAAATAAACTATCCCCTGTTACAAAACTTACAGCATGAAAACATCTAAAACCCTTATATTACTTCTTGGTCTTGCTTTATCTTCAAACTCGCTTTCTGCACAGCAGGGCGACAGAATTCATGGCAAAATCATGCTGTCTGAAAAAGCACCAGTAAAAAACGCTATTTTAAGACTTGTCAACACGTCTTATCAGGCAAAAACCAATAATTTAGGAGAATATTACTTTGAAAATGTGCCACCTGGAGAATATACACTTCAGGTGGTTTTAAATGACATCGAGCTGATGAGGGAACCCATCCACATTCAGAAAGATGTCTACGAAATTCCTGCGATCTACGCTCCTTTACACAATAATGTGATTGAAGGAATTACTGTATATGCAGTGAGCAGAAATAAATTTTTGGATAAAGACAGTACTTCAGTGGCTAAAATGCCTTTGAAAGTTCTTGAAAATCCACAGGCTTACACAAGCATCAACCAGCAGATCATGAAAGAACAGCTTACTTACGATATTTCAGAAGTATTGAAAAACGTTCCGGGTATGGTAAAAATGCAGGGAAGTCCGGGAAGAGGTTCCGGAGACGGAAGTTTCTATTACAGCCTTAGAGGTTTTCCTACCAAAGTATCCATGGTAGACGGAGTGCCTGCAACTACCAACGGAGAAATAGATCCTGCTGATCTAGAGCGTCTTGAAGTGATCAAAGGTCCTTCAGGAACATTGTATGGAGGTGCAGTAACTTCTTTTGGAGGTTTGATTAATGCTGTAACTAAAAAACCAAAAGATTATTTTGGAGGAGAGGCTTCTTATCTGATGGGAAGCTATAATCTGAACCGTGTAACCGCTGATGTTTATGGACCGATTACAGAATCCAGAAATATGTTATTCCGTTTGAATGCTGCTTATCAGTATCAGAACGGATTCAGAGATTCTGAATTCAGGAAGTCATTCTTTGTAGCTCCTACAGTAAGTTATCAGGTTAATGAAAGATTGAAATTTAACTTAGGAGCTCAGATTTACAATTATGAAGGAACAAATACTCCGATTATTTTCCTTCCGAGAACAAGAGCCTATTTTGCTCACAATCCGGATGAACTAGGCTTCGACTGGAAAAGATCATATTCCAACAATGATATGACTTTAAAAGCGCCATCTATCAATGTGAAAGCTGAAGCAAATTACAAAATTTCAGATCAATGGACTTCACAGACATTACTTTCAAGAAACTTCAGAAAAACAGAAGGATTATATCAATATCAGTTTATCAGAGGAAATACAAGTGATGCCATGCTGGAACGTAACGTACAATGGCAGAACTCAGAAGCTTCTTCTACAAGTATTCAGCAGAACTTCAATGGACAATTTAACATCGGTAAAATTAAAAATAAAGTATTGATCGGATTGGATTATTTGAATCAGACGATCAACAATAACCATTCTCCAATTGTAGTCTTTGATAATGTTAACGGACAAAGCTTAGAAGGATATCCGAATATTTCTAAAGATCTTGCTCTTCAGAAAATCCAGGCCATTACTCAGGCTGCCATTGATCTAAAAAAGACTCCTTTAGTAAGAAATACATCTGCAGCAAATCTTTATGGGGCGTATATTTCAAACGTAACCTATATTACCGACCGTTTGATTACTTTAGTAAGTTTACGTATGGATCATTACGAAAGTAAAGGACAGCTTAATCTGAATGATAATAAACGTACCGGTGATTTTAAGCAGACTGCGTGGTCTCCAAAAGTGGGAATCGTATACCAGATCCTTAAAGATCAGTTATCTGCCTATGGTAACTATATGAACGGTTTCAGCTATACAGCACCTGTTGCGCAGCAGCTACCGGACATTAGCGGAGAAATGAAACCTCAGATGGCCAATCAGTGGGAAGTGGGAATCAAAGGAAATCTTTGGAGAAATAAAATTAATTTCACCGTAGGATACTACGATATTCTTGTGGATAATATCCAGAGAGGAAGCGGCGTAATCCGTGACGGAAAAGAATACAATATTGTTGTTCAGGATGGAACACAGAGAAGTAAAGGGATTGAAATTGAAACCATCATGAATCCGGTTCAGGGATTAAACATTATGGCCGGATATTCCTATAACCACAGCAGATTTGAAAAAGCAGATGCAGATGTAGAAGGACGTCGTCCGGAATCTGCAGGTCCTGCCAATGTATTCAATTCCTGGATCAGTTATATCCTTCCTATCAAAGGACTTCAGGGATTGGGAGTAGGTTTCGGGGTCAACCGTGTAGGAAAACAGATTACCGGAAACAAAGTGAAAACCGGACAGTTTGCATTCCCTGCTTACACCTTGATCAATGCTTCTATCTCCCTTGAAAAAGAAAGATACAGATTAGGATTTAAAATGAATAACCTGGGTAATGTACAATATTTTGCAGGACAGGGAGTGGTAGTCGCTCAGATGCCTCGTAATTTTGTTGCTGAGGTAAGCTTTAAATTTTAAGAATGAAGTTAAAGTTTAGAAAAATTGCATATCAGTTACATCTATGGCTCGGACTAACGTCCGGGCTTATAGTTGTTATCATGGCTGCTACAGGATGTATCCTGGTTTTTGAAGAAGAATTAAAACATATTGTTCACCCCAACCGATATTACGTTGAAAACATTGGAAGAAAAAAACTTTCATTGGCAGAACTTACGGAAAAAGCAGAAAAAGCACTTCCTGAAGGTTTAAAGGTCAAAAGAGTCGTTATGCCTTCTGATCCCTCACGAACGTATGTATTCCGTACCTTAAAAATGGATAACGACGCATGGACGTATTGGGGAACTTATCTTTATTATTATCGAATTTACGTAGATCCTTACACCGGAAAAGTACAGGAAGTAGAAGATGCCAAAAAAGATTTCTTCGAAATTGTACTGGATCTTCACCGAAGGCTTCTATTGGGCGAAAAAATCGGAAAAGCGATTACCGGTTATTCCACATTGATATTTGCCATCATTCTTTTATCGGGGCTTGTGATATGGTATCCCCGAAAAATGAGTAAAGCCATGCTGAAAGGAATGTTTTTCATTAAAATATCTGCCAATTGGAAAAGGATTAACTATGATGCTCATAATGTGTTGGGATTCTATGCCATCATTCCTTTACTCTTAATCTCTTATTCCGCATTGATATGGAGCTTTGAAGATGTAGATATATGGGTAAAGAACACATTGAACGGAAATATTCCCATAGAAAAGAAAACTAAAAGTACAATCCCTTCCGAAGAATTTTCAAACCGTGAAAATATTCTCAATCTCATTGGAAATACCATGGAAAAAGGATTGAAAGACAAAAAATCAGCACTTGTTAATTTTCCAAGATCGGAAGAAGGAACCTATTATGCTGAGCTGACTTATGACGGAAGGCAATACAGAAACGAACATTTTAATTTTGATCAATATTCAGGAGATATTTTAAAATCTCAATCTTATAAAAACAAAAATATCGGATATGGAACCGCATTAAGAGAAAGAAATTATGATCTTCACACCGGAAGCATCCTGGGACTGACCACCAGAATTATCTATTTTCTGGCCGCCATCATCGCACTGTCACTCCCGATTACCGGTTTTATTATCTACTTAAACAAGAAAAAGAAGAAACCAAAACATAAGAAAAACAAAGTAGTTTTTCCTACTCATCATCAGTAAAGAGAGAAGGTTATCTCAAAGGGCAATAATCCGACTTTTGTCATTCTGACGAAGGAAGAATCTCATTAATAATTTAGGTTAAGAGAGACTCTTCACGACATTGATGAACTACGTTCGCAGACTTTAGTCTGTGTTCAGAATGACCCTTCTGAATAACCTCTTTACTTATGTTATGTATCCAAGTATCAAATTTTATCAGAGATAAAATCTTCGCGCCTTAAAACAAACTATTATAATCTAACTTGCGCCTTTGCGTTCAAAAAAATAAATAATCTCTTTTTTTTGGAAAATCGCAAAGGCGCAAGATTTTTAATCTTCATGCATTTTTAAGACGCAAGAAAATCAAAGATTTTCAGCAAGAGAAACCGTAATTTATTCAATTAGTGTGATACTTCATCACCCAATCAATCCCTTCACATTTTTTGAAAACACTTCAATCCCTTTATTCATCTCATCAAAATTAAGATCTCCGAATCCTAAGCGCATCGCCGTAAGCCCTTTATTCTGATACAACAATGTTTTAGGAATAAAAAGATTTTCCTTTGCACAGTTCCTGCTCAGTTGCATCAGATTCAGTGGAATATTCCATTCCAGCCATATGGCAAGCCCTCCGGAAGGTTTCTGAAAAGTAATATAATCACCCAGATTCTCTTCCAACAACAAAGAAAAATAATCGCGCCTTTCCTGATAAACTTTTAAAGATTTCTTCAGATAACGGTTGATTTCCCCTTCTGCAATCATTTCTCCAAGCGCTCTTTCCATCAGAATATCTCCCTGACGGTCAATAATTCCCAGATATTTACGCATTTCTGTCATCAGATTCTCCGGAGCAACAATAAAACCTGTCCTGAATCCCGGAGCCAAGGATTTTCCGAAAGAACCAATGTAAATTACCATTCCGTTTGTATCAGCACTGGCCAAAGGAAGGATTGGACTTTTATCATAATGAAATTCATAATCATAATCGTCTTCCAGAATAATAAATCCATATTCATTCGCTAATTCCAATAGCTCAAATCTTCTCTGAGCACTCAATGCAACAGTAGTAGGATAGTGGTGATGAGGTGTCAGGTAAAGCATCCGTATTTTTTGCTTTTTACAGGCTTCTCGTACGCTTTCTACGATAATTCCCTCCTCATCAATGGGAATTGAAACAATGTCTACACCAGCTTTCATAAAGATCATATTGACGGAGAAGTAGCTCAATGCTCCTACCAATACAGTATCACCAGCTGAGAGAAGAATCTCGGAAACAATATAAATACTCATTTCCGTACTTCGGGTGATGAGCAGATTGTTTTTGGAAATAGGAAGTCCACGGGAAAGATTCAGGTATTGGGATAAATGTTCTTTAAAAAACTCACTTCCGTCATGGTTATAATGTCCCAAAGCTTTTTGGTTAGATTTACGCTTCAGAATAGAACTATAAAACCGCGAATGTTGTCCGATTTGGGTTAAGCGGATATCCGGTACCCCATCATTAAAGACATATTCACAATTCGAGTGCTCAAAAGGATTATCGAGAATATTGGATGTTTTGAATGAAAAACCAGTGGAAACAGGATAGTTTTGAAGGTTATTCTGCTTAAAATCGTTCAATTTAACAGGTTTTTCCTGATCCTTTCCAATCACAAAAGTTCCTTTGTTTGGAAAACTCTCTGTCCAGCCCTGGGCCGACAGTTCATCGTAAACCGCAACTGCTGTGTTTCTATGTATTTCAAGCATTTCACTGAAAGTTCTTGTACCTGGAAGCTTTGTGCCAAAGGGAAGAAACCCTCTCTGAATGGCATTGATCAGCTGATTGGCAATCTGCAGATAGATAGAAGTCTCTGATTTTCTATCTATTTTAATAAAACTTTCGTAGGGAATTCTAACCGGACTATCCATAATATCAAAACTGGCACAATGTAACCATCCGGCAATATACTACTTTTGACATCAAAATAAAAATCTATGGAATTTAATCATCTGTTAAAAAAAATTGTACAGGAAGGAAGTACCCATGCCAAATGGCTGAATACGCTTTCTTTTATGGAAAATGCCGGTGCAAGAAAAATATCAAAATGTGAACATCCAACCCTGGTTTCTCAGATCCAGCTGAAACATGCTGCTGAAGAACACCGTCACGCCTATTATTTAAAAAAACAAATTGGCAAAATAAACCCCGAACTTTGCAAAACCTATGAAAGTACAGAGCTTCTGGCGCCTATAGCCACAAGCCAATATCTTCACTCATTGGATATTAAAGCCTGTCGTTATCTACAGAAGGCTTTCAATCTTGACAAAACAGATATTAAATATGCCGCTTATCTTTTTGTAACCTATGCTATTGAAGTTCGTGCAGATGAGCTTTATCCCGTATATCAGCAGGCGCTTACTGAAGCTTCTTCTAAAATTATGGTAAAATCTATTATTCTGGAAGAAGAAGGACATTTGGAAGAAATGATTAACCAGCTTAATGAATTTTCGCCAGATTGGAAACATCACGCGGATCAAATTCTGACGATAGAAAAAGAACTGCACGAAGAGTGGATCAATGCAATTACTCAGGAAGTGGTTCAGTTAAATTATGCTTAACAATAGCTCTCGTTTTCAGGAATCTCTTGACAAAAGAAAGGAGGAAGGGACGTTAAGGCGTTTGCGAATTCAGTCTGATGGAATTGATTTTTATTCCAATGATTATTTGGGGTTGGCAAAAAGTAAAGAGCTTCAACAATTACTGCTGCAAAAGGTTACAGATAACCCTCAGCTGCTTTCCGGAAGTACAGGTTCAAGATTGATTAGCGGAAACAGTGATATGACAGTTTCTGTGGAAAAGGATATTGCTCAAAAACATCAGTTTGAGTCTGCATTGCTTTTTCCATCCGGATATAATGCGAATCTGGCTTTATTCTCTACACTTCCAAGCCGTCATGATACTGTTATTGTGGACGAACATATCCATCGGTCAGTACATGATGCTTGTAAACTTTCAAATGCTAAGAAGTTGAAATTCAAGCATAATGACCCTGAAGATCTTGAAAATATTTTAAAAAGACAGAAAGGACACTGTTATATCGCGATAGAAAGTCTTTACTCCATGGAGGGAGATTTTGCTCCTCTTCAGGAAATCGCTGCGATAGCCAGTAAATATAAGGCCTCTTTGATTGTAGATGAAGCCCATGCATTTGGCGTTTTTGGATATGGATTGATTGAAAAATTCCAATTACAGAATCAGGTTTCCGCTGTAGTGGTGACCTACGGAAAAGCTCTGGGAGCTCATGGAGCGGCCATCCTTTGCAATGAAACAGTGAAATCTTACCTGATTAATTTTGCAAGTCCGTTTATTTATACCACATCAGCACAGGATTTTCAGTGGATGAGTATCAAAACCGGATATGAATTTTTAGATCAAAATCATGACTTGGCTAAAAAACTTCAGGATAACATCAAAGTTTTCCGAAGCAGAAATTTACAGTCTCCATCAGCAGAAACCAGCCCGGTTCAGGCTATTGTGATCCCGGACAACCAAAGACTGAAAGAATTACAGGATATTTTATCTGAAGAAGGATTTTTAACCTATGCCATATACAGCCCTACAGTAAAAGAAGGAAGCGAAAGACTGAGAATCTGCCTCCACAGCTTTAATAAGGAAGAAGAAATTGTAAAACTCACCGGAATTATTAAAGAATTTATTTAAAGCGATAACACAACTAAAGAAGTAAACCTTCAAAACTCGGAACACGAATCCCGAACCCCGAATCCCAAACCACATGAAATTATTTATAACAGGAATAGGAACCGAAATAGGAAAAACAGTCTGCTCAGCCATTTTGGTTCAGCATTTTAAAACAGAATACTGGAAACCCATACAGTCTGGAGATCTTCACTATACAGACAGTCATAAAATTGAAAAATGGACCGATACTAATGTCTGCCATCCGGAAACTTACCGTTTACAGCTGGCTGCATCACCACACCAGTCCGCAAGAGAAGAAAATATCACCATACACCTGAGTGATTTTCAATTACCAGAGACAGAAAATCCTCTGATTGTAGAAGGAGCAGGAGGGCTTATGGTTCCTATATCAGACACTACTTTCATGATAGATCTTATTGAAGAATTAAACCTTCCGACAGCATTGGTGGTCAGAAATTATTTAGGCTGCATTAATCATAGCCTGCTCTCAATCCTGGCTTTACAACAGAGGGGAATTCAGCTGGAATATTTAATTCTTAACGGAGATTTTCCGGAAGATACAGAAAGAGTGATCTGCAGTTTTATCGAAAAAGAAACAAAAATTATAAAGATTCCCGAAATCAACAGTACGGATAAGGAATCTATACAACATGCTGCAAGGCAATTAACAATAACAAAAATAGGATAATGGATACAAAAACAACATTGAGAAACAACTGGACTAAAGAAGAAATCGAAGAAATTTATCATCTTCCTCTGATGGAGCTGATCTATAAAGCAGCCTCCGTACACCGCGAATGGCATGATCCTTCTGAAGTGCAGATCTCCACATTATTATCCATCAAAACAGGCGGATGTCCTGAAGACTGTTCATACTGTGGACAGGCAGCCCGTTACCACACAGATATCAAAGTACAGGCTTTATTACCTACAGAAACCGTAATTGCTCATGCTCAGAAAGCAAAAGATTCCGGATCTTCAAGGTTCTGCATGGCAGCAGCATGGCGTGAAGTTCGTAATAACCGTGATTTTGACAGGGTAATTGACATGGTAAAAGGAGTAAATGATCTTGGTCTGGAAGTTTGTTGTACGCTGGGAATGCTTACTGAAGAACAGGCGATCAGACTTCAGGAAGCCGGATTATATGCTTACAATCACAACCTTGATACTTCTGAGCAATATTATGAAGAAATCATTTCTAC
Source organism: Chryseobacterium sp. S0630 (assembly GCF_024158915.1). Lineage (GTDB taxonomy): Bacteria > Bacteroidota > Bacteroidia > Flavobacteriales > Weeksellaceae > Chryseobacterium. The sequence continues at coordinate 76,988 of NZ_JAMZGF010000002.1, read as the reverse complement.
CAGAACTTTTGACAACAGAATCAATACGATAAATAACGTAAGAAAAGCGGGAATTACAGTGTGTTCCGGAGGAATCATCGGGCTTGGTGAAACGCACAGAGACAGAATTTCAATGCTTTTAACGTTGGCAACAATGCCAAAACATCCGGAATCCGTTCCAATTAATGCATTAGCAAGGGTAGCAGGAACTCCATTAGAAGACAATGAAAAAGTTGATACCTGGGAAATGGTAAGAATGATTGCCACCGCAAGAATCGTAATGCCTTCTTCTATGGTAAGACTAAGTGCGGGCCGTATAGAAATGTCTGAAACAGAGCAGGCATGGTGCTTTATGGCAGGAGCTAACTCCATTTTCACAGGAGAAAGAGAGACATTACTGGTAACACCAAATCCGGGAGTTTCTGAAGATATGCAGATGCTCCAGACATTAGGACTGAAACCTATGATGAAAAAAGAAACATGCTGCTAGATAATTATGAATTATGAGTGATGAGTTGGATTATTGGTATTATAGCGCTTATTATAAAATTGGTTTTTGATCTTTTATAAACTGCTCTATAAGTTGGAAAACGCGAAGGCGCAAAAGTTTTTGTAGTAAGTAATATTTTAAGGCACAAAGATTTTATCTCCGATAAAATTTAACATTGCAAATTTTCATTCTCTCGCAGATTATGCAAATTAAGCAGATGAAATTTAAAAAAAACTACAAGGAAATGAAACCTCACTTGCTGAAAATCTAATATTGAGCGAAGTCGAAATGTTCTTGCGTCCTTAAAATAATAGTAATCGAGGATAAATTTTGCGCCTTTGCGATTAATCCAACATTTACGACAACATATTCAACTAAATTATTGTTTAATCCAACTCCATCACTCATTTCTATTCTTTACATCAATATATGAATACAATAACAAAAGAAATCAGCCTGCAGGAGAGAGATAAAGCGGTAAACTGGCATCCGTACACGCAGATGAAAACAGCTGATGACGTAATTCCTATTGTTAAAGGAAAAGGAATTTATCTGTATGATAACGAAGGAAAAAAATATCTGGATGTTGTCTCGTCATGGTGGGTAACTTTGCACGGACATTCTCATCCTTATATTGCACAACGTGTTTTTGAACAGTTAAATACACTGGAACAGGTGATTTTCGCAGGATTTACCCATGAACCTGCGGTACAGCTTTCAGAAAATTTACTGAAACTTCTTCCGGCTGGCCAGGAAAAGGTCTTTTATTCGGATAATGGTTCTACCGCAGTGGAAGTGGCTTTAAAAATGTGTATTCAATATGCATACAATCAAGAGAAAAATAAGACAAAGATTTTAGCTTTTAAAAACGCCTATCACGGAGACACTTTCGGGGCCATGTCTGTAAGTGGAAAAAGCTTCTGGACAAGACCTTTTGAAAGCATGCTGTTTGAAGTTGTTTTCATAGATACACCCAATGCAGAAAATCTGGAAAGCCTGCAGAAACAGATTAAAGAATTAGCTGATGAAGTGGCTTGTTTTATCTATGAGCCATTAGTTCAGGGAGCTGCCGGAATGTTGATGTATAAAGCAGAAGACCTTAGCCAGCTGATGAAATTCTGTAGGGAAGAAGGTGTTCTTATGATCCAGGATGAAGTTTTTACAGGATTTGGAAGAACGGGTAAGCTTTTCGCAGCAGATTATCTTACGGAAAAGCCGGATATTATGTGTTTTTCAAAAGGATTGACAGGAGGAACTATGCCAATGGGAATCACTACCTGCTCCAATGAAATCTATGAGGCTTTCCTTTCTGAAGACCGTTATAAAACATTATTTCACGGGCATTCGTTTACAGCTAATCCTTTAGCCTGTACAGCGGCTCTTGCCAGTATGGAATTGCTACTTACAAACGAAACTCAAATGAATATCAAGCGCATCACCCATCAACATTCAGAGTTTGTGAAAGTACTTGCTTTGCATCCTCATGTAGAAAAGGTTCGTCAGATCGGAACTATTTTAGCGTTCGATTTTAAAACCGGGAATGACACTTCTTATTTCAATGAAATAGGGAAGAAGCTTTACAATGAATTCTTACAGAGAGGGATTATCATGAGGCCGTTGGGAAACGTAATCTATCTCGTTCCTCCTTATTGTATTACATCAGAAGAATTGAATTTTGTCTATCAGAATATTACAGAGGTGCTGAATCAGTTTAGAGAATAAACGATCTGTTCCGGTAATAATTTTTTTTAATTTTTTTAATATACCTTATAGGTTTCCAGAACCTGTAAGGTTTTTATCTTATCACCCTGTAGTTTTCAACAATATATAAAATATCAGTGAAATGATTTCACCTCATTTCATTTCCCCATGAATGAAGTTCGGAAAGAATAGGCCCAAGCTTTTGTCCTTTATCTGTTAATTTATAGTGTACTTCAGGGGGAAAATTATAAACTTCAATCCGTTCAATAATAAGATCATCTTCCAGCTGTTTCAACTGTTCTGCAAGTACTTTTTTGGAAACCCGTGGCATATTTCGCCAAAGTTCCACAAAACGCACCTGATCTTCTTCAAAAAGATTGTGTAAAATCAAAGGTTTCCATTTCCCTGAAAGAATATCCAGACTTCGTCTTAATCCACAGTTTTTAAATTCTTCAAAATTCATAAGTCAATTGAATATATATGGTTAACCTTTTGGTAACCTTCGATTGTTTTACCCTCTTCGGGCAATAGCTTTGTTCTGCAAACATACTCAAAATGAAATTACAATTATGGCGCAATGCTACATTGCTATTGAATATTGATGGAATTTCCATCCTCGTAGACCCTATGCTGGGTGAAAAAGGCTCTATGGGAAAAATGCCGATGACAGAAAGCGAATTACTGAACCCTCTCACAGATCTGCCTTTTAATAAAGAAGAATTAAGTAACAGATTAAAAGAAATTGATGCAGTTGCTGTCACTCATCTTCACCCTGATCATTGGGATTCTGAGGCTGTCAGACTTCTTGGTAAAAATATTCCGATCATCTGTCCGGATGTTATTTCAGATCATATTGCAGCACAGGGTTTTACCAATATTATGACCGTAAAAGATCAGCTTCAATGGAAAAACATTACAATATCAACCACCAAAGGCCAGCACGGAACGGGAGAAATAGGAGAGAAGATGGGAATTGTGAATGGTTTTGTTTTTAAAAAAGAAAATCAATCAGTTTATATTGCAGGAGACACGATTTGGTATGATGATATTGCAGAAGAAATTGACAGACATCAGCCACAAAACATCATTGTAGCAGGAGGTGCTGCCACTTTCTCTGTGGGAGATCCTATTATTATGACCAGTGAAGATATTGTAAAAGTCTGTGAATATGCACCGGAATCTACGGTTTGGGTGACTCATCTGGAAGCGGTAAGCCATTGCAGAGAAGACATAAAATTTATTCAGGGAAAAATAACGGAAAATGGATTAAGTGAGAGATGCTTTGTCCTTGACGACGGAGAAGAAGTTGAACTTCCTTTTTAAATTCAATACAATAGAAATAATAAATCTCTTCGTGATCTTTAATTACAAGGAGATTTAATACTTTTGCGTTATGCGTTTACTACTCTCTATCACAGCTTCTTTAGCAATAAGTACCTCTGTTTTTGCTCAAAATACTGAAGCTTTGTTAAAAAAAATAGTTGACTCTACGTACAATGCTCATCCTGAAATGATCGGATTGATTGTAGATGTAGAGTCTCCGGATCAGCATATTTCCTGGAGCTATGCAGCAGGATACAATGGAAACAAAAGCAATACACCCATTAATCCTTCACAACCGCTTCTGATCGCCAGCACTACAAAGACTTTTATGGCAGCCGCTATTCTAAGATTGGTAGAAAATGGTAAAATAAGCATTGATGATCCTTTGAGAAATCTTTTAACTCCCAAAACAGCAAAAGTCCTTTCCAGTGCCGGATATGATCTGAATAAAGTCAATGTTCGTCATTTGTTATCCCACACATCCGGAATTCATGATTATGTGACGGAAAATTACTTCAGTTTTATCAACAGTAATAAAACCCATCAGTGGACAAGGGATGAGCAGATTGCATTGGCAGGAAAAGAACATAAAATAGGAGAGCCGGGTACAGTTTTCAAATATGCTGATATCAATTATGTATTAATTTCTGAAATCATAGAACAGAAAACAGGAAAGCCTTTTTATCAGGCTTTGCGCAGTCTTTTAGATTATAAAAAGCTGGGACTTGATCATACATGGTTTATTCAGCTTGAAAAACAGCCAAAAAAATCGCTTCCATTGGTGAATCAATATTGGAAAGAGTTTAATTGGGAAATAAAAGAACTTAATCCTTCATGGGATCTCTATGGTGGTGGTGGAATTGCTTCCAATGTGAAAGATATGGCCTTGTTTTTCCAGTTATTATTTAATGGAAAAGTAATTGAAGATCCAAAAATTTTACAGCTCATGTATACAGATGTTCCGCCAAATCTGGAAATCAATTACTGCCTTGGAATCAGGAAAATTAAAAGTGGAGGAATGACAGCCTATAATCACGGAGGCGGATTGGGTACGGATGCTATTTATATCCCCGAGCTTAATGCAAGTATTTCTTCAGCTTCTGTAGAAGCAGGCAAAAGAAGTGTAGCTGTAGAACTAAGCAGTCTGCTGGCCTCGAAATTAAAGGCATTAAAAAAGAATTAACATAGAAACAAAATAAAAAAAGGATAGAACTTATTTCTATCCTTTTTTAGTTATGCTGAAGGTTAAGCTTTAATCTTCCACATACTTATTTCTTGCCGCTTTCAATCCAAAATACAGCATCAGCAATACAGCACAGCTTAATAAATAGAATGAACTGTTCCAGGAAATATCCCAATCATGCAGTTTTCCAAACAACGGAGGCCCAAATGCAGCGATCAGATATCCCACAGACTGTGCCATTCCTGATATTTTAACAGCATTGATACTGCTTTTTGTTCTCGTAGAAAAGAACAGAATTGACAAACTGAAAGACAATCCATTAGAAATACCAATAATCACGGCATTTACATAAATCCACTGAGATTTCAGGAATACAAACATCATGGTACTTCCGAACATTAGGGTACATATGAAAAGGATCATCAGTCTTTGGTCTTTCATTTTACTGGCAATAATAGGGCAGCAAAACGTCACAGGAATCATCGTGATCTGAATCACAAAAAATACCCATCCCGAGCTTTCTCCCTGCATATGAAAATCAGCAAGAAATGATGGAAGCCAGGCTACCAGACAGTAATAAAATAAAGACTGCAGTCCCATAAAAATACTGATATTCCATGCCTGGGCAGATTTGAACATATTAAAGTCTGAAGTACTGAGCGCTGTTTTAGGTGGAGCCGGATTTCTTTTGTTAAATATAAATTCCAATGATAGAACAAGGAAACCTAATGCAGCAATTACCAACCAGATTCCCAGAGATCCTTTCCATCCAAAACCTGTCAGTTCTCCTATTTTCACACTGAATCCGGAAGCTAAAGCTGCAGTGAGATTCATAGATACAGCAAAAATTCCCGTCATAAGACCTATCTGCTTCGGAAAATTATTCTTAACATATCCCGGAGTGACCACATTTCCGATGCATATTCCTAAACCAATGAATAGAGAACCTAAAAACAAAAGCCATAGAGATCCACTGATTCGTAAAAATAACCCGAAGCTTAAAATAATCAGAGAGTACATCAGAAGTTTACTGATCCCGAACTTATTGGAAAATCTACTCACCAGAACAGAACAGGCAGCAAACATAAACAGTGGAATAGACGTAAGCAGACTCACCTGAAAATTATCCAGTTTCAATGCATCTCTTACTTCTCCCAGTACAGGGGCAACCGCTACAATAGGTGAACGGAGGTTACTGGAAATTAATATAACAACCAGAACATTAATGATTAATAAAACATACGAAGCATTCTTTTTTACTTCATTCTTCATCATAATAAAAACTTTTGTACAAAATTAGCACAGTAATTTTGTTTAATTTTGCCAAAGTTTTAACCTGAAACGACATGAACGCTAACGACAGTATAAAAATAGATGAACTGAAAAAACCTTATTTTATATGGTTTGAAGAAAACTGGGTGCATGATAATGTTCTGCATCACCATCAGAAAGGGCAGCTCGTGTATGTGGAAAGTGGTTTTCAGTATATTACTATCGAAGAAAAAATCTATCTCCTTCCTCAAAATCATGCGGTATGGATTCCTCCAAATGCTGTCCATAAAACCAATTCCCATTCTGAAAAGATCAAGCTGATGATCATGTTTGCGGAGATCAGCACCCAAGAACCTTTTTATCATGAAGTGAACGTATTTTCTGTTCCTCCTGTTTTGAAGGAAATGATAAAATATGCAGAGAAATGGTCTAAGCTGATGACCCTAGATCATCATGAGAGTCTATTTCTGAAAGCATTGTTCAACGAACTTCCACAGTTTGTAGAACATTCTCTTACTCTTCATATCAGTCTTCCTAAAGATAAACGCCTTGCAAAAGTTATAGAACATCTCCACAATCATTACCGGGATGAGATCAAAATGGAAGACCTCAGTGATACAGCACTTTTATCTTTCCGTACCCTGGAACGTATTTTCAAAAAAGAAACCGGTCTTACCTTAAGCAAATATCAGCAAATGCTCCGTATCATCAAGAGTCTGGAATATTTGAGCTCGGGAAATCTTACTATTTCAGAAACAGCTTATGAAGTAGGGTACAAGAGTGTTCAGGCCTATACCAGAAGTTTTCAGTCTGTGATGCAGTTCAGGCCAACTGATTTTATTAAAACCATTCAATAGGCTTTAAAATACATACAAAGCGGGTCGGGATTTATTGAAAAGAAGAGTTATTAACATCTCAAAACTTTATACATTCCTTTGTGTAAAAGCGATTGGGGAGATTGAAAAAGATAATATTTCACATTTCGTTCATTTTTTCACTTCAATAGCCAATATTCAATTATGAGATTATTGAAAATAAAAAGGTCTCCACGAGTGAAGACCTTAAAAAAACACAAATGATGAAAAAAAATTATTTCGATTCACAAATATAAACAAAAATCATGGTATGCAAAACATCATAAGCTTATTTTTTTTAAAAAATATTTATTTTAAGTGAAAATAATTATTCCTTAAATGTTGTTGGTTTTCTTTGGGATTCCGAAATTACTAGCGTAAAAATATATCTATTTAAATATAATTCGCCACCTGAAGAATTGTATGCCTGTTTTTTATCCAAAATAAGAAAGTCGTAAAAAGTGAATTATTATCAAAATAAGACCTTGATGAGTCTGTATTCAAACAATTGTTTAACTCTTTTGTGACCCTGCTCATAAAATTTTATAGGTTTTTTATTCTATTTTGCTTAAAAACCTGTCATATGAGTCCAAAGATATTTAAGGGAGTTCCTGCACAAAAATTCGGAGGTTTCCATGATACAGAAAGCAGAAAAGTATTTGAACAGGATTTGATTCCGGAAAAGTTTACCATATTAAAAGAAAGATTTTTTTCAGTTAATAATTGGGGAAGTTATAGTGGAAAAGCATTTGCTACATTTAAATTGTATGATTTTGATGGGAATCCTGCAAACCGAGAACCTCAAAAAGGAGATTTTATCCGGATTGATATTCCGGGTCCGGGAGAACCTGAGGCTAAAGGATACGATTGGGTAGAAATAACAGATATCTGTTTCTATCAGGACAGTTTTTCCGAAAGTATATCAATCACATGCAAACCTTCGATAAATCCACAAAATAAAAAAAGTCGTCATATTGCCCATTTTTACAGTTCTGCAGCAAGCTCAACCTTTATGATATCCAGAAATATAGCTTATTTAAAAGCAGCTGTATACGGACGAAATGAAAGCCCCAACTTGAATGCTCAGTTCCTGGATGTTTTTAGAAATCTTGCTACTGCTATAGGTGGAATGATGGGGATTGCTAAAATACAATGGAAAGGTCTTACAGACGGTTTTTTGAATCTTGATTAAGGCTGTTCTTCCTTTTTTGATCTAAGTCAAAGTTTTTTATCTGTTGTACCGGGACCTTTGCACCCGAATATTTTAAACAAAATTTATGAGTACAACATTAGAAAAAGGACAGACTATTAATTTCTATCAGGCAACTGCTCCTATTATCATTTCGGTATTTGCGGTCTACCTTACCATAGGAATTGCTTTGGGAGTACTTCCCAGGTTTGTTCAGAACACATTAGGCTTTGACAGCATTATTGTAGGGCTTGTGATTGGGCTGCAATCATTGTCAACACTTTTAACCCGTGCCTATTCCGGAAAAATTACAGATACCAAAGGGGCAAAGAAAAGTAAAATGTCGGGTGTAATACTGGCTGTTATTGCTGGGATTATTTATGTACTGGCAGTAGTATTCCAAGCTAATCCTATCCTTGCACTTGCTTTTCTCTTATTGGCAAGAATTATTCACGGGGTTGGTGAAAGTTTTCTGGTTACCGGAGCATTAACGTGGGGAATAGGTCTTGTAGGACATTCCAGCTCAGGAAAAGTAATGACCTGGAATGGTATTGCCATGTATGCAGGAATTGCAATCGGAGCTCCCATCAGTATCTGGTTAAGTAAAGAATACAATATTCTGCCTGCTTTTCTTCTTATTGCCTTACTTCCGCTGGTGAGCTGGCTTTCCACAGCAAAACTTCCTTCTGTTCCCGTGGATAAAGATCATGTGCGAACGCCTTTCTATAAGGTAATTGGTGCCATATCAGGTCAGGGTTTAAGTCTTGCTTTTTCATCAATGGCTTTTGGATGTATTGCTTCTTTTATTGCATTATTTTTCTCACAAAAAAATTGGGGTGATGCTTCACTTGCCTTTATGATCTTCGGAGCATGCTATGTACTGACCAGAATTTTCTTTGCTTCTTTTCCAGATAAATACGGAGGTTTTACAATAGCCTTGATCTCTCTGATTATCGAAGTGGCGGGACAAATGCTGATCTGGACTTCTGCTTCCAAAACATTGGCTATTATCGGATGTGGATTAACAGGGGTTGGATTTTCATTGGTATTTCCGGCTTTGGGAGTTCTTGCCATTCAAAAAGTAAAACCGCAGATGAGAGGAACAGCGCTAGGAGCCTATGTCGCATTTGTTGATCTTTCATTAGGATTGGCAGGTCCCATTGCAGGATTAATTGCCGGTTGGTTTGATTATCAGACTGTATACCTGTTTGGAGGCATCAGCTGTATCATTGCAATGATTATTTTACTATTTAACAAAAAATAAAAATGGAACATTCACTAACATCTCAAGTAAAAGAAACGAAAAAAATACGTTCTGTATTTACCGTTAAAAAGAAACTCTTTATTACACCACATTTAATCCGTGTTATATTTGATATTGATGAAAAACAGGCTGAACTATTGGCGAATGTTAAGCCCGGATCTAATAATAAAATCTTTATCCCCACTGAGGAAAACATCACTCTGATCAGAACCTATACCAATAGAAAAATTGACCTGGAAGAAAAAGAACTGAGTGTTGATTTTGTAGCTCATGGTGACAATGGACCAGCTTCTGCATGGGCATTAAAGGCCAAACCAGGAGATCTATTGGAAATAGGTATGAAAGAAAGTTCAAAACCATTAGTTCCGAATGCTGATTTTTACCTGCTTGCAGGAGACGCAACGGCACTGCCTGTGATTTGTGCTATCGCAGAACAGTTTCCTTCCTATGTAAGAGCAAAAATAATATTGGAGGTGGCAGATAAAGAGGACGAACTGATCTTGTGTTCTGCAGCAGATTTATCTGTAGAATGGCTGCATAATCCTCATCCTGAGCAGGGAAGCAAGCTTGCAGAAGCTGTAAAATCTGTTCATTTTCCACCTGGGATTTTAAAAGAATATGTTTATATCGCTGCAGAATATTCCACTGTACATGAGCTTCGTACTTACTTCAAAACAACACTGGAATGGGATCCGCATGGCATGTACATTTGTTCATACTGGAAAGCCGGACAGGCAGAAAACCTCTAAACAGTAAAGAATAAAAGGTGTAAGCAAAGCCATTTATCACTATTTTTGCTTACATGCAGGAACTTTTAACGTCATATATCAAAAATAGAATATCAATAACAGATCATGAATTGGAAACTATACTTTCTTATTTTAAAGTTATTTCCCTGAAAAAAAATGAGTTATTACTTTCCAACGGGCAAAACAGCCAGAGAACATTTTTTGTTGTAAATGGCTGTCTCCGTATATTTTTTATTAATGAAGAAGGGCAGGATTCTACCCGGTATTTTGCTTTTGAAAATCAGTTTGCAACCGCACTCACCAGTTTTATTACTTCTGAACCCTCTGAGGAATTCATAGAAGCCGTAGAGGATTCAGAAGTATATTATATTACTCATAAAGATTTTTATCATCTTCTGGAGATTATTCCTCAATGGGAAAAGTTTTACAGAATATATCTTGAAACTGCTTATGTAAATAATACCAAAAGGCTGATGTCTTTCCTTGTTCAGGATGCACTTGAAAAATACCGTCAGCTTCTGGATGAAAACCCTGTGGTGGTAAGAAGGCTTTCCAATAAAATGGTGGCTTCTTATCTTAATATCTCACAGGAGACATTGAGCAGACTGAAGTCAAGGCTTTAATTTTTGTTTGACAAACCTAACATTTTTACGAAGAGTTATTATTTATTTAAACTGCTTTTAAACTGGCTAAAATTCTCAAAAAATTAATATTAAAGCCTATTCAGGAAAAATTTAAGCCCTATATTTGCACCCATGTTAAAATGGTTCTCCATATTATGTTCAATGATGTATGTGCTGGCTACCACCAATGCGGGGGAAGTACTGAAAGTGCCTATGTTTGTGGAACATTTCATGGAATACCACGGAAGCCTTTCAGAGTTTGTCATGGAGCATTATGATAATCACAAGCAGGATTCAGACTGGGATACTGATCAGAAACTGCCGTTTATCAATCCACCGATTGTATTGACAGTGCATGCCCAGCTTCCGGAACTTTCATTTGAAATAAAAAAACCTAAAGAGATTACTGTTTCAAAAAAAACCAGTATCTACAAGGAAAAAGATTTCTTCCAACAGTATCTTTCTCAGATTTTCCAGCCTCCACGGCTTTCTTAATTGACTTTATATTGAAAATTAATGCTTTATGTTTTTTACTTAAAGCAGTCAATTCTTGTTATATATCAATTAATCCGCAATGCATTATCATGATGCTTCACCATTCATTACAGGAGTTACAAAAGCTTTATTTTGAATCTTTCTGCTGTAGGAAATCCCCGCTCAGATCCAAAAGACTTATTCTTTTGAATGAAGATCCGTGGTTTTGCAGGATCATTTTAATCATACTTTTTTAATGACATCAGTTTTCATAAGGCATTCCGGGTTATAATTAATAGTTTTTTCCATGTTAAATAAAATTATTGAGTTTTCTGTAAAGAATAAACTCATCATTGCTCTGTTTACAGTGGCGCTCATCCTTTTTGGAGTTTATGAAACCACCAGACTTCCTATTGATGCCCAGCCGGATATCACCAACAATCAGGTTCAGATCATTACCACAGCTCCTTCTTATGGGGCTGCAGATATAGAACGCCTTGTAACATTTCCAATCGAACAGGCGACCAGCAATATCAGCGGAATTACGGAGCTGAGGAGCTTCTCACGTTTCGGACTGTCTTTAGTAACTGTTGTTTTTGATGACAAAACGGATGTGTATTGGGCACGCCAGCAGGTTCAGGAGCGTTTACAGCTCGTTCAGGACAATATCCCGGCGGGAATCGGTAAACCGGAACTAGGGCCTATTTCAACCGGATTGGGAGAGATTTTCCAGTATGTGGTAAGGGCCAAAAAAGGATATGAAAATGTGTATGATGAAACAGAACTCAGAACCATCCAGGACTGGGTGGTCAGAAGACAGCTCCTTGGAACGAAAGGAGTGGCAGATGTAAGCAGCTTCGGAGGAAAATTAAAGCAGTATGAAATTGCCATTAATCCAAATAAACTACAGGCCTTTAACATCAATATCAATGATGTATTTGCAGCGCTGGAAAAGAATAACCAGAATACCGGAGGGGCTTATATTGAAAAGAAAGAAACCGTTCTGTTTATCCGCAGCGAAGGGCTTCTGGGAAGTACGGAAGATATTGGAAGCATTCAGGTAGCGGAAACAAAAGAAGGCATTCCTGTGCATATCAAAGATGTAGCATCTGTGAAGATCGGTTATGCGACAAGGTATGGCGCTATGACTTATAATGATACCGGAGAGGTTTCCGGAGCAATTGTTCTGATGCTGAAAGGTGAAAATGCCAATGTCGTGATTGGAAATATCAAGCAGAGACTTGAAAAAATCCAGGAATCTTTACCGGAAGGAGTGGTGATTGAGCCTTTTCTTGATCGTGCTAAAATGGTGAATAATACCATCAGTACGGTAAAAACCAACCTGATGGAAGGAGCATTGATTGTGGTTTTCATTCTGGTTTTATTCCTTGGAAATTTCAGAGCAGGATTATTGGTGGCGTCCGTCATTCCTTTGGCGATGCTATTCGCGATTATCATGATGAATATTTTCGGTGTGGGAGGAAATCTGATGAGCCTTGGGGCACTGGATTTCGGTCTTATCGTAGATGGAGCCGTCATTATTGTGGAAGCCGTGCTGCATCAGCTTGCTCATAAAAAGCATTTTGGAAAAGACAATATGCTCAGCAAAAAAGAAATGGATGATCAGGTTTCAGGTTCTGCGGCCAAAATGGTTAACAGTGCGGTTTTCGGGCAGATCATTATCTTAATCGTCTATCTTCCGATTTTTACCCTTCAGGGCATTGAAGGAAAGATGTTCAAGCCTATGGCACAGACGGTGGCTTTTGCCCTGATAGGGGCATTTATTCTTTCCCTGACGTATATTCCGATGATGAGTTCTCTGGTATTAAGCAGAAAGAAAAAAGAAAAGGAGAATATCTCAGACCGTGTGATGGGTAAAGTGGAAACCGGGCATCAGAAATTATTGATGAAAGCTCTTAAATTCAGAAAAACCATTATTGTTGGGGTTTTAGTCCTGTTTGCAGGTGCTGTTTTTACCCTTTCCAGAATGGGTGGAGAGTTTATTCCGTCTCTGGAGGAAGGTGATTTTGCTGTTGAAATGAGGATTCTTCAGGGAAGTAATATCAATGAAACCAAGAAAGCTACCACTCAGGCTGCGCATATCCTTTTAACCCAGTTTCCTGAAGTAGAAAAAGCAGTGATGAAGATCGGTAGCGCAGAAATCCCTACAGAACCTATGCCGATGGACTCCGGAGATATGATCGTAGTACTGAAGCCTAAAAAGGAATGGACCTCTGCAGCAACATTTCCTGAACTTTCTGACAAAATGAGCAAAGCATTAAGCGTTATCCCAGGCCTTACCACCAGCTTTCAGTTTCCTGTACAGATGCGTTTCAATGAACTGATGACCGGAGCAAGACAGGATGTGGTCTGTAAAATTTATGGTGATGATCTGGACAGCCTTGCTACCTACGCAAAAAAGATCGGAACTATTATTAATACGGTAAAAGGAGCGCAGGACCTTTATATTGAGCCGGTAGTAGGCGCTCCGCAGGTTGTGATTGATTATAACCGCTCAGAGCTTTCCCGATACAATATTTCTGTGGCAGATATCAACAGGGTAATTAATATGGCTTTTGCCGGTCAGACTGCGGGAGCTTTATATGAAGGTGAAAAAAAGTTTGACATCGTAGTGAGAATGGATAATGAGCATAAAAAAGATATCACGAGCATCCAAAATCTTTTGGTTCCTACCGCTTCAGGAGAACAGATTCCCTTGTCACAGCTTGCTAAAGTAGAGCTTAAAAACAGTCCGAACCAGATTCAGAGGGAAGATACCAAAAGAAGGATTATTGTAGGCTTTAATGTGAGAGGAAGAGATGTCCAGAGTATCGTGGAAGAACTTCAGCAAAAAGCAGATAAAAGCCTGAAATTATCTCCCGGATACACTGTTTCTTACGGCGGTGCTTTTGAAAATTTAAATGAAGCCAAAGCCAGACTGGGAATTGCAGTTCCTATTTCGTTAGTGATGATTTTCCTGCTCTTATTCTTTGCTTTCGGTTCTGTAAAACACAGCCTTCTGATCTATACCGCTATTCCTTTATCTGCGATAGGAGGTGTGTATTTTCTGGCGTTGAGAGGAATGCCTTTCAGCATCAGTGCAGGGGTAGGATTCATTGCATTATTTGGAGTGGCCGTACTTAATGGAATTGTTTTGATATCAGAATTCAACCGGCTGAAAAAGAATGGGATAACCAATACCAGCAGAATTGTACTCATAGGCACAAAAATCAGGCTTCGTCCGGTTTTAATGACGGCATTTGTGGCTTCTCTGGGGTTTCTTCCCATGGCGATCAGTAATGGTGCCGGAGCTGAAGTACAGAGGCCTCTGGCAACGGTGGTGATTGGAGGGTTAATGCTTGCGACCCTTTTAACCTTGTTTGTCCTTCCCATCTTATACGTCCTTTTTGAACATATTAATAAAGATAAAATGAAATTCTCAAAAAAAATCAACTATAAAAAACAGTCTGTTTTCCTATTGCTAATATCTTTCGGAACCTATCAGGCTCAGGAAAACATTACTTATGATCAGGCTTTGGAAAAGGCGTATCAGCAGAATGGTACGCTTAAAAATTCCAAATTGGTATCAGATTATCAGGAAAAGCTGAAAGCCAGTTATCTGGATATTCCCCAGACGGAAATTACCGGTGGATTCGGACAGATTCAGGGCGAGGAAACGGATAATTCATTCGGAATCTCTCAAAGGTTCAGTTTTCCGACCGTGTATTCAAAAAGAAAACAAATGCTGGATGCGGAATGGTCTGCCAGTGTCATCAATCAGAATCTCACCAAAACACAGCTTACCAAAGAAGTGACAGATGTTTTCTACAGAATACTGGTGCTTCAGGAGAAGAAAAAAGTCCTGGAATACATCAGCCGGCTGTACGATCATTTTGCTGAAAAAGCAGGATTAAGATTAAAAAAAGGAGAAGCCAATATTCTGGAGGAATCCACCGCAGAAATTCAGAAAGAACAGGTAAAAGTACAGTTAAACACTTTGGAAAATGACCTGAACATGGCAAAACTTCAGCTTCAATTGTTACTTCAGTCTACCATTCTTTATCAACCTGTCGCTGATCAGCCTACGATGAATGTGGGTCTTCAGGTTTCAGAAGAAATGATAAAACAGCATCCTGAGCTTCAATACCTGCAGCAACAGATCAAAGTAGAAGAGGCAGAGGTGCAGCTTGAAAAAAGCAGACTGCTTCCGGATCTTCTTATAGGATATACCAACCAGAGCATGAAAAACATCAATAATAACCGTTTCAATTCTGTTCAGGTGGGCGTGGGAATTCCCTTGTTTACCAAAGGACAGAGAGCTTTGGCAAAGGCAGCACAGGCTAAAATTGCCATTTCCGAAAATCAGTATCAGAGAAAAGAAATTGAGCTTAAAAACAGATTGAGTCAGCAATTGAACAATTATATGAACCAACAGCAGATCATCGAAAATTATGAACAAAAACAGCTTCCAAAATCTGAAACCATTCTAAAAACTGCTCAGAAACAGATGGAAGCAGGAGAAATAGATTATCTGGACTGGGTAATCCTGGTGAATCAGGCCGTAAAAACCAAAGCAGATTATATTGATCAGCTGGAAAAACTGAATCAGATCGGAGCTGAACTTCAATTCTTAATTTCAAAATAATACCATCATGCATTTCAAGAATATATCCCTATACAGCCTAGCTTTCATCCTTACTTTATCTTCATGTTCAGGAAAAAATGAGGAGGAAAAAACGGTGTATGAAAACACAAAATTTTCTAAGAACGACAAAAACTCCGTTCATCTTACAGAAAAACAGATTCAGTCTGTAGGATTAACAACAACCAGTATTCAGAACAGGAATATGGAAAAACTGGTGAAATTAAACGGAAAGGCAGAAATTGCACCATCGCATATCAGTTTTGTTTCCAGTATTATGGGTGGACATATCAAATCGATCAATGTCATTAATGGGAGTCATTTCAGCAAAGGACAAGTGCTTGCAGTAGTAGAAGATCCTCAGTTTATACAATTGCAGCAGGATTATCTGGTGACCAAAGCTCAGCTTGAGGCTGCCAGACTGAACTATAATCGTCAGAAAGATCTGAATACAAGCAAAGCCAGCAGTGACAAAACCATGCAGAACGCTCAGGCAGATTATTCTACCTTGAATGCCACTTTAAAAGGGCTGGAAGAAAAACTGAGAATCATAGGAATCAGTGCCAAAGGTCTGAGTACCGGAAATATCAGAAGTAAAATCAATATTTATGCTCCGTTTACAGGTTTTGTAAGTAAAATTCTTGTGAATAACGGGCAGTATATCAACCCGGCTGATACTTTATTTGAACTCATCAATCCAGCCGGATTGCTTTTAGAGCTGAAGATTTTTGAAAATGATGTGAATGATATAAAAGCAGGGCAGGAAATTTTGGTGTACAACAATCAGAATCCAGATGTGAAATCCAGTGCAAAAATTGTAAGCGTAGTTCCCAGTATTGAAAACGGAGGTTCTGCCACTGCTATAGCCAAGTTATCTTCTGTGAATACTGACTTTGTAAAGGGAATGTACGTGAATGCCGAAGTAAATATCAGCAGCCGTTATACCATGGGACTTCCTAACGAAGCCGTAGTTTCTTTTGAAAACAGGAATTATGTTTTTGAAGACCTTGGAAATTCCAGTTACAAAATGATTCCTGTAGTGACCGGAATTGCTGATGACCAGTTTACAGAGATTATAAAAGCCGATTTTTTAAAGGATAAGAAAATTGTACAGAAAGGAGCTTACAGTCTTCTGATGATGCTTAAAAACAAAGCTGAATAATTAGGTGAAACTATAAAGCTTTCAAGAAGAAAAGATCAGTTATTCAGCTGATCTTTTTTATTTCAAACAATGTAAAAAAAATGACATTTGACATGTTTTCGATAATAAAAATACTATTTGATGCATAATTCATTTTAAAATAATATTTTTAAGAAGTGAATAGTTGTAAAGGATTTTTAGAGGAATAACAAAAAACTTTTATCAAAAACTTTATGACACAAAAACCTTTGCACAATTTCCATATTCCGGTAATGGGACTGGCTTATACCATAGACAGCCCGATTCGTGTTGCCCAATATGGAATTTCTTCTGTGATCTCCATCATTGATGATGAAATCCTGGAAAAAATGAAGAACTTTTACAACAAAAAGTTCAATCTTGACTATTTCGGGATCTCAACAAAAACTGAAGATTACAGAGCCAGAAGAGTTACGGCTTATCTGGATATGGTGGATGATATTGTGAATGAAAAATTTGAATCTTTCAAACAGGAAATCAGCAAAAACAAGGAAGCTTTGAAGGATTTCATGGCTATGCTTCCCAATACATCAGATCTCAAAAACAGTCTTCAAAATTTAATCAACCAAAAGGAGAACTGGAGTTCTAATATTAAAAATTTCATAGAATCCAATTTAAAACCGGGAAGTATTGATGTCAATATCATGACGAAAGTAGATAAAGACAATTATCAGAATAATGAACAGCTTCCTGTGATGTACAACGATGCACATGCCTCTCTGCGTGGATTTGCCAAAAGTAAACTATCATCATCAATGGTTCTTTCTGCAGGGATGAATCCCCGTTTGTACAGCTATATGGAAGAGTTTGACGATTTTTTCCCGGATGAAAACGGCAACATTAAAAAGAAAATTATCCTTAAAGTAAGCGATTTCCGTTCTGCCATGATTCAGGGAAATTTCCTGGCTAAAAAAGGATTATGGGTTTCAGAATACAGAATAGAATCCGGACTGAATTGCGGTGGTCATGCTTTTGCCACTGAAGGAATGCTTCTCGGGCCCATCATGGAAGAATTCAAGCAGAAAAAAAACGATCTGATACAATCAGCTCACACCTTAATGACGGCTGCTTTGGAACAAAAAGGAAAACATGTAGTTTCCGAACCTTTGGAAATGAAGATTACCGTTCAGGGTGGAGTAGGAACTTCTGAAGAGCATGAGTTTTTATTGGCTAATTATAGTGTAGACAGTGTTGGATGGGGTTCACCATTTTTACTTGTACCTGAAGCAACATCGGTAGACACTGAAACCAGAAATCTACTTGTACAATCAAAAGAGCAGGATTTCTATCTGAGTAATATTTCGCCATTGGGAGTGCCTTTCAATACCGTAAAAGGGACATCTAACGAAGTATTGAAGTATGAGAAAGAAGCAAAAGGGAAATATGGAAGTTCGTGTCCCAAAAAACTTCTCGCACTAAGCAAAGAATTTTCCCAGGAAGGAACATGTACCGCCTCCAGAAAATATCAGGATATCAAACTGAAAGAACTTTACGAAAATAAAGATGCATTCACTGAAAAAGAATTCAATAAACGAAAATCCGAAATTACCGATAAAGCCTGTCTTTGTGTAGGACTTGTGAATGCAGCATACATGGAACAGAACCTAGAAATTAAAGGTGAAAAACAAGGCGTTGTGATATGTCCCGGACCGAATATTGCATTTTTTGATAAGGAAGTTTCTCTTTCAGAAATGGTAAAACATATCTACGGAAACACCAATATTCTTTCTGATAATCAACGCCCGAATATGTTTATTAATGAATTGAAAATGTATGTGGATTATCTGAGAAAGGAAATCACCGAATCCACTGTACAGATTACTCATTCGCAGACCAAAAAATGGAATGCTTTCAGGAAAAATGTTCTTGAAGGGATCGCATATTATCATGAGCTTTTTACAGCATCGTCATTTTTCAGCAACGGTTTATCAACCATCCATCTTCAATTACAGGAATACAAACTTCAGCTTATTGCTATTGATATTCCACAGGTTGAAAAATAACCGTATTTTTAATTGATAGATAATAAAAACAGCTTTTACATGGGCTGTTTTTATTTTTTTAGCTGCTTTTGTTGGAAAACGCAAAGACGCAAGGTATTATTTAAGAAAATCAAAGATTTTCAGCAAGTGATATGTTAAAAGATATTATAGTTTTTTGCAAGAGACACAAAAATAAACAGCACTCAATTTTATCGGAGATAAAATCTTTGCGTCTTAAAGCAGTTAGTGTTTAGTATATTTTTGCGCCTTTGCGTTTTCCAACAAAGATAATAATCAAAAAACACCAGCAAGCATCAGCATTTTCATTTATAATAACTATAGACGGAATGGCTATTTTGAATATTCTCCAGCCTTAATATTCCTTACCTTAGAGCTCACTTAGTAAAATTATTTTTATGGAAAAAAGAAAGATCAAAAACACCGACTTAGCGATTGCACCTATCAATTTCGGAGGGAATGTTTTTGGATGGACACTGGACGAAAAACAGTCTTTTGATATACTGGACCGCTTTACTGAAGCCGGATTCAATTTTATAGACACTGCAGATACCTATTCATGGTGGGTGAACGGGAAAGGTGGACAGTCTGAAGAGATCATCGGAAAGTGGATGAAAAGCAGAGCTAACCGTAATGATATTGTTTTGGCAACCAAAGTAGGTTCAGAAACGAAAGAACACGGTTATGATATCAGCAAAAAACATATTCTTAAATCTGTAGATGAGTCTTTGCAAAGGCTTCAGACCGATCATATTGATCTCTATTATACTCATTTTGACGATAATATCACTCCAGTAGAAGAAACCCTTGCAGCATATGATGAGATCATTAAAGCCGGAAAAGTACGATATATTGCGGCTTCCAACTTATCACCGGAGCGTTTAAAGGCATCATTTGACGCAGCAGAAAAGAATAATCTTCCTAAATATGTCGCTCTGCAGCCTCATTATAACCTGATGGAAAGAGAAGGTTTTGAGCAAAATTATGCTCCTCTGGCAGAACAGTTTGGTTTAAGTGTATTCCCGTATTGGTCACTGGCTGCAGGTTTCCTGACGGGTAAATACCGTGATGAAGCTGATCTTGCAAAAAGTGCGAGAGGTGAAGGAGTAAGAAAATATTTAAATGCTAAAGGTCTTGAGGTTTTAAATGCTCTGGATCAGGTAAGTGCAAAACATAATACCACTCAGGGAACGGTTTCTTTGGCATGGTTATTATCCAATCCATTGATTACAGCACCTATTGTAAGTGCAACCAGTGCCTCTCAGCTTGAAACAGTCTTCAATGCACCCAAACTTGTTTTGGATCAGGAAGATATAGATCTGCTGAATAACGCAAGCAACTAATTTTTTCAAATTTCATTATAGACTAAAATTAAATCCGTTCAGCAATGAACGGATTTTTTTATGATGTGACGATGCTAACCACCCCCGTCAAAAATTCTTTGAATTTTCGCCAACCCTCCAAAGAAGTGGAATGGAGTTCTTCAGTTGTTATATTCTGCTATCAATATTAATCGGAATATTCCTTCAG
This sequence comes from Chryseobacterium sp. S0630, assembly GCF_024158915.1. Taxonomy (GTDB): domain Bacteria; phylum Bacteroidota; class Bacteroidia; order Flavobacteriales; family Weeksellaceae; genus Chryseobacterium. The sequence continues at coordinate 56,535 of NZ_JAMZGF010000002.1, read as the reverse complement.
AAGCTGTCTGTAGCTCATCAGTATTGAAGATTTTGAAATAAAGCCTATGAAATCATTATTATCACTCACTACAGGTAAATTCCATACTCCTGTATCGTCAAAAGTCTGGAGAATATCCAATGGTCTATTTTCCCTATGAAGAATAGCTGGGGGCGCTTTCATGATCTGAGTAACCGTCTGAGAGTTTTCCATTTCTTTGTTGAATAAATAAGGTCTTATATCATCCAAAGTAAGAACTCCTTTCAGTTTTCTGTTCTCATCTACCACAGCGAAAATATTTTTGTCTCCATTCTTTACCATTTCAAACAGTTCTGTAACTGAGGCATTCTGACTGATTGTTTGTGAATATTTGTCAATAAAGTCTTCAGTTCTCAGGGCGAAAAGCAGGTTTTTGTCATGCTTGTTTGTGAAAATTTTTCCTTCGTCAGCTAATGATTTTAATTCCGGAGAAATAGGAGAGAACCATTTGGCAATAAGGTAAGATATGATAGAGGCTATCATCAAGGGAATAAACAAATCATATCCGAAACTTGACTCTGCGATCAGAAAAATAGCGGTAAGCGGAGCATACAGAACTCCACTCATGGCACCAGCCATTCCTACCAGAACAAGATTGGTGACAGGAACATCCGTAAAGCCTAAATGCTGGCAAACCAGTGCAAATAAATACCCTAAAGTTCCTCCGGCAAAAAGAGAAGGTGCAAAATTACCACCATTTCCACCGCTGAATATGGTAAATGAAGTGGCAAATGCTTTTAAAAGCAATACCAGAACTAAAAATATAATAATGGTCCAGTCTCCGATTTCAAAATATCTGAAAAAACTGTTTTCAATAATAGAGTAGGTATTTCCATTGGTAAAAGCTTTTACCGTTTCGTATCCTTCCCCAAACAAAGGTGGAAAAAGTACGCATAACAGGGAAAGTACAGCTCCTCCGAACATTGCCTTACGCATTCTCGAAAGCTGAAGTTTTTTTATAAAGTGTTCTACTTTTTGAGAAATAATGACAAAATAACGGGCATACAACCCTGTAACAATTCCTAAAATAAGGTAATACGGAACATTTTTATAGTTGAACGGGTCTCGGGTATAAAATCTGAAAAGGACATCTTCCTGAAGGAGAATCCTTGATAAAAGACTTCCGCAGACCGCTGCAACCACCAAAGGAATAAAATCTGTGAAAACCACTCCGGTTAAAAGAATTTCAAAGGCAAACATAATCCCGGCAATAGGAGCATTGAAAGCAGATGCAATCCCCGCAGTAGCTCCTGCAGCAAGTAATAAAGTACGTTCTTTATAACTAAGTCTGTACGTTTGGGCATAGTTTGAACCAATAGCAGCTCCGGTAACGGCAATAGGACTTTCCAATCCTGCTGAACCTCCCAATCCTACGGTAACAGCACTTTGTATCACCTGGGAATACATTTTAACGGAAGCTACAATACTGGAATTCTGTGCAATTTCGTATAAAATAGCACCGATTCCTTTACGATCCTGACCTTTTAACAAGGTTAAAACGATCATTGTGGTCAGAACAATTCCTAAAAAAGGAAAAACGATATAGAATAAAATCTGATATTCAAAATGAACTTTATTGGTAATGAAATAATGAATATTGTGTACCAGCGTTTTCAGAATAACTCCTGCCAGACCTGCTGTGCAGCCTACCAGAATTCCGGAAAGAACAAGAAACTGATTTCTGCTTAGCCTGTTGTTCAGCCAATGCAGAATAAGCTCATAACTGCGTGCTTTTTCTAGTCCGTATTTTTGGAAATCTCTTTTAAATTTAAGGAAGCTCAGGTACTTTTTTTTGTTGTGAATTTTCACCTTGGAAATATTTTATACTATCATCAGATTGATACAGCACCGTAAATTTATGAAATATATCACAAAAAATATAGTAAAGAGACTTTTTCAAAATATATCGATGACTGTTTATTTCTATCAGTCTTATTCTATTTCTTTTGATTTTCCTGAAAAAATAAGTCCAACAGCCAGTGCTCCAATGATTCCTGCAGCTGCCAAGATTAATGGTTTCTTAGGAATAGAAAATAACGTCTTTCCGTCAATTCTCATATTTCCTGAGGAAGGATTTTGCACATTTCCTTCGGTATTTTCATCTTTGTTAGCTTTCTTCATTACCATTCTCACCCCTGCGGAAGATACGTAACGTACTATTCCGGGAAAGATTTCATATAAATTTTTAAAAACTACTGCTGACCAGTCCGGATAAGAAGTTTCCGTTGGATTTTTAGCTGTTTTAACAATGGAAGCTGCCAGTTTACGAGGATCAAATGCTGGAGGAGGTGTGCTGAGTTTTATTCCTGAGTAATTAGCTGCGTGATCAATCCCTGACGACTTCTGAAAACCGGGGTACAGCGCACATATATGAATATCTGGAAAATCTGAAACCTCTCCCTGCAATGTTTCTACCATACCGCGAACACCAAATTTAGAAGCTGTATAGGCTGTTCCATAAGGTGCCGGCATCCATCCTCCGATAGAAATGTTATTAAGCAGCACTCCTTTTTTTTGTTTTTTAAAAACAGGAAGTATTGCATGTGCCGAATGCATATACCCTAAAAGATTTGTTTTCACAATCTGATCACTGACATCAATGGGAATTTCTTCAAATTTTCCAAATGCAAGCACCCCGGCATTATTTACCCAGTAATCAATTTTTCCGGTGAATTCAAGAGCTTCTCTTACAAGGTTCTGAACATCTTCTGCAACAGAAGTATCTGTTGGAACAGCAAGTACTGTAGCGCCCAGTTTTCTGCATAATTCAGCAGTTTCTGTAAGTGCTTCTTCTCCTCTTGCCGCCAGAACAAGATCAGCTCCCTGTTCTGCAAAGGCTTCTGCTGTAGCTTTACCGATTCCGCTTGAAGCACCTGTAATGACAACTGTTTCTCCAAAAAATGGAGGTCTTCTTTGATTTTTCATAATATCATAGATTTATAGGTTCTTATTTTCTTATCGTCATCCGTTTCCTGTACTTCTTTTGGGAAAAAGAATAAGCCTGATGGATGGGTTATTGGTGATAAATAACCGAAACCAGTCCATGGCTAGCTGCAGTTTATTTTTAAATCCTACAAGAGGAATAATATGGATGAAAAGCCAGGTAAGCCAGGCTGTAAATCCGTTAAAAGAATGCTTCGGAAGATCCACTACTGCATTGTATTTTGATATGATAGCCATGCTTCCTTTATCATTGTAACGGAATTGCTCCAGAACTTTTCCATCTTCTATCCGTTTAAAATTGGAAGCGAGGTTTATACTTTGCTGAATGGCAACCTGAGCAAGTTGAGGATGTCCTTTCGGGTATTTTTCTTCAGTAAGCATAAGAGATATGTCTCCTAATGCATACATATTGGTAGTTCCGGTTACTTTATTATAGTCATCCACCAGTATTCTTCTGCCTTTTCCAGTTGTTTCTTCAGGTAATCCGGGGATTTCTTTTCCAATGACTCCGGAAGTCCAGATCAGGGTTTCCGTTTCGATGGAGCTTCCATCACTTAAGATGACTTTACTGTCTGTATAATCTTTTACCGAAACATTGAGAAGTATTTTTACCCCTAATTCTTTTAGTTTATCATAAGCCGTTTTCTGAGCCAGCTGGCTCATAGGCGAAAGTAAAGTAGGTAAGGCATCAATTAGATAGAGACTGGAAAGTCCCAATTTGATTTCCGGATATTCTTTCTGGGCAATATATTTTCCCATTTCTGCCAGCATACCTGCCAGTTCTACTCCTGTGGGTCCGCCTCCGGCGATCACGATATTCTGAAGTTTTTCGGCTTCTTTAATATCTTTATTTCTTGCAGCTTCTTCTAAAGTCAGCAGGATATGATTCCTCAGATAGAGTGCTTCTTCTATATTTTTCATTGGAAGGGCACATTTTTTTACATTTTCCATTCCAAAAAAATTAGATTCTGTACCTAATGCCAGCACCAGATAATCGTAGCTAAGATTTCCGGTATCTGTTTCTATGGTTTTACTTTCAGGATTTACTCTGAGCAGGCTTCCCATGTGAAATTTCACATTTTTATTGTTTGAAAACAGTTTTCTGAAAGGGTAGCTGATATTGGACGCTTCTATAAACGAAGTAGCTACCTGATAGATAAGTGGCGGGAAAAAATGATAGTTATTCTTATCAACCAGAGTTATTCTGAACCTTTTATCATTCTTGAGAGACTTGATAAGGTTAATGCCCGCAAATCCTCCTCCTACGACTAGAATATGCTTTTTCATAGTATGTGATTATTTCAAATGGTGTACTGAATTTCATTCAATAACAAGACCAAAGCAGGCACAAAATAAATATTTAACATAATATTCAAAATGCTGAAATAGCCTTTATCCCGTTATCCGGTATGGATTTCAGACTTACTGGCCATCTTCTTTTTAACGTTTCTATAGAGGTCAGCATGATGTTTGTACTTTATTAATAATCAAACACTTTAAATATTCATATATGAAATCACACATTTTAACAAAAAAGCACCGACTGGGAATAGGCGGAGTAGCTATAGGAACAGCTTTTGAAAATATTACAGATGAACAGGCTGATGAGATTCTACAGACGGCCTGGAACGCTGGAATCCGATATTATGATACTTCTCCCTGGTACGGGCTGACCAAAAGTGAACGGAGATTTGGACATTTTCTAAAAGATCAGGATAGAGATGATTTTATTTTTTCTACCAAAGTGGGAAGACTTTTTCATCAGGTCTCTGAATCTGATGTTCCTCCAACCATGTGGAAAAAACCTCTTAGCTACGATTTCTTCCATGATTATACAGCCGATGCTATAAAGAAATCTATTGAAGACAGCCTGGAAAGAACCGGATTGAGCTATATTGATATTGTTTATATTCATGATTTGTCTGAGGATCAGGTAGGAGACCGTTATCCTTATTTTCTGAAACAAGCAAGAAATGGAGCTTTTAAAATACTTTCTGAACTTCGTGAGCAGGGAGTAATAAAAGCATGGGGTATGGGTGTTAATAAGATAGAGCCTATTTTAGACTGTATTGAATCTGCTGATCCTGACATCTGCCTTTCGGCAACGCAATATTCTATTCTTGAACATGAAGATGCAGTGGACCGCCTTCTTCCGGCAGTTCAAAAAGCGGGTGTAAAACTGGTTTCGGGAGCTGGCTATAATTCAGGATATATAGCAGGAAGAGAACGCTATAATTATAAAGATGTAATTCCAAAAGGAATGCATGAAAAACGTAAAAAAATAACTTCCATTGCTGAAAAATATCATATAAGTCTTATTGATGCGGCCCTTCATTTTGTATTGGCAGCTAATGAATTTGCTTCCATTATTCCGGGGGCCAGCCAGCCTGAACAGGTGAAAGACAATATGCAGGCTCTTAATACGACTATTCCTTTTGAATTTTGGCAGGAATTGAAGAATGAAGGTCTGATCTATGAGAAGGCACAGATTCCTGAAGGGTAACAAATTTTCTTTTTTATTCTTTAAATAGTATAAATTCAAAATTTCTTCTAAATTTAATGATAGTTTTATCGCATGAAAATTCTTATCATTGAAGACGAAGTAGCTCTAGCTCAAAGTATTTCCGAATATCTTTCCGGAGAAAATTACCTCTGTGAAACGGCCAGTACCTTCGGTGAAGCGATGAGTAAAATTGAAACATTCGACTATGATTGTATTTTATTGGACATTATGCTGCCGGACGGAAATGGGCTTACCATTTTGGAAGAATTAAAAAAACAACAGAAACAGGACGGAGTAATCATTATTTCCGCCAAAAATGCTCTTGATGATAAAATTGAAGGACTAAAGCTGGGCGCTGACGATTATCTTACTAAGCCTTTTCATCTTTCTGAGCTTATGGCCAGAGTATATTCTATTATCCGGCGGAAACAGTTCAGTAGTTCTAATGTGGTAAAACAAAATGAACTTCAAATCGATTTATTGGCAAAAACGGTGGCCGTAAATGATGAAGTGATTTCTCTGACCAAGAAAGAATTTGATCTCCTCATTTATTTTATTGGAAACAAAAATAAAGTTATTTCCAAAAGTACTCTGGCAGAACATCTTTCCGGAGATTTCGCTGATATGCTTGACAATCATGATTTTGTATATGCTCATGTAAAAAATCTTAAGAAAAAACTCTATGATGCAGGATGCGGACATTATATTAAAACAGTGTACGGAACGGGGTATAAGTGGGAAAGCTTTAATAATTATGAATGATGAGTTATAAATGATGAATTGTTATGAGTGAAAAGAAAAATGTGCTGAAAGATAAAAGTTTTAGTTTTGCAATAAGGATTATTAATCTTTATAAATATCTTACTGCTAAAAGTGAATATGTTCTGAGTAAACAGTTGTTAAGAAGCGGAACAGCAGTTGGAGCTTTAGTAAGAGAATCACAAAACGCTGAAAGTAAAGCAGATTTTGTTCATAAACTGGCTGTTGCTCAAAAAAAATGTGATGAATCTATTTATTGGATAGAGCTTTTATCTCACACTGATTATTTAACATTCACTGAATATGAAAGCATCAATAATGAAGCCACTGAAATATTAAAAATAATCCGAAGTATCATCATTACAGCAAAGAATAAATAACAGAAACAAGAATTCATAACTCATAATTTATAATTCATAACTATTGTGAAGCCTCTACTCACCAAAACCACCAAACCCTTTCTTATCTACGTACTTATTGTACTGATGATCAGTATTCCTGTGTATTATTTTGTGGTGGATACGATCTGGAAAAGTGAGCTGGATGAGCATAATCAGATTATTGTAGAGAAAACGGCTTATGAATTCAATCAGCTGCAACTTTCTGAAGAAGCACTGGGCAAAAGCCTTGAATTATGGAATCATATTCAGCCTGAAACCAATATTGAAAGAATTTCTCCCAGCCAGGTAAAGCAGGACAGTGTTTATACTTATGAAAAACATCTGCCATTCATTTCGGAACAGAAAAAAGAGCGTTACAGATGTCTTGAAAAAGTAATTTATCTTCACAATAAACCTTATCTTTTTACTATACAGACCAATATTGAGGAATCTCATGAAACCATAGCTGTCATTGCCATGATTACCATCTTTTTTTTCGTGGTGATTGTTCTTGGGCTTTTATATCTTAACAGAAGGCTTTCTTCATCTGTCTGGAAACCGTTCAGAAGTACATTGGATCAGCTGAAAACTTTTAACCTTAACAGTCAGAATGCTATAGAATTTCCGACTTCTGACACTGCTGAATTTGAAGAACTCAATCAGTCTCTTTACAAGCTTATTGAACGTAATGTAACGGCTTACAAAACCCAGAAAGAGTTCACTGAAAATGCCTCCCACGAATTGCAGACTCCGCTGGCCATCATTAAAAATAAACTGGATCTTTTGCTTCAGGATCAGAATCTTACCGAAAAACAATACAGCATTGCAGAAGATATGAACAGGGCGCTTACAAGAAGCTCCCGCATCAATAAAAACCTTTTGTTGCTTGCTAAAATTGATAATAACCAGTTCGACAGCTCGGAAATTATTTCGTTTGATCTTTTGCTTCATCAAAGCATTGATATTCTCAGAGAACATTTTGAGCAAAAAAATATTTCAGTTACAGAACACATTTCAAATGAGGTACAGGTAAGTGGAAACAATATTCTGGCAGAAATATTAATCAACAATCTTATCATCAACGCCATTCGTCATACAGCTGTAGGAGGCAGTATTTCCGTACAGCTTACCCATTCTGTTTTTGAGGTTTCCAATTCAGGGACTGAGAAGCTGAATACGGATTTCTTATTCAAAAGATTTTCAAAACTTTCAACGGATAATAGTGGAAGCGGGCTGGGGTTGTCTATTATTCAGGAAATCTGTAGGTTTCATCAGTGGCCTATCAACTACAGGTTTGAGAATCAACACCATATTTTCTCTGTTAAATTATAGTTAAAAATATTCCCTTTTCCCACAATTCTAAATTTCTTCTAAATCGGGTTGCACCTTTGTATTGAAAACATACTGAGGTATAAATTTTATTTAGAAATGAAAACAGTAAACAAAGTTGCGGCCGTTACTCTTCTGTTCTGGCTGATGAAAATTGTAGCCACTACATTAGGAGAGACTTTAGGTGATTTTATTTCTATGACGCTTCATCTGGGCTATGTAGTTGGTATTCTGATTACCCTGTTGTTCTTTGTCATCATTTTATCCGTGCAGCTAGGTGTAAAAAAATATATACCAGCCGTATACTGGATGGTAATTGTAGGAACAACCACTTTAGGAACGGAAATCTCTGACTTCATCGACAGAACTCTGAAAACAGGCTACCTTACAGGCAGTTTAATTTTGCTTTCCGGCCTTTTAATTTCTTTGTTTTTATGGTACAAAAAGTATGGCAACCTTGAGGTGTATCCCATTTTTGAAAAGAATAAAGAACTGTATTACTGGACTGCTATCTTATTTTCCAACAGCCTGGGAACTGCTTTTGGGGATTTTCTGAGTGATAATTTAGGACTCGGCTACATGACAGGAGCTTTGATTACCGGACTCATTATCCTTATTGTGGTCGTACTTCATTATGCCACAAAGATCAATCATGTGTGGCTGTTCTGGATTGCTTTTGTTTTTACCAGACCGTTTGGTGCTACTTTCGGAGATCTTTTAACCAAGCCTTTAGCGAAAGGAGGACTGGATCTGGGAACTCTCAATGCTTCTCTGATATCCCTTGCTCTGATGGTATTGATGATCGTCATTTCACAAAGAAAACACAGCCGGGAATTCCCCCTTCAAAACGAATAATCCAACACCTCATATAATAAAAAATATTTTAAAGAAAATAAAACTAGAAGAATGAATAAGACAGCTCTGATATTTTTTCCAGCCTGCATAGTGGCTTCTTCCCTTGTTTCTGCACAGACAGCTTCTGTGACGGCTTCAGGAAGAATTACCGGTCAAGACAAGACAGCATTACCATATGCTCATATTATTTTAAAGAAAGAAAAAGACAGCACTTTTACAGCAGGAACAATTACCAATGAAGAAGGAAGATTTTCTCTTACCGGAATAAAACCAGACCATTATCTTCTGGAAACCTCACTCACAGGATATCGTATACAGATACAACCCGTTTTTATAGGAAGTCTTTCTGAGTTTCTGGAAATTCCTACCATTGAACTGACTGCGCAGCAGGAAACGGAAACCAAAATAGAGGCGATTACCATTACAGCTTCTAAAAAAAATGAAATAGACAGCCGTTTGGATAAGAAAACATACTCTGTGGCAGATAATATCAGTCAAAGTGGTGGTTCAGTATTACAAAGTATGCAGAATCTTCCCGGAATTACTGTACAGGATGGTAAAGTACAGCTTAGGGGAAATGATAAAGTAACTGTATTAATTGATGGCAAACAGACTGCTCTTACAGGTTTTGGAAGTCAGACCGGATTGGATAATATTCCTGCTTCTGCGATTGATAAAATTGAGATCATCAACAATCCTTCCTCAAAGTACGATGCGAACGGAAATGCCGGAATCATCAATATCATCATGAAAAAAAATAAACAGAACGGATGGAACGGAAAAGCAGGATTCACCACTGGTTTAGGTTCACTTTGGGTAAGAAAGGAAAATCTTCCTACGATAAGACCACAGTACACCCTTACGCCTAAAATTAATCCATCATTGTCTGTCAATTATAGAAAAAACAAAGTCAATATATTTTTACAGGCAGATAATCTGTACACGGAGACACTTAATAAGAATGAATTTGTAACCCGTACTTATGATGACGGAACAGTGATCAATTCCCAGCTGAAAAGAAACAGAAATACCAATTTCTTTACGACCAAAGCCGGAATAGACTGGAATATTGATGCTCAGAATACCTTAACCATTTCAGGAATGTACGGAAGTGAAAAGATTATCGACAGGGGAGACCAGCCTTTTTTCAATGGGGATATGTCTCGACGGCTGCGTCTTTGGCAGTTTCTGGAGGATGAGCTGAAAACAACCGTGATGGGAACAGCTTCCTATCAGCATAAATTCAAAGAAGCAGGACATGTATTGAATGTGGGATTCAATTATACTTTTCATAGAGAAGATGAAAAATATTTCTATGACAATTATCTGCCGTCTTCTACCGGAACTGATGCTTTTAAGCTATTATCGGATGAACAGGTATACGATTTTAATGTAGATTATGTAAAACCATTGAAATATGGACGAATAGAAACCGGAATTAAGCTGAGAAACAGAAGCATTCCTACCAATATGAATTTTATTCCGGGAGCGAACTCTGTGTTGGATGTTTCTGCCGGTGGAAAGGCAGATTATAAAGAATTTATTCCTGCCGTGTATGGAAATTATGTTTTTGAAAATGAAAAATGGGAGGCAGAATTGGGGCTTAGACTGGAATATGTGGGAATTCAGTATGATGTAAATCCAAACCATCCTACCTATAAAAGTGACGGATACAATTACACCCAGCCATTCCCGAATTTCAGGCTGGCGTATAAGCTTGATGATCGTAATAAGTTCTCCGTTTTCTATAACAGAAGGGTAGACCGTCCTAATGAAGTGGATATCAGAATATTTCCAAAATATGATGATGCAGAAATCATTAAGGTTGGAAATCCTGCATTACGTCCTCAGTTTACTAATTCTATCGAACTTGGATATAAACACAATTGGGATAGCGGATATTTATATTCTGCATTATACCACCGTTTTGCCAATGGAACAATCACCAGAATTTCCAGTATTGTTCCCGGCAGCACTTTAATTTATGCCATCTTCCAAAATGCAGGAAAGAGCTATAATACAGGGCTTGAAACAATTTTGAACCAAAAAGTATCGGATGTTTATTCCCTGAATATCAACGGAAATATATATCGTAATCAGATCGATGCATTTACTGTACAAAATCTGTATCCTCAACCCAATACTTTCTCTGCAGATCTGCAAACGGCTATCTCAGGGAATGTTAAGATGAACAATGTTTTTCGTTTCTCCAAAGGGTTAGATATGCAGTTTACATTGGTGTATCTGGCTCCGGATATTATTCCTCAGGGAAAAATACAATCAAGATTTTCGATGGATGCAGGAGTGAAAAAAGCCATTCAGAAAGGAAAGGGAGAACTTTTTTTTAACGCCTCAGATTTACTCAATACAATGGTAATCAAGAAGTCTGTACAGGGTAAAGGATTTGCCTATACCAGCAATGATTACTACGAAACCCAGGTGGTTCGTTTGGGATACAGCTATAAATTTTAATACAGAATCGGATAATTTTAAATATGGTTTAAAATGAAAAAACAGTTTCAAAAAACATGGATGTATGTAATGATTTTGAGTTCACTTTTAAGCAGAATCAATGCACAGAGTGTCAATGATACAATTAAGTTTCAAAAGCCTGTACAGGATAGCATTAGGACGACGGAGGTTACAAAAAGTACTCTGAATTATAAGAGTTTGATCATTCCTGCAGCATTTATTACCTACGGAGTAGCAGGTCTTTCCATTAAGAATCTGAAGCAGCTTAATGTATCTACTAAGGTTGAAATCAATGAACATCAGCCTAAACAGATACAGCTGGATAATTATACCCAATATGCTCCGGCAGTAATGGTATACGGGCTTAATGCAATGGGGATAAAAGGAAAACATAATCTGAGAGACCGCACCATCATTTACGCATCTTCACAATTGATTGCAGCTGCTTTTACAATGCCATTAAAGTATCTGGTAAAAGAAGAAAGACCGGACAGATCGAATACATTATCTTTTCCTTCAGGACATGCTGCCACAGCGTTTTCTTCTGCACAGTTTATGTTCCGGGAATATAAAGACACCAATTTCTGGCTCAGTATCTCCGGATATCCGTTTGCAATTTTCACCGGAGTTTACAGAATGCTGAATGATAAGCACTGGCTGGGAGATGTTGTAGCGGGAGCCGGATTCGGAATTCTTTCTACAGAGCTGGCTTATTGGTTGTTTCCAAAAATTGATAATTTATTACGAGGAAAAAATAAAGTTAAAACTTCGCTTTCATCCACCATGGTAATGCCTTTCTATCAGAATAAAATTGTGGGAATAGGATTGGTAAAAACCTTCTGATATAAAAAAGGTTGTTTCAAAAGTATCATTTTGAACACAGACTAAAGTCTGCGAACGTAGTTCATCAATGCAGTGAAGAATCTCATATAGTTGTTCATCAATAAGATTCTTCCTTCGTCAGAATGACAAAAGCCAATTGTTTGACTTTTGAAACAGCCTCTTTTCATTATACGACTTTTGCCTTACGGACTATTTTTGCCAATAAACCGGGAAAGAATCTCTTAAGATACACAGCCATTACTTCTTTACCACCTATAGCTTTTTGCCTTTTCTGTTTTTCAATAGCAGAAAGCATTTTTTTCGCAAAAATATCTACGGGCATTCCATTCTGTGTGGCGTCATCCATTGTGCCTTGTAATGAACCGTCTCCGGTAACTGCATTTATAGAAATGTCTGTCTGTATAAAACCGGGACAAATAAGGGTTATCTTAATATTCTGGCTGAATAATTCTGCCCGGAGCGCATCAAAAAAACCATGTAATGCATGTTTGGCTCCGGCATATCCGCTTCTCATAGGAGTACCGAAAATTCCCATTAAACTGGACACAACAGCAATCTGTCCTCCTTTATTTTTAATCATATAAGGTAAAACAGCCTTTGTAAGCGCTACTGTTCCGATATAATCAATATCGATGAGCTTTTTATCTACTTCAATATCGGTTTCCATAGCTAAAGACCGTTGTGACAATCCTGCATTATTAATCAACATATCAATCTTGCCGAATTGTTCTGATGCTTTTGCTGCAATGGCAGGCATTTCTTTATAATTTTTAAGATCTAAAGGGATCACCGCATACCGATCTTTACTCAAACCAGCTTTCTCAGCAACAGAATGAAGCTGTTCTTCTTTTCTGGAGGAAAGGATAATTTTGGCGTTACTGTTTCTGGTAAGTTCTTTTACCAAAGCTTCACCAATGCCTGATGATGCTCCGGTAATCCAAATGACTTTATGATCAAAATAATTACTCATATTCAATAGGTTTTAAGTTTAAAGTCCTGCAATATATTTTCCGGCTTTCATTCCTGAAAAGACACAGCCTCCCAAAAATGTTCCTTCCAGGGCTCTGTAACCGTGCATTCCGCCACCGCCAAAGCCAGCTGCTTCTCCGGCAGCGTACAATCCTTCAATAACACTGTCATCCTCTCTCAATACCTGACCATCCAGATTGGTTTTTATTCCGCCCAACGTTTTTCGGGTTAAAATATTAAGACGTACAGCAATCAAAGGTCCGTTTTCCGGATCTAAGATCTTATGCAGAGCAGCAACTCTTCCCAATTTATCGCCTAAATAATTTCGGGTATTTCTGATATAATTAACCTGAGTGTCTTTTGAAAACTTATTGTCTAACTCTCTGTCTCTGCCTTCAATCTGTGACTTTATATTTTCATAGTTCAGGAGACTATTTCCTGCCAGCTCATTCATTCTTTTAACCAGATCTTCCAGATTATCTGAAACAATAAAGTCTTTTCCGTGTTCTTTAAAAGCTTCTACAGGTCCGGGCGCTTTTTTACCAAAAATTCTTTTCAGAAAAAGAGCATAATCTTTATTCGTAATATCCGGATTTTGTTCTGAACCAGAAAGGGCAAATTCCTTTTTGATAATTTTCTGTGTAAGGATAAACCATGAATAGGAAAACCCTGTTTCCTGGATATACTGTAAAGTCCCCAGCGTATCAAATCCCGGAAGAAAAGGAGCGGGGAGACGTTCACCTTTCGCATCAAACCATAGCGATGATGGTCCCGGCAAAATGCGGATTCCGTGCTTTGGCCAGATAGGATTCCAGTTTTGTAATCCTTCCGTATAATGCCACATTCTGTCCGGATTGATGATATGAGCACCTGCATTTTCTGCAATGCCTATCATTTTTCCATCCACATAAGCAGGAACACCACACACCATGTTCTCAGGTGCTTTTCCTAATCTATCAGGCCAGTTTTTCCTTACCAGCTCATGATTAGCACCAATTCCTCCAGAAGCGATGATGATATTCGGGGCTGTATATTCAAAGGAAGAGATTACATTTCTATTGGTCTCAGCACCTCTTTCCTGAATGTCATTTTCAAGAATATCTCCTTTAACACCTTTGATCTTCCCGTTTTCAGTAATAATTTCAGTCACCCGATGTCTGAATTTCATCTGAAGCAACCCTTTTTCCTGAGCTTTGTAAGCTTTTTCAACAAAAGGTTTTACCACACCTGTGCCTGTTCCCCAGCTCACATGGAAGCGGGGAACGGAATTTCCGTGACCTGTTGCAGAACCATCACCACGCTCTGCCCAACCTACCATAAACATCAGCTTGATTCCCAGTTTGGAAATGTATTCGTATTTTTCACCAGCAGCAAATTTCAGGTAAGCTTCAGCCCATTGACGAGGCCAGTAGTCTTCCGGACGGTCAAAACCAGCAGTTCCTTTCCAGTCCTGTAAAGCCAATTCATAAGAATCTTTGATTCCCATTCTTCTTTGCTGGGGTGAATTGATAAGAAATAATCCTCCGAATGACCAGAATGCCTGTCCGCCAATATTCTGTTCAGTTTCCTGATCCAAAAGCAGAACTTTCTTTCCGGTATTGGTAATTTCCATGGCTGCAGTAAGCCCTGCAAGCCCTGTTCCGATGATGATTGCATCAGGCTGGAATCTTTCTTCCATTGTTAAGAGTGTTTTTATTCAACAATACTTCACATAAATGTATAAAATTATTTGCTAAAGGTTTTAAAATTAAAAATTTTAATAAGTCTATTGGAAACCATACAGTCCTGTACTCTGAACTTTTCAACTTATCTTTGTGAAAAATAGAAGAATGAAGTATTTGTTTATCATTGCTTGCTTGGTCTGTTCGGTTTTCAGTCAGGCACAGCAAAAACAGGATCCATGGAAAGACAGCCAGCTGATGGATCCGGCGTTACTGGCTTCCAGAATTGAAAAGAATAAAACAAAAGATCTGGTAATTATTTCAGTAGGTCCAGAAGCTATTGTGAAAGGCTCTGTAGACATTGGACCAACTCATGAACCAGAAAATCTGGAAAAACTGAGAAATTATCTTAAAGATATTCCAAAGAACAGAGAAATTGTGATTTACTGCGGATGTTGTCCTTTTGTAAAATGTCCTAATATTCGTCCTGCATTTGCTTTGCTGATGGAAATGGGCTTCAAAAATGCGAAGCTTTTAAATCTTCCGAAAAATATCAAAACAGACTGGCTTGATAAAGATTATCCTACAAATGATTAATATGAAGAATGGTTTTAAACTACTATTTTTAATACTGTTTTCGAGCTATATGAATGCTCAAAACAAAATAGAAATAGGGAAGAAAGCCCCTGAAATTACAATGACCAAAGCGGATGGAACTTCATTTTCTCTTTCCGAATTGAAAGGGAAATTGGTTCTGATTGATTTCTGGGCAACATGGTGTGCTCCTTGTGTAGAGGAACAGCCTCAGTTGAAAATGATGTATAGTACCTACTCAGAACAGATAAAAAATAATCAGTTTGAAATCCTGGGTGTATCTTTGGATAAGAATAAAGAAAGCTGGCAGAAAGCGATTGACAGATTTCAGATCAACTGGATACAGATCAGTGATTTAAAATTCTGGAAAAGCCCTGTAGCAAAGCTTTATGAAGTAGATGAACTGCCTTTTAATGTCATTATTGACGGGCAGGGAACTATTTTAGCTAAAAACCTTCATGGCAAAGAACTGGAAGATTTCATTAAAAAAAATCTGACACAGAATTAAGAAAGATTCTTTCTGGATATAATATAAAAGAGTGGTCAATTATTTTGCCACTCTTTTTTAATTAAAAAAGATAGAAGTATTTGTGTATTAGAATCTTGCCATAATCATTTGAAATATCTGTTGAAGACAGGTTAATGATTATGAGGGAACTCATCATTGTATCCGAGCGTAAAGATAATAAATTTTACCAATTAAATCACTTTATATTGAAATATGTTATAAAATTAATATCTCATTAAAATACTGTTCACCAATAAAAGTTATAATTACCACGAAGCTAAAACTTTTATATTGATTTCAGAGTTGTTGATATACAGAATATTGAGCCTTTGTTTTTGTATACTAATTTTGTTTCTATGAAAAAGAGTTTCTACCTCCGTTTTGCGCTTTCAGTGATCTTGCTGATGCATAGTGTGATTTCTATTTTCAGCGGGGATGTAAATGACTTTGGACAGATCTATCTGAATGGATTAGGTTTCAACCCAGTAGGAATTTATATAGCCTGGGTAGTAAAACTGACCCATCTTTTATCGGTACCATTAATCTGGATTGACAGATG
This sequence comes from Chryseobacterium sp. S0630, assembly GCF_024158915.1. Classification (GTDB taxonomy): domain Bacteria; phylum Bacteroidota; class Bacteroidia; order Flavobacteriales; family Weeksellaceae; genus Chryseobacterium. The sequence continues at coordinate 40,142 of NZ_JAMZGF010000002.1, read as the reverse complement.
GATCAAGCCAGTGGCTGTTAGTAATATTTTGATTTTCATTTTTGGAATCTATTACGTCCACTGGCAAAATGGATGGTTTGTGGTAGGTGGAGGAACGAATGGTATTGAATTCAATGTGTTACTGATCTTCTGCTTTTTGAATCTTATGTACCCTAAAGTTTCTTTGCATTTTATGAGTAAAAAGAAGGGTTAGACTTTCACAAATCATCTGTTTTTCCTTCAACTTTATTACCGCTCATAATCAAAACTGATAGTTTATAGATGGTTACGTCCATTTGATAGACTTATTTTTTATATTTGAGAGAACAAATAGTACTTTGTACTTTTAAATCATAATAAGCTTGAAATCAGACAGTCAATCTAAATGGCGGATTCATTTGCTTTTTTGGATATTGTATTATATTCTGGAAGTTTACCTTGACTTTTACTGGTCCAGATATCAGTTTCCGGATTTCAAATGGCAAATGAGACTTCAGAATACATTTATGCTGGAGCTCGGATATCTTTTTGTAAAAATTCCATTAGCATATGCTTTGCTGTATGTATACGAAAGGCTTGATCTTAAGCTTGTTTTTAAATATATTCTCTATATTTTCTTTGTAATAGCAGCTATTTTGGGTCACCGGTTTTTAACCCATTATATTATTTATCCTGAGATTTATGGCGTTACAGAAACATTGGACGGAAAGCATACTTCAGGATTTATCAATGGCTATGTGGCTTTTAATTCTTTTATGGATCTTATTTTTATGGTAGGTCTTATTTTCGGAGTTGAAATTACACGGCAAAAGAATGTACTCAAAGAACAGATCTCTCAATTAAAATCAGAAAAACTGGATCAGGAACTTACCATGCTGAAGGCTCAGATCAATCCTCATTTTCTTTTCAATACGCTTAATAACATTTACGGAATGGCTCTGAAAAAAGCAGATGAAACTCCGGATGTGATCCTTCAGCTTTCCAAAGTAATGCGGTATAATATTTATGAAGCTGCAGAAAAAACTATTTCTGTAGCCAAGGATATTGAGAATATTAAAGATTTCATCCAGATTCAGAAGATTCGTTACCGTCAGCTTACCGTGAGTTTTACAGAAGATATTGATAATCCTTCTCAGGAAATTTCACCTCTGATATTGATACAGTTTGTAGAAAATGCCTTTAAACATGGCGTTTCCGAAAGCCTGGGAGAAGCGTTCATTACCGTAAATATCCGATTAAAAAACGGAATTTTTACTTATTTCATAGAAAACTCCAAACAGGAACAACCCCATGAGCATTCCACAAAAATAGGGCTGAAAAATATCCGCAGGCAGCTCGAATTGCTTTATCCCAATCATACGCTTTCTGTAGAAGATAAGAATAACCGCTATATTATAACTCTAACCATTGATTTCCATGATACAACCAGCCACTAAAAGATACAACTGTATTATTGTAGAAGATGAACCTATTGCTGCTGAGATTCTGGAAAACTTTATCTCCAGAGATCAGGAACTGAATCTTTTGGGAAAATGTGCCGATGCAGTATATGCCAGCAGTCTTTTAAGTATTCATGCTGTAGATTTAATGTTTCTTGATCTTCATCTTCCGGTAATAAAAGGCTTTGATTTTCTCAGAAATGTAAAAAATCCGCCGTTTGTAATTGTTACAACCGCTTATCATCAGTATGCGGTAGAAGGCTATGAGCTAGATATTGCAGATTATCTGATGAAACCCATCCCGTACGACCGTTTTCTTGTTGCTATTGAAAAATTCAAGCATTTGATGGAAGCAGAAGATGCTTTACTCGAAGTTTCTGAACGTGATTTTATTTTCATGAACAGTGGTAAAAAGAAGGTTAAAATTATTCTCCAGGATATTTTTTATATTGAAAGTTTAAGAGAATACATTCATATTCACACGAAGACAGAGACTTTCACTTTTAAAATGCCCATCAGTAAAATAGAGCAAATTCTAAATCCCAAAATGTTTACCCGCATTCATAAATCCTATATTATATCACAATCAAAAATAGAGGTGAAATCTGCCAATATTATTCAGATCAATGGAAAACAGCTTCCCGTGGGGAGAACTTATAAGCCATTGATAGAGCTTTAAGAGTCAGATTGAAGCCTTGTTTAAAACCACCCCGTCAAAAATTCTTTGAATTTTCGTCACCCCTCAGAGAAAGGGAATTTTTAAGTCCTTCAATGCAAAGGGTGGGAAATATATGAAGATCGTTTATTATTTGAATGTTGAATAATGTTTTGGCTTAAGACTTATCATTATCCTGAGCCAATTTTTGTTTAAAATACCTTAAGACCAATGATTCCCACTACAATCAATAAAGCAGAAAGCAATCTTAAAATACTTGCAGAGTCCTGAAAAAAGAGAATTCCCACCAATAAAGTTCCTACCGCCCCAATTCCTGTCCATACTGCATATGCTGTTCCTATAGGGATACTTTTCTGAGCAAACCAGAGAAATCCACCACTGATGGTCATGCATAAGATCGAAAACATGATCCAGCTCCATTTATTATTTTCCGGCTGTTGGGATAATTTAAGCCCCAAAGGCCATCCAATCTCAAAAATTCCTGCGATAATTAATGCAATCCAGTTCATACTATTCTTGTTTTAATGATATTGAGAATGAAAATCTATTAAAGAAAATTCATTGCTTTTACAATACAAAATTATCATTATCAATTTATATTCAACCCTATAAACTATGTGATCCGGCAAAAAGCAGAGATAGAATGTATTTTACCGAAGATGAAACGTTTCATATAATATAATGGAATTTGAATAACACAAATAGTGATACCTTTATACCACGAAGTAACTTAATATCATTATGCTGACAGACATTATTTCAACACATCTTAACGTTATTTTTTGTGGAATCAACCCTGGTTTAAAATCCTCAAATGACGGCCACCATTTTTCAGGAAGGAGCAATCGTTTTTGGAAAGTACTGCATCAGGTAGGATTTACACCCCATGAAATAGAAGCGGTGAATGATACTTCTCTTCTGGATTTTGGATATGGGCTGACAACTGCAGTAGCAAGACCAACCTCCCGCGCAGATGAACTTTCAAAGGAAGAATTTGATGAATCTCTTGAAAGTTTTAAACTGAAAATAACAAAATACCAACCGAAATATGTTGCTTTTCTAGGCAAAGCAGCTTACAAAGCATTTTCTAAGAAAAAAGAAATTCTTTGGGGAGAGCAGCCAGAAGATTTTTGTGGGGCAAAAGTATGGGTTCTACCCAATACGAGTGGTCTGAACCGGGGTTTCTCTCTTGACAGTCTGGTGATGTATTATAAAGAGTTCTATCATTCGGTTCATGAATCCTGATATTTATACTTTATTGGGTTTGCTCACATATTTATTTCCTTTCACAAAAAAACGCCAGGGCAAAAGCGCATCTTCCTGTGCATAGGCAACACCAATACGAGGACCTGTAATGATTTCATCCTGAGCATATGAAATTCCATGGTCTTCAATCCAGATCTCATGTCCGGCCAGATCTTTTTTATTGAATGTCCGGTCAATTCCTAATGCTTTCGCTGCCGATCCCGGACCTGCAGAAATAGAAGGTTTAGAAACTGACATATTCCTTCTGAGCTCCATAATTTCTGTTCCAATTAAAGGTTCTATAGCTCTCACAAGAACAGCATGAGGATCATCCTGCACTGAAGTCACCACATTGAAAAGATGATGAATCCCATAGCATAGATACACATAAGATACACCGCCATGACTGTATAATGTTTCTGTACGATCTGTACGTCTGCCTCCATAGGCATGGGAAGCTTTATCCTTAACGCCAAAATAGGCTTCTGTTTCTACAATAATTCCGGCTGTTGTTTCACCATTGATTTTTGTAAAAAGTACTTTTCCCAAAAGGTCCTGAGCCAGAAAAAGAACATCGTGATTGGAATAATAGGAGGGTGGTAGTTTCATGAATGATGTTAGAATTATCAATTCAAATTTAGTGATAATCCTGTAAAAATAGAAGCGGCAGAGAAGGAGGTAAGAAAAGATACCACAAAAAGTCACATTTCATAAAATAGTGAGTATTTTGGCACATCCATTGTTGCTTCTTTTATAACATCATTCCACACCAATATAAAAAAATTATAGGTTTTGACACTTATTTTTTCCCTGGAGCAATCCGGGGAATTTTTGTTTACCGCAGAAACTAATTTTTAATTATTAAGAAATAAAAAAGTCCCACATCACTGTGAGACTTTCATTATTTATCTTGCTCCCGGAGGGCAGTGTTCTTTTAAGTACTTCGTAAACATAGTTGTCAGATGCAGCGATGTTCCTTCTCCTTCATTAATAGCATGAGTACGGTTAGGATAAGACATCAGCTGAAACTGTTTGTTGTATTTTACCAGTTCATTGATGTATACTTCTGTATTCTGATAATGTACATTATCATCACCTGTTCCATGAACCAACAGAAGGTTTCCTTTTAAGTTTTTAGCATAAGCTAATGGTGAACCCTTCACAAAATCTTCTCTGTTTTCCTGTGGAAGCCCCATATAACGTTCCTGATAGATATTGTCATAGAATAACTGATTGGCAACCGGTGCAATGGCAATTCCTGTTTGATAAATATCAGGATACTGTCCTAAAAGGTTCAGGGTAGAAGAACCTCCACCGCTCCAGCCCCATACGGCAACTCTTGAAGTATCGATATAAGGCCATTTTGCAAATAAAGCTTTTGCTCCCATTGCCTGATCACGGATATTCATCTGACCTATTTTACGATAGACTGATTTTCTCCATTCACGTCCTCTCGGAGAAGGCGTTCCACGATTTTCAAGAGAAACATATAAATAACCATCTTCAGCCATATTTCCGGCATATAACCAGTTCCAGCCGGTATAAAAATCATCTGTTACTGTTTGCATAGCAGGTTCTCCATAAACTGTAAAGACAATCGGATATTTTTTATTAGGATCAAAATTTTTAGGCTTTACTACCCAGCCATCTAATGTAATACCGTCCTGTGTTGTAATCTGGAAAAATTCAGCTTTAGATTTTGCAGGATCTGCTTTTGCAGACCTGTTGGCAGCAACCAATTCTTTATGTTCCGGAAGTGATATCACTGCATCTGCAGAAAATGCATTGACACTGTTATTGGTAAACATGGCAATTTTTCCATTAGGTGATATCGTATAAGTATTAGAACCCGTATAGGATTCAGGAGTTACTTTTTGGGCTTTTCCTCCTTTCATACTTACTTTATACAGGTATTTCTGAGTAGCATTATTCGGGGAAGCTAAAAAGTAAATTTGATTGTTCTTAACATCAAAGAATTCCGGTTTTATAACATCGTAAGCATCTTTTGTAATTAATGTTTCCTTACCGTTCATATCTATTTTATAAATATGTCTCCATCCGTCTTTTTCAGAAAGCCATAAAAATTCTTTTCCATTATCAATCCAGTCCCAACCCTTTGGATCGTTGTCATTCCAACGGGATTTTATATCAATCCATGCCGCATCAGTTTCTGTATGAATCGTCTTACTGCTTCCGGAATTGGCATCTGCTACGATAATTTTACTTTGATTCTGTTTTCTGTTCAGTTGCTGTAGAATAATGGATTTAGAATCCAGCACCCATTCCATTCTTGGGATATAGTTTTGCATTTCATCTCCTGCAATATCAGCTTTCTTTGAAGATTTGGAAGCCAGATCATAAAACCAGATACTGCATCCGGAAGGATTTTCTCCCACCTTTGGATATTCTACGGGAACAGTAAAAGAATACAGACTATCCGTATTATTAATCATCAGAAAATTTTTCGTACCACGTGCATCCAGCTTCCAGTAAGCGATTTTGCTACCGTCCGGAGACCATCTGAAACCATCCTGAGTTCCGAACTCCTCTTCATATACCCAGTCAAAAGTTCCGTTGATCATTCCGTCTGTACCATCGGTAGTGATTTTAGTCTGCTGACTACTGGAAAGATCTTCAACATAAATATTATGCTTAGACACATAAGCTACTTTTTTGCCATCCGGGGAATACTTTGCAAACATCAGTGAGGAAGCGGGTAATCCTTTTCCCAGTTGGGTAAGCTTTTTAGTATTTTTGTCGTAAATCCAGTAATCTCCGCGGGTATTATCTCTCCATACTTTCTTTGTATTGGCAAAAAGTAATAAACTTTTATCATCAGGAGATACCTGAAAACTCTGTACCTGTAAGGCTTCAGAACTTCCTGCAGGAACCAGTTCGCTGCTGTTTAAAAGGAGCTGATCTTTCCCGGGATGTAGTATATCAACAATTTCAACCCCTTTTTTAGTAAATGAATAATAAGCGTTGCCATCCGGAGTCCATTGTGTCTTCTGTGCCGCCAATGGTGACAGGCACAGGAAATACAATGCAATAGCTGTTAGTTTTTTTATATTCTTCATAGATCGTATTTGAATTAAGCTAAATGTTCAGCTCTGTAATTTTCAATTTCTTCAACGGTTTTGATCAATCCGTTCCCTAAAAGTCTGTATCCGTTATCTGTGATCAGGAAATCATCTTCCACACGGATTCCTCCGAAATTTCGGTATTCATTTACTTTATCATAATTAATAAAGTCTGCGTTTTTATTTTCAGTCTGCCATATGTCAATCAGTTCCGGAATCATATAAATACCGGGTTCAACCGTTACGACAAAACCGGATTCCAAAGCTTTTCCTAAACGTAAAGATTTCAATCCGAAAGTTTTGGTGTCTTTTGGTTCGTCTTCAGTATAGCCAATATACTGTTCTCCAAGGTCTTCCATATCATGTACATCAAGTCCCATCATATGCCCAAGTCCACACTGAAAGAATAGGGTATGAGCATGATTCTTTACGGCATCTTCAGGGTTTCCTTTCATCAATCCAAGATCAATAAGCCCTTCTACCAGATGTTGTGCTGCTTTGAGGTGAATATCTTTAAATCGTATTCCAGGTTTCAAAAGGTTTTGAGCTTGATTAAAAGCATTCAGAACGATTTCGTACATTTCCTTTTGTTTTGTTGTAAAAGTCTTCCCTACAGGAAATGTTCTGGTAAGATCACCCGCATATCCCATCGCAGTTTCTGCTCCGGAATCATTCAGGAAAAGATCGCCTTCTTTCATGGTATTGAGACGGTAATGGTTATGCAGAATTCCTCCGTTGATAGTCACAATAGGAGGATAAGACATCTGACACTCTTTGTTGGCTGCAAGATACTGGATTGCATTGGCAATTTCATATTCTTTCATTCCCGGCTTCGTTGCACGCATGGCCAGCAAATGCATTTCATTGGATACATTCACAGCCTGTTCGATCTGTACAATTTCCTGAGATTCTTTGATGGAACGCTGTTTTACAATAGCTTTAATCATTTCCACAGATGGTTGCAATTCAGCAATTTTAATCCCAAGAAGATCTCCGAGTACAATTTTATTGGAAGACTGATAGGGAGGAAGGTAATGTACTTTTCTTCCTGAAGCTTTTGCTTTTAAAATATATTGAGAAAGCTCTGCATAAGGTAAAGTTTCCTGTACGCCGGATTTCAGACTTTTTTCTTTCAAAGTTTCCTGCCTGCCCATCCACACAATATCATCAATACTTAATTCATCTCCGAAAACAATGGTCTTATTTTCATCGATATCGATAATGGCTGCAATTCGGGGTTCCTGAATTCCAAAATAGTATAAATAAGTACTATCCTGGCGGAAATAATAAGGATTGTGTTCAAAGTTTACAGGATTCTCTATATTTCCCAGAAATAATAAGATTCCGTTAGACACACTTCTTTGTAATACTGACCTTCTGTCCTGATAAGTTTGTGCTGAAAACATATATTATGAATACTTTTTATTTTAAAAGTTTAAAGTTACAATTTTGTACTATTTATAGTACTTTATTCATTAAAAATAAGAATATGTAAAATTTGTATTTTAATATGATATTTAATGTTCATATTTTGCTTAACTTCAGCAATATTTTAACCTTGCTAATCTAATAACCCAGTAAAGCATTCATATTATGATGAAGAGTCTCCAGTTTTCTGTTCCTGCCGACACCAACAAAAGTATTCGTATTCAGGAAGATATAATGCCTAATTTCTATCCTTATTTCCATCGCCATACAGAAACGCAAATCATGTGGATTCTTAAAGGACATGGCACACTGGCCATAGAACAGAATCTCTTTAATTTTGAAGCTGGCGACATTTTCTATCTCGGAGCTAATCAATCCCATGTTTTCAGGGGCAATTTTGAGAAAAATGAAAAACAGAAGGTTCATGCCATCTCTATTTTCTTTGATCCTCATAAAAAGATCGCTGCATTTTTCGAATTACCTGAATTTGAGGAACTAAAAAATTTCATCAGTCATTCCGAAGTAGGTTTCCAGGTAGCAGCCAAGCTTAAAAAAAGTATCGCAGAAGATATTGCTGCCCTGCAAAAAACAAAAGGAGTAGATCAGATTATCGATTTTATCAGGATTTTAAATCATCTTATGCAAAACAGGCATTTGCATATCCCTTTATCTTCAGAAAAGAATTTACCTAATCCTATTTCTGATACGGATCAAAGAATTATAGATGCCCAGAATTTTATCAAGAAAAATTTCGCACAAAGTAAACTGACTCTAGATCTTATTGCCAAAGAAGCCTGTATGACACCTCAGGCTTTCTGCCGGTCTTTTAAAAAACGTACCCGCATTACGTATATTGAATACCTCAATGAACTTCGTGTACAAAGGGCCTGCAGACTATTAACTGCCAGTAATATGTACAGTATTTCTTCTGTTGCCTTTAACAGTGGGTTCAATAGCCTTACCAATTTTAACAGGGTGTTCAAATCCATTATGAAATATTCTCCTAAAGAATACCTGAAGCACTACAAAGAGGCTACCATAGAGCAATAAAAAAACAACATGTTAAAATACGGTTAGAACCTATTAAAATATTAACATTTACCGTTTTGAAATTCTGCTAGTTTTGGATAAATATTATTTGATATGAGTACAAAACTAAACTGGGAAGGTATTTATCCCGCTGTATTAACTCCTTTTACAAAAGAAGGTGAGATAGACTTTGAAATGTTTGCTATCAATACAGAAGCCCAGATTAAAGCAGGAGTTCACGGGATTATCCTTGCAGGAACATTAGGAGAGGCCAGTGCTTTAGAAACAGAGGAAAAATTTGAACTGCTGAAATATGCAAAAAAAATAACACAGGGAAGAATTCCTGTCATTCTCAATCTTTCTGAAAATACTACCCGAAATGCAGTCAACTTTGCCCAAAAAGCAAAAGAATTAGGGGCAGACGGTCTCATGTTGCTTCCACCGATGCGTTACAAAGCAGACAACCATGAAGTTGTTGAGTATTTCAAAGCAGTAGCTTCCGCTACAGATCTTCCTATTCTTATTTATAACAATCCCGTAGATTATGGAATATATGTTTCCCTTGAAATGTTCGAGGAGCTTATTGAATATCCGACCATTCAGGCTGTAAAAGAATCAACAAGAGATCTGGCGAACGTAACCAGAATGATCAACCGTTTCGGAAAAAGGATCAAAATTCTTGGTGGAGTAGATACTATCTGTCTGGAAACCCTGATGCTTGGAGCAGACGGTCTTGTGGCAGGTCTTGTAGATGCGTTTCCTAATGAAACCATGGCGATGTACAACCATGTGAAAGCCAATGAATATGATAAAGCTGTAGAGATCTACAGATGGTTTATGCCATTGCTGGAACTGGATATTCACCCTAAACTTATTCAGTATATCAAACTGGCTGCAACAGCAGAAGGGATAAGCAATCCTTATGTAAGAGCTCCACGTCTTGAACTTCATGGAAAGGAAGCTGAACAAGTTCAAAAAATCATTGAAGAAGGCAGAGCTAATCGTCCTGTATTATTAATTCCAGAACAACAAATATGATGGAAGAAGCGTCAAGACAATATATTGATGAAAGAATTCGGAAGGCTTCTGAAGCCTTCCAATTCTTAAAAAACACAACAGTTACTGAACGGGCAGAATTTATGAATGCTGTCGCTGATCAGATTGAAGTACTGGGAGTAGAACTTCTGGAAATTACTCATCAGGAAACGTCATTGCCATTGGCCAGACTTATTGGTGAAAAAGCCAGAACTGTAGGACAATGGAGAAGCTATGCCAAAGCTGTTGCTGCCGGAACCTATACGGAAGCCAGAATAGATCTTGCCCAGCCTGAAAAACAAAAAGGAGATCTCAGAAAATACAATGTAGGCATTGGACCGGTTGTCATTTTCGGAGCCAGTAATTTTCCTTTTGCATTTTCTACTGCGGGAGGAGATACTGCCAGTGCCATCGGGGCAGGCTGCCCTGTCATTATAAAAGCACATCCGGCACATCCTAAGACTTCACAAATGATGGCGGATGCCATCACCGCAGTTGTAAGTGCATTTGGATGGCCTGAAGGGATCTTTAGCCATATTACCGGAACTTCCTATGAGACCGGAACTTATCTCACCCGGCATCCTGATATCCAGGCTGTAGCATTTACAGGTTCTTTCCAGGGCGGAAAAGCTTTGTTTGATATAGCAAACCGTCGTGAAAACCCTATTCCTGTATTTGCGGAAATGGGAAGCATAAATCCTGTATTTGCTTTTCAAAACCTCCTTGAAACCAAGGCAGAAATATTAGCCAAAGAATATAGTACTTCTTTAACGTTAGGAGCAGGACAATTCTGTACCAATCCGGGAGTATTTATTGCTTTGAAAGGAAAACCTCTTGACCGTTTTATCAAGACATTAAAAGAAGAAATTCAAAACGTGGCTCCGGCTAAAATGCTTCACAAAGGGATATTTGAAAGTTTTGAAAAAAACAGAAATATAGCAACACAACAGACAGATGTTGAAATAATTGCTTCATCAGAAGCAGATGATTATCAGGGAAGTGCTTCGGTGATAAAAACCAATGCTCAGACCTTCCTGAATAATCCTGTACTGAGTGAAGAAGTCTTTGGCCCGTTTGGTATTCTTGTAGCGTGTGAAACAGAAGAAGAGATAACGAAAATCGCCCAGCAGCTAAAAGGGCAGTTAACCATCACCATTGCCGCTACCCATGAAGAGGTAAGGGATAATACGATGCTGATCAATCTTCTGAGAGATAAATGCGGAAGATTATTATTCAACGGAATGCCTACAGGAGTAGAAGTTGTGTATGCCATGCAGCATGGAGGGCCGTTTCCTTCCACTACAGACTCCCGTTTTACTTCTGTGGGACCGGATGCTGTTAAACGCTTTGTCCGTCCTATTTCTTTCCAGAACTGGCCGGATGAATTTTTACCTGAAGAGCTAAAGAACGACAATCCATTACAAATCAGCAGAATAGTAGATGGAGCAGTCAGTTCAGGATCATTAAAACTACAGACAACATGAACAGAACATTTTTTTGTATAGATTCTCATACCTGTGGATGTCCTGTGCGCCTTGTTGCAGGAGGAGCTCCCATTTTAAAAGGAAATTCCATGATGGAACGCAGGCTTCACTTCATGAAAGAATACGACTGGATAAGAAAGGGATTAATGTTTGAGCCCCGTGGTCATGATATGATGAGCGGAAGTATGCTGTATCCTCCTGTAGATGAAAATAATGATATCGGAGTTTTATATATTGAAACCAGCGGATGTCTTCCCATGTGCGGACACGGAACAATCGGAACCGTCACCATTGCAATTGAAGAAGGCCTTGTTGTTCCTAAAATTCCCGGGAAATTACGACTTGAAACTCCTGCAGGTCTTATTCTTATTGATTACGTACAGGAAGGAAAAAAAGTAAAATCGGTAAAACTTACCAACGTAAAGTCTTTTCTATATGCAGAAAACCTGGAAGTTGAATGCCCGGATCTTGGATTAATAAGTGCAGATGTTGCATATGGCGGAAACTTTTATGCCATTATCGATCCTCAGGAAAATTTCAGAAATATTTCTGATTTTACGGCCAGCCAGCTCATCCATTATGGGAAGATTATCCGAAAATTACTCAATGAAAAATATGAATTCTTCCATCCTGAAATTGAACATATTAGCGGATTAAGTCATATTCAGTGGACAGGCAATCCTACAGATCCTAAAGCCAGTGGAAGAAATGCAGTGTTAGTAGGGGAAAATGCTCTGGATCGTTCTCCATGCGGCACAGGAACTTCTGCAAGAATGGCTCAATGGTATGCTAAAGGAAAATTAAAAGAAGGGGAAGAATTCATTCATGAAAGCTATATCGGTTCTCAGTTTATCGGGAGAATTGAAGGAACCACTACTGTTGATGGAAGGCCAGCCATTATCCCTTCAGTAGAAGGCTGGGCCAGAATTACCGGCTATAATCATATTATTATTGATGACGAAGATCCTTATTGGCAGGGATTTCAGGTGATGTAAACAAACAAGATGACACAGAATAAAGGAAAAGCACTGATCATCGGTGCAGGAATAGCAGGATTAAGCTCAGCGTATTACCTTTTACAGAAAGGCTGGCAGGTGGAAATTCTTGAACAGAATGATCTTACCAACAATTGTTCTTATGGAAATGCAGGAATGATTGTACCCAGCCATTTTACCCCATTGGCAGCACCAGGAGTTGTTGCCCAGGGAATACGATGGATGTTTGACAGTAAAAGTCCGTTTTATGTAAGGCCTTCCCTCAATTCCAGGCTGGTTTCCTGGGGATTGAAGTTTTTGAAACATTCCAACCAGAAACATGTTGATTACTCTGCATCTGCAATCCGGGATCTTAATCTTGCAAGCAGCAGGCTTTATAATGAAATTGCCCAAAAAGACGGATTTGATTTTGAACTGAATCAAAATGGTATTCTAATGCTCTATAAAACAGAGAAAGTTGCAGAAGAGGAAACCGAATTGGCTTACAAGGCTATCAATATGGGACTACCCGTTGATATTCTGGATCGATCAGAAATTCAGGAACTGGAACCCAATGCCCGGCTGGATGTAATCGGTGGGGTCAATTATAAATGTGACGGCCACATGAATCCAATGAAACTGATGAAACAAATGATCTCTTATCTTAAAAATAAGGGTGTCATTTTTCATACTCATCATCAAGTAACACAGTTTGAAACTTCTGGAAATACTATTAAAACAGTCATTGCCAATGGTAAAGAATTTACGGCAGACCAATTTATCATGACGGGAGGTTCATTCTTACCTGAGCTTGCCCAAAAAGCAGGTATTAAAATTCAATTAATGCCCGGGAAAGGATATTCCTTGATGCACCAACCGGAAAATCCTCTCAATACATTAGAACATGCTGCCTTATTGCTTGAGGCTAGAGTAGCAGTCACTCCTATGAACGGGCAGATCCGTTTTGGCGGAACGATGGAACTGGCTTCCCATCAGGATAAAATTAATATGAAAAGGGTGGAAGGAATCATTCAGTCCATCCCCAAATATTTACCCGACTTTCAGGTTGAAACACCCAAAGAATCTGAAATCTGGTTTGGATACAGACCCTGCGCTCCGGACGGACTTCCGTATTTAGGCAGATCTTCCCGATTAAAGAATCTCATTATTGCAGGCGGCGGCGGAATGATGGGACTAAGTTTAGGACCCATTTTTGGAAAAACAGTTTCAGAACTTGCCAATGACGAAAAGCCAACGGTTGAGATCAAGATATTCAACCCTGAAAGATTTAGTTAAAAAACACCACACACCACACCAAGTTAAGCACAAAACAATTTGATTAATTAAATAATTTATTAACAACCAAATCCAAAATTTTATGAAAAAATTTAAATTACTAGCACTTGTTTCCCTATTTCCAATAATAGGTTTTGCACAAGAAAGAAGACCTCATGAGTGTAAAGCAGATGAAATGATGAAAAAACATTTTGAGCTGCATCCTGAATCTAAGGCTGAATATGAAAATTTTGAAAAATATACTCAAGATTTCGTAAAAAAAATGGGTTCAGGCAAAAGATCATTGAGTAACAGTATCAAAAATCCAACCTACATCATCCCTGTGGTTTTCCATGTATACGGAGAATCTCAAAGTGATGTAAAAGTAAATTATCAAAAAGTAGTTGACTTACTGGAACAGATCAACTTAAATTTCAATGGAATCAATACTGACTCAAACACGGTTGACCCTGACTTCCAATCCATTAGAAGTTCATTAAGCATTGAATTCCGTTTAGCTAAAATTGATCCCACCGGAAAAGCAACCAGCGGAGTGGTATTTCATCCTTTCAAAGGCGGATATGGCAATGGTGGCGGGTATGATGCACAAATTGGTGCAGATGCCTGGGATAATTCAAAGTATATGAATGTGTATATCCAAAATGATCTTTATGCTAATAAGGATTTTTATCAATCAGGAGTTGCCTGGTATCCGGATTCATACATGACTTCAGTAAATACAGCCAGAGTTGTTTATAATGGACGTTATATATTCAATGCTGCTGGAACAGTGGCTTCAAACGAGTTTTCTGATACATTCACTCACGAATTTGGGCACTGGCTCAATCTTCAGCATACTTTCAATGTTCTTTGTTCAACTGCAAACCCTGGTAATGATGGTGATGGAGTTGCAGACACTCCTGTAGAAAATATGTCTTCCGGATTAGGATGTGCAACTGGCACTAATTGTCTTGGACAGAAAGTGAACGTTGAAAACTATATGGGATACAACGGTTCTTCCGGTTGTTATAAAATGTTTACCGCTGGGCAGGTCAACAGAATGCTAGCCGCATTGAATCATCCTTCAAGAACAAATTTATGGCAGCCTGCCAACTTAGCAGCAACCGGAGTTGCCAATACTCCACCCAGGTTAACACTTAGCAACAGTACATTTACAGAAAACTTAAACAATAATGGAGCAGTGTCATTAGATGGGACAGTAGCCTCTGCTCCTACATCAACAGTTACGTTAAATTCAGCAACATTTGCCGTACCAAATGGAACAACTCTTGTTTCGGGAACACATTTCACCTCTTCATTACCAGCAGGACTAGCTGCAAGTATAGTAGTTACAAGCCCTACAACTGCTGCTCTTACCATAAATGGTGCGGCAACCAGTCACCCAAAAAGCCAGGTCCTGAATTCATCAATTACGTTCCTGAATCCAGCTATAACAGGAGGAGCAGCTTCACTAGGGGCAACAACAGCTTTAGCACTAACTTTCTCTTATAAAGATCCGTATAAAATAGTGACCGGAACTCCATTAGAAAGCTATGCCAACCCAACAGCAACAACCGTAACCACCAACTCCGGAGCAACTTGGAAATATTTTATCATTAACCCGGAACTTAGCGATGATGCAGGATATGGGGCCTGGTACTATGCTGCCAATCAGTTAAAGTTGGAAACCTACTGGAAAGGATTAGTATGCGAAACAGGAACAAGAAATATCAGCTTAATTCCAGCCTGTACCACCATCACTAATGCAAATAATATAGGGTATCCAACCTGGACTCCCGGACAACTGGATGTGTATACTCCTACCTATACTACCTGGTCCGGAAAAACAGCTTATGTTGGTTTTAGAAATCAATTCGATGGCTACAGCATTAATGGTTATTTAAAAGTGATTGTGGGGGCAAATGGTTCAAATTATTCTGTAACTGAGTATGCATACAATACACAACCATTTGGCAGCATCACAACACCTTGTAATATACTGTCCAATAAAGATATTCAGGTGGCAACAGGCCCGGAAACTTCTGTTTATCCCAATCCGGCTTCTGATGTTTTGAATATTAAAACAAAAGGAGAAATTAAATCAGTTACTGTTTATGATTTGTCCGGAAGAAAGATTAATGCCCCGGTTACTGGCCATAAAGTTGATCTTAAAAACTGCCAGAACGGAACTTATTTAATTGATATTGAAACTTCTTTAGGGAAATCCTCTCAGAAATTCATTAAAAAATAGGATCAAACGGCATATTGATACAATATGATTATTAGTAAAAGGTTTGATTTTAACTGCCTGTATTTTTGAGGTGGTAAAGGATTAAGATGGGCTCATTGAGCTCATCTTCTTTTATTTCACCTTCCTATTTTCAGCAATGATGGGTTTAATTTTAAGCCCATTTTTTTATATTAAATGGATATTCAGTAATCATTTCAGATTTATTTACCTAATTTTATTCGTTTATTAAACATTTACATTCTATTTATTTCTATGAAATATAAAAATGACATGATCATTATTCGTGAATTTACGCCCGAAGAATTTACTTTATTCTCTACTCTTTTTGAAAATGAGAATGTTACCCGGTATCTGCCTTACAAAACTCCTGAAGAGTATAAAGAAATGTTTGACAAAGCACTGGCAGATTATGAAGCAGGACCATTCAGCAGATGGGGGATATTCAACACCCAAACTGATGATTTTGTGGGAATGTGCCTTGCCAGAGTCTTTCTGGACAATCCGGAACAGGTAGAAATAGGCTATACCTTAGGAGAAAATTACTGGGGAAAAGGGCTCGGAACAGAAGTATGTAAAGCTCTTGTTGACTATTGCTATTCATTACATCCTAAAAAGGACATCGTTGCAGTAACCGATCTTGATAATATCGGGTCTCAAAAAGTGCTTCTGAAAAGCGGCTTCAACAGAATTGAAAATCTTGCACGAGAAGACAGAGAACTGGCTTATTTTAGAGAAGGAATAAACTTGTGTCTCATATTACAAACGAAGGACAGGGAATTCCCCTCCTGTGGAGGGGTGGCGAAAATTCAAGGAATTTTTGACGGGGTGGTTTTACATACACCCACTTCCAACTTCTTCGCCATAAAACATTTCATTTATCAGATAATTTATCATAACTTGCAGGAATTATGATGTCGAAACGTTGCAAATATGCGCTTAAAGCAATGGTCAGATTAGCAAGGAATTATAACCAGGGCTTTCTGCCAACTTCCGTTATTGCACAGGACGAAAACATTCCCAAGAAATTTCTGGAACAAATTCTTCTCGAACTTAAAAGAGCCAAATTGGTCAACAGCAAGCAGGGTAAAGTAGGTGGATATTATCTCCTGAAATCACCTGATGATGTCTCATTAGCAGATATTTACCGTATTTTCGATGGCCCCATTGCGCTTACCCCATGTGTTTCTTTAAACTTTTACGAAGCATGTGACGACTGTGTAGACGAAGCAGTCTGCTATCTGAGAAAAGAATTAATGATCGTTCGTGAAAAGACCAGAACAAGTATGATGGAAGCCACTCTTACCAAGTTTATTACCAGGGAATAAAAAATTTTTTATTTAAATTCTACTATTTTGATAGGAGTTATAGAATTTTGTATATATTTGCAAGACTTAAATCTCAATTCAAAATGAATAACAGTCTGAAAAATGAATACGAAAATCTTATAAAAGAGGCTAGTGGAGCTTCTTTTCAAACGGATGGGCTGCAAATACTGACTGAAAGATTTCCGGGTAAAGTGATCTTTTCAACCAGTTTCAGTTACGAAGATCAGGTCATCACTCATCTGATAAAAGATTTAAATATTGAAATATTCACCCTGGATACAGGAAGGCTTTTTGAACAGACCTACGAAACATGGACTTCCACAAAGGCTTTCTTTAAAAAGAAGATCAAAGCCTATTATCCGGATATGGAAGAGCTCAGAGAATTTGTTACAGAAAATGGTCCTGATTCATTCTATCAATCTGTAGAAAAGAGGAAAGCATGCTGTACCATCCGAAAAGTTCATCCTTTAAAAAAAGCACTGGAAGGGTATAAAGTGTGGGTCACCGGTTTGAGATCCGAACATTCTGCCAACAGACAGAATATGCCTCAGCTGGAATGGGATCCGGATAACAAAATCATAAAATTTCATCCCATCCTTCACTGGACGACAGAACAGGTGACAACGTATGTAAAAGATCATCATTTACCTTACAATCACCTTCATAAAAAAGGATTTGTAAGCATAGGATGCGAACCCTGTACCAGAGCAATCAAAGAAGGGGAAGATTTCAGAGCAGGCCGTTGGTGGTGGGAAGATGCCAACAAAAAAGAATGTGGTCTGCATATTCATCAATAAAAAAAGAAAAAAATGTCAATACATCAGTTAAACTATTTAGATCAGTTAGAAGCCGAATCTATTTATATATTAAGAGAAGTAGCAGGTCAGTTTGAACGTCCGGCTTTATTATTCAGTGGAGGAAAAGACAGTATTGTGCTGGCTCATCTGGCTAAAAAAGCATTCTTCCATGGGAAAATACCGTTTACGTTTGTTCATGTAGATACCGGGCACAACTTTCAGGAAGTGTTGGATTTTCGTGATCAGCTGGTAAAACAGTTAGACGTGAATCTGGTAGTGAGAAAAGTGGAAGACACGATAAAAAGTAAAAAACTGACTGAGGCTAAAGGGAAGTTCCCAAGCAGAAACTGGCTGCAAACCTATACACTTCTTGATACCATTGAAGAATTTGAATTTGATGCCTGCATCGGAGGTGCCAGAAGAGATGAAGAAAAAGCAAGAGCCAAAGAAAGAATCTTCTCCGTTCGTGATGAATTCGGACAGTGGGATCCTAAACTGCAACGTCCGGAGCTTTGGAATATTTTTAACGGGAAAATCCACAAAGGTGAAAATGTAAGAGTTTTCCCTATCAGCAACTGGACAGAGCTTGACATATGGAACTATATCCGAAGAGAAAAAATTGCACTCCCTTCCATCTATTTTTCGCATGAAAGAGAAGTGATCGATTTCAATGGACAGTGGCTGGCCAATTCTTCACACGTTGTGTTAGAACCGGAAGATATTATCACTACTAAGAAAATCCGTTACCGCACCGTAGGAGACATGACCTGTACTGCAGCTGTAGAATCCAGTGCTGTAACAATAGATGCTGTCATAGAAGAAATTGTAGCCACCAGAATCTCAGAACGTGGTGAGACCAGAATAGACGACAGGGTAACAGAAGCCGCAATGGAAGACCGAAAAAAAGGAGGCTACTTTTAGATAAGCAATCAGCAATGAGTAATAAGTAATTAGGACAAACACCTTTTACTTCTTAACAACAGAACATTACTCATTGTCCATTACTCATTATTTATAACAAAAATCGGATGGATATATTAAGATTTATAACAGCAGGAAGTGTAGATGACGGTAAAAGTACCCTTATCGGCAGACTGCTTTACGATAGCAAAAGTATTTTACAGGACCAGTTGGAAGTCCTTGAAAAACACTCTAAAAACAAAAATGAAGACGGAGTAGACCTTGCCCTTTTAACGGACGGTCTGCGTGCAGAAAGAGAGCAGGGAATCACCATTGATGTTGCCTACCGCTATTTTTCAACCGCAAAAAGAAAATTTATCATTGCCGATGCTCCGGGCCATGTGCAGTATACCCGTAATATGATCACCGGAGCTTCCAACTCTGATCTGATGGTTATTCTGATTGATGCCCGAAAAGGCGTGATTGAACAGACCAGAAGACATTCCATCATCGCTTCTTTATTACAGTTGAAAAAAGTAGCTGTAGCCATTAATAAAATGGATATGGTAGATTATTCTGAAGAAGTTTTTGAAAATATAAAATCAGAATATGCAAAAATTGCAGAAAATCTGGGTTTAAATGATGTAAGTTATTTCCCAATTTCAGCATTGAAAGGAGATAATATCGTTTCAACATCTTCGAGAACAGAATGGTACGAAGGAAATGCTCTTCTGGAATACCTTGAGGAAGTAACGATCAATGAAGAAAAAAATAATGGAAGCCGTTTCCAGGTTCAGTATGTGATTCGGCCTCAAACAGAAGAATTACACGATTACAGAGGATATGCCGGACAAATATTAAGCGGAAAGTTCACAAAAGGTGACAAAATCCACATTCTTCCCGCAGATTTAACCACTGAAATCACGAAAATTGAGATCAATGGTATTGAAAAAGAAGAAGCCTTTGAAGGGCAGCCAACAGTTATCCATTTGGCTCACGATGTAGATATCAGCAGGGGAGATATTTTTGCTACGGAAGAACATGTTCCTACCGTTGAAAAAGATCTTGAAATCCTTTTATGCTGGCTTGACCAGAAACCTTTGCAGCCGGGGAATAAATACCTTCTGCAGCAGAACAGCAGACTTATTAAAGCCGTGGTAAAAGAGATTGATTACAAAATCAATGTCAATACTCTTATCCGGGAGCAGGCAAATGGTGACATTAAACTCAATGAAATTGTGAAAGTTACCCTACGAACGGCACAGCCTTTGGTCTATGACAGCTTTACCAATAATAAAACAACGGGCTCTGCCATTTTGGTAGATGAAACGTCCAATTCAACGGTAGCAGCCTGTATAATTCAATAGAAAAAATGGCAATTTCCGATCAATTAATAGAAAGAATTCATCAGACCAAACAGAACAGTATTCATGGATTCTTTGATAAAATAAAGACCAAAAGATGGGTGAAGGATTTGTATGAAACCCTCTTCCTTCCTCAGAATGACAATACTGAAGATCAGCTGAAAAGGAATTTTGAAGCACTGCAGGAAACACTTTCAGAACTTATCAATACAGTAACAGGTGATAAAACCCTTACTGAAAAACATGTCAGTCAGTTTTTTGAAGCGCTACCAGAATTATATAACCAGTTGGTGTTGGATGCAAAATCCATTTTGGAATTTGATCCTGCCGCCGATTCCCTGGAAGAAGTATACCTGGCATATCCCGGCTTTTTTGCTACGTATGTCTACCGTATTTCGCACCAGCTCTGGATTCAGGAAGTGAAAATTTTACCTCGTGTCATTTCAGAATATGCCCACAGTAAAACAGGAATTGATATCCATCCGGGAGCGGCCATTGGAAAGTCTTTTTTCATTGACCACGGAACAGGAATTGTGATCGGAGAAACTACCATTATCGGAAACAATGTCAAAATCTATCAGGGAGTAACCCTCGGAGCATTGAACGTTTCCAAAGAGAAAGCCCATCAGAAAAGGCATCCCAATATTGAAGATGATGTGATTATCTATTCGGGGGCAACCATTCTTGGAGGTGAAACTACTATAGGCAGAGAAAGTATTATCGGAGGAAATGTCTGGGTAACACAGGATGTTCCCGCCAATTCTCTAGTCTACCACAAAAGTGAAATAAAAATAAAGGATAACAGTTCATTACCGGAATCATTAACCTTTGTAATTTAAAAAAACAAAAATAAAAAGTAATTGATATGAAGTTTCAGAATGCATTAGAAACGATTGGAAATACACCCGTCGTGAAAATTAATAAACTCTTCAGTTCAGATCACGAAATCTGGATCAAACTTGAAAAAAGCAACCCTGGCGGAAGCATTAAAGACAGAATTGGATTAGCAATGATTGAAGATGCAGAAGCCAAAGGATTATTAAATAAAGACTGCATCATTATAGAACCTACCAGTGGAAATACAGGAATAGGACTTGCTTTGGTAGCTGCTGTAAAAGGATACAAACTTATTCTTGTCATGCCGGAAAGCATGAGTATAGAACGCCGTAAAATCATGGAAGCTTACGGAGCAGAATTCGTGCTTACTCCAAGAGAAAAAGGTATGAAAGGGGCTATTGAAAAAGCTAATGAACTGGCTGAAGAAACTCCAAATTCATGGATTCCAAGACAGTTTGACAATCCTGCCAATGTAAAAGTACACGTAGAAACCACCGCTCAGGAAATCTTAAAAGACTTCCCGGATGGACTTGATTATATCATTACAGGAGTAGGAACCGGAGGACACATCACCGGAATCGCAAAAACAGTAAAAGAAAAATATCCTAACGTAAAAGTAATTGCCGTAGAGCCGGAATTATCTCCCGTACTAAGCGGAGGAAGCCCGGCACCACACCCGTTACAGGGATTAGGAGCAGGCTTTGTACCTTCCATTCTGGATATTACCCTTTTAGACGGAGTAATCACCGTAGGCAAGGAAGAAGCTTATGAATATGCTCTTAACGCTGCTAAAAAAGAAGGCCTTTTTGTAGGAGTTTCCACAGGAGCCGCTTTAGCAGCCATCGCCAAACATTTACCGGAAATACAACCTAACGCTAAAATTCTTACCATCAACTACGATACCGGAGAAAGGTATCTGTCTGTAGAAGGACTCTTCTAAATCCTTAATTAACACCTACTTCAATGAAAACAAATATAAAATCACCAAAGGTCTTCCTTATCGGTGCAGGGCCCGGCAACCCTGAACTGATCACTGTAAAAGCAGTAAAAGCTATCGCAGAAGCAGACGTCATTTTATGTGACCGCCTTGTAAGTCCGGAAATTCTGGAAACCTACGTCAATGAAAACACAGAAATCATCTATGTAGGGAAAGAATGCAGTAAAAATGCTTCCACCCCTCAGTCTCATATCAATACTTTGATGGTGGAATATGCCCTTCAGAATAAAACTATTGTAAGATTGAAAGGAGGAGATGTTTCTATTTTCTCTAATATTCTGGATGAGCTGCAGGCTTTAAAACAACATCATATTTCTTACGAAATCATTCCGGGAATTACAGCCGCTTTAGGAGCTGCAGCATTTGCGGGAATGCCTTTAACTGCCAGAGGATATTCTACATCCGTCCGTTTTCTGACGTACTATAAATCGGAAATCGTGAGCGAAGAATACTGGAAAGAGCTTGCTTTAACCAATGATACTCTTGTTTTCTACATGTCTAAAGGAAATCTTACTCCTCTTGTGGAAAAACTGAAAGCACTTCAGATTTCGGGTGATAAAAAAATTGCAGTCATTGAACAGGCTACGACTCCTTTCCAAAAAGTGTACACATCATCATTTGATGATTTTAATGAAAAATTCGGGGACAAAAACTTTGCATCACCTTCATTGGTAGTAGTGGGTAAAATTGTAAACCTCCACGAAGAGTTTTCATGGCTTGAAAATGCCGAGCAGGAAGGTCTTTATTTTAAATCAGTAGAAAACGGAAGTCTCATCCCTACCACTCAAAATTTCTTTGAATATGCTGTCTGAAACTAAATTAAACGTATTAAAACAAATCTCGGGAGACCTCTCCAGAGACGAAGCCATCTGGGCAAGCGGATATCTTGCAGGTATCGCCGGAGGATCATCACTGACAGCTGTTCTGCCACCACAGGAAACGAATAGTATTATACAGAATGCTGTAAAGAAAATAACACTGGCTTATGGCACAGAAACCGGAAACAGTAAAAAACTGGCTACTGCTCTGGCAACTATTGTTAAGAAAAAAGGACTTCAGGTAAAACTGGCAGACCTTTCCCAATACAAGCCTAAAGATTTGGCGAAAGAAGAATTCTTTTTTGTAGTCATCAGCACTCAGGGAGAAGGTGAACCACCAGCTCTTGCTAAAAAATTCTACGATTATATTTATGAAAATGAAATTAATCTCAGCGGACTAAAATATGGAGTTCTGGCGTTGGGAGACAGCAGTTATCCTCTGTTCTGCCAAACCGGTGAAGATGTAGATTCACGTTTTGAAATATTAGGTGCTCAGCGTATTATTCCATTAAAAAAATGTGATATTGATTACGAACAGGAAGCTTCCCACTGGATAGAACATGTATTTGAAACCGTTAATAAAAATGCTGGTCAGAGTACAAAAAATGTTTCAGCTCCAAAAGCTTCTAGTGGAAGAAAGAAATTTCAGGGAAAAGTTTCCGCCATCATCAATCTGAATGATATTACGTCTGAAAAAGAAACTTATCATATCGAAATTGAAACCGAAGAAAGCCTTGCCTATCAACCAGGTGCTGCTTTGGGAGTGATTCCGTTCAATTCGAAAGAAGTAGTATACGAAATCATTACTCTCACGGGAATTGATCCTCAGAAACAAGTTGAAACAACAAAAATTACGGATTCTGTAGAAGAACTTTTGTCCAAGCATCTTAATATCAGTTATCTGCTTAAATCTGTGGTTGCTCAATATGCAAAAATAACGGGACATTCCATTCCTGAAGTCAGATTAAGTCTTCTTGATTTGCTTAGGATTTATCCGGTAAAAAATGCAGATGAATTTGAGGAAATCATTCAGATATTAACCGCTCAGTCACCTCGTTTGTATTCCATCTCTTCCTCTGTGGAAGCTCATGGTGATACGGAAATTCATATTACCGTTGCCAAATCGGAGTTCTTTATTGACCACCAGAAACATAACGGATTATGCAGTGGTTTTCTGAGCGAATTCAAAGAAGGTGAAGACGTTGAATTTTATATTCAGGATGCAGGACATTTCAAACTGCCGGAAGCCGATAAAGATATCATCATGATTGGTCCGGGAACGGGTATTGCACCTTTCAGATCATTCCTTTGGGAGCGTGATGCTACAGGAGCAGAAGGGAGAAACTGGCTATTTTTCGGAGACAGAAATTTTGTATCAGACTTCCTTTATCAGGCAGAACTTCAGGATTTTCTTAAAACAGGCAGCCTGACGCATTTAGACCTTGCCTTTTCAAGAGATACAGATGAAAAAGTATATGTTCAGCACAGATTAGAACAAAATGCTCAGGAAGTATTTTACTGGCTGGAAGGTGGTGCTTCTGTGTATGTATGCGGAGCGAAAGAACCCATGGCCTACGATGTAGAACAAACGCTTCTCAGCATCATCCAGAATGAAGGAAAACGCAGCAAAGAAGACGCTGTTGTTTACCTCGAAGAAATGGAACTGAGCGGCAGATATGCGAAAGATGTGTATTAAAAAAGAAGTACCCGTAAAAATTAAAGGAAACAATTATGAACAACAATAAAGAGAACCTTTCACCGGTAGAAAAAATTAAAACCGGCAGTAACGGACTCAGAGGAACTTTAAAGGAAAGCCTTGCAGACAACTTCACCGGAGCCATCAGAGAAGATGATCAGACTGTCATCAAATTCCACGGAATGTACCAGCAGGACGACAGAGACAGAAGAGAAGAACGTGTCTCCAAAAAACTGGAATGGCTGTATTCTTATATGATCCGCTTAAGACTTCCAGGAGGTTTTTTAACTCCTCAACAATGGGTAGGATTGAATGAAACTGCTGAAGATCATTCTACAGGAACGATAAAAGTAACCACAAGACAAACCATTCAACTGCATGGAATCTTAAAATCTCATTTAAGACCTACCATTCAGAGCTTCAATCTGCAGCATCTGGATTCGATTGCGGCTTGTGGAGATGTCAACAGAAATGTAACCTGTACTGCTAATCCTTCTGAATCACCTTTGCACAAGGAAGCTTATGAACTGGCAGGAAAAATCAGTGAAATGTGTCTTCCAAAAACCCAATCTTATTATGATATCTGGATTGATGATGAACTTCTGGTAGACCGTAAAGCAGAGGAAGATCCTTTATATCAGGACAGATATCTTCCGAGAAAACTGAAAATAGGAATTGCTGTTCCGCCTAATAATGATGTGGATGTATTCATCAATGATATCGCCTTAATTGCGATTATCGAAAATGATAAAATTGTAGGCTACAATATTGCTGCAGGAGGAGGATTAGGAGCGACCCACGGAAATGAAGCTACCTATGCACGTCTTGCATCCATCCTTGGATTTGTAGATACCGAAGAAAAAGTATTGAAAGCAGTCTACGAAATCATCACAGTACAAAGGGATTTCGGAAACAGAAGCGACCGAAAATTATCAAGATTAAAATATACGATTGATAAATTGGGTATCGATCAGTACAGGACTGAAGTAGAAAAGAGAACAGGATTCAGCTTTGAACCGGCAAGAGAATTCAAATTTGAACAAAGAAAAGACCGTTACGGCTGGATTCAGAATCATGAAGGAAAATGGTTTTATACCGTATTTGTAGAGCATGGGAGAATTCTTAACACAGCGGAATATCCTTTAAAATCAGGGTTATTAAAAATAGCACAGACTGGTAAAGCTAATTTCCGTTTTACCTGTAATCAGAACCTTATTCTGGCCGATATTGATGAAAAAGATAAGTATGAAATTGAAAAGATTTTAAAAGAACATGGAATTTCAGAATATACCAATGGAGCCAGCGCATTACGTAAAAACTCTGTTGCCTGTGTGGCCCTGAATACCTGTTCACTGGCTTTGGCGGAAGCACAGCGTTATTTACCTTTTTTAGTCACGAAAATAGAACCTATTCTTGAAAAATATGGTCTGCTGGAAGAAGATATTACCATCCGTATGACCGGCTGTCCTAATGGCTGCGGAAGGTCTCCCAATGCTGAAATCGGATTTGTAGGTACAGCTTATGGGAAATATAATCTCCACATCGGAGGAGATCGCTTAGGAATGCGACTGAATACAAAATTTAAAGAAAATATTGGTGAAGAAGAAATTCTGGCCACTCTGGATGAACTTTTCGGAATTTATGTACAGAAAAGACTTGCAGAAGAAACATTTGGTGATTTTTCATACCGTTACTTACATACCTTAAATTAATTATATGGCTAATTTTCATTATGATCTGAAAAAAAACAAAAAAACTAAACCTCTTCATTTAGGCGGACGAATGTGTATGTGTTGTTGATTCTCAAATAACAATACAAACAAAGCTGTTTGAAATTTTTGAATCATGGAAGTCTAACAAACTGTCATTGCGAACCGAAGGTGAAGCAATCTCAGCAATAATATGAATGGCTTAAACCACCCCGTCAAAAATTCTTTGAATTTTCGCCACCCCTCCAAAAGAGGGGAATTCTAAGCCCTTCAATTGTAATATTAACCAATATAGAAGACTTTCATCATAGAAATAAAAATTTCAGACAGCTTCATTCTCAATCTAAAAAATGAAGCAAAAATGAAAAACAAAAAACAGGGAAATTTTCTACCAAAAGCAGGTATTATTGCATTCACATTTCTATTCTTTAATTTCGCAGAAGCACAGCAGCAGCTTATAGAGCTTAGCGGAAGTATCAAAAATACAGATACACGAAAAGGTCTTGACTCCGTAAAAGTACAGATCGAAAATACACAGGATAACGCATTCACGGATCAGTTGGGTAACTTCAAAATCAGAACAAGAGTCACCATTCCATTCAGAGTGGTTATTCAGAAAGATGGATTTACAGGACAAACTGTTGAAATTCTTTCTCCCTCCAATAAAATAACGATAGGTCTTAATCCACAAAATACCATCATTGATGATGTCGTGATTTCCGCATCCAGAGTTCCGGAAAAAATATTAAGATCTCCGATTGCCATTGAAAAAATTGATATCAAGACCATCAGGGAAAGTCCGGCAGCTTCCTTCTATGAAACATTGGAAAATGTAAAAGGACTTCAGCTGTTAACCTCAAGCCTTACGTTGAAAATTCCTAATTCAAGGGGTTTCAATTCGCCTAATAATTTCCGTTTCATGCAGTTAGTAGACGGAGTAGATGTACAGTCGGCAACGTTGGGAGTCCCGTTGGGAAATGCCATTGGCCCTACAGAACTCGATATCCAGTCTATGGAAGTCACTCCGGGCGCAGCTTCTGCATTGTACGGAATGAACGCCATCAACGGACTGGCAAGTTTACAGACCAAAGATCCGTTTACCTCTGAAGGAATAAGTGTTTATTTCCGTGGTGGAGTGAATCATGTAGACAATGTTAACCATAAAATAAGTTCATTAGGAGAAAGTGCCATCCGTTTTGCAAAGGTGATCAATAAAAACTTTGCTGTAAAAGTCAATGCCTCTTATTTCAGTGGAACCGACTGGATTTCGAACAATCTGACCGATCAGAATCCGGGATCATTGGTCACCGCCAATCCTAATTTTGCGCTGGCTAATAATCCGGCAGAAGACCTTTGGAATAAATATGGCGATGAAAGAAACAACCGTGTAGCCGTAAAAGTAGATTATAATGGAAAACCAACCACATTCAATGTTTCAAGGACAGGATATCTGGAAAAAGATCTTGTGAGTCCGGATGTGAAAAATATCAAGTTCGATGCAGGATTGTACTACCGTTTTGGAGATCAGTGGAGAACATCATATGTTTATCGCTATGGCTTACTGGACGGAACTTTCCAGAGAGGAAATAAAATCCGTTTGCAGAATGCTACCGTTCAGAACCATAAAATAGAACTCACAGGAAAAGAACTGACCTTCAGAGCTTACGTCTCTATAGAAAATACAGGAGATTCTTATAATCTGAAACCTTTGGCAGACAATCTTGATCTGACCAATCTTTCCAATACCAACTGGAAAAACATATTTCAAACGACTCTTCAGAATAGTCTTAATTCAGGGGTTAATCTCAATGATGCATTTATCCTGGCTCGGCAGCAAGCAGATAAAAACAGAGTTGTACCGGGAACGGCAGCCTTTGAGCAATTAAAGAATACCATCATCGGGATCAATAACTGGGATTCAGCCAATGGAGGAGTAGCAGGAGCTCCGGCAACGGGAGGTGCCAAGCTTGAACAGAAATCCCGCTTTTATCAGGGTGAACTTACCTATGATTTCAGCAGGTTTGTGAAGATATTCAATCTTCTTGCGGGTGTAGATTACCGTTTGTACAGCATTACTCCGGATGGAAACAATTTTGTTGATTTCAACCGTCCTGTCAATGAAAGAAATATTCCTTTAGCCAACGGTCCTTTTGGAAAAGATGTTATTTATCAGAAATATGGCGCATTTGCACAGATTACCAAGCTTTTCTTTGATGATAAATTAAAAATCAATGCCGCATTACGTATCGACAGAAACCCTGAATTTGAAGCCAAATTGAATCCAAGGATAAGTGTTGTCTATTCTCCGGTGAAAGAACATAATTTCAGAGCTTCTTTCCAGAACGGATATCGTTTTCCATCACTATTTGAAGCCCTTTCTTTTGTGAACAACGGAAATGTAAGAAGAGTAGGCGGCCTTTCAAAAGTGAATGATGGATTAGGCTATCTGGAAAATTCTTACACATTGGCTTCCATCGATAAATTCACCTCAGCAGTAAATGCAGATGTAGATGCCGGAAAAACCCAGGGTCAGGCGGCTCAGGATAACAAACAACTTTTAACCGTAGCCAATCTGCAAAAATTACAGCCGGAAAAAATCAATTCATTTGAAGTAGGGTATAAGTCTACTTTTTTCAATAATAAGCTTGTGCTGGACTGGGATTTTTATTATAACATTTACGAAGGATTTCTTGGACAGGTAGAAGTAGCTGTCCCAAAAAACAGTCAGATAGGAAGCAATGCTGCTGTTCTTGCCATGCTGGACCGAAGCAAACAGGACCGATATAGAGTTTATACCAACAGCAACAATACGTATAAAAGCTATGGGACGTCTTTAGGAATTCGTTATAATATCACAGGAAATTATAATGTGAATACCAATGTTTCTTATAATGATCTTGCTTCCAATAATAACTCAGACTTATTTATTACAGCTTTCAATACGCCGAAATGGATGGTGAATGTAAGTGTAGGAAACAGAGAGATTGTTAAAAATATAGGATTTACCCTTGTGGCAAGATGGCAGAGCGGTTTTATGTGGGAAAGTCCTTTAGCCTCAGGTCAAATTCCGGCTTATTACACCATTGATGCGCAAGCAACATGGAAGCTGCCTGAAATCCGTGCGAATATTAAAATTGGAGCAACCAATCTGCTGAACCGCCGTTATTTCCAATATGCGGCAGGTCCTGAAATCGGAGGACTGTATTATCTGGCATTTACTTATGATTTAAAACTGTAATCAGGATGAGCAATTCATTATACCCCATATTTTTAAAACTTGAAAACCTTTCACTACTGATCATCGGTGGTGGCAAGGTAGCTCTGGAAAAACTGGAATCTGTACTGGGCAATTCACCGGAAACATCTATCAAACTGGTAGCCAAAGAAATCATTCCTGAGGTAAGAACCTTACAAAACCAGTTTTCCAATATAATACTGCACGAAAGAGCCTATGATGATCATGATTTTAATGATACTGATCTGGCCATTATTGCGGTAAATGATATTGAACTGGCAGGAGAGATCAGGGAAAAAGCGCAGAAAAAAAATGTACTGGTCAATATTGCAGACAAGCCGGATTTATGTGATTTTTATTTAGGTTCCATTGTCAAAAAAGGAAGTCTCAAAATTGCTATTTCCACCAACGGTAAATCTCCAACCATTGCTAAAAGATTAAGAGAAACCTTTACTGAAGTTATTCCTGATGAAATGGATCATGTATTGGATAATATGCAGCATATCCGAAATCAACTGACAGGAGATTTCAATTATAAGGTAAAAGAACTCAATAAAATTACTACGGAATATCTGTCAGACGGAAAAGTTGCTGCAAAACCAGACATGGAAATTGAAAAACTGATCAATATAACCAAAACAGCTCAGAGAAAAGCCAATATTTATCTGGGCATCATAGGAGTTTTACTTCTTTTCGGACTGTTTGGACTTGTGGTCTACCAGTTCAATCTTTCCGAAGATATTCAGTATTTTCTGAATAAAGATGGTCATATTTTTTACTGGATGCTGTTTGCCGGATTTATGGCAGAGATTGTTGCCGGATCCATGGGAATGGGATATGGCGTAATATGTACCACCATTCTTTTACTGTTGAATGTTCCACCTCCCGTTGTAAGCGCAAGTATTCATTCTGCGGAGTCATTTACCACTGCAGCAGGAAGTTTCAGCCATTATAAACTGGGAAATGTCAATAAAAAAATGGTATGGGTTTTATTCCCATTGGCTATCGTAGGTTCTATTATCGGTGCTTTAACTTTGTCTCATTATGGCGAACATTATGCTCATATTGTAAAGCCAATTATTGCCTGCTACACACTGTATCTTGGGATTAATATCTTAAGAAATGCATTTAAAGATAAAAAGCAAGGACAAGGCAAAACCAAACGAAGAACCAATCTAAGGGTATTAGGGTTGGCAGGAGGTTTTATTGATTCTTTTGCAGGTGGCGGCTGGGGACCATTGGTTACCGGAACATTGATTAAAGAAGGAAGGATTCCCCGTTATGTAGTAGGAAGTTCTACCGTTGCCAAGTTTCTACTGACCATCACAAGTGCCATTACATTCATTTTCACGATTGGTATTCATCATTGGAATATTGTGTTGGGACTTTTGCTGGGTGGTGTTTTTACCGCTCCTTTCTCTGCCATGCTAACGTCAAAGCTTCCCACAAAGAAAATGTTTGTTGTGGTAGGAATCGTGGTAATCCTGATGAGCCTTGTTACCATAACAAAATCAATTGTATCATAAGAAACCGATAATAATAAACCTTCGGAAAAAAGTGTGTTTTTTTGAACGCAAAGCTTTTAATGTTTTACTTTATTTTGAGATATCAAAGGGGGAAAATCAATGATACAGTCTATAGACACTATTATTACTCATTTTTAGTAAAAATCTGAAACCATTAAAACTTTGCGTTCTTCTATTTTAAATAATTTTTTAAACAATATGGTTTTGTATGTTTTAGGTACGCAAAGGCGCAAAATTACATAAAATGATCTGCTATAAGGCGCAAGGATTTTATCTCCGATAAAATTGAATACAGCATACTTCGTTTTTTATCTCACGCTGATTTTACAGATTATGCAGATCTTAATAAAAAATCTGCATAATCTGTATCATCTGCGAGAAAAATTAATAATACTTCATTTTCTGAAAATCTCATATTGAGCGAAGTTGGAATGTTCTTGCGACTTAAAAATTTCACATAAAATTAAAAAAATCTTTGCGCCCTTGCGATTATTCAACAAAAAAACAGCTCCCAAAAAAGAGAACTGTTTTAAGAAATTAATTATTTCCAGATTTTGTTTTTAAGAAAGTATCAAGTCCAAAGCCTGAACATCCCTGAAACAGGAAGAGGAGCAAAAGCAGAAGATACAAGGTCTGAGGCAGATAAAGAAAATAGCTCAGCCAGGTAAAAGGATCCATTTCATAAACTCCGGTTTCAGATTTTATAGGAATAAGTTCCTTTGGAATAGTACTCAGATCATGTGTGAATAAGGCAACAAGTATAATAATAATTAAAAATACGGAGCTTATTCTCGTCCAGAAACCCAGCATTAAAAATAATCCGAATATACATTCACAGAAAGCAGTAAAATTGGCTGTAAACTGTGGAAACGGAAATCCAATTGTACTGATTGTATTAAACATATACCCTTGAAAGATAGGATGGAAAAGTTTGTTGAAACCTGCTATAAAAAAGAATAATCCAATGAGTATTCTGCATATTACGTAGATATTGACTGTATTTTTTTCGAAGTTTGATAGTATTGTTTTCATTATTTTTTTAATTCATTGATTGATTAGATTCACATGGTAAAACCATGAACAACAGCTGCTCATGTGATTTTGATGAGATAATTGGATTTCTTATATAATTTTCAGAAATCAGTAAAATAAAACGTTCTGAATTATATTTTCGGAGGTATCCAGATAGAATTAAAAAATGAAGAATAGGGTGGATCGTCATACAAGAAATAACGGTTGTTTATTTCCTGATCCATAAATTTTTCAAATGTAAAAGAATAAAAAGAAGCTGTAAAACATGGTGAGAAGCTGAAACAATAATTACTGTTGCATGGTATTGGCGTTCTGTTATTTTCTTCCAGATAAATCTTATTGCATTTTTTATGAGAAGTCGCTTCCTGACTGTAATGCTGTTTAGTATTGATAGAAGAAAAACGGGAATTTTCAGTTTTTAGGATTATCAAATGGAGTAAGATTACACATATATTAAATACCTGTATATACTGCCATAATCCGTTTCTTTTCCCCATAAACTGCATAGAATGAAGACAAATATAGTAAAATATTCATAGCTGATTTTTACATGCATCGTTATTCCTCAAGCTCATGAATGATTGTTTTGGCCATTTCTTTAGAACTGAAGGGATTTTGTCCTGTGATCAAATTGCCATCAACCACCACATTGGATGTCATAGGAATAAATGCTTTTTTATAATGTACATTTCGTTCTTTAAGGGCCGCTTCAAGATTAAAAGGAACTTCGTTTTTTCTTCTGGCTAATGTTTCTTCAAACCAGTCAAATCCGGTGATGTTTTTACCTTTAATCATATACTCTCCATTGGAAAGTCTTACATTCAGTAATCCTCCGACGCCATGACAGATTGCAGCCACCATTTTATTACTTTCATACTGATCTCTGAGAATTTCCTGTAAAGTAGTATTGTCAGGAAAATCATACATGGTTGCATGTCCTCCTGCAAGATAAATACAGTCGAAAGAATTATTCTTTATCTCATCAAGGCTCTTCGTATGGGCCAATTCATTCATAAATTCCGGATTTTCATAATAGCCTTTTGAAAGATTGTCAAGTACCAGCGGTTTTAAACTTTCCGGATCAATAGGAGTATTTCCACCTTTAGGAGAAGATATGCTAATTTGCCATCCTTTTTCCTTTGCCATATGATAAATATGAGTAAGCTCGCTCAGCCATAAGCCTGTTTTAAAGTTGCCACTGGCATATTGATCTACGTTTGTTACAATTAATAAGATATTTTTCATCATGAGCCCTTTAATTAAAAGATTTTCTGAATTCTAAAGGAGAAACAGCGGTCTGGTTTTTAAATAAGCGGTGAAAAGACTGAGGATGTTCAAATCCTAAATTATAAGCAATCTCAGAAACCGACATTGTGGTGGTAGAAAGCAATTCTTTTGCCTTTTCAATCATTCTGTTCTGAATATGCTGCTGCGTGGTCTGCCCTGTATGAACTCTCAGCATATCACTCAGATAATTAGAGCTTATATTCATCTGTGCTGCCACGAATTGTACCGTAGGAATCCCGTTAATCAATAGTTTTTCATTTTTAAAATAATCATTGAGCAACATTTCAAGCTGGGTCAAAAGATCGTGATTCACTTTTTTCCGGGTTAAAAACTGACGGTTGTAGAACCTGTCACAGTATTTTAACAATAAATCAATGTTAGACACCAACAAATCCTGAGTAAAGCCATCCATATTGGCCTCAATTTCTCTGTTGATATTGTCTATGATATCTGTTACCGATTTTTCTTCTTTCTCAGAAAGATAAAGGGCTTCATTGGCTGTATAGGAGAAATAGCCATAATTTTTTATAGCTGAAGCTAACGGATATCCCTGCAGAAAATCAGGATGAATAACGAGTACATTTCCTCTCACTTCAGAAAGCAGAATATCTTCAAACTGAAGTACCTGATGAGGAGCAATGAAATACATGATTCCATCCTCAAAATCATAATAATGCTGCCCGTATTTACATCTTCCTGCACAGTCTTTTTTAATGGAAATCACATAAAAATCTGTGGTTATGGCACTCAGAATGGTTTCCGGATCTATATTCACTTCATTAAAATCAAATACACTGATCAACGGGTTGGAAGGTCTTTTCAAGTTCAGGAATTTGTGTAATGCAGTGATGGATGTTACTTTTTCGGGAGATTTCATTTCCTTATTTGTTTAAATTTATCTTTAACCACCCCGTCAAAAATTCTTTGAATTTTCGCCACCCCTCCACAGGAGGGGAATATTTTGTCCTTCGGTTGTGGTATTGGTGTTTCTAAGTTACTTATTTTAAGGGATTATTGTGTCGTTTGCTGTTCTTTTTTAATCTCTTCGATTCCCTGTCTGTAGGTCGTTACAGGGAATTTTGGGAATCTTTTCCTGAATTTTGAATCATCAAAGAGATTATCATATTGGTATCTTGGAAGTAATTCCTGTAATTCTTTTGCATTTTTGTTGAATAAAGATCCTATGGTAAAAGCCAGTTTCGGAATAACAGAATACCTGAACTCTTTTCCATAGATCTGAGAAGCCAACGCAATGAATTCTTTATAAGTCAGTTTATGATCATCTATAGGTAAATGCCACGTCTGTCCATAAGCATCCGGAGTATTTCCTATTAAAGCAGTTGCACGGCTTGCATCCGGAGTCCAGATCAGGCTTCTTAATTGGTCATCTCTTAAAGGAACTTTCAGCTTTTTATCTTCTTTAATAGCATTTAAAATAAGACTATTGGTAATACTCTGCGTTTTTCCGGGACCATAAAATTCAGGAGCCCTGCAAATGACAGCTTCTATTGTTCCTGCTTTCATCTCTTTTAAAAGCATTTCTGTCATCTGTTTTCTTATCATTCCTTTTCGTCCTACAGGAGCAAATGGGGTTTCTTCCGTTAAAACCTTATTATTTTGAGGATACATATAGGTGTTATCAAAAAACACGAGCTTGGTACCATTGATTTTACAAGCTTCAATAACGTTTTTCATGATGACCACGAATTGCTTTTCCCACAGCTCTGTATCCATAGGAAGTCCAAGGGTAAAGTAAGCAATTTCACTTCCTTTCACAGCTTCAATCGCCTTTTCTCTGTCTGATAAATCTGCGGAAAAAACAATGTCAGTATCATTTACTTTTTTAGCATTTCGGCTGACTATACGGATATCCGAGGTATAATGTCGTTTCAGTTCTCTTGCCAGCTCTTCGCCAATCTGTCCATTGGCTCCTAATATGGTTTGCATCATTTTCTATTTTAAAGTTGTTTTACTACATTGAAAATAAACGAATTACTTTCAATTGCTTTTATTTCTAATGCAAAATTCGGGCATAAATATAAAAATAGAGTAGCAGAATCCATGGAAGTTGTAACATAATCTCAGATCATGTAAAAAGCCGGGAAATAAAAGCTAACAAAATTTGAATGATATTCTTATTCTCTTCGTTTCCTTTTCTTTCCCAACCTTAATCTCTTTCGTTGTTCTTTATCACTTCCTGTCCAATGCCAGAAAATTATCCTCAATTCTGCTGATCAGAATGTAGAACAAACCTGCGTAAATCATCTGAATGCCCATTGCCTCCCAGTTTTCGACAGTGCTGCTTCCAAAAAGCAACAGGATAATCAGAGAAGCTCCGGCTATGGTGGCAATACGGGTTTTAAAACCTATCATCAGCAATAATCCGATGATAAATTCTAAAAAGGGGAGTATAACTCCAAAAAGATGCACCAACGGCTGCGGAAGCCAGCTGGTTTCAAAACCTTTCATCATTCCTGATGCAAAGTCCTGTAATTTTACGAGACGAACCAATCCGTGTCCTAAAAGGTTGATTCCCATAGATACACGAAGGAAAAAATAAGCTGTTTTTGTATTCATAGAGGTATTTTTAGGATGGAAGAGCGAAGATGGAAGTTATACAAGTTATAAAACTACTTTACAGACTTCGATAGCTTCCTGCTTCCAGCTTCCTTACTTATCACTTATTAAACTTTTCTTCACTGTTATCAATAGGGGTATCAGGATCATTCATCACCATTTTGGCAATATCATCTTTTCTCATAAACACTACGCCCTGTTTTTCTTTGGTGTATTTAATAAACTCTTCCATGGTATGAACCATTGCGGGTGTTCCACCAATTCTGTCATGAAAACTGATACTCATCATTCTTCTTTTAGATGCACCTTCTTCATAAAGACGGTCAAACTCAAATTTCAGCTGTGCTAAAAACTGATCAGGACTCCAATGTTTTCCTTCAATATTAACAATATCATTGTTACGTAATGTATAAGGAATGACCACAAAATTTTTCCCTTTTACTTTAGTAATAAAGGGTTCATCATGGCTTAAGTCATCGATATGATACAGAAAACCAAGATCCTGCAATACTTTAAGGGTATTTGGACTTCGTCTAAGCCAATTCGCATTATAACCAACAGCTTTCTGCCCTGTAATCTTTTCAACGACATCTACACCTTCCTTTACAAAATTCAGTTCATCAGTATAACTTTTATTCCACTGGTTGTCCCAGGCAATACCATGGGCTGCAATCTCATGACCACCGTTGGCAATAGCTTTGGCGACTTCAGGATATCTTTCAGCAGCGGTTCCCACTACATGAGAGGTTACTTTAATATTATATTTTTTCCATAGATCAAGCATACGATAAATTCCTTCATTTCCACCGTAACGATACCAGCTTTCTGCCGGAAGATCGGGTTGACCTTTAGGCAGAGGTGTTCCGCTGAACGGACTTTCTGCACCTTCCGGCTGCCCTCCGGTTTCAAACTGCATGGAAACAGAAATAACCAATTGAGCTCCGTTGGGCCAGTATTTTTTAGTTGAAACCTGTGTTTTATGCTGTTGTTTTTTATCAGTTTTATCACCATCATGACGATCAGAAAAGGACATCAAAGCAATGGTGGAAGCAAGCAGCAATACGGATTGTTTTATATATTTCATTTTGAATGTATTGATAGTACAAATTTGATCAATAATCCATCAGTAGATATTGTAAAAATTAATGGTAAATTTGTAAAAATCCATTCTTCTATGAAGCGAATTGTAAATTTTAATTCTTTCAATGTTTTCAGTATTGAAAAAGAAAATTGGGATGTTGAGTATCATAATCATAACTTTTATGAGCTGATTATCATAGAAAGTGGAAAAGGATTTCATCATCTTAACAGTATTACTTTCCCATACAAAAAAGGAGATGTTTTTCTTCTAAGGCCGAGCGATGGCCATGAATTTTCGATTAAAAACAAAACGAAATTCATTTATATCAAATTTACGGAACAGTATATCTGGGAAAATTTGCTGTCTAATAAAAAGAATGAACTTCAGAAAGTGGTACAGCTCCTGATGGAAGATCATTCTTTCGTTTATGAATCAGTGATTAAGAGTAATACTGATAGGGTACATCTGTTACAGCTTGCCCGGATTCTTCTGTATGAATTCAGCCATAAAAACACCTATAACAAAGAGATAACGACTGATCTCTTTTCCAGTATTATTACGATTCTGATCCGAAATACGATGCAAAATGCGACTGCAAAAAACTGGATCACTCAAAATGTAAGCAGAATTGAGAAGATCTTATATTATATCAATGTCAATGCGTTGGATGCCGATAAAATGAAAATTGAAAACCTTGCCAAAGAATTTATGCTGTCTCCGAACTATATCAGCATACTCATCAAAAAACAGACGGGTTTCTCCATCCAACATCATATTATACAGCATAAAATAAAAACTGCTGAAAAGCTTTTACTACAGAGTCATTATAATATCAGTGAAATTGCTGATAAACTGGGCTTTAATGATGCCAGCCACTTCAATAAAATATTCAAGGCGTACAAAGAAATGTCTCCTTCTGAGTTCAAAAAGATACTATAATAAGGTAATAGCTTAATATATACCGGAAATACTATTTATCTCTTTATTCCAATTGCTTTTAATGCACTGGAAGTTAAAAAGATATCATCAAACACAGTCAGTGATTCTACATCATTGAATCCCGAAGGAATCAGATCATTTTTATTAAAAGACAATTCAATAGAAGGATCATAAGAAGCGATGATTCTCACTTTTGAATATCCATTGTAGTCTACTTTGAACCCTTCAAACATACAGTTCTGTTCAGCCTTTTGATATTCAGCATATTCTTCAAAACCGACATTATCGGTTCTTTTTCCATCATTATGGTCAAGAGATTTCCACTCAGTATAATTTTTAGGCTCTTTCAGGATATTTCCTTTACGGTCTATGGGAACAAACATTCCAAGAGTCAGACGCTTCTTTAAGAAATTGGCATAATTATTCATCAGATTCAAAATCTGAAGATCAGCATATCCTTCGTGGGAATAATACTCCAGCACGAAAGTAGTCATAGGAATCAGCTTAAGAGAAGCATCAGTCGGCATATTTAGTCTTTACTTTTTTGGGCGATAAAAATAGTATTTTTATTTACGCTACCCAATGGAAACAGATGAATAGGATGGAATTTATACCCATTCTGAATAACAATAACTTTAGGATAAACTCTCATTTTTCATTATTTTTGAATGAATAACCATAAAAACCATTATGAACACCTCTGTAAAAGGCATGAAACTTTCGCAGATACAAATTACAATATGTTGAATAAGATACTATTGGCAGCCGGAATCATTCAGTGCTGCTTCTACAATATGAAGGCTCAGAGTGCCGGAGTACATCCGCTCTATACCTCTGAATGGGGTCACCTTTATCGTGAAAATGGAAACAATAAGGATGTTTTGGGAATTTTTTCTACTGAAGCACCAGTTTACGTTCTGGATTCTACCCAAACACAATACAAAGTACAGGTAAGCAATGGTGATATTGGTTTTATAGACCGCCAGCCACTCCAAAAGTCTATGCGTGGAAAAAAATCAGCAGGTGAACCCCTACAGTATTTCTATAGAGGAAAAGAGGGATACCAATGTCCTCATTTTTATGTGCAGGGATCAGAATTACGTGTACGAAAGGGACCAACAACAGAAAGTACAGCAACACGAAAAGCGGCTTTAAATGAACTGATTTGTATTGATTATGTTCCTTTATATCAGGATGGATGGGTATATATTGGCGACCATTTCCACGAAAATCCTGAATATATCCAGATGAAATACCTGGGAACAGAACTTTCCTACGACAAAATTCTGAAAGATTATCTGGCTGCAAAAGGAAAGAACAAGGAAAAAGAACTGACTCAGGTTGGAAGATTACGCGAAATAGCATGGCTGGAAGATAAAAATCTTAAACAAGCATTACTTTATTGGAAAGAATCTTATTCAGGGATAGAAAATCCAAAAACAGATATCGATTTTGAACTTCTTCTGGCAGATCAATTGGCGAAAAAGCCCCAAACTGAAATCTATGAGAAAAAGCTGAAAGATTTGAATATGCATTTCCTATGGAAAGAAACCCAACTTTTTGATGGAAAAATTACAGAGGCACAGGTGAAACAGTTGGAAATGCAGAAGGTAAAAGACATTCCCAATACCCCTGAATGTGGCTGGGAACCTCAATATTTTTATAAAAACCCTAACATTATTGTAGCCTTTGAAGAATATAAAGGAAAAATTTCCGGAAGTATTTACAAAATGTCTTTTAACAACGGTGAAGCTGTAATTCTCGGAAATGAACGCATGGATTCCAATTATAATGAAAGGGATTTTGTTACCCGTTTTGGAGATTTGCTCTCAACACACTGGATTGCTTCTCCCCACGAATATTATATTCAGAATGGAGATGCAGGGGTCTTTATTTTTACATTCAAAGAAGGAAAACTTTTCAGCTATGAATGTATGTTTTATTGTTAGAAGTTTTAATTATATTATCAATAGAAGCGGGCTTCAGCCCGCTTGTTTTTTGTTTCCTTATTAAAGGCTTCAGCCAAAACTTTACAAGTATTAAGTTTTGACTAAAGCCATCGGATTTTTTGCTTATTGTTAAAACGGGCTCCCTTCGACTACGCTCAGGATAATAGCCCGTTCCTAT
>NZ_JAMZGF010000029.1 GCF_024158915.1 Chryseobacterium sp. S0630 | reverse complement strand
CAAAAAAAACAAATCAAAATATATAAAAATTATTTACTTTTTAACAAGAAAAACCGCCTCAGTTGTGAGACGGCTTCAATTTTTTTTCAGATAGAATAGGACGTTATTACTACATTTTACTTTTTACATTGTATAAAAAAAGGTATTTTAGTACTATGAAAATTTATACAAAGACAGGAGATAAAGGTCAGACTGCATTATACGGTGGAACAAGAGTTTCCAAAGCTAGTGCAAGAGTAGACAGTTATGGAAATATAGACGAGCTGAATTCATTCATCGGGATTGCAAAAAGCCATATCGAAGATGAAGAAGTGTTGAGACAGCTGAAGAAAATACAATTTGATTTATTCACTGTAGGTTCAGAGGCTGCAACCCCTGTGGATAAGCTGATGCTTGCCAACGGAAAATCACGTCTTCCGATCATTATTTCAGAAACAGAAATTGAAGAGCTGGAACAGTGGATGGATGCTTTTGATGAAAAACTGGAACCGCTTCAGTATTTTATCCTGCCAGGTGGAGGAAAATCGGCAACTTTTTTACATGCAGCAAGAACCATCTGCAGAAGAGCAGAACGTTCATTGGTATTTCTGAATGAATCAGAAGAAGTACGTCCCGAATTGATTAAATATTTAAACAGGCTTTCAGATTATCTTTTTGTGTTGGCCAGATATATTTCAAAACTGAACAACGAACCGGAAGAATACTGGAACCCGAATGAGAGATAAAGCATTACTATTCATCAACGGAGATGCTCCAAAATCATTACCCAATCTGGAAAACTATGGTTTGATCGCCTGTACAGACGGTGCTTTCCACTACTTAAAAAGAATGGGATTTCCTTTGGATAAACTGGATTTTATATCCGGTGATTTTGATTCACATTCCGGATCAGATGAAGATATGTATGAGGGAAAATTTATCCTTACGTTAGATCAGGAAAAAACAGATTTTCATAAAGCGCTGGAAATCATTCAGGAAAGAGGCTTTTCAGAAATTGATGTTTTCGGAGGAAGCGGAGGTGAACAGGATCATTTTCTTGGAAATCTTACCGTTGCCTATAGCTTCAAGGATCGAATGAATATTACATTTTATGATGAATTTTCAGAATATTATTTTATTCCAAATCATTTTACACTGAAAGGAGTGAAAAACAGAATGATTTCGCTTTATCCATTTCCATCAGTGAATAATATAACGACAAAAGGACTCAATTGGCCTTTGACCAATGAAACCTTAAGTATTACTTCAAGAATCGGAACCCGGAATTTTGCTGTTGAAGATGAGGTTTCTATAGATTATGAATCAGGGGATGTTTTGTTTTTTGTAGGGATCAAGGAGATAGAATATCCTGCAATCTATTAATTTAGATCTGTGATGAATAGAAACGGATAATAATCCTGAGCTTAGACGAAGGAAGCCCATTTTAAATAAAGAAAATGAATCCATTGGCTTTAGCCAAAACTTAATAATTGAGTTTATTAAATTCCCAACCAGAGATTGGTAAATCGAAAGATTTGATGGGCGATTAAAAGTTCTCAAATAAAATAAAACCATTGAATAAACTAATCAAAATATCAGTTTTCACCATTTCATTATGCTGTATTTTCTCATGCAAAACACAGCATTTTGAAACACCCGAATATGGAAAAAATGAAACTGAAAAAGTAATTCATATCAAGAAAGTAACCAATTTCCGTACGGTAGGAAATATCAAAAATGCAGATGGAAGAACTTTAAAAGAAGGAAAATTGTACCGAAGTGCCCATCTTCATAAGCTTAAGAAGAAATCTTTTGATGACTTTGAAAAACTAGGGATCAAAGAAATTATTGATCTTAGAAACTCAAAAGAAATTGCTGAAAAACCGGATCAGATGCCTGTAGAAGCAGTTTACAAAAAATATTCAGCATTTGAAGATGAAGGAGATCAATTGGCTCAGGCCAGGAAACTTGTTCTTAAAGGTAAAGTAAACGCTTCCGATGCAGATAAAAGAATGATTGATTTCTATCGTGAGTATGTGACAGAGAATCCGGAAACCATAAAAAAGATTATCACAGAAATTCTGGAATCTAAAGATCCGATTCTTTATCACTGTACCGCAGGAAAAGACAGAACCGGAATTACCACCGCATTAATTCTTACCATTCTGAAATTTGATAAAGAGACTATTTACAACGAATATCTTTTATCCAATAATTACAGAAAAGATCTTGTTCAAAAAAGATTACGTCTTGCCAATACCTTACATTTCCTCTATCCTAAAATGGATTTACAGGTGCTGGAAAAATTGAGTTGGGTAGAAAAAAGATACCTTGATGCTGCTTTTGGGGAGATCAATAAAAAGTATGGTTCTACAGAAGTCTATATTCAGCAGGC
The DNA here is from genome assembly GCF_024158915.1 of Chryseobacterium sp. S0630. Classification (GTDB taxonomy): domain Bacteria; phylum Bacteroidota; class Bacteroidia; order Flavobacteriales; family Weeksellaceae; genus Chryseobacterium. The sequence continues at coordinate 58,726 of NZ_JAMZGF010000029.1, read as the reverse complement.
ATTGGGGATTTCAGATGCCAAAAGGAATGAATATATTCAAAAGTTTACGTATTGATTATCAGAGATAAATTTCTATAAGATTTAATATTGGGGGTTTATTTAAAATTATAATAATTTTAACACCTAAAAATGAAACTTTTTTAGCAATTTTGCATTTCTTAATTCACTTGTTTAGAAATGAAAATAAAGTACTCGGAACTTATTGATCAGACATTATATTTTCCTACGGAGGAATTTAATGTTTCTGAGAACAATTTGTTGTTTCACGATATTCCATTGATGGATGTGGTTGAACAATTTGGCACTCCGCTAAAGATTAGCTACCTGCCGAGAATTTCTCAAAATATTCAGAAAGCGAAAGGCTGGTTTAAAGAAGCTTTTGAGAAAACCGAATATAAAAAGAATTATACCTATTGCTATTGCACAAAATCCAGTCATTTCAATTTCGTATTGGAAGAAGCTTTAAAGAATGATATTTCGATAGAAACATCTTCTGCTTATGATATGGATATTGTAAAATCTCTTTACGAAAAAGAGAAGGTAGATAAAAACATTGAAGTAATCTGTAATGGTTTCAAAACGGATGATTATCTGACAAAAATTTCAGATATGATCAACAGTGGTTTTGAAAATATTACTCCGATTCTTGACAATTACAGAGAATTGGATAAACTTACGGAAAGCATCGATTCTACCTTTAATATCGGAATCAGAATTGCATCAGAGGAAGAACCGAAGTTCGAATTCTATACCTCAAGACTAGGAATCGGATATAAAGATATCATTCCTTACTATAGTCAGAAGATCGCAGAACACCCGAATGCAAGATTGAAAATGCTTCACTTCTTCATCAATACCGGGATTAAAGATACTTCTTACTACTGGAACGAATTGTACAAATGTCTTCGTGTATACGCACGTTTGAAGAAAATTGCTCCTGAAGTAGATTCATTGAACATCGGAGGTGGTTTCCCAATCAAAACTTCTTTAAACTTTGACTATGACTATCAGTATATGGTAGAAGAAATCGTTTCTCAGATCAAGAAATTCTGTGAAGAGGAAGGAGTAGAAGAACCTAATATCTATACTGAGTTCGGAAGCTTTACCGTAGGAGAAAGTGGAGCGAACCTTTACAAAATTATTTCTCAGAAACGTCAGAACGACAGAGAAAAATGGAATATGATTGATTCTTCTTTCATGACCACTCTTCCTGATACCTGGGCAATCTCAAGACACTTTATTATGCTTCCACTTAACCGTTGGGAAGATACGTATGAGAGAGTATTCCTTGGAGGACTGACTTGTGACTCGGATGATTATTATAATTCAGAACAGCATACCAACGCAATTTATTTACCGGTCTTCAGTGATACAAAACCTCTGTACATCGGATTTTTCCACACCGGAGCATATCAGGAAACTATCGGAGGATACGGTGGAGTACACCACTGTCTGATGCCTCAGCCGAGACACGTCCTGATTCAGAAAGATGAAAACGGTGAATTGCAATACGAAATTTTCCGTGAGAAACAGGAACCTGAAGATATCTTGAAACTTCTTGGTTATAAATAAGAGTCATTGCGAGGAACGAAAGTGACAAAGCAATCTCACCTTAATAATCTTAACCACTGAATGAATCTTAATGTTTTACAATTTAACCATTAAGTTTTTTGATTAAGAGTTAAGTCAAGTTAAGAATCTTCACTTCGTTCAGATGACAAAGTATATACAAAACAAAAGCTCTCAGATTCTGAGAGCTTTTCTATTTTAAAAATAGGTTGAAATTTTATCCAGTTCCAGATCTTCATAATCAGAAACCACAGTGTCTGCCAAAGTATAATCCTGATTTTTAGAATGTGGACTTCTGTATGCGGCACAGAAAATTTTTGCTCTGTGGGCTGCCAGAATTCCGTTGGTAGAATCCTCAATCACCATACAGTTTTCAACGGGTTCTCCTGACATTTCTGCCGCCAGTAAGAAAACTTCAGGATGAGGTTTTGATTCTTTTAAATCGGCGCCGCTGATTTTTCCACTGAAATATTGCTCCAGTCCGAATTTTTCAAAAACCATATTGATAGTTACCATTGTAGCAGAAGAAGCCAGAATCAGCTTGATTCCATTTTCGTGATAATGCTCGATCAGTTTTCTTACTCCGGGAATTAAGTCAAACTCATCATCATTATAAAAATAATCTTTGAAATGAGATCTTTTGATTCCTGCAATGTCTTCATAAGTCTGATTTAAATTAAATTCATTAATCAAAGTTTCAGAGACTCTTTTGGTTGATGCTCCGGTAAAAGAGGTGTACAGTTCTTCGGAAACGGCAATTTCCAATTCATCAAACGTTTTGAAATAAGCTTTTCTATGCAATGGTTCTGTATCTACAATTACACCATCCATATCGAAAAGAACAGCTTTTAAAGGCATATAATGAGTTTTGTACAAAAATAGCTATTTGAGTTGAGAGTGGAAAGGGATTAGATGATAGGTTGCAGGTGACAGGTAGCAGATAAAAGGTCGTAAAGAGAAAGTCTGATACCTATAAACTCTCCTACACTCTTACTCTCCAACTCATAAACTCTTCGTATCTTTGTGGTCAATATTTCAATTTTAAAACATTAAAATTTTTAAATAAAGCATGAGAACATACGCAGGAATTCCCGAGGAAAACGCAACGTTAGAGAATTCGAAAGTAATGTTGGTAACTGTTCCTTACGATGGAACTTCAACATGGGGTAAAGGAGCTGATAAAGGTCCGGAATTATTCTTAAACGCTTCTGAAAACATGGAGCTTTACGATATTGAAACTCAAACAGAACCTTATCTACAGGGAGTTTACTTAGCAGGAGAAGTTTCTGAAAATTCTTCACCGGAAGCAATGACAGAAGCAGTTTATCAGAAAACAAAAGAACTTTTGAATAATGATGGTAAATTATTTACTCTTTTTGGGGGAGAGCACTCTGTTTCTATCGGTTCTATCCGTGCGGTAGGAGAGAAGTTCGAAAACCTTACTGTTCTTCAGTTTGATGCTCACACAGACTTACGTCCTGAGTTCCACGGTTCTACTTCCAACCATGCATGTGCAGTTTTTGAGGCGAATCAGAAGCATAACTTAGTACAGGTGGGAATCCGTTCTATGGATGTTGAAGAAGTTGAATATTTACCGGAAGGAAGAGTATTTTTCGCTCACGAAATCGCAAACAATGAAAACTGGATCAATGATGTATTGGAAAAAGTATCAGGAAATGTGTATATCACAATTGATTTAGATGCTTTCGATCCTTCTATTGCACCATCTACAGGAACTCCTGAGCCAGGTGGGTTACAATGGTACCCAACGCTGGAATTACTAAGAAAAGTATTTGAAAAATGTAACGTAGTGGCATTTGATATTGTAGAATTAATGGATTCTCCAATGGCTAAGCCAACCGCTTTCTTATCTGCGAAGTTATATTACAAAATGCTTGCTTACTACGATATTTATAACAACAACTAATATTCCGCAAGAATCGGATTTTTTCTGCCGTATATTCTTTGGAAATTTGTGAGGTAAAAACAATAATATGATGTCCACACAAAGTCAGATAGATTATAACAGAATTGCCAAAGCGATAGAATATATCCAGAGCAATTTCAGGCTTCAGCCAAGTTTGGAGGAAGTGGCAGAGAATATTCACTTGAGCCCGGCTCATTTTCAGAAGATCTTTACAGATTGGGCAGGAACAAGTCCGAAAAAATTTTTACAGTTCATCAGTCTTGAACATGCTAAAAATTTATTGAAGGAAGAAAAAGCAAGTTTGTTTGATACTGCTTATGAGACAGGATTTTCCAGTACCAGCAGGCTTCATGACCTGTTTGTAAAGATTGAAGGAATGTCTCCGGCAGAATATAAAAACGGAGGAAAAAGCCTCAGTATTCATTACAGTTTTTCTGAAAGTCCTTTCGGAAATATCTTAGTAGCTTCTACAGAAAAAGGAATCTGCTATATGGCTTTTGAAGACGATAAAGAAAAAGCATTCGGGGAACTGAAACAAAAGTTCCCTAATGCTTCTTTTATTGAAAAACAAGATGCTCTTCAAAAGAATGCATTGTCTATATTCGATAAAGACTGGACAAAACTCAACACAATAAAATTACACTTAAAAGGTACCGATTTCCAGCTGAAAGTATGGGAAAGCCTATTGACTATTCCCATGGGAAAATTGTCTACTTATGGCAGCCTGGCAGAAAAAATTGGAAACCCTAAAGCATCCAGAGCTGTTGGAACGGCTATAGGAAGTAATCCGGTTGCATTTCTTATCCCATGTCACCGCGTGATTCAGTCTACAGGGCATCTCGGTGGCTATCGCTGGGGAAGTGATAGGAAACAGCTGATTGTTGGTTGGGAAGGATCGCATATTTACTCGTAAAATATTTTACCACAAAAGGATTCTACAATTATTAAGTTTTGGCTAAAGCCAATGGATTGTTGAAGCATTTTAATAAACGGACTAAAGTCCGTTCCTATTGATATAAAAATTCGTGTCATTAGTGAAAACATTGGTGCCATTTGTGTTTAATGAAAGTATCATTTGTGACTTTTGGAGTTGAAAAATATTAAATTTAAGTTTTTGACTAAAGTCCGTTTCTATTGATGGAGTTGTTTAAACTTATCAAAAAATATTGGATATTTCTTAAACCATTAAGAAGGATTTAAGCACTAAAGCATAATTAAGATAAATCATTCTGATTTTTAAGCTTAAAGCGAAGCTCATCTTAATACTCTAAACCCCTTAATGCAATCTTAATGTTTCAAAAAAGTTTAAACAAGTTCGATATAAAAATTTGTGTCAGTAGTGAAAAACATTGGTGCCATTTGTGTTTAATGAAAGTATCATTTGTGACTTTTGGGGTTGAAAAATATTAAATTTAAGTTTTTGACTAAAGTCCGTTTCTATTGATGGAGTTGTTTAAACTTATCAAAAAATATTGGATATTTCTTAAACCATTAAGAAGGATTTAAGCACTAAAGCATAATTAAGATAAATCATTCTGATTTTTAAGCTTAAAGCGAAGCTCATCTTAATACTCTAAACCCCTTAATGCAATCTTAATGTTTCAAAAAAGTTTAAACAAGTTCGATATAAAAATTTGTGTCAGTAGTGAAAAACATTGGTGTTATTTGTGTTTAAATATAAAAGCATTTAATTAAAAAAACTATGATGAGTCTCTTCGAAGAAATTTCCGATTATCCTCTCAATATCCTTCCTCACGGCGGAACCGTTCATTATTACGGAAAGGTTTTCTCAAAAGAAAAATCAGATTTTTACTATGACTATCTGCTCAACCAAATTCCGTGGGAAAATGATGAAGCACTGATCTTTGGAAAACTTATTTTAACCAAAAGGAAAGTAGCCTGGTTTGGAGAGAAAGCTTTTGAATATACCTATTCGAAACGAACAAAATATGCCAAATTCTGGACTCCGGAGCTATTGGAATTGAAGAAGAAATGTGAAGAAGTTTCGGGAGAAACCTACAATTCTTGTCTCCTCAATTTATACCACGACGGAAGTGAAGGAATGGCTTATCACAGCGATGGGGAAACGGATCTGAAGAAACACGGAGCTATTGCCTCTCTAACCTTTGGAGCGGAAAGAAAGTTTCTATTCAAACATAAAGCAACCAAAGAAAAGGCAGAAGTATTCCTCGAAAACGGAAGCTTATTAATTATGAAGGGAACCACTCAGGACAACTGGCTTCACAGGCTTCCGCCCACTACAAAAGTGAAAACACCAAGAGTAAATCTGACTTTCAGAACCATTGAAGAATAGAGAAATCTAGAACGTTAAGCCACTCATACTATCTTTACTCCAATCATCTGTGAAAATCTGTGTGATCAGTGGGAGATGAACTTTCTTTAACCAGATCATCTCCATCAATAGAAGTGGGCTTTAGTCCACTTAAAAAAGATAACAAAATCATCAGGCTTTAGCCAAAACCTAAAATAAACTTTAAGATCTCAAAAACAAAAAAGCTGTTCAAACGAACAGCTTTTTCAATTTATTTTAAAATTTCAGCTTCAATAGAGCTGTCATCATATACTTTGATAAATGCTTTGGTGTAATCCTCTTTATTGGCAAAATTCGGATTATCCATAAATTTCTGTGGGTTGATCGCAAAAAGCGGGAACCATGTACTGCTGATCTGAATCTGGATTTTGTGTCCTTTTTTGAACGTATGAACCACATCCTGAAGCCTGAAATTAACAGCTGTTTTCTGGTTAGGAACCAAAGCCTCACCCTTTTCTTTGGTATTTCTGAATCTTGCAGGCATGATCTCACTTCTTACCATCTGGTGGTAGTTGCCGTAGATTACTCCGTCTTTCTTTTCTGCAGGTTTGAAATCTTCAGGGTAAACATCAATTAATTTTACTGCAAAATCAGCATCTGTGGACGTGGATGCAATATTCAGTTTAGCCATGATCTCTCCGGCAAATGTAATATCATCAGTTAATACATCTGTCGTGAATGTTAAAACATCTGGTCTTCCTACTGCAAATCTCTGGTCTTCCGACATATAATTTTTTGGAGTGAAGCCATTGAAATCTTTTAAATGATCTGAGCTTAAAACAGGATTGTTTGGATCACTGTAGTATTCGGAATAGCCTTGTCCTGATGATTTTTTCAGGGTTTTATCAGCCAGATAGAAATTCACTTTCTGAGCATTTTTAGGTGGGTAAGAGGCGAATTCCTTCCATTCTTTAGCTCCGGTGTCATACATCAATGCTTCAGGAAGTCCTGCGTCTTCTTTGGTATTGCCTTTCAGATAATGATTAAAGAATCTGGTTTCAATATTTTTCTGGTAGTAAGTGGCAATACTATCTCCAAAATACGTTTCGCTGTGGAAATGTTTTCCCTGCTCCTGAGACCAGCCGCCATGGGAGAAAGGTCCCATTACGATGGTGTTTTTGGCTTTAGGGCTTGTCTTTTCAATGGTTTTATAAATGTTCAATGGTCCGGAAAGATCTTCTGCATCAAACCATCCACCCACTGTCATTACAGCATGGTTGATATTTTTTAAGTGAGGAAGAAGCCCTCTTTTCTGCCAGAATTCATCGTAGTTGGTATGATTCATAATTTCTGTCATGAAGAAATTATTTTTGTAATATTTTTCATATCCATCTTTCAGTGTTCCCATATCTCTGTAGAACTTCAGACCGTCTTCAGAAGTTTGCTTGATGAAAGAATCCATATACCATGCCTGTTTTTCCGGCTGTGTTTTTTGAACCCCAAAAACCGGAAATGTTCTGAAATAGCCCAGCATAAATCTTCCGTTGTGAAGGAAGTCGTCATTCCAGAAATCAGAAATAGGAGCCTGAGGTGAAGAAGCTACCAAAGCCGGATGCTGTGACAAAGTTCCTACAGCAGTATAAAATCCTGGGTATGATGTTCCGAATTGACCTACTTTACCATTGTTGTCTTTGATGTTTTTTAAAAGCCATTCGATGGTATCATAAGTATCCGTACTTTCATCCACATCTTTTTTGGTTTTGCGTTCTACCTGCGGAGTCATATTGGTAAAAGTACCTTCACTCATATATCTTCCGCGCACATCCTGATATACGAAAATATATTTGTCTTTCATAAGATAGGTATTGGGACCTACTTTAGTTTTATATTCATTTTCTCCGTAAGGAGCAATGCTGTAACAGGTTCTCTGCATCAGAAATGGATATTTGCTTTTGTTGGATATATCTTTCGGGATATATACAGCTGTGAAAAGCTTCACTCCATCACGCATGGGAATATAAAATTCTTTCTTGGTGAAATTGTCTTTAACGAAATTATCTTTCTGTTCCGTTTTCTGAGCTTTTCCAAGAATGAAAAAAAGAATACATAATACTGAAATATGGATTTTCATAAAAAAAATTTACCGCTAATTTAAAAATAAAAACAGGTTTATTAATAAATCTTGTTTAAAAGGTTGTTGTTGTCAGTATTTATCTGGATGAGTATGATAATATTTCGTTGTAAACCACCCCGTCAAAAATTCTTTGAATTTTCGCCACTCCTCCGGAGGAGGGGAATATTACGTCTTCAGTTGTAATGGAGTTCAGGGTTGAATCTCAGGTTACTCATAGAAATAGCCGGAAAGATCCGGCCATTATCAAAAATATATATAAAAGTATGGTGTTGCTTTATTGCATTTTTTTACCTGCAAACTTATTCAGTTTCATGCTGATGGAGAACATGATGTATCGTTTCAGGATAAGGTCTTCACGGTCTTCGAAGTAAGAATCTGTGATGGTTCTTCTCACACTTTGATTCTGATTTAAAACGTCATACACCTTTACTTTTGCTGTGAACTGTTTTTTGTAGAATGAATATCCAAGGCTGGTATTCCAGAAGTAGAAATCCTTTTTAAAGCCAGGAGCAATATTGGAATTGGTATTGTATTCAAAATCGTTTCCAAACACCAATCTGCCTTTAAGCATATAATTCGTCAGTTCAAGTTTTAATGACTGATTCGCTGTATTTACATTGGTAACATTGTAATTGGTATAATTGGAGAAGCTATATCCAAGTCTGTAAGAGGGCTTAATCGTCATTTTATCCTTAATTTCATAGGTAAGATTAAGACCTGGGTTTAGATTGTAAGAATTGCTGGTAAAAGATTGTCCATCAATGAAACCATTATTGTAAGCATAATTCATGGTTAATCTTGGATTGATAATAAGTTTATTGTTCTTCCATTTCAATACTTTACTGAAACCTCCGCCTGCATTGATGCTTTTATTTCCGCTTACGTTGTCATAAGTGATCACCTGTTTTCCTGCATTATCATAGGTGGAAAAATTGATGATATCATTATTTCTGTACGTAAAACCAATATTGAAATAGTAGCTTAACTCTTTCACTTTATTATAATTATTGAAATAGACATAAAAATTGTTGGTCCAGGTATTTTTCAAATTAGGATTTCCCTGATAGGTAATTAAAGGATTGGATTCATCTTTATAAGGAGTCAGTTGTTCTGCTGTCGGAATGGTGAAGTTGGAATAGTTGTAAAAGTTTAAAGTCTTTCCTTCTGACATTTGATAGTAAAGGTTCACATTATATTGGGGTAGTACAAAATTTTTCTGCAGGTCATATTGCTGACCGTTATAGATTGAATTTACTTTCATATCCGAAATGTCAAGATTCATGGAAGCCCAGAAATTCAGTTTCTTTTTGCTAAGCTGGTAAGTCAACTCAGGAGAGATCTGATTGATCCTTTGCTTCATATTGTTGGATAAAAGCTGATTGAATTTAGTATAATCTCCTGTCGTATTATCAAAATCATTTACATTTCTCAAATCTCTGGTAGATCGGGTTTCATATTTCACTTCAAAACTTACACTTGACGAATCTGAAATAGGTTCTGTATATCCGGCATTGAAATTGAAACTGCTGTTCTGATTTTTATTTTTGGCTAATTGATCCCTGTTGTCTGTTGTTGTTCCATTAGTTTGGTAGAACGTATTTTGAGACTGATTCAGATTATCTCTTCTGGATTCTGATATGGAACTGTTCATATTGGCGGAAACCGAACGGCCTTTTTTCTTGAATTTTCTTGAAAAATAGAGGTATGGATTAAATGAATTGCTTTCCGAATCATTACTTGAGTAAGCATTACTTTCATTTACAAGTTTACCATTATTTAAAGTAGATGAACGTGAATTATTAAAATTAAAACTGCTGTTTTTCGTAAACCTTGGAGAAAGGTAGATACTCGTCATAGAATCCAGTTTGATTTTAGCTGAAGTATCAAAGCTGTATTGTTTGGATTCATTTTCTCCATTGCTTTCAGAATTGGTCTGAAGCGTGTAAGTAGGGAGTAGAGTAGATCTTGAAACTTTAGACCTTGTCTCCATATTGGAATCAGAATGCATAAGACTGAAGGAATCCAGATCAGCATCTTTTCCCAGCTTGTCACTGTAGTTTAATCCAATTGTTGTAGACCTTTGAATTCCTTTCGTGCCACCTCCCTGGTTATAGTAAGTCACATTTCCTACTGTTGAGACAGATCCTCCCTGCATCATCCAGGCATTCCGGCCATTTCCCATACTATCAAAAACCTCATCTCTGGAAAATCCCTGTGAATTGATGTTATTCGAAGATGCCAATAAACTTATTTTCGTATCCCCTTTAAAATAACTCGCCAGTCCGCTTGCTTCATATCGCTTATCTGATCCATAGCCGACCGTAAGTCTGGTTAGCAAACCTTTATTTTTCTTTTCATCAATATTAAAGTTGATGGTGGTATTCTGAGATTTGGCTGTTTTTCCGCTAAGCTCTTCTTCTTTTGTTTTAGTGGTCGTAAACTGAATATTTTTGATAATATCTGCAGGTAAATTCTGAAGGGCAATTTTACCGTCTTTATCAAAGAAAGGTTTACCATTAATCATGATCTGGTCTACTTCTTTGCCATTCACGGTAATCTTTCCTTCATTGCTGATTTCTACACCAGGAATCTGCTTCAGAAGCTCTTCAATTTTACTGTCAGGTCGTACTTTGATAGCGGCTGCACTAAATTCAATAGTATCTTTTTTAATTTTTACCGGAGAAACGGTGATTTTTACTTCATCAATATTATTCACAATACCTTGTTTCTCAAGCTGGATATCTCCAAGAGACAGAGACTGATCTATTTTCTCAAATTTTTTCGAATAAGAAGTTAATTTATCAGCATCAATTTTCAGAAGGGAAGGTTCTTTCATATCATCAATCTTCAGCGAGAATTTCCCTTCTCTATTGGTTGCCGTATAATTGATAATGGATGAATCTTTTTGTTTCAAAAGATAGACGGTGGCATTTTCTATCGCTTTCTTTTCAGAATCGGATATTTTTCCGTCAATGTGTAGTTTTTGGGCGTGCAGAATAATGACTGTGAACATCAAAGTCAATAGCAACAGAGTTTTCTTCATTAGTTTTTTTTTCAGAGCCGTAAAAATATAAAAACATCCCAAAGTTGGGATGTTTCTATGCTTTTTTTGTGAAAATTTATTATTTTTTAATAAAAATTATGCTCTTAAATATCTTGAGTAAGCATATCCTTCCTGGCCGTCAGCATTTTTTACTTTCCACCAGTCATCAGAAGTTTGCTCAATAAGAGTTACAGAAGAACCTTTCGCAGCTTTACCTACAACGGCAGCTTCAGTAGATGGTTCCTGTCTGATGTTAAGATTAGATTCTTCAGTAGCCACTGTTAAAGAAGCACCTGAAGCCAGACCTGCAACCTGTACATCAATATTGATATCTGAAGCAGAATAAGTAGAATCAATAGCTCCTAAAGCATTCCATACAGCATCTTTAGCCGCAGTATTGGAAGCACTTCCGGAAACATAAAGAATTCCGTCCTGCTCCTGAACCTGAAGATTGGAGATCCCTGCAGACTGTGCCGCTGAAACTACGCTTGAATATTTATCTTGTAATTCGCTCATCTTAAATTATTTTACGATTAGGTTGTTGTTATACTTTCCGATTTTCAAAGCATCTACAGATTCTTTGATTTTTCTAGCCTGTAAGGCAGAAACATTTCCTGTAAGAGTAAGCTGTCCGTTTACAACTTCTACTTTTACAGAAGGGAAATCCTTCACCGCATCCTGAACTTTTTTCTGAACAGCAGGATCTACAGCAGAAGCCGTTTCCACTGGTGCTGCAGGTGCAGGAGCAGCTATAGTAGACATATCCATTACATCTTTTACTCCGCTGATTGCTTTTAATTTGGCAATCATTGCGTCTTTAGACTGTTGATCTGCGAAAGTACCGCTTAAGTGAGCTACACCTTCTTTTACTTCAACAGAAGCATTGGGATTAGAAGTTACTATAGTTGTAGCCTGAGTCTGAAGGTCGGCATCAGAAACTTTCTTTTTACAAGAAATAGCACCGAAAGATACAGCTACAGCTAATGCAGCCATTGCAATAGTTTTTTTCATATTGTATATTTATTAATGTTGTTATACACTCAAATGTAATAATAAAATTTGTACCAAAAGAATAAAAATTCAATAAATGTTTCTTAATTTTTTTACAATATTTTCTAAACCAGGGTTTTAATTTTTGGGGATTAAAAACTTAATGGAAAATTCATCTCTATAGAAGAAAATCTTCTGCCAATTGAAAAACCATTATATTTGCGCAAATTGAACTATATATATGAAAGGACAGAATAAACTTTTTATAGCAATTATCATTGCACTTCTTCTGGGAGTAGGAATTGGAGGTATTGTACACGTAAGCTATCCGGATAGTGCAGAACCATTTTCTAAAAACATAAAACTGTTGGGAACGGTTTTTATCAGATTGGTACAGATGATTATTGCTCCATTGGTTTTTACGACATTAGTAGTGGGAATTGCCAAAATGAGTGATATCAAAATGATCGGGAGAGTAGGAACAAAAGCAATGCTTTGGTTTATTTCCGCTTCTCTGATTTCCCTTTTTATCGGGTTGATCCTTGTTAACTGGCTGGAACCGGGACATGTTACAAAATTACCGATTCAGGACGTTGCTTCTGCTGATGAGCTTCTTAAAAGCAGCAAAAGTTTTTCCATGGAAGACTTCGTAAAGCATATGATTCCTAAAAGTTTATTTGAAGCCTTCGCTACCAATGAAGTATTGCAGATTGTTGTATTTGCGGTGATGTTTGGAGTTGCCTTGGCTAATCTGGGAGAAGAATATGCTAAACCAGTTGTGAAACTATTTGATATTATTGCTCATGCTATTCTTAAAATGGTAGGGTATATCATGTGGTTTGCTCCGCTGGGAGTACTGGGAGCTATTGCAGCGGTAGTGGCCACCAATGGTTTTGAAATCTTTAAAGTATATGCTATTTATTTGAGAGACTTCTTCTTTGCCATAGCAGTTCTTTGGCTGGTGCTTTTACTGGTAGGATATTTCATCTTAGGAAACCGTCTTTTTGATCTTTTAAAAAGAATTAAAGAACCTTTGCTGATCGCTTTCTCTACTACAAGTTCAGAAGCAGTATTCCCTAAATTGGTTGAAGAACTAGAAAAATTCGGGTGTAACAGCAGAGTAGTATCTTTTATTTTACCATTAGGATATTCATTCAACCTGGATGGAAGTATGATGTACATGACATTTGCTTCAATCTTTATTGCTCAGATCTACGGAATCGAAATGACTCTGGGGCAGCAGATCACCATGCTTTTGGTATTAATGCTTACTTCAAAAGGAATTGCAGGAGTTCCGAGAGCTTCTCTGGTAATTATTGTGGCAACATGTTCAATGTTTGGTATTCCGCCGGAAGGTATTGCTTTAATTTTACCAATTGACCATTTCTGTGATATGGGTAGAAGTATGACAAACGTACTTGGAAATACGCTGGCAACCACAGCAGTTTCAAAATGGGAAGGGCAGTTAACTGAACCATTAGACAAAATTTAAATATTGATGAGTTTACATAACTTAGAAAATCATAAAAGCCATATTGAAGAATATGGCTTTGCTGTTATCAATGATGTGTTTTCACAGAAAGAACTGGAAGACATCAACCTTGTTCTGCAAAATATAGACACTTCAAAAGAAAATTTTAGAAAGTCTGAAGACCTTTTTGCCATCAGACAGTTCTTAAAGGAAGTTCCGGAAATCAAAGATCTTGTGTTTAATGAAAACATCCGAAAAGTGGTGAAAGAGATCTTCGGAGAAAAATATTTTGTAGTTAAAAGTATCTATTTTGATAAGCCTGAAACCTCCAACTGGTATGTAGCATATCATCAGGATCTGACAATTTCTGTAGATAAAAAGCTGGAATTGGAAAATTTCGGACCGTGGACCACCAAACAAAATCAGTTCGCAGTTCAGCCTCCACTCAATGTTTTGGAAAATATTTATACCATCAGAATCCATCTGGATGATACCGATGAAAATAACGGAGCGCTGAAAGTAGTTCCCAAATCTCATGCAAAAGGTATCTACAGACCGGAAACCATCGACTGGACAGTGGAAACCGAAGAAATATGCAACGTTGAAAAAGGTGGAATTATGCTGATGAAACCTTTAACGCTTCACGGCTCCAACCGAACCACCAACGGAAAGAAAAGAAGAGTAATTCACATCGAATTTTCTGATATCGAACTTCCGGAAGTCCTGCAATGGTCTGAAAGAATGAATTGATAAAAAATGTGCCCTTCGAAATTTCGAAGGGCACATTTTTTATGGTTGAAAGCTGGGCGCTGGAGGAAGGATGTTTCTGAAAGTCCAAGGATTAATCTATGTTTATTTTATCGAATTTTTGAAAATTAAAATCACTAACAAACAGACTTCAGGAAGTAATTTGTCAAATAGAAACTTCCCTCTTCCAGCATCCCTCTTCTTACTTCACAGCAATCTCATCAATAAAGATATAAGCATCACCGCCCGCTCCCTGGTGCCATTCCGGAAGTTTTCCGAAGTAATAAGCTTTTACTTTAATATATCGGGCTTCGGTAGGAAGAATTTCTGTAGAAAAGTCTTTGATCTGTACTTTTTCGTCCTTAGGATCAATATCATTGTCAACGGTTTTCAGAAGGACAAAATCTTTTCCATTCATGGATGCATAATATTCTACTTTTTTAGGCATCAGAATCCAGGCTCTGCTGTCCTGAAGGTAAGTGGAAGATAATGATTTTATGTTCCGAGGGGATTTAAAATCAACGACAGCTTCAAAATTTTGTCCCTGATATCCATGCCATTCACCCTTTCTCCAATTCACATCTCCTCTGATTCCGTCGATAAGAGCCAGGTTTCCGGTAGCACTGTACTGTGGAGTAACTTTTGACAGAATATTAATATCCCAGTAATTAGGTCTTCTGTTGAAATGAGCGGTGGTTACAGAACTTTTTTCTCCGTTTCTTTCAGCGTAAGCCATTACCTGAGTGGTTTTGGTGATGGAGAATGGTCCTTTATAAGTTGAGAACGTTTTTCTTTTATTGTTGTCACTGTCATCCATTGTCATGTAGTACACTTTGTCATTGGCATTCAGTGGAGTGATTTCTACTTTGGTAGAAAAATCAAAAATTCTGTCAGCAGCAATTACAGGGGAAGCGGTTTGTTCAGAATATTTAAAATCTTTAACAGGTTTTACCTTTTCGAATCCCAGTTTTTTAAGTTCAGCTCTGCCGGTAGTTTTGGTAATCGTTCTTGTAGTACCGTCTTCAAGATGAATTTTAATTTCATCAAAATAAGGCGTTGTGGTTTCCCATTCCGGTAATCCCGGAGTTACAGAATAAATTCCCATGGAGCTTAAAACATACCATGCACTCATCTGGCCACAATCTTCATTTCCGATCAATCCGTCAGGAGTATTTTTATAGAAGTTATCAAGGATGTATTTGATTTTGACATCTGTTTTTTCTGGTTTATCAACAAAATTGTACAGATAGGCAATATGATGGCTTGGTTCATTTCCCTGGGCGTATTGTCCCATCAATCCTGTGATGTCCACTTGTTCTCTTCCTGTTGTTTTATCAGGAGCGGTAAAAATAGCATCAATGAACTGTTCAAATTTTTCTTTCCCTCCATGCGCTGCAATAAGCCCCGGAATGTCCTGCTGTACAGAATAAGAATAATGCCATGAGTTTCCTTCCGTATAATTGTTATTGACTTCTCTCGGATCAAAAGGTTCATACCAGTTTCCGTTTTTTCTCGGCTGCATAAACCCTGTTTTAGGATTGTACAGGTTTTTCCAGTTTTGAGAACGTTTCATGAAATACTGATACTCTTCTTTTTTGTCTAAAATTTTGGCCATTTGAGCAATGCACCAGTCGTCATAGGCATATTCTACAGTTTTGGAAACACTTTCATGCTCATCGTCTATACTGATGTAATTATTCTGTTTATAAGCATTCAATCCAAAAATATCCTGCATGGCAGAACCTTTTGCAGCCTGAAATGCCTTTTCATAATCAAACCCCTGGATTCCTTTCGCCATGGCATCTGCAATCACAGAAACAGAGTGGTAACCAATCATACATTCTGTTTCATTGGAAGCCAGTTCCCATACCGGAAGTTTTCCTCCCTGTTCGTATTGTTTGATGAAGGTATTGATAAAATCAGAAGTTCTTTTTCTGTCAATTAAAGTCATCAGCGGATGAGCTCCTCTGAAGGTGTCCCAAAGTGAGAATACGGTGTAATAATCAAAACCATTGGCAGTATACAGTTTATTGTCCCTGCCTCTATATTTTCCGTCAACATCCATATTGGTATTCGGTTGTGTGAAAACATGGTAGAGTGCAGTATAAAAAACCGCTAATTTATTTTTATCGTCAGATTTTACCTCAATTTTCGAAAGCTCTTTGTCCCAATCAGTTTCTGCCTGTTTTTTTACTGTTTCAAAATCCTTCAATTGGCCTTCTGCCAGCATATTCTTTCCTGCTCCTTCATAGCCAGTAGGAGAAATAGAAACCTTTACATTGATCTTTTCTCCTTTTTTAACGTTAGCTGAAAATGCCAGTGCAAGTTTTGTCCCCGTAAAAAGATTGTTTTCCTGTTTCCCGTTGACCTCTTTTTTTGAAATTTTCATAGGTTTTGAAAACTCAATTCTCGCGTAGATGTATTGGTTGGTTGCCCATGCTTCACTTCTTCTGAACACTTCAATGGTTTTATCATCAATAATTTTCACTTCACCCTCCAGAAGCTTATCTCTGTGGTTGAGGTCTAAAATGATATTGGCATTTCCTGCATTGTTGAAGGTGTATTCATGATAACCGACTCTTTTTGTCGTTGTAAGGCGAACATCAATATTATTTTTATCTAATTTGACAGCATAGAATCCTGCGGTTGCTTTTTCATTTTTATGCGAAAATTTTGAAGAATAGTCTTTGCTGTTCAGGCTTGGATTTCCCATGGTGGGCATCAGCATAATATCTCCATAATCAGAAACTCCTGTACCGTTTAAATGGGTATGAGAAAAACCGTAGATGACAGAATCCGAATAATGGTATCCGCTGCATCCGTCCCAGCTACCGTCAATTCTGGTATCGGGAGAAAGCTGTACCATTCCAAAAGGGACAATTGCTCCTGGAAAAGTGTGGCCATGGCCTCCGGTTCCTATCATTGGATTAACATATTGAGAGTAATTCTGTGCAGAAATGATCTGAGTAATATAGATGGAAAATGCAATAAGCCCTTTTTTCATGTTTTGATTTTAAAGGACGAAGATATTGAAAAACAGTAAAAGAGATGTAATAAAAGAACATTACGGCTTGTCTTATTAAAAACGATATAATTCATGAAGAAGATAGTTCTAGCCGTGATCATGCTGTTGCCCACTGTAGTATTGGCTCAAAGTATAGCAGGAAAGATCATTCAAACCGGAAATACAACTGCTTACGTTGAGGTGATCGCAGTAAAAGATCAGAAGAAGCACACTGCTATTTCAGATGAAAAAGGAAATTACTCACTGAAAGTTTCAGAAAATGGAAATTATACTATTACACTTATACAGGATGGTATTGAAATATCCAATAAAAATATGGCCATCAACGGCGATGTAAAACAGGATTTTTTTATTGAAAAAAAGAAAGAAAAACAAATTGAAGGAGTAACGCTCACTGCCAGAAAAAAACTGATTGAGAGAAAAGCAGACAGACTTGTGTTTAATGTTTCCAATTCTGTAGCCTCACAGGGAATGGATGGAGCGGATGCTCTTGCCACAACACCATTGGTAAAAGTAGATGATAATACAGGAGTTTCCATTGTTGGAAAAAGTGGAGTGGCAGTAATGATCAATGACAGGATTCTGAATTTATCTGATGCAGAACTTGTTACCTACCTGAAAAGTCTCAGATCCGAAAATATAGAAAAAATTGAAGTTATTACCTCACCACCTGCTAAATATGAAGCGCAGGGAAATAGTGGACTGATCAATATTGTTTTAAAGAAAAATCAGAATCTGGGATGGAGTGGAAGTCTGACTTCCAGCCTTCAGCAGCAGACGTATACCGGGAATTCCAACAGTGTAAAGGTCAACTATCAGAATGAAAAACTGCGTTCCTCGTTAAAGCTGAGACAAAATAAAAATGAAAAACATTCCTATGAAAACTATTGGATAGAAGGAGCAGACGGTCTTAAAAGTAATGATAACAGAAGAGATTTTGGAGACGGGCTTGGAGCTAATTTAAGTCTGGATTATCAAGTGAGTAAGAAGTCCAATATCGGGTTTATTTATGATTTCGGATTCGGACATTCCAATATGGACATCAGGAATACTTCAAACTATTTCCAGAATGGAATTTATACCAATACACTTCTCACCGATGCAGAACATAGAGCTACAGGAAGACAACACACAGCCAGTGCTTATTATGATCTGAAATTCGGGCAACAGGATAATAAGCTGAGTATCACAGGAAATTATTTTTCCAATACTCCGGAAACAACGATTGATTTTACCACTACAGAGAGCTCGGGAGACAGGTTTGTAGTAAAATCACCCTCTATGGTAGATTATAAAATTTATTCCGGGCAGGCAGATCTTACTTTGCCTTATCAGTTTGCAAAGACAGAAGCTGGGGTTAAATTCACGAATTTTGATAATAATTCCAGTATATTTTATCAGAACCTGACAAATGGAGAATATATTACAGATCCTCTGAAAAGCAATGAATTTGAGTATAATGAGAAAAATTATGCAGCGTATATCAGTTTTGAAAAAGCATTCAATGAAAAATGGTCGGCAAAAGCAGGTTTACGTTACGAATATTCGGTGGTCAACGGAAATTCTTTAACTTCCGGACAGCAGACCGAAAATTCTTATGGGAAATTTTTTCCTACAGCTTATATCACTTACAAAAGCAATGAAAATAATACTTTCAATCTGAGTTATTCCAAAAGAATCAACCGACCGGGATTCCGGGCGATCAATCCCTACCGCTGGTATATCAATATCAATTCTTATTTTACCGGAAATCCTTTCCTGAAGCCATCTATCAATCATAATTTTGAACTTTCCTACGTGTATAAAGGAAAATTATCGGCGTCAGCTTATTTTCAGAGAACTGTGGAAGCATTTAGTCAGTTGGCAACTCTGAAAGGAGAAAACAGAGTAAGTACTTTCGAAAATTATTACAACCAGAACAGTATGGGAGTTTCGCTTAATTACTCTGATACTTTTTTCAAAAAATGGGAAGCCAATTACTCGGCCAATTATTCTTATATGAATACGGATGTTTTTGCAACCGATGCTCTTGCCAGAAAAGGAAATAGTTATGATTTCGATTTTCAGAATAATATATCACTCAACCCAAGTAAAACAGTGCAGCTGATTCTGAATTACTGGTTCCGTCTGCCTTCCAATTCCGGAAATTCTTATATGAAGTTTGCAGGAAATCTTACCTCAGGGGTGAAACTGAATCTGATGGAAAAGAGCCTTCAGCTGAATATATTTGTTTCAGATATCTTAAAGCAAGGTAAAAGTCTGGGAGAAATCTATTATACTACAGGAACACATTCTTATAATAATTACTACGATGCCCGAAGACTTACTGTATCAGCAACCTATACTTTTGGAAATAAAAAAGTAAAAGGAACAGACCGTAATGTGAAATTTGATGAAAAAAACAGAGCCAATTAATACTCTGGATTTAAATTGTTTTTTGATGCATGTCATTCTGAATGAAACGGAGTGGAATGAAGAATCTCTTTCTTCGTCAGAAACCGGAAATTCAGCATGGGCAATGACAATACAGAAAATTTCTACACTTCTCCCTCAAAGAAATCATTGAGATATACCTCCTTGTCCTTTTCTTCTCTTCCGGAACCGAGAAATTTTTTCCAGGACTGAGATTCATGATAGACAATGCCCATTTCCCAGACACAGTAAGTCGGAAGATGGGTTTTGTTTCTGTCCCAAATTTCGAATTTTCCTGAACCATCATAATACACGCTTTCCCACAGTTCGTTTTCACTTCGCCATGTACAGACGAGCAGAAGATAATTTTCTCCGCAACGGTGCATGATGACGAATCCCAGATCATCAATGTTTTTAAAGTTTTCCTCAGCATTTTCAATACACAATTGTGCATTATCAATATCCTGCTGGGAAACTTCTGAAGGATCAATGGCGAGGTCATACCATTTGAATTTTGTTTTTCCAACGGTAAAGATTCCTTTTGGCTGTGAGTATTTGGAAGGATAGGAAGTCGTTTTCATATCAATTGCTTTCGGGGATTGGTTGTGGTATCAGAATGAAAAAAAAGAAATAAGAAATTTTTAACGATCTGATTTATCACCTGATATTATAGATTTTATTGATTCTAAATTACCGAAAAAATCCGTAAATTTGTAAACAATTTATATTTATATGTTGACGAAAGAAAAGGTTCAGGAATTCCTTAAAGAAATAGAAGTAGACGATTTGGTGAATAATCTTCAGATTATGGGTAACGATGTTTATATTGACATGACTGCTCATTCGCCTGCAATGCACGAAAAGAAAAAACTGGAGGCTGCTATGAAACAGGCTTTTGCCAGTGAGTTTGGAGAAGACATTCATTTAAAACTTAAAATCGTTTCTCCGGAGCCTAGTGAAATTCAGCAAAGTCAGATCAAAGGAAAACAAATTCCGGGAATTCAAAATATTATTGCTATTGCTTCCGGTAAAGGAGGAGTAGGAAAATCTACCGTTTCTGCAAATATGGCAGTAACGTTAGCAAAGATGGGCTTTAAAGTAGGATTATTGGATGCTGATATCTATGGTCCTTCAGTTCCTACCATGTTTGATACAGAAGGGCAAAAACCAATTTCTGTGGAAGTGAATGGTAAGAATCTTATGAAGCCTATCGAGAACTATGGTGTAAAAATGCTTTCAATAGGATACTTCTCAGGAGCTAATCAGGCTGTAGTGTGGAGAGGTCCTATGGCTTCAAAAGCTTTGAACCAGATGATCAGAGATGCTGCATGGGGAGAACTGGATTTCTTATTAATTGACCTTCCTCCGGGAACAGGTGATATTCACTTATCTATTATCCAGGAAGTACCGGTAACGGGTGCAGTAATTGTAAGTACACCTCAGCATGTTGCATTGGCAGATGTAAGAAAAGGGATTGCAATGTTCCAGATGGAAAGTATTAACATTCCGGTTCTTGGATTGATTGAAAATATGGCGTATTTTACACCGGAAGAACTTCCTGACAATAAATATTATATCTTTGGAAACCAGGGAGCGCAATATTTAGCTGAAGATCTTGGAATTCCTGTATTGGGAGAAATTCCTTTGATCCAAAGCATCAGAGAGGCAGGAGATGTTGGAAGACCGGCTGCGCTTCAGGAAGGATCTAAAATTGC
The DNA here is from genome assembly GCF_024158915.1 of Chryseobacterium sp. S0630. Classification (GTDB taxonomy): domain Bacteria; phylum Bacteroidota; class Bacteroidia; order Flavobacteriales; family Weeksellaceae; genus Chryseobacterium. Next base: position 37,421 of record NZ_JAMZGF010000029.1, on the reverse strand, counting down.
AGATATCTACACAGAAACTGCCAGAAAAATGGTGGAAAGCTTAGTGGAAAGAAATAAAAGTCTTCCTCCTACTGAAGCGGTGAAGATCTCTACAATGGCAGGATGTTCGCCAAAAGCAAAATAATAATAATTTCAATAAAATTTGAAAAAACCGAATTGAACTGAAAAAATATGGAAACAAACATAACGCACGAAGATACAGTAACAAGAGTAATGGAAGCTCTGGAAAGCATCAGACCGTTTTTGAATAAAGACGGAGGTGATATTGAGCTTATTGATGTGAAAGATAATCAGGTGTTTGTGAAACTTTTAGGTAACTGTTCCGGATGTTCATTGAATTTTTCAACCTTAAAATTAGGGGTTGAAAATACAATCAAACAACATGCTCCGGAAATCGAAAAGGTAATCAACGTAGAGTAAAATTATATCTGAGATATTTTTAAAAGACAGGCTTTTTTAAGGCCTGTCTTTTTTTGTTTACCATAAATGAGAGAATATAAAAATCCAATAAACCTTACAGGTTTTCAAAATCTGTGAGGTTTCTGATCATAAAAAGATCTATCAGAACATGATCATTATGAATGCTGTGCTAAGAATCTTTTATAATTTTCCTCATTTTCAAAATAAGCCACTTCACCCTCATCACTGATCATGACAATATAAGCATCTGCTTTATCTATTGTTTTTCCGGTAAATGGATCTATGGCTTCTCTTGCCGTCTTATCCTTTGGAATTCTTTCTACACACATTTCGCAGCAGCCGTAGTAGATTTTGCCATCATGAGGAACTTCTATTTGTTTTTTACCCATGTAGGCATTATTGACCATGCATACCGTTTCATTGGGAACTCTGTCCCCTTTTGCAAACTTTCCGCAAGCTGCAGGTTTCATTTGCTCTGCCATGGTTGGTTTTTCCGTAACGGTTTTCTTAGACTTTTCCTGGGTGCATGCAGACAAAGCCGCTGCACTGAAGATAATAATGAATGTGTTTCTGATGAATATTGTTATCATTGTAATATTATTTAATTATACTTCCTTCTAAAATTTCCTCATTTCCTTTCTTAATAATGGAATCTCCTTCCGACAGCTCACCGAAGACTTCAATCGTTTCATTGAAGATTCTTCCTTTTTTTACGGGAATAAACCTGGCTTTTCCATTTTCTTTTTTAATGATATAAATACCCATATTACTTTCTACCAAAGCGGATCTTGGAATAAAAAATGTAGGTTCATTATTCTGTAAAGGAATCATGGATTCTGCGATCATGAAAGGCTTTAATTCTTTGGAGTGATTGATAAAATCAGCCTCTATTTTCTCCGAACGAAGCTTCAGATCTAAAGAACCGGACTTTCTGGATATTCTGGCTTTAAAACTTTTCTCAGGAAGAGCATTGATCCTGAATGAAATAGTATCTCCAATATTCATATAAGGAACATTAGCCTCAGGAATCGATAAGCTGAGACGGAGTTTGGTGGTATTCTGTATAACCATCAGTGGTGTTCCACCCATAGGTCCTACATAAGCACCGAGATCTACATTTCTCTCTGTAATCACTCCACTGAAAGGCGCACGGATCACCAGATAGCGGTTGATATCCTGAATCTCGTGATAAGCAGATTTTGCTGCATTGAGCTGTGCCTGGTCAGAAAGTTTTCTGGCGGTGATCTGATCCAGGGCATCTTTAGCTATAGCGCCTTTGGTTTCGTTGGCTCTGTAGGTTCTGTCATAGTTGGATTTTGTAGCAGCATATATTGCTTCCTGTGCCTGCCATTTTGCTTTTGCATTGGCTGCCTGGGACTGTATTTCAGGAGCTTCAAGAATCATTAGAACTTGTCCGGCACTTACATAAGAACCTATATCCACATTGATTTTCTTAACGTAGCTCTGTACTTTAGCAAATAATGCTGTTTCCTGATCCGGAATCAGTTCCCCTGGAAGTTTCAGATCCACTTTGGGATTGCTTTTTTTAATGATTACAGTTTCCATACTGTTCATCATCATAGGTTTCATTTCCTGTTTAGGAGTTTCTTTTTCCTGATTGCAGGAAATCTGAATAGCAAGAAGACTTACAATAGCGGCTGTATATAATATATTTTTCATTGAATGTAAAAATTAAGGGTTGGGATTAGAATAATGAATACTTTCCTCATCTTCAGGATCTAACGAAGGAGAAATAATGCTGGCTTTGTTTTGCATCCATCCAAAAACAAGAGGAAGAATGACCAGAACAGAAAATGTGGAGAAAACAAGTCCTCCGATTACTGCCCTGCCGAGAGGGGAAACCTGATCTCCACCTTCCCCAAAACCTATTGCCATAGGAAGCATTCCGGCAGCCATGGCCAATGTGGTCATAATGATAGGACGGATACGCAACCTTGCAGCTTCAATACCTGCTTCCGCGGCATTTCCAGTAGATTTTCTGATGGTTTCTGCATTACTGATCAATAGAACAGCATTAGCGATTGAAACTCCTACAGACATGATCAGTCCCATATACGACTGAAGATTTAAAGTAGAACCCGTAATTTTTAGCAGCGTTAAAGATCCTACAATCACAAACGGAACTGTGGTTAAAATAACCATTGAAACTCTGAAGGACTGGAAAGTTGCAGCCAGCATGAGAAAAATAACAGCTGCAGCAATAAGCAATCCTGATGAAAGACTGTTCATCGTTTCATCCAATACAGGAGACATTCCGGAAACTTCAATATTAATTCCTTTTGGAAGTTCACCCAATGACTCAATTGCTTTTTTTACATCTTTAGAAGCCTGTTCAAGATCAGTTTTATGGATATTGGCAGTTACGGTAGTGTAGCCCATTGTTCCAAGGTTATAACTTTCTCCCAATTCTTTTGTAGGGGTAATGGTGGCAACATCTCCTAAAACAGGTCTGTCAGAATTTTTAGACAAAGGAAGACTTGCTAGTTCTTCTTTGCTGTTCAGAATATTTTGAGGAGTCTGTACCTGTACATCGTAGGCAATTCCCATCATTCCTCCTACCCAGAAATTTTTGTTAGTGTAGCGGGTAGAAGCAGTAGCGGTTACCAGTGATTTGGCAATATCCTGGGCATCCAGTCCCAATTGGGCGGCCCTTGTTCTGTCTATATTAATCTGTAGGGCAGGATAGCTCATCGATTGAGGAATCTGTTGATCACGCATATATTCAATTTCTTTCAGCTTGGTTAAAAGCTTTTCTGCATACATACGGTTCATTTTTTTCATCATCCCCGAAACTCTTATTTCTACCGGATTATTTGTTCCCTGGCTTAGAATTTTCTCCGTGAGTTCGATAGGTTCAAAAGAGATCTGAAGATCCGGCATCTTTTCTTTATAATACTTTCGCAGTTCCTCTTTAAGTTCGTCAGAATTACCATTAAATTTTTTTAAAGCAACCTGCATCAAAGCTTCATGAGGACCTGCATTGTACAGATAAATAGGACTCACCGCGAATGTAGAAGGGTGTTGTCCGATAAACACTGATGAAATAGCAATATTATCTTTCCCTACTTTTTCTTTCAGATGTTCCAGAAATTTTTTGACTTTTATTTCGGTAACTTCAATTCGTGTTCCTTCTGCCGCTTTTATACGAACCTGAAACTGTCGTGAATTAACCGCAGGCAGAACATCTTTTCCCGTGATCTGATAAAGTCCTGCACCAATACATAAAACGGATGCGAGACTCAGGCTGACAATTATTTTTCTACGTTGCATCAATGAAGATAAAAATCCGGTGAAACGGTCACGGAAGCTGGTAAACCAATTGGGTTTATGGTTTTCACAGGTTTTAGGATCATGTTTCATCATCCAGTTGGCCATTACCGGAACAAAAGTCTGTGAGAGGATAAAAGAAACAATCATAGAAAAACCGATGGCCATAGCCAGAGGCATAAATAACGATCCCGGAATACCGCTCATCATAAAGGCTGGTGCAAATACTGCCAGAATACAAAGCATAATCAGAAGTTTAGGGAGTGCGATCTCCTGACAGGCATCCCATATCGCCTGTGCCCGTGTTTTACCCATAGCAAAATGCTGATGGATGTTTTCAATAGTCACCGTACTTTCATCTACCAGAATTCCAATGGCCAGAGCAAGTCCTGATAAAGACATAATATTAATAGACTGTCCGAATAATTTCAGAAATAATACCCCTGAAATAATAGAAATAGGAATGGTCATAATAACAATCAAAGCTGCCCGGCGATCGTTCAGGAAAAGCATTACCATAAGTCCGGTAAGTAAAGCCCCAAGAATTCCTTCAACAGCCAAGCTTTTTAAAGCATTTGAAATATAAACCGATTGGTCAAATTCATAGGAAATCTGTACATCATCCGGCATGTTTCGCTGGATTTTCGGTAATGATTTTTTCAGCTTATTCACCACTTCCAGAGTGGAGGCGTTACTGGCCTTGGCAATATTAATATAAACAGACCGCTTGCCGTCTATCAGTGCATATCCGGTTGCAATATCTGCTCCGTCTTTTACTGTTGCTACATCCCGGATATAGACATTATCCGCTGTTCCTTTGAAAAGAGGAATATCTCCGAGTTCTTCTACTTTTTTTACTGTATTGTTGGTAGGAGTAAGATAGTTGGTTTCTCCAATATATACGTTTCCTGAAGGTGAGGTAATATTATTTCGGCTTATAGCTTCCACTACCTGTTCCGGAGACATATTATGAGCACGGAGTTTAACAGGATCTACATTAATTTCTATCGTACGCGGGCTTCCTCCAAACGGTGGAGCAGTGGTAAGCCCCGGAATAGCGATCAGGAAAGGACGCGCATTGAAATTGGCAATATCCTGAAGCTCATTATTGGTTTTTGAACTACTTCTGAAAACCAGTTGTCCTACGGGTTGTGAAGAAGAATCAAAACGGATAATAAACGGAGGAGGAGCTCCGGGAGGTAAAAATACCTGTGAGCGGGTAGAAAGTGCATTGATCTGTGCAATGGCTTCTCCCATATTGGTTCCTTCGTAGAAATTCACTTTCATCAGGGTCAGTCCCTGAGTATTTTTAGATTCAATACTTTTAATACCATTGGTAAACAAAAGCATATTCACATACATTTTCGTAAAATAGCCTTCCATCTGCTGAGGAGTATATCCATTGAAAGAATGGGCAACATATACTACAGGAAGATTCATTTCGGGAAGAATATCTACTTTGACATCTTTGGCTGCTTTGATTCCGAAAAACAACAACCCCAATACCAATACCATTACAGATATCGGTCTGCGCAATGCAAACTTTATAAGATTCATGTTTAAATTTTTGGTTAGTGGGTAATGGCTTTGGTAATCATTGAAATATCTCCTTTGGAGGCAGCAATGAGTACGACTGCCTGCCAGGAGTTATTTTGTGCAATCTCATAATTGATTTCTGCACGGTTCAGCAGATAGAGTGCCTGAGTGAAATCTACAATCGTTGTCAACCCATTTTCATACAACGCTTTCTGTTGATTAAAAGCTTCGGTGGCTGCATCCATCTGGATTTTAGACTCAGAGACTTTTGTCAATGCATTTTTATACTTCAGCTCAGAAAAACTCTGTTGATTATAAAGTTCCTGCTGCAGTTGCTGGTAATCAAAATCCAATGCTTTTGTCATGAGTTTCTGCTCATTGACTTTGGATTGGCTTCTATAAAAATCGGTAAGATTCCAGCTGAGATTAAAGCCTACAATATAATTCATCCTGTCTACTCCAATTCCTTTTGTATAAGATTGTGAAAAAGCAGAATTGTCCTGAACATAATTCCATCCAAAACCGGATCCACGTCCCTGAAATACTCCGAAAAGAGAAAGAGAAGGAAGTCCTGTTGTATGTAAATATGCTTCCTGCAGTTTACTCTTGTTAATTTTCTCTGTTATAAAAAGAGTATTGGGATGATTTTCAAAAGATGAGGTTTCTGTACTTAAAGAAGGTTGGTTTTTACTGAAATAATGATCCAGTTGATATTCTGTAAAATTTTCGACCAAAAGATCAGATAGATTTTTATTGTATTCCAGGACATGATCATTGGCATTAATGATGGCAGTCTGCGCACTGGACATTTCTGCTTTTGCCAGGGAAGCATCTACTTCAGGGATTAAACCGCTTTCTGCCCTTGCTTTGGCAATGGTATAGATGACTTCGGAACGTTTGTGATTTTCATGCTGTACATTTTCAAGCCGCTGGCTTACCAGAAGATTGAAATAAGCGGCGGCTGTTTTGATCTGATGCTGAAAAATCTCCTGATTCAGATCAGCCTTTTGAATTTCTACATCAGCTGATTCTACATTTTCTTTGGTTTTAAGTTTTCCGAAAGTGTAGACATTCCAGTTGACGTTAGCAAGATATAAACTTCCAAACGCTGCATTCCAGTTTTGTTCTGCCAGCGGCATAGAAGTAGAGGCTACTCCAAGTCCGCCCTGACTGTACATCGGACCGTTTTGTGCATTAATGGTTCCGAAATTTTGCTGAGCCATCACGGTAACTTCCGGAAGATAATACGTCTTTTGAAGCTGAAGCCTTTCCTGTGATGCTTTGATATTGATTTCCTTTTTTTTGATGGACTGGTAATTTTTTTCCGCCCTTAGCAATACCTCTTCTAAACCCGTGATCTGGGCAAAAGATAGAGCAGGGCAGCCCAGCCATAAGATGAGTGCTCTGAATGATAAATTCATAGAATATATTTAGAATTAAAAATTGAAAAATAATTGTCCCGATCGGGATCATCGTATGATTCAATCTATTCTAAATTCTATAAACGCAATGAAGAATGAAAAGGGAAGGGTAATTGAGATGGTATTTTGAAGGATCAAAATAGAAGGTATGGTTTTCAGGGTCAAGAATGGTTGCCTGCTCAAAGACCGTTCCTAAATTGTAATACGGAATGGAAGCTGATAAAAACTTGACCGGAGAATTTTTATAAGAATGCGGAAGATTGTCTTCTTTGCAGATTTTTTTAACTTCCAGTTTACAACATCCGTTGTGGTTTTTCTGTTTATTGGTTTTGCATTTCGGGCAATCAAGATCAGAGAGTTTTTTCAGCCCTACATGAATCTCACTGGAATTTTCTTTACACACGTGTCTGCTGGTCGTAAACCCTGAGGAAACTACGATGTATAGGAGGATAAACAGTATGTGAAAGATTTTTTTCATTTCGCGGGATAAAATTAAAATGAATATCATCCGCAGTGTTATATAATTATGGAGGAAGTTTATATTTTAAAGGAAAATTTAAATTTTTATGAAATCAATTCAGTAAAACTTTAACATTGTAATCCTTAAAAACTTTCAGTATTTCTGTGAATTTAGTTTTCAATAATTTTTTACTCCTTTCATGATTAAGCCAATTTAGCTCTGAGATAGACTTTACCCCGAAATCTCCACGGAGACAATCATCCAAAGAGTATATATTACGTCCGAAATATCCTGAAATACCATGTATTTCCTCACCCAATGTACAGAAAAAGCCATCTAAGCTGTGAAATTCGTTTCCATCAATCTGAATCTGAATGTTTTCTCTGATTATTTCAGGTTTACAAAAATGTAAAGCATACACAAGCCATCCCTGAAGTTCGTCTTTTCTAAAACTTTTCCAGATATTTTTTTCAATCATTTCATTATTGAGTTTCATATCCATGGTTTTTTGATATCCTTTAGGGCTGGTCCATGCAAAACCAGTTAGAATGATGTTTTTTTTGGATTTGCTTATTTTTATATTACTGATAAAAGTACCTGATATAATATTATTTTCCTGATCAAGGTTGTAAATGAAACCATTATTCTGATAAATTTTAGTGGCATTTTTTATAGCAGAAATAAGGCCGGGAATGTTATGAACATGTACCAGCCTTATTTTTTTATAAGTAATAGGATTAGATCCTTCAATATTTTTTACCTGATCTATTAATGTAATGATTTCAGGATCATCTCCTGTATCTAATGCAAATCCAAACATGCAATTAGTCTTTTTAAAATATTTTTATTGTTTTACAACTTTATTTCCTACTCCCGTAATAGAAACATCAGGTTTACCGGATTTTGTTCCGGAAGTTCGGTAGTAGACTATATTATCACCACCTTCCATTGAGATTTTGTCTACTTTATCAACGTATACTTTATTACCAGTTCCTGAGACCTCAATCTTTTTTGCACTTCCTTTGATCGTTAATGTATTATCACCACCCTCTACCTCAACAGTTCCTCCATTGAGAGCATAGTTGAGCGTATGGCCTACGCCTTCTACATGTACCATCTTATTCCCGTCTGTTTTTTCTACGCCTTTTGCAGATTCTGTTTTTCTGGATTGTGAGAAAGCGGTCCCTGTTCCTAATAACAGGATCGTAAGAATTCCTGCAGCTTTAATATTTTTCATTGTGAATTTGGTTTTGTTCAGGGTAAATATAGATATAAAATGCTTTTTCCAAGAATTTTAAAAGTTAAATCATCTTAATTTTCCCGGTAACAAAAAAGCCCCGGAAAATCCGAAGCCTTTTCAATCAACTAAATATTATATTTTATCTTACAATGACTCTTTTGATCTGTCCTTCCGACGTTTTTACAAGATAAACTCCTGTAGAAAGATTAGCAGTGCTTATGGTTAAAGCATTCTTTTCTTTCCCGATCAATTTTCCGGACATATCGTACAATTCATAATCCTGTTTTCTGTTGAAATAAAGAGTATTTCCTTTGTTGACAGGATTTGGGAATATAGTAAAGGTGGCCTGTTCAGTTTTTACTTCACCTGTTCCAAGCGTTGCAGGCGTTGCTACTTCATACATGGATAAAGTTCCGCTGATCTCATTGGCGATAATCACATACCCTTTATTGGTTGTTGTGTTTTCAGGAGCGATGTAAATAATTCCTTCAGGACCATTATCACCTCCGTATGCTGAAGTAGAACGGGAATGTTTGTAATCTGTAAACGTTGGGTTATTAGGATCTGTGATATTGTAAGCCATGACCCCACCAGTTCTTTCCAAGGTAATGAAAGCATATGTCTGCCCGTTGATCTTTCCTAATGCTACCCCTTCCGGTTCGGGTCCTTTAGCACGGCTTCTGTTTTTAACACCGTTGGATTCATTATCTGCATTGAAAATTAATGGATGATTAGCGGCAATATATCGTTCAAACTGATCTCCGCTGTCATATACAATCTGTTTAGTATCAGCATTGAAGATAGAGAATGAACGGGCTCCTAAAGCTGCCATTTCTTCAAATTCTGTATCACCATCCGTATTTCCTGTGGCAGATGAAACCCTGAATCTTCCAAGATTATAAGAAGCCTTTAAAATATTGGCATTCGGGAACAATACAGGATCTAAAATATAAGTGTTTGCTCCCACAGTCGTTCTTTCGCTAAATCCTGAAAGATCTTTTTCGTCACCTTCATTAGCAGTTACAATATAGTTGGTGTTTCCTACTTTGTAATTTTGTACTGCATCCGGAACGTAATAGGCTTTTACCGGCCAGTTGGCGATTAGAACCTCTCCATTATTGTCTGAAGCATCAAATCCGTTGCCCGGAAGGCTCATGTCTTTTTTGCCCAATCCCCAGATACCTGTGATGGTTTTGGTAGCTAGATTAATTTCAGCAATGGCATTGTTTTCCTGAAGCGTTACCCATGCTTTCTGACTGTCGGCACTGATGGTCACATATTCCGGTTCCAGATCCTGAGAAAGGGTATTGTTCGTTCTTACTTTTCGTAAACCGCTTGCTGTTAACGCTGCTACCTGAGAATCAAAACTGTTGAAATTAAGAGTCGTTACATTACTTTGGGTAAGATTTCCGATACCTCCGGAAATATCTATAATACTGATGGTTCCTTCAGGATCGATAGTGTAAGCATCATTAGGTTCGCCTTCATTGGCAGTCACTACTTTCGTTCCATCAGGAGAGAATGTTACCATGTCTGGTAAAGCTCCTACTGTTACCTGTTTCAGGAAATTTCCGTTGATATCAAAAAATACTACAGATCCATTTTGCTGAGGATCAGTATTGGGAGATGCAGCTGCAATGATTCCGTTTTTCACAGCGATACTTGTGATACCACCATAAGGAGCCATATTCACTGTTTTTATGACAGAAGGTATTGAAGGATTACTAAAATCAATAATATCAAAAACATCCGTAATCGAACTGATTGTAAATAAACGTTGTGTTGACGGATCATGAACTACAATTTCCGTAGAACTGTTATTATTTCCTGAAGGATCAAAACTTAGGAGATAATTCAGCTGGATCTGATTGGAAGGAACCGGAGCTGGTTTATCATTATCTACAATATAAACCGTTGCAGAATTGTCTCCTGAAATAGTTGCTCCAACAGGATTTTCAAGACTTACCACAAAATATTCTGCCTGCTGTTCTGCCACTGTGTCATCAATAATCGGAATATTGACGGTGTAACTCGTTGTAGATGGAGTAATATTAATAGTTTGATTGGCTAAAGTAAAATCATTACTGTCAGCTGTACTGAATGGTGCTGGCTTTACAACCAGATTCACAGTAGATGTTGATGGATTGGTGATATTGATTTTAAATGCAAGATTTCCGGCATTTTCATTGACTTTGATGAAATTCTTTTCTAAAGAAATTGCTGTTCCGGCAGTGGAAAAAGTACTGGAGGTAACAGCAGTAACTCCATTATCACTGAAATCTTCAACCATATTGGGTTTAAGGGCCAGATAATAGGTCTGTCCCGGCACAAGTCCGGAAGTTGGGATTACAGTGATGGTATTGTTAGTGAAAGTCGTAGTGAAAGGAACTTGTGTACCTGTAGCATTTCCCAGACGGAGATCTATAAGATTCTGTGCATTAGAATTATTGATCGCAGAATTATCTGTTAATCTTACATTTTCATTGAAAGATAATGTTGGATTTACAGTCGTTGAAGCGTTATTGGTATTATTGGCAGGCAGATAAGTGACTGTTGGTGGAGTAGTATCAACATTTCCTGCAGGAGTGGCGTCTACCGTAAAGTTATCAAAACGGTTATTTCCTCCTGTTCCGCCTCCCGTTGCAGAAAATTCTACTTTTAATTTAAAGTTAGGGTTGTTATTGGCTCCCTGTATAGCTGAAAAATCTAATGTAACCAATTGCGGATCGGCATCCTGAGGATTCACAGTCTGGAACTGCATAAAAGTAGTTCCATCGGTGGAATAAGACCATGTCTGTGTTCCTGCTCCCTGACCGGATCTTCTGGTGGTGAATTTAACAATGACATTATTATACCCTGTTGTAGGAAGGTTAAACTGTAAAGCTCCCCCAATCGGATTATTGAATCTTAAATGGGTTCCGGAACCATCTCCGTTTCTTGCATTTAAATTTTGCAGACTAAAATTCTGTCCGGTACCTCCGGCAAAATCAATAACACTTGTTCCTCCGGCTATCGCGGCAAGAGAACCGTTCACCATCGTAGAAGAAGGTGTAGTAACTGTGGCTGCAGAAGTATTATCGTTAAAATTCCAGTAATGAATCAGTGTCTGTCCGAAAAGTCCGCTCTGAAAAAAGAATGCGGCAATCACAGACCCTTTTAATAGGTAGTTGTTGATCATTTTTTGCTTCAATTAAATAAATACAAAAATGAACTTTATGTTTCGCAACTATTTTAATGGAATTTTAAGAAATGTTTAAAAAATAGGGTTATTTCCGATAAGAAGTAAAATTATATCCGAATGAGAAACTTTAGAATGAAATTATTTTCCTGATTTTCCAGAAAAATTTAAAATCGTTCCTGATTTATTTCCTTCCAAAGGATGTTTCTGCATATAAAAATATCCTGAAACAGCAGTCACAAGCAAGAGTACAAAAATAACCAGAACAATTCTTTTTAACATGTCTCTCATATCGCTAAATTTTTAATATCTCTAATTTCTAAAGTAGATGTAGGGTACCCTTTTTGTGTCACATTGATCATTGCTCTACCCACTTCATGTAAAGTTAATGATTTTGATTGAAAAAATACAGGAAAAATCCAAATAATAGGTTTAAAAAACCATTTTACATGTATTTGACCTTCAACGGGTTTCATGAATCCGGGACGAAAATTATACGCTCCTCTGAAATTCATTCTTTTCAAATCATTCTCAGTTCTGCCTTTTACACGTGCCCACATCAGTTTTCCACTCTCTGTACTGTCTGTACTTGCTCCGGAAACATAGTTGAATACCATTTCAGGATTTTGATTCAAAACAGCTTTTGCAAAGTGAAGGGTTGTATCGTAAGTAATTTTGGTATACTCTTCCTCATTCATCCCTACACTGCTTATTCCTGCACAGAAAAAACAGGCATCATATCCTTTTAGCTTTTCGTCATTCAGATTTATTGACAAAAAGTCAGGAATAAAGTATTCTTTAAGCTTGGGATGTGTTTTTCCAGATGGTTTTCGGCTTATACTCAGGATTTCAGAGACATTTGGATTTTCAAGACATTCCATTAAAACACCTTCGCCTACCATTCCTGTAGCTCCTGTAAGAATTATTTTGATTGGGTTCATTGCTTTGCTATTGATATGGGTAAGACGGATGAGGATGAGGTTTTACTTTAAAATTAGGATTTTTTTTTAATTAAAAGTAAAAAGTAAAAAGTAAAAAGTAAAAAGTAAAAAGTAAAAAGTAAAAAGTAAAAAGTAAAAAGTAAAAAGTAAAAAGATGTTGTCTTAAATGTCTGGATTCAATAATTCAATAGGGGTGGGTTATGATTCTTAGCGGGGTCGAAGAAAGCCCAGCCAGCTTAAAAAATGAGCCAACTCGCTATTGGTTTTAACCAAAACTTAATGCAAGAGATTGCTTCGTCGCTTTGCTCCTCGCAATGACATTGCGGAAATGGATGACAAAATAAAAAGCCAGCTCAAAATGGCCGGCTTTCAATCGTATTGTTTGTTGTTACTTTTTATGTTGCAGCTGACTATAAATATTATGGATCAATCCGTCTGCCACGGAAATTTTTGGAACAAAAATCCTGTTAATATCAGACCATGACATCACATTGTTGAAAATACCGAGAGCATATACCAGTACATCGGCACGGTCTTCTCGCAGGTTGTAGTTGGTCATTCTTTCTTCTACGGAAAGCTCATTGAATTCTTTGTACACCTTTTTCAGATGAGACAAAGACATAGGTTTCCCATCTTTGGTTTTGCTCATAGAGAATACTTTGTTGATGTTTCCTCCTGACCCGATGGCAACAATGGGTTTTTTGCTGACAATATTTTTTTTGATCTCATCCTTCATTTCTTTCCAGTTGTCCATCGTCACAAGATTATTGAGAAGACGGATGGTTCCGATATTGAAAGATTTTTCATAGACCATTTTACCATTTTCGTAAAAGGTAAGCTCTGTAGAACCTCCACCAACGTCAATATATAGATAGGCAAATTCTTTGTCAAGACCTTCTGCTACGTGGTTCTCATAAATCAGGGTAGCTTCTTCATCACCGGAAATAATTTCAATATTGATTCCTGATGTATCTTTTACCAGATTGATGATATCATTACCGTTGGCAGCATCACGCATAGCACTGGTAGCACAGGCTCTGTAATGATCTACTTTGTATATTTTCATCAGGTCACTGAAGATTTTCATGGAATCAATAACCATTTTTTCTCTTTCCGGACCTATTTTTCCGATGGTGAAAACATCCATTCCCAGTCTCAGAGGAATTCTGAGAAGGTTGAGCTTGATGAATTCAGGCTTTCTGTTATTAATCTTTACTTCATTGATAAGAAGGCGGGCTGCATTACTCCCTATGTCTATCGCTGCTATCTTCATTTTTTGTTTGTTTTAGCTTTTAAATATTTATAGGTTTCTATTTGTGATCGGCATTCGTTTTTATCATTTCTTACGTATTCATTGCTCAGCTTTTTGTCTAAAATCCTTGCCTTTACGTTATCTTTAAGTTGGATGTCCAGAATATCTTTTAATTCCTTCTTAAGGTTCTTATCAGTAATTTTAGCGGCTGCTTCAATTCTGTAATCCAGGTTTCTGGTCATCCAGTCTGCGGAAGAAATGTACATATCTTCAGCCCCTTTATTGTAAAAATACATAACTCTGGCATGTTCCAGGTATTCATCTACAATGCTGATGGCTTTTATTTTTTCTTTGAATTCCTTTTGATTGACGGCACAATAGATTCCTCTTACGATCATTCTGGTCACCACTCCGGCTTTGGCAGCTTCATATATTTTTTCAATCAAAGCTCGATCACTCATTGAGTTGACTTTAACAATGATCTCTGCTCTTCTTCCTGCCTTGGCTTCTTCGATTTCTTTATCGATATGGTGAACAATCTTTTCACGCATAAACTGAGGGCAAACTAATAAATTTTTACAAGTTTTCAAAATAGGAATAAAGTCATCTTTTGGTTTTTTTAAAACATTGAAGACTTTATTGATATCCGCCATGATACCACGGTCCGCAGTCAGCAGCAGGTGATCACCATATATTCTGGCCGTTTTTTCATTGAAATTCCCGGTACTTACAAAGCCATACTGAATAGTTTTATTGTGTGCTCTCTTTTTGATGACACAAAGTTTGGCGTGTACTTTTTTGTTAGGAATTCCTACAAGAACAGTAATTCCTTCAGGCTCCAGCATGTCTTTCCATTCAAGATTGGATTCTTCATCAAATCTTGCCTGGAGCTCAAGCATTACAGTCACTTCTTTACCATTTCTGGCCGCATAGATCAGGGCATTAATGATTTTTGAACTGCTTGCCAGACGGTATGCTGTAATCTGTATTGATTTTACATCCGGATCCATAGCGGCTTCACGAAGAAGATCAATCACCGGATTGTATTTATGGTAAGGGAAGGTAAGAAGGACATCTTCTTTTAAAATAACATCAGTTACTCTTTCTCCATGCTCAAACGCCTGATGCGTAAAAGAAGTTCTTTCTACAGGTCTTTCATACTTTTCAAAAACATCAGGGAAATCCATGAAATGTTTGAAATTATGAATTTTTCCTCCGGGAATGATGCTGTCTTTTTTCGTTAAGTTTAGTTTTCTGATAAGGAGTTCCAACAGAGCTTTATCCATATCTTTATCAAAAACAAAACGGGTAGGCTTCCCTTTTCTTCTGTTTTTAAGTCCTTTTTCTATTTTTTCTGCAAAGTTGGTTCTGATATCATTATCCAGATCCAGTTCGGCATCTTTTGTTACTTTAAATGCATTGGCTGCAAATTCATCATACCCGAAATAAGAGAAAATGTGCGGAAGGTTAAAGGTAATCACATCTTCCAGTAACATGACATTTTTTTCTTCGGGATCTTCAGTTGGCAGCAATACGAATCTTCCCACAAAACGGGAAGGAATTTCAATAATGGCATAATTGCTGGAATATTGCCAGTCCTTTTTTCTCATGGCCACTCCCAAATAAAGACTCTTATCTCTCAGGTAAGGCATAGGCGTATTTTCATGAAGAAGAATCGGAATCACATTGGATTCTACCACTTCATCGAAATATTGTCTGACAAATTCTTTTTGTTTTGCAGTCAGGTTTTTGGCATTTTTAATGAAAACTTTATGATCAGCCATTTCGGTCTGGATTTTTTTCCAGGTTTTATCGAAATTCAGCTGTTGTCTCATGACAATCTCATTGATTCGCTGAAGGATTTTGGTAGGAGGTTGGTAGAAAGATTCAGCAATCACTTTTTCCTTAAAATCCATGGCACGCTTTAATCCGGCAACACGTACTCTGAAAAATTCATCTAAATTGTTGGAGAAAATTCCAAGAAAACGTATTCTTAAATGTAAGGGAACTTTTTCATCCATGGCTTCCTGCAAAACTCTCTCATTAAAGGCAAGCCATGTGATATCTCGTGGATTAAAGTGTATTGACATTCTAAATGTGTATATTTTATCAAAAATAATCATTCGTAAAGACTCTTCCTCTATTTCTTAGGTTAAACTTTGATTAATTTTGGCTTGTCTGAGTTGTATATTCTTTTAATGCATAGCAAGTTTGTTTATTGATCATTGATCGGCAATATTTTTTTTATTTCTTCGATTTTTTTATACATTTTGTTGAAAAATATATTTCTAGCTTTGTTATTTGAAGAAAGTAACTCAGAGTTTTTCAGAATTAGTTCGAGGCTTTTTTCGTAATTATTACAGACCCTTTCATCCAAAGTATAATAATAGCTTAGGATATTATATGGCAAAAAAAGCATTTTTTGATCCAAAAATTTTATAAAAACGGTATTATTCATAATCAAAAGGTCATTTTGATACAATTTGAAATACACATGTTTTCCATCTTTCCTCTCATTTACAGCTTCATTTTCTATCTGTTTCAGAACTTTTATCACTTCAACACATATCTTCAACACACTTTGGGTGCTAATCATTTCCAATTGGTGAAAATAAATAAGCTGTTCAAGCATGGCATAAATAGTAACATTACTCCATATTTCTGTAGAGCTTACATCATGGTATACTTGAGAGAGTAAAAGTCCTTTCTGTTTAATCTTTTCAGGTACTTCAAATTCTTCAAAACTTATTCTTTTTGAAAAGAATTCAGCATCCATCAGCTTCAGCCATGTGTAGATTTTGAATTTTCGCAAATTTTCAAACTTCATTAAATAAAAAAGAGGAATATCTTTTGCCGCATACACAAACTCAACATGTTTAGCATTTTTTACCTTCTGTAAATTATAAATAGAAGATTCAAAATATTTTTCCAAATCATCTATATTATAAATATCATGTACTTTGCTAACTACAGCATTATTAAGATTGGAGTCATGTATTGAATCTAAAGAAATACCGAAATGGGAAGCAAGGGAAATACCTTCATTAAGTGTGATGTGGCTTTTTCCACTGATTCTTCTGTAGGCTGTATCATTTGAGAGTGCTAATTTATCAATCATAATGTCAACCAACTCCTTTTTTCCTCCAGATTCTTTTAATAACAGGTCAAAAAGATTTTTTTGATAATTTTTCATGGATCATTGTGCTTTATTAGCAAATATATCTAAAAAAGGGTAATGGTATATTGTTTTTTAGATAATTTGTCTATTTAGTAACGTAGTTAAGATGCATTGTCCTTTCATAAGCTATTTAATTTAATGATTTTTGTAGATATATAAAATCAATAACATGGGAAAAAAGTTATTTTTAGTTTTTCTCCTATTAATATCAATAGGAGGATTGAAAGCACAGACACTCATATTTGAGTATGAGATTGGAGGGAATCAGATTATCAGACAATACTGTGCCGCCTGCTCTCCAACGAGTAAATCTGTTAATAAAACAATAACAGATAAAGAAGAATTTCCCCCATCAGCTTATCAGGTCAAAATATATCCTAATCCAACAAAGGATAAAGCCAACCTTGTATGGTCTCCTGAACTGGGAGAAATGATTCAAAAAGTTGAATATGTGGCTTATAACTTTACTCAATACAGGGAAATTCCTTTTGACAAAAGAGAAAATAAGGTCACATTAGATTTATCCGATCAACCTATAGGAATGTATGTGGTTATTTTTCATTTGAAAACAGGGGAAAAGTTAACCTATAAAGTTTTAAAACAATAATTTAAATTCATGAAAATGAAAAAAAATATATACTTTTTACTAGCATTTTTCTTTCTGGCAAAACTATTGAATGCACAAGCTGTCGGGCAGACAACAGGTGATTTCTCTGTGTCTTCCACAGGGGGAGCCAACTATACTATACCTATTGCCAATCTTCCAGGTATAAAAAATGCTGTACCTAATATCACTTTAAACTACTCCAGTCAGAGTAAAAATGGAATTGCTGGCTGGGGTTGGAATGTTTCGGGAGCATCCTCTATCACACGAATTTCGGCAACAAAGTTTCATGACGGAGTAATTGATGCAGTTAATTATAATGATAAAGACAGATTTGCATTAGATGGTCAGAGATTAATATTGAAGTCTGGAACATATGGCGGAGACGGAGCAGAATATCAAACCGAAAATTATTCTAATATTAAGGTAATATCTTATGGTGTTTCTTCTTACGGAGCAAATTACGGTCCTTCTTATTTTATAGTGTATTATCCCAATGGAAATACTGCTATTTATGGTAATAATCCAAATTCCCAAAGTCAGCTTGAATGGAAAGTCAATCACATTGATGATGTAAAGTACAACAGAATAGAATTTTCCTACTTCAAAGACAATGATAATATTTATCTATCTTCTGTTAAATATGGCGGAAATCCATCTGTTGGATCTTATACTCCTGTGAACACTGTAAATCTTGTCTATAAAAATAGAACAAGAAACGAGCAAATGTATGTGTATGGAAATACCAGTTATGTTATTACCAAAGAATTGGATAAGGTTGAAGTTTTAGGAAATGGACAGCTTTTCAGAAAATACCAGCTTACTTATGATACAACCTCATTGGGCTACGAAAGATTAACCCAAGTACAAGAGTTTAATGGAAATGGGGAATCTGTAAAACCAATAATCTTTGAATATGATACTACTGAAAACGGAGTTATTAATAATCCTAATGCTGTTATCAGTAATGTTACTCCTGCTTATGATTCCAATAACTGGAAATATCTGGCAGGATACTTTGATAATGATGCTTCAATAGACTTCTTTACCTACCCTAATTCAAAGGATAAACTATATAGATTTAACTCAAGCCAATTATTAACAACCAATTCTAACGTTGCAGGAAACCTGATCAATATAGAAAAGTTTTCTGATATATTTTCAACAAAACTACTGTTAACCAATAATAAATTTAACAATCTTGATGCTGTTACTACGATTGGAACAGGAAGCATTGTTAGTAATCAGGAAGTCATAAAAGTTAATAATTATGTTTCTAATTCGAGTTATAGCTCTTTAGATTTAGTCTATACTAAAACCTATTCTTTTCCTGTTGCTCAAAATCAAAGTTGTGTAATTATAGGAGGAAATGATACGAGGTATGCAAAAATTCCTAAAAAATTCTTTACAGGAGATTTTAATGGAGACGGCTTATCAGATGTTATAGCACTTACGTTGCCATATAGTCAAACTTATACTTATTACTGTGGTAGCACTAAACTAGATCCTAATGGACGTCCCTCTCCCAATTGCTGTGAAGGGGATTCCACAATGGAGTATTCACAAGCGTATTTATTAGATTTAAATCCAAATTCTCCACAAACCCCTATAAACATTGGGGGAAACTATGTTGTGAAATCTTCTTCCAGAATTTATGTAGGTGATCTTGAAGGGGATGGAAAAGCAGATCTGTTTATTCTAAATGGAGGGCAGATAACAGTATATGGTGTAGAAAATAATGCACTTGTTCAAAAAACGGTAGTCAATAATTCTGTTATCAACTTTGATTATCCATCTTATTTAACTGATTTAAATGGAGATGGAAAGACAGATATTGTGATTCCTACTGCTGAAGGTAGCAGTAATTGGTTTCATTTAATATCCAATGGACAGTCTTTTACCCAAGCTACAAAGGATATTTCAATGGTTTTTAGAAAATCTTATGTTAAAAATACTTGTTATAATGCAGCTAATGGTAATCTGGACTGTGGTTATGTCCAACAGGTCATTTACTACAATTTTGCTGATGTCAATGGTGATGGTAAGGCAGATTTATTCTATCATTCTATTTTTGCTCCTTACAATTATGATGTTCCGGGAGGAGCTCAGTGGAATTATCCATATAATACGTATGGAGCTAACTACGCTATCAAAGAATTTGGAAGTGTAAAATACAACATGAGTAATGATCCGGATGGTACAGCTAATTTTTCAGGAGAGAATATGATGTGGAATAATATGTACACTTATAATGGCTGTACAGCTAATGGAACTCCTATGTTTTTATCCAATCAGAATATTGTAAACCAAAACTTAGATTATGCCTTTTTTGGCGGAGATAAAATAAAATATATTTCCTTTAAGAAAGACAACAGAGTAGATACTTCTTTAAAAAGAATAAAGGAGAATGACCTCGTAACAAATATTACGTATGATGCTGTTATGGATAATGGTGGTTCTTCCGGTACTTATGTTTCCGATAATTCCGAGCAATATCCAAATGTCAGCCTTAATCTTGCTCCATCCATAAAGCTGGTAAAGAAAATAGAAAAAAGTTTTAATGGAGAAATGAAGATACAGGAATACAGATATAAAGGAGCTGTAGTCAATATGGAAGGTTTAGGTTTTATAGGTTTCAAAGGACTTGCCAGATCATCAGTATATGGAGGAAGTGTTCAGCCATTTTGGACAATCTCTTTACAAGATCCTCAAAAAAGAGGAGCTGTATCGGAAAGTTATGTACTAAAATCTGTTGTTGATTTTAACTCACCAACCTCATTTATATCAAAAACCATTAATAGCTATAATACATCTTTATCACCAAATAAAGTTTTTACCAATCTGCCAACACAGGTACAGCAGATAGACAATTTATCAGGTGTTACAACTAATCACTATTATGATATTTACGATACTTATAATAATCCTAAAAAATCAAGAATTGTAGTTACGGGAGGTGAGAAAACGACATTGATTGATTATGAAGATAACCCTTCGGGAGTTAGTAATCAATATTATATTGGAAGACCCACTAAGAAAACAGAAACTCAAACTTTAGGAAATGATATTTTTTCTACGGAAGAACTCTTTTCTTACACGAATGGTTTACTAGCTCAAAGTAAGAAAAAGGGCAATAATACAGATTATATCACCGAAGATTTTGTATATGATGCTTTTGGTAATAATATAGAGAAAACATTATCTGCTACTGGTGTTTCTCCAAGGACGGAAAAAAATCAATACGATCCTTCTGGTAGATTTGCCATTAAAACAACTAATATTCAGGGAATTTCTACTTCATATAATTACGATAGTGCATTTGGGTTACTGCTTTCAACAACCAATCATCTAAATCAAACATTATCATACACTTATGATGACTGGCAGAGAAAAGTACAGGATAAAGACATTTATAATAATATTACACAATATTCTTATGAGTGGATTACTTCAGGAGATTTTTCGGGTGGAATCAAATTAAAAGTAACTGAAGCAACAGGAGCGACTAAAGAAACGTTATCTGACAACTGGGGCAGAATACGTATAGAAAGAGGATTGTCACTCAATAATAAGTGGATAGAGAAAAGAACAGATTATGATATTCTGGACAAACCTTTTAAAGTAAGTGAACCATATTTTTCCACTTCCTCTCCTAACAAATGGACTATTACAGAGTATGATGATTATGGAAGAATCGTAAAAACCATATATCCAACAGGGAAAATCATTACTTCTTCTTATAATGGGCTATCTGCTACTGTAGTTGATGGGCAAAAAACACAAACCATAACAAAAGATGCTTGGGGAAATAAGATAAAAATGTCTGATAATGGTGGAGATATTAATTATACCTATTTTGCCAATGGAAGTTTAAAATCTTCAAACTATGCAGGGCACGTTGTAAGTATTGAGCAGGATGGATGGGGTAGAAAAATAAAACTGTCAGACGCCTCTGTAGGAGGAGATTATACCTATTTATATGATAATTTAGGACAAATCCTGAAAGAAGAAAACCCTAAAGGCAAAACAGAATATACCTATGACCAGTATGGAAGAGTGAGCAAGAAAAATGTTACTGGTGACAATACAGATATAAAAATCAATTATAGTTATAATGCCCAAGGGTTGATAGATTCAGAAACAGGAACATCCAATGGGGTAAATGACTCATATACTTATAAATACGACAATTTCTATCGTTTATCTGAAAGAGAAGAAAACAATGGATTTGCCATTTTCAAAAAACGTTATACTTATGATAATTTTGGAAGAGTAAAGAAAGAAATCAAAGAAACTCTTTATGGCTCTGCTTCCAGTATTGTTGAAGTTGAAAATAATTATGCTTCCTGTGGAATGCTGGAAAGTATTACTGACAGCAATGGAAAATTAATTTGGAAGCTGAACAATATTAATGAAAAAGTACAGGTATTATCTGCTAATTTTGGAAATGGAACAGAAATTAGTAATACTTATGATGGAAATAATTTTTTAAGTTCTGTAAGGCACAAAAATAATGTAAGTGGTATTGTCTTGGGGAATGATTATACTTTTGAAGCAGCTACGGGACTCTTGAAAAACAGAAATAGTGTTGCTGTTCAGAGCGGATGGTATGAAAGTTTTGAATATGATAGTTTACAACGATTAATATCATGGACTGATCCTAATGGCACACAATCTCAAACTTATGACAATTACGGAAGAATTGACAACAATAGTGATATTGGAGATTATAAATATGTAGATGGGAACAGATACAGAAAAAAAGAAATCAATTTAAATCCTTCTGGAAATGCTTATTACAGCGTAAACCAGTTACAAAAGATTTTTTATAATTCTTATAAAAGCCCTGTGAGTATTATACAAGATGGTTATGAGATGGTGAAGTTTGGTTATAACATGCATCAAACAAGATCATCTTCACAATATAATTATGATAAAAAGTTTTTGAAGTATGGAAAAAATAAAATTTACTCTGATGATAATACCGTTGAGATTGTAGGGTATAATTATGTAGGTAAAGTAAATGGAAGTGCTCTCAAAACAAGAATTATCACTTATATAGCAGGTAATCCTTATTCAGCCCCAGCTATGTACATCAAAGATTTTAATGGTTTTGGAGAAGTGATGAGTGAGGGAACACATTACCTGCACAGAGATTACCAAGGAACTATTTCTGCTATTTCAGATCAGGCAGGAAAAGTTGAAGAAAGAAGGCAGTTTGATGCTTGGGGCAATTTAGTGTATTTTGAAAAAGATGGAGTAAAGGTTGACCCTAAGAAAGCTGATTTACTAATTGAAAGAGGCTATACAGGTCATGAACATTTCTTTCAGGTAGGATTAATTCATATGAATGGCAGAATGTATGATCCTAAATTGCATACTTTCCTGTCAGTTGATAATTATATTCAGGATCCGTTTAATACACAAAGCTATAATAGATTTGGATATGTACTGAATAACCCTCTGATGTATACAGATCCCAGTGGAGAGGTTTTTGTTTGGGCTGTAGTATATGTAGCAGCTATTGTAGGTGCGATTATGGGAGCCACTAGCTATGTAGGTCAAGCAATACAAACAGGAGATTGGAGCTGGGGTAAATTTGGAATGTCTATTTTAGGAGGCGCTGTTTCAGGAGCTATTATGGGAACGCTAACCGCAGCAACTGGAGGAGCCGCAGCCGCGCTATCATGGGGAGCCATTGCGGGATATGCAGCAACAGGATTTGTAGGTTCTTTTATGAGCTTTAACTTAGACTTAGGAGGAGGTTTTAGCATAGGAATTTCACCAGCCATTGCTTTTGGAAATAGCTTTAGTGTTGGAGCAAGTCTTAGTGTAAGCTATAGAAAAGGAAATTTAAGCTTCTCAGCAGCCATTGCAGGTACTTATTACAATAAACATGCAGGAAGTGGTGTTTCAGGATGGGGATATAGATATTCTGCAATGATAGGGTATGACAGCAAAGATTTCAGCATTGGAGTTGGTACAAATGTTTGGAAAGGTGTTCATGCACAACAGACAGGAATTTTTAGAGCCGGAAGTGGAGATTTTTCTTTAACTTATGAAAATGACGGAAGTCCCTTTGATAAAGTGGGGGCAGGCATTTTAGGAGATGGACACGATAGATGGAGAACAGCAGCCATGACATTTAATTATAGAGATTTTCATGCTGGATTTAATTTATTTACTGGTGAAAGAAGAAGTGAGAGCTATTCGTATGATGAACAACATACAATGCCTGAACTTTTACATGATGATTATTATGGAAATCCAGATGGAAAAATAGGAATTGGCTTTGGAGCAAGAAATAAATATGGAGCAGTCCAAGAAATAGGACCAAGATATAGACTTGGAGCTGCTTACATTGGTTGGGGTAATTATAGAATAGGGATTGATTCTGATAGACATATAAGACATCCTATACAAAATATAGGTGCGCATTCTATAATATCTCCTCAGCCTGGTTTTGAAGTATTATCTGGTGGTGTGAAGCCATATTTTCAATATCAAACAATAAACCCTTTTACATCATGGTAAACAATAATATAATTAAGATGCTATTGGTACTTTCATTTATGATTTTTGGAAGTGGTGCTATAAATGCACAAAAATTAAAAAATATTAAATATTTTAATAAATCAGAGCTAATAGCTTTTCCGTTTAACAAAACATTTATCTGTTCAACTATTTATGAAGCTAATAAAGACTTAAAAAAAACAAGACAGATTGAATTAAACTATGATATGTCCATCCTCTTCAAAGAGGATGGCTATATTGAAGCTACCAACTTTGGAACAAGTAATAAAGATGGACAAACAGGTATAATTTATTCAAAAAAAGGAAAAATAAAAGTGGATGTAATAACCCTGCTATCAGACAGAAGCCACACAATTAGAACGTATAATTTAAAGATTATTGATGGGAATATACATCTGATAGAAGATAGATGGATTGGAGGAGATAACCTTAGTTACTTAATTTTTAAAACTGATAAATAACTTCTTATAAACATGAACAAACAATTTTAAAATTAAATTATGAAAAAAATAATATTAATAAGCTTTTTAGCATTAGCAACCTCTATCTCTGCACAAATAAAACCTAAGTATGGGTTTTCTGCCGGATTGAACATTAGTAGTTTTTCTGGTTCAGATAAACCTGATGGATTTTCTTCTAAAGCAGGATTTCATGTAGGAGGTTTTTTATGGAACTATCTGTCCGATAAAATCTCAGTAGATGCAGAACTGTATTATTCTCAAATGGGGAGTAAGTTTGAAACTACTGTTCCAACTATAGATAATACTACATTTACTCTTACTGGAAAAGTAAAG
The DNA here is from genome assembly GCF_024158915.1 of Chryseobacterium sp. S0630. Taxonomy (GTDB): domain Bacteria; phylum Bacteroidota; class Bacteroidia; order Flavobacteriales; family Weeksellaceae; genus Chryseobacterium. The sequence continues at coordinate 12,575 of NZ_JAMZGF010000029.1, read as the reverse complement.
AATGATTACATTAGGCTTCCCATCCTTTTTGATTACCACCCAACAGAAGAATTTTCTATTGCATTAGGTCCTGAAATTGGGGTTTTATTAAAAAATAAAGTTGAATATGACAAGGTTATTAATAGATCAACCACGAGTAATCCTAAAAATGTGCAGCAGTTTGATGCAGGTTTGAAAGCAAAAGTTCAATATATTTTCGCAAAACATTATCTGGCTTCGGTGGGATATTATTTTGGAATGACAAAAGTTTATAAAAATACAGCAGTTTATCAGCAAAATTCAATCCTGATACAGGAAGCTCCTAAGATTTATAATTCTAATTTAGGTATTTCAGTGGGATATATTTTCTAGCATATATTTTAAGCAGCATTGATCCTGCCAATATCTGTTGTGAAAAAATTTCCACATTAAATCATACAAAACCCCGTTTTATCGGGGTTTTTATTTTTATTGTGTCATTTTGTCATAATTCTTCGAATGGTACAGATATTGAGAAATTGAGAGTGTAAATTAAATTAAAAATAGAAAAAATATAAAATATTATGAGTAAAATAATTGGAATTGACTTAGGAACAACCAACTCTTGTGTTGCTGTAATGGAGGGTAAAGACCCTGTTGTTATTCCTAACGCAGAAGGTAAGAGAACTACTCCTTCTATCGTAGCTTTTACAGAAGACGGAGAGAGAAAAGTAGGTGATCCTGCAAAAAGACAGGCTGTAACGAATCCAACAAAAACTGTTTACTCTATCAAAAGATTTATCGGAACTCACTTTAAAGATGATGCTTCTGAAATCACAAGAGTACCTTATAAAGTAGTTGCTGGACCGAATGATACAGTAAAAGTAAAAATTGACGATAGAGAATATACTCCACAGGAAATTTCTGCAATGACTCTTCAGAAAATGAAGAAAACTGCTGAAGATTATCTTGGACAGGAAGTAACAAGAGCGGTAATTACTGTTCCTGCATACTTCAACGATGCACAAAGACAAGCTACTAAAGAAGCTGGAGAAATTGCAGGTCTTAAAGTAGAAAGAATTATCAACGAGCCTACAGCTGCAGCGTTAGCTTACGGTCTTGATAAAAACCATAAAGATCAGAAAATCGCAGTATATGACCTTGGTGGTGGTACTTTCGATATCTCTATCCTTGATTTAGGAGACGGTGTATTCGAAGTATTATCTACAAATGGTGATACGCACTTAGGAGGTGATGACTTTGATGATGTGATCATCAACTGGATGGCTGACGAGTTCAAAGCTGAAGAAGGTGTAGATTTAAAAGCTGATGCAATTGCTCTTCAAAGATTGAAAGAAGCTGCTGAAAAAGCTAAAATTGAATTATCTTCTTCTCCTCAGACTGAGATCAACTTACCATATATCACAGCTACTGCTACAGGTCCTAAACACTTAGTGAAGACTTTAACAAAAGCTAAATTCGAGCAATTATCTGCTGATCTTGTAAGAAGATCTATGGAGCCTGTTGCTAAAGCGTTAAAAGATGCTGGTTTATCCACTTCTGATATCGACGAAGTAATCTTGGTAGGTGGTTCTACAAGAATCCCAATCATTCAGGAAGAAGTAGAAAAATTCTTCGGTAAAAAACCATCTAAAGGAGTAAACCCGGATGAGGTTGTAGCTATTGGTGCAGCAATCCAGGGAGGTGTATTAACAGGTGATGTAAAAGATGTATTACTACTTGACGTTACTCCACTTTCTTTAGGTATCGAAACGATGGGTTCTGTATTCACGAAATTAATTGAAGCGAACACTACGATCCCAACTAAAAAATCTGAAGTATTCTCTACAGCTTCTGACAACCAGCCGGCTGTAAGCATCAGAGTAGGACAAGGGGAAAGATCAATGTTCAACGATAACAAAGAAATCGGTAGATTCGATCTTCAGGATATCCCACCAGCACCAAGAGGAGTTCCTCAAATTGAAGTAACATTCGATATTGATGCTAACGGTATCCTAAGTGTATCTGCTAAAGATAAAGGAACTGGTAAAGAGCAGTCTATCAAAATCCAGGCTTCTTCAGGTCTTTCTGACGAAGAAATCGAAAGAATGAAGAAAGAAGCTCAGGAAAACTCTGCAGCGGACGCTAAGAGAAAAGAAGAAGTTGAAATCTTCAACAAAGCTGATGGATTAATCTTCCAGACTGAAAAGCAATTGAAAGAATTCGGTGAGAAACTTTCTGCTGACAAAAAAGCAGCAATCGAAGCAGCTCATGCAGAATTAAAAACAGCTTTCGAAGCTAAAAATGCTGATGACGTAAAAGCTAAAACTGAAGCGTTAGATGCAGCTTGGATGGCCGCTTCTGAAGAATTATATGCAGCTGGTCAACAGCCGGGTGCTGATGCAGCAGGTGCTCAGAATGCAGGTGGAAACGCCGGAGCTGAAGATGTACAGGATGCAGACTTCGAAGAAGTAAAATAATTATTGATTTAATAATAAATAAATAATCTAAAACCTCATAAACAAAAGTTTATGAGGTTTTTTTGTATTTTTTTAATCCGTGACTAAAAAACGATATACTGATAACGAGAGAGATTTAAATTGAGACCGAAGTTTTTAAACGATATTTTTGTAAAATTGTAATCTAATTATAAATAGTAAATAAGTTTGAAACTATCCTTTATTTTGGTTCTGTTTTTTGTAACCGTCAGTGCACAATCAAAAAATGATTTAAATTCTGAAGAGAAAGAATATATTTCAAAGTTTATATACCCAATAAAAACTATTAATCCGGACGAAAGAGACAATAGTGACTTGCTAATCTTAAACAAACTCATTGGAAATTCCAAAATAGTTGGATTAGGAGAATCTACTCACGGTTCAAGTGAAATATATCAACTGAAATATAGAATAAGTGAGTATTTGATAACTCATAAAAATTTCAACATCTTTTCGCTCGAAGCCAATATGCCTGAAAGCTTTTTGATGAATCAATATATTCAGGAAAAAAAAGGAGATCCCAGAAGTATTTTAAAGGGTATGTATTTTTGGCTGTGGCAAACCGAAGAAACTTTGCATTTTGTTGAATGGTTAAAAAAATATAATGAAAATTATAATTCAAAAGTTTTTTTTGAAGGTTTCGACATGCAATATGCAAAAGGAGCGGTAGATCAAATAAGAAAAGTATATCAGGAAAATAACTTCCCCGAACAAGAGATTAATAACTTAGAAATAGCTCTAAAGGAAAATAACAGAGGCTTCAGAACGTATTCTAAAAAAGGTCAGAAAGCGATATCTGAGTATCTGCTTTTGCTAAAACAAAAAGCTGCCTCAATAAAAAATCAGGAAGAAAAAGCACGCTTCCTACAAAATGTAGACATTATTAGACAATATATCCAGCTCAATTTTATTAGAAGGGACAAGTTCATGGCGGAGAATATTAAATGGTTAAAAGAAAACCATTTGAATTCTAAAGTAATTGTCTCAGCTCATAATTACCACATTGCAAAATTAAATTCAGATAGAATGGGGTATTGGATCAATGAAATTGATGATACAGATTTTGTAAACTTTGGATTTGCTTTTTATGAAGGTACTTATTCTGCAAGCATTGATGGGAAAATCGGAACCTATAATTCAGAAACAGCTCGTCCGGGAACATTAGAATATAAGCTGAATTCACTCAATATTCCAATTTTTATTTTGGATTTAAAAGCAATTAGAAAAGATGGCAACAAACTTGGCCATTGGATATTGGAAGATATACTATTTCGCAAAACAGGGTCTGGTACGGATAAAAATGAATTTTTAAAAACCAATGTAGCGAAGTCTTTTGATTATTTGATATTCATAAATATGTCAACAAATTCAAATCTTTTAAATGGGATTTCAAAATAAAGAAATTACAATAGACAGGACATGGGCGCAAAATCTTTTGAAAACATATGATTTACATTTGATCTTAATATATAAAACGATTACTGAAGAAAATTTCCAAAGAAAAATCAATATAGAAGATCCTGCTTGTTGCAGGATTTCTTTTTTTAGATCATCACAGTTTATTTGTGATGATTCCTTTTTTCTTAGAATATATTTTAAACTGAAAAATTGAATTTATTATTTATAGAATACGATAGAAGTAACTGTTAGTAGTTGTTTTGATTATTATTTTATTCTTTATATAGAGAATTATATATGTATATTGTTTTATTTTAAGTTAAAATAACTTAAATTATTCTAAAAACTTTCTTTTTATTTAGAATAATTATAATTAATTTTACAGCCTAAATATTTTAAGGGTGAAATTATCGTTATTAGCAGGTGCTGTTTTTCTGACAGCAGGCGGATTCTTGTCTGCTCAAAAAGTAGAGTTTTTTCATAATGGGCAACTCAAAAAGGGAGAACTCGTTAATGGTGGTTTGAGAGAGTGTAAAGAATTGCATAAGAAAGATAATTCTATGGTTCTTAAAGGAAAATGCCAAATCGTCTTCCTGAATGCCGACAATAAAGAAGAAACTATTATCATAAATGAAGGAGATGAGCTACAGCTTCAGATCCTATCTCCTAAAAACTCCTCCCGAGAAAGATCAGAAATCCGAATTGAAGGCGTACAGCTTACTGCAAAAAAGAAGCAGTTTTCCGAGATTTCAATCCAGCAAGAAGCCCTTCAAAACTTACAGTCTTTTTCTATTGGAGATGTTTTACAGCAGTTACCAGGTCAATATGTACAGCAGTTTGACAATACCCAGTTTAAAAATATCGTGTTCAGAACAGCCAGTGGAGCTTCAGTAACAGGTTCCGGAAATATTCCCGGAGGTGATGATTTTGGGAACAGAGCATTTGGAGTACAGCTGATGGTCAACGATATTGCTTTATCCAATAACGAAAATATGCAGAGCTATGATTCTGCCAACAGTGGGCCTTTTGGGATCAGTTTTAATACGACGACCAATGGAGGAAACCTGACACCAAGCCAGCCCAATTATGGGGTCGATTTAAGAGAAATTTCAACAGAAAATATTGAAAGTATTGAAGTAATACAGGGAGTTCCGGATGCTAAATATGGAGATTTAACTTCAGGACTTATTAAGGTAACAACTATTGCCAAAGCATCGCCACTTCGTTTGGATGCAGCACTTAGAGATGGAACCTATCAGGTAGGGGTAACAAAAGGGTTTAAGCTTAAAAATAACAATGCATTGAATGTATCTGTGGGCTATATGAACTCGCTGTCAGATCCACGAACCAGTTTGGTAGGATACGACAGAACAAATGCCAACCTCCTTTGGTCATCAAGAAGTAAAAGCGGATTTAGTAATAAATTTTCAGCTTCATTTTCTACCAATACCAGTAAAGGAAAAAGGGATCCGGATGATCTTGATGGAATGATCATTAATGTAGATAACAAGAGTTTTTCATTAGGAAATAATATCAGTTATAATTTTAACCGAAACGGAAGCAAACCATTTTTCAGAACGATAAGCGCAGACGTAGGGATTAGCTATTCAACACAGCTTACAGAGCGTAGATATTGGCTGAACCAAGGAGCCCGACCTTATGGAAATGCCACAGCAGATGGTGTTTATTATGCTCCTTATACACCGCCAAGTTACGAAAATCAAGCCTTTTCGGATGGAAAACCGCTTAATATTTTCACTGATTTAAGTGTAAACGGAAGTAAAATGACTGCCTCCAAATGGGTTCATATGTACAGTATAGGAGCGAATTTTAGATATGGAAACAACTTTGGGAAAGGGCGTTATGGAACAGCAGGACAGTTCACTACATTTAATTCGGCTGGGCAGGGATCCAATGGAATGAGAGATTTTAATTATCGTGATCATGTTTTTGCCACCAAACAATATGCATTTTATATTCAGGATAATATTACGAAAGCTTTTGCCAACAAACATATCTTAAGAACCAATCTGGGGCTTCGTTATGATTTGCAAAATTCATTTTCTACTTATTCACCAAGGGTGAATACCTCATACCAAATGGGGAAATTCTCTGTGAGAGGAGGTTTTGGATTGACTTCAAAAGCACCTTCATTGAATCAGATCTATACGGCACCACGATATTTTGATTTCCTTCTTGGGGATTACCGTTTACCAGGCTATTATTCAGCGGCCATCATGCAGACAGTAGTGACCCCTGGAGATAATGCCAATCTGAAACCTTCAAGAAGCTGGAAAACCGAAGTAGGACTTGATTACAGATTCCCTTTTGCAACAGTTAACCTTACTGCTTATTACAATCGATTATTTGATGGATTTACCACGGCAAGTGTTCATAAAATCATGGACAAAGCGAAAGTGAATGTCAATATTTCAGGAACAGAAGTGCCTACTTTCGAAGTCGTAGGAATAGAAAAATTTAATTACCTCCAGAATCGTATTGTCAATGGATACTCATCAGTAGATAAAGGACTGGAATTGATGGCCAGTTTTAAAAAGATAGAAGCCTTAAACCTTGTTATTGGTTTCAATGCCAGTTATGTAGAAACTTCCGGTCATAAAGACGAAGGCCTTTACAAGATCACTGCTCCAAAGATTGCAGATAAAGACTACGAGTATGGGATTTATAACGATACCAGAAACAAAAGTTCTATGGCCAGAGCAAGTTTCAGTTTTGACTACCACTTGGCTTCATCAGGTTTGATCATAGGTTTGAGAACAGATCATTTCCTTTCAGACAGAACACTGAATGGAGCTAATGATATTTATCCGATAGGCTATATCAAACATGATGGAACGTCAGAAATGATTCCGGAAAATGACCGTACCAATCCAAAATATCAGGGACTTTTCCTAAAGCCTTCCGACGAGAAACTTTCAGGTCTGTATAACAAAACCCTTCATAATGTTCATTTAAGGGTAACTAAAGATTTTCTGAGCGGTTTCAGATTATCAATATATGTAAGTAATGTTTTCAACCTGAAAGCATATGACGAAAGAGGAGCCGTATATGGCAACTTTACCTCCACTTCGTTTGGGGGAAATATTTCATACAGATTTTAATACTACTAAAAAATAAACATGAACATCATGAAACAATCAATACTATTGCTCATACTTCCTGTCCTTGTTTTGATAGGCTGTAACAGAGATGATGACTTTGGAAAGAATGAAATTAAACCTGTTCCGTTTACTGTAAATATCAAATATGATGCTTCAAAATATCCTTCCGTTGCAGATAAAGGAGTAGCGAATGTAACCGTTATTCTGAAAAATTCTGCCACAGAAGATCAGATTATAGGAAAAACAAATGCAAACGGGGATCTGGTACTGGATGCTGTCCTGCCGGGAACTTATAGTGTTCAGGCTGAACTGCAGCTGAAGCAGAATGAATATGAACAACAAATTGGGGAGGAAACCAGCTATGAAATTGTACATTTTGGAGGCTTCGATGAGAAAGTAACCATTAATGCCAATACTTCTTCAAAATTGGTAAGAATCACCAGTGGAAATCTTGGAGATCTGGTAATCAAACAATATTATTATGCAGGTTCAGATACTAAATTAGGAGCCAATTTCAGAGACCAGTTTATTGAGATTCACAACAATTCTGATCAGACTATCTATGCGGACGGTTTATACCTTGTATTTCTGGAAGGGAATACGAATAACAATCCAACTACTTATACGTTGCCCAATGGACAGTATGACTGGAGTAAAACTGCCGGCGGCGGATCTGCTGCCAATACAGATTATGTGTATTCCAATATATTCATTAAAATACCTGGAAACGGAAGCCAATATCCTATTTTACCAGGGAAAAGTATTGTTATAGCCCAAACAGCTATCAACCATAAAATGCCTTTTGACGATATCAATGGTACGGGTGTCGCTATACAGGAACCTGACAGAACGGTAGACCTTAGCCATGCAGATTTTGAAACCTATATGGGGGATTATAATACAAGCATTGGTAAGAAACCTTTTGCATGGGACATCCAGAATATTATGGTGCCGGATATGCTGGTGTCATACTGGAGTATTGCATCGAATGATTTAATTCTTAACGTCACTTCAATGCTCGGGCTGGGGATTCTGAGAGCAACTGATGCAGAAGTGGCAAGCTGGCAAAAAGTGGCATCGCCTAAAGCACCCACAGGAACTTTATTTCTTCAGATTCCTAAAAACTATATCATAGATGGCATTGATATTACAGACAAAGAACAAAAAGCCCCTAAAGATTTTCCGGCAGATATAGACGCTTCAAGAACTTTTATTGTTAACGCAGCGGGGCAGGCTGAAGCTACTTTTACCGGCTTTTCTGTAATCCGTAAAACAAAGGAAATGATCAATGGACGTGTAGTATTGCAGGATACGAATAATTCTGCTAATGATTTTGTAACGATTAAAGCAAACCCTCGAGGATATGCACAATAATAAAAATAAGACGATTAAAGTTGTTCAATATAGTGTGTTGGGATTGGCTATATTGGGCAGTCAGTTCATCTATGCTCAGGGAACTCAGCTAGACAGTATTAATATCAGTTCTGTAGAGAAGAATATTAGGATCAATGATCCCTATATTGCATTTTTCCAGCCGATGGATTTCTCCAGAACAACTTTTCAATATTCTTCAACAAAACAAAATTTTAAAAGAGTTCAGACTCCTGAAGAAATTGGAAGTTTTACCTTTCAGTCTGAGGGAGTATATAAGCTTAATGATAAGATTGCTTTATCAGGAAGGCTTAAAGCAGACAAGACAACTGAAGACAATGTTCCTTACATCCTCAGTGATGAAAGAACTCTCAACTCTTCTTTTATTTACAACCCTTCTTATTATTGGGTTTCCCGCTCTGCAAAATGGCAGAAGCAAAGTTATCATATCAACGGGCAGTTTGCCTATAATCCTGTAAAACCGGTGATTCTTCAGTTGGGAGGAGAAGGTATTTATGCCAAATCTTACCGCCAGAATGCAGATCCAAGACCGAAAGTAGATGATTATAAATACAAAGCTTTTACAAAATTAGGATTGAAGTGGAAACAGCATGCAATTTTTGGAAAACTGAGCTATGTGCATCATTACAAAGGAAATGACATCATGTTTGTGAATATGAAAGGAAATGTACCTGCTAACGACAGCATTTATATCCGTTATAATGAAGGGTATGGTAATCAGTACATCGGCATCACCCAGTATAAAACTTCAGAATATAAAATGGGAGGATACATGTGGGGAGGAGAATATGCCTATAACACTGCCGACACTCATTTCTCTGCAGGTTATGATTATAAAAACCTGATTGAACGTTTCTACAGAGTTTTTGAATATCAGGATGCAAGCTATAACTGGCAAAAAGATTATACAAAATATTCCGGTTTAAAAACAAAACTGCACAACTTCTATCTTAATTTTTTAGGGAATTATAATGGGAAAAAATGGGCTTCTATGGTAACATACCAGGATCAGGTGGATACCAACTATAATTATCCTTTGGATTACACCTCGTACCGTCTTGAGAAGAAAAATCTTTTCTGGCAGAATAGTGTAGTTTGGTTCAATCATAAAAATGAAGCATTCAAGATTCTTTTTGATGCGGCCTACGGAAAAAACAGGGTAAAGGATTTATCTGTAGTAATGGATAGAAAATTGTCTTTCTTCAATTACCGTTTTGGTGCAGAAAAGGAATTTGCTTTACAGCCTTCTCATAAACTGGCAGTCGGTCTTTCGCAAAATCTTTATGTACCTTTGCAAAAAGAGTTCGGTTATCAGCCCTACCAAAGTACAAAAGAGAATATCTTTGCAACCAAAATCGCTCAGCCGGATTTTGCCTATGATGCAACACCTAAAATAGGGCTTAATGTTAACGCAAGTTATATTTTTGATCAGAATAAAATCAGGTATGAACTGTTTGGTAGTTTTTCTCAAATGTGGCTGATGAACAGTACCTATAAAAATCAAGTAGACTACAATGGCAGAGCTAATCACGTTGCTCTGGTAGGATTGAATGTGTATTATTAAAAATAATGAAAGACAGATATATTGCTTTTCTGGCAATAGCCGGAATAATATGTTTACTGAGTTATACCTCTAATGACCCTACAGGATATACTGTGGAGGAGCTTCGTATGTTATATAGTAGCGGAGATCAGAGCAAGTGGCCGGCTCCTCATTTATTTGATGAAGCTAAAGAGGGCTTTAAGGATATCGGACCTTTGTCTGCAGTGAATTTCCCTGAAGATAATCCTTATTCCGAAGATAAAATGGAACTGGGAAAAATGTTATTCTTTGATCCCAGACTGTCCAAAAGCGGGCAGATTTCCTGTGCCAACTGCCACAATCCAGAAATAGGATGGTCAGACGGAAGCCGAGTTTCGTTTGGTCATGACAGGCAGACAGGAAACAGAAATGCACCCACGCTGGTGAATATTGGATATGCTAAAACATTCTTCTGGGACGGCCGTTCAGCAACTTTAGAAGAGCAGGTAAAAGCGCCTATCGAAAATCCGGTAGAAATGAATCTACATATGTCAATGGCGACCAAAAATATCAGAAAAATTAAAGATTATAAGCCTTTCTTTGTCAAAGCATTTGGAAATGGGGAAGTAACAGAAGAGAAAATAGCAAAAGCTGTTGCTACATTTGAGCGTTCTCTAATCAGTCCACCGTCAAAATTTGATAAATTCGTTTCCGGTAAAAAAGATGCTTTAACAGACTCTGAGATCAATGGTCTTCATTTATTCCGAACTAAAGCGAATTGTATTAACTGTCATAATACGCCTTATTTCTCTGACCAAAAGTTTCATAATTTGGGATTGACTTATTATGGAAGGAAATATGAAGATCTGGGAAGATATATCGTCACGAAAAAGAATGAAGATGTAGGAAAGTTTAAAACTCCTACACTGAGAGAAGTTTCTGAGAACAAACCTTATATGCATAATGGACTTTTCCCGGAACTGGCCAATATTGTTATGATGTACAATGCAGGCATGGGTAGAGAAATTCCGAAAGGAGATCAGGTCAATGATCCAAAATTTCCTCATAAATCAGGAATGGTAGAAAAACTGAATCTGACAGACGACGAAGTTTTCGATATTGTAGCATTTTTGAAAACACTCAATAGTTACAAATATAAAATGCGTCCTCCCGAATTACCTAAATCATAATCTTATAGTAAAACTCTTCCAATCGGGAGAGTTTTTTATTGGTAGAATGTATAGGAGAAATATGTGATGGAATAAAAGGAATTATTTTATTTAAATTATTCTCTAATGCTAAAATAAATATTTAATTATTAATATTTTATGAAAATTGATCAATGGATGAGGAGAAGTAGTTTTAATTTGTATATTTGATTTTTATTTAGAATAAATAAAAATATTGTTTTGAAAATAATTAATGAATACAGCTTTATCCATCTAATCCACAATTTCCACTAAAAACTATGGAACAACAAAACAAAAGAATCCTTACTCTGGATTTAATAAAAGGTATAAGTGTCATCGGAATGATCATTATCCATACCTTATTGGTGTATGCCAATGTCAAATCACAATATGAAACAGCCCTCGGTAGTTTTATTGTCTTTCTCGGAAGAGGAACTTCTATTTTCCTGATCTGTATGGGAATCACTTTCATGACTTCCAGCCATCAAAGTCTGAAAAGTGCTTTAAAACGAGGTGTTTTATTGGTGTTTGCAGGTCTGTTTATGAATTTTATGAAGTTTATGATCCCTGTGATTTTTAATTTTGCTCCCGATAATTTTATTCAGAAATACGGATGGCATGCCCCTATAGAACAGCAGTATGTATATCTTGTACAGTTAGGGGATATTTTACAGCTTGCAGGGATGTCTTTATTGTTCGTCGGGTTTATCAGAGAATATGTGAAAAATAAATATATCATGCTGGCTATAGGTTTATTCGTTGCATTGATATCCCGAGAGGTAAGCGGACTTAATCTTGATTATCCTGTGATCAATTATGTTCTGGATCTTCTTTTCAATACCGATTATCCTGCCTATGTCTATTTTCCTGTTTTTCCATGGATGGCTTTTATCATCATCGGAATGTTTTTTGGGAAATGGTTTCAGGAACTGAACTACGATACCAAGCAAATATTTAGAAATATGCTCTATGTAGGGTTGTTGTTCATTGCCATAGGAGCACCATTAGTTTTTCTGTATGGAGATTATAATTACAATGGTTTTTATCATATGGGGCCTGGAGGTGTTATTTATTTTGCGGGCTGGACTTTACTGTTTTTATGGTTAATCAACACTATTACTGCCAACGTTAAAGAAAATGGTTTTATGCGTGTCTTAAAATACTGCAGTAAAAATTTAACTTCAATGTACATGATCCAATGGATTCTGATCTCATGGGGAAAAGGAATTTTCGGATACAGACAACATGAAATTGGATACGTATCAGTGCTTATCGTATTATATATTATTCTCACCTTTTCAGTTCAGACTTTGGTGGATATAGTGAGAAAGAAAAAAACATTAATTGATTTCGGTTCGATATCACCGGACAAAACAGTTTTAAAATAAAAATTCCGATCCTATTTTTTTTTGAATTATAAGAAGAAGCCGTCTCATTTTCCTTGAGGCGGTTTTTGTTTATAAACTACCCATATTATTTTTTTAGGATGATTTTT
>NZ_JAMZGF010000028.1 GCF_024158915.1 Chryseobacterium sp. S0630 | reverse complement strand
TGCCGGGCGGAGTCAAAACATATATTGGGCTGAAAGCCTGAGGCTGGAAGCCGGAAGCTAATAACATACTGCAATAACTTCCCTTTTCCTACACTCATCTTCCATTTTTATAACACTTTTTCTAAAATTCTGATGTAAATTTCTATTCCTTCTTCTATTTCATGGATATAGATAAATTCATCTGCAGTATGAGAGCGCCTACTGTCTCCAGGTCCCATTTTTACCGATGTACATGGAATGATCGCCTGATCTGAAGAGGTTGGTGAACCGTAGGTGGTTCTTCCGATTTCAATTCCTGCTTTTACAAACGGATGATCCATTTCGATTTTGGAGGAATTCAGTCTGAAAGATCTGGCCGTTAACGTAGATTTCATCTGAGACTGAATGATATCAAACGTTTCCTGATTGGAATATTCATCTGTTACCCTTACATCCAGTGTAAAATTGCACGACTCAGGAACAACATTATGCTGTACCCCTGCATGAATTCCGGATAAAGTAACCTTAACTTCTCCCAGATATTCTGAAACCTTTGGAAATTTAAAGTCTAAAATATTCTGCAGATCCTGCATACATTTTACAATCGAGTTATCATCATTAGGATGAGCGGCATGAGAAGGAGTACCTTTCATTTCTCCATCAATTACAAGAAGTCCTTTTTCTGCAATCGCCAGATTCATCTGCGTGGGTTCTCCTACAATAGCGAGTTCTACGTTGGGTAGCTGCGGAAACAAAGCTTCTATTCCATCAAACCCTGAAATCTCCTCCTCTGCCGTCAAAGCAATAACTAAATTATATTTTAAATCTTCTTTATCATAAAAATGCAAAAAAACCTGTGCCATAGAAACCAAAGAAGCTCCTGCGTCATTACTTCCCAATCCGAACAGTTTCCCCTCTTTTTCTACAGGAATGAACGGATCCAGCGTATACGCTTTGTTGGGTTTTACCGTATCATGATGGGTATTCAGTAAAACAGAAGGTTTAAAAACATCAAAATGCTTATTTACCGCCCAGATATTGTTTTTAAAACGTTTGGTAGGAATCTGGTGTTTTTTGAAAAAATTCTCAATTTCTACCGACGTATTGAACTCATCTTTACTGAATGAAGGAATCTCAATCAAATTTTTAAGCAATCCGACCGCATTATTCAATAGCTCTTCTTTATTATAAACAGATTTCAGTTCCTGCATGATGATTTTCTATATGGTTTTTCAATTCTGTTTCTTTGATCAGAAACACTTTGTCTACATTATTTTTTATGGCTCCCAGAGCATTTTCAAGTTTGGGTAAAATCCCTTTGTGAAGTTTCCCTTCTTCTTTTAATACAGTAAAATCTTCCTCAGTTACACTTTTGATCACCGATTCAGGATTGTTTACATCTTCTAAAACTCCTTCTTTATCAAAACAATACAACAATTCAACTTCATATTTCTCTGAAAGGGCTTGCGCCATCACAGAAGCAATGGTATCCGCATTGGTATTGAAAAGATTTCCTTTTCTATCGTGGGTAATCGCTGAAAACACAGGAACAAGGTCCAGCTTGATGAGTTTTGAAACCAGCTTTCTGTTCACACTTTTCTTATTGATATCTCCTACAAATCCAAAGTCGATTTCAGGATGTTCTCTTTTTTTAGCTTTGATCAGATTTCCATCTGCTCCTGAGAATCCTATGGCATTGCATTTTTTCTGCTGCAGCTTTTCAACAATATTTTTATTGATTCCTCCCGCATATACCATCGTTACAATATCCAATGTCTCTTTATCCGTAATCCTCCTTCCGTTGATCATTTTCTGTTCGATGCCCAGTTTATCCGCCAGTGTTGTTGCCAGCTTTCCACCGCCATGAACAAGGATCTTTTTTTCCTGAATTTCAGAAAATTGTTCTAAGAATTGGTTTAATAATTCCTCATCATCAATTAAAGCTCCTCCAATTTTTATGATGTATAACTTTTCTTTCATTGTCAACTTTTTGAGATCCTTACCTCTTTCTATCCTTGCTAAGATTTAAACCTTGACAAGGATTATTTCAGGCTTTTAATTCATCTAAAATTTCACTAAACACTGCCTGTGCAGAGAAAATTCGGTTTTTCGCCTGCTGATAGATGATAGAATGATCTCCATCCATAACCTCATCACTCAGCTCTACATTACGACGAACCGGAAGACAGTGCATTACTTTCGCAGCGTTGGTATTGGCTAATTTTTCATTCGTAAGCATCCAGTCGCCTTTTACTTCAGGCATTGCAGCATAGTCATCAAAAGAAGACCAGTTTTTCACATAGATAAAATCTGCATCTTTCAAGGCTTCATCCTGATCATGGATCACTTTCACATCTTTTGTGAAGTTTTTATCCAAATCATACCCTTCCGGATTGGCAATTACCAATTCCACATCCATTTCCTGCATCCATTCTGCGAAAGAATTTCCAACGGCATGAGCAATAGGTTTGATATGCGGTGCCCAGGTCAATACCACTTTTGGTTTATGGTCTTTTTTCCAGTTTTCTGTAATGGTAATACAGTCTGCTAAGCTTTGCAGTGGGTGGCGTGTAGCAGATTCCAATGAAATCACAGGAACTTTTGCGTGTTTTTCAAACTGGCTTAAGATGCTTTCATTCACATCATCTTCTTTACTCTTCATTCCTGCAAAACAACGTACTGCAATGATATCGCAATATTGATTTAAAACCTCGATTGCATCTTTGATATGCTCTACAGTATCACCATTCATTACCGCTCCATCTGCAAATTCAAGATTCCAGGCTTCCTGTGCGGCATTTAAGGTCAATACATTCAACCCTAGGTTTTGAGCTGCGATCTGACTGCTCAGACGGGTTCTCAAACTTGAGTTTAAAAATACAAGTCCGATTGTTTTCCCCTTTCCTTTTTGCGTTTCAGTAAGAGGGTCTGCTTTTATCTGTAAAGCTTTTTTTATGATTTCCTGTAAGTTTTCTACATCACTTACAGAGGTAAATTTTTTCATTTTGAATTGATTTTAAAGATTGTGTTTACACATTTTTGAGAGTTTTAACGCAAGGGTGTTTCACTCAACAATTGACATTTGTTTTGTCATTCTGACGAAGGAAGAATCTTGCGTTGTTATATTGTAAGAGATTCTTCATTTCACTTCGTTACATTCAGAATGACAAACGCAGTACCTTTTTGCTATTTTGCCTTTTACATCTTAAATACTTCCCAACACTGCTTTCAAAGCATTGATGAAAAGATCTGTTTCCTCTTTTTTGATATTCAGCGCCGGAAGAATCCTCAACACTGTTTTATCATTCGAGTTTCCTGTGAAAATATGATGACCGAAAAGGAGTTCTTTCCTTACTTCCGAACAGTCTCTGTCCAGTTCTATTCCGATCATCAATCCTTTCCTTCGGATGGAATTAATATGTGGTAAATCTTTAATTTCATTTTCAATATACTCACCCATCTGTTGAGCATTTTCAAGAAGATTTTCATCTTTCATAACTTCCAGAACAGCAATTGAAGCAGCACAAGCCAGATGATTCCCTCCAAATGTAGTTCCCAGCAAACCGTTGCTTGCCTGGAATTTAGGATGAATCAAAACTCCGCCAACAGGAAATCCGTTCCCCATTCCTTTAGCTGTCGTAATAATATCTGCTTCTACACCAAATTCCTGATGCGCAAAGAAATATCCGCTTCTTCCGTATCCGGACTGAACTTCATCTAAAATAAGAACGGCATCATATTTTTCACACAATTCTTTGATTTTAGATAAAAATTCCGGAGTTGGAATCATAATTCCTCCTACTCCCTGAATTCCTTCGATGATTACGGATGAAATTTCATTCCCAAATTGTTCAAAGGTTTCTTCTAGCTGTTTTACATCATTCCATTCTGATTTGATAAATCTTTCGGAGAAGTTAACCGGAGCCACAATTTTTGGATTATCAGTCACAGAAACCGCTGCAGAAGTTCTTCCATGGAATGAACCTGAGAAATAAAGTACTTTACTTTTTCCGTTATGAAAAGAAGCCAATTTCAATGCATTTTCATTCGCTTCCGCTCCAGAGTTACATAAGAAAAGGTTATAATCTTCATACCCTGAAAGCTTTCCTAATTTCTCTGCCAGTTCAGTCTGTAATTCATTCTGAACAGAGTTAGAATAGAAAGATATTTTTTCCAGCTGATCTTTCAGTTTGTTCTGATAATGCGGGTGATTATGACCAATAGAAATCACAGCATGACCTCCGTAAAAATCAAGATACTGCTCTCCTTTATCATCCCAAAGAAATGATCCCTGAGCTTTTACCGGATTTATGTTAAATAATGGATATACGTTGAATAAATTCATGTCTTTTTATAAGTGATAATTGATAAATAATGAATGATGCTGGATGCGGGATTCGGGTTTCGAGTTCCCATACATCAATCTACTTTCTATATTAGAATGCTATCGGTTTCAGGTTCAATCCTGCATTTTCCTCCCAGTTCATCGCCAGATTCATATTCTGAACAGCCTGTCCCGAAGCACCTTTTAACAAATTGTCAATCGCTGAGTGAATAACGACAACATTTCCACTCTTTTCGATTTGAATCACACAGCGATTGGTATTGACAACCTGCTTTAAATCAACTGCCCTGCTACTTACCGTAACAAAAGGCTCCTCCGCATAAAAATCCTGATACAATTGTTCTATTTCCTCCAACGTCAAATCCGTCTTCATGGTGGAACTTGTAAAAATCCCTCTTGCAAAATCTCCTCTCCATGGAACAAAATTCAGGGTTACTTCTTTATTATTGAATGAAATCAGCTGCTGCAAAATCTCATCAACATGCTGATGAGTTAATGTTTTGTACGCTGAAACATTATCATTTCTCCAGGTAAAATGAGTGGTAGCCTGCAGAGATTGTCCGGCTCCCGTAGAACCTGTAATCCCTGTAGTAAAAACTTCATTTAACACTCCTTTTTCTGCCAATGGCAACAATGCCAATTGAATGGCCGTAGCAAAACATCCCGGGTTCGCGATGCTTTTAGCACCCACCAGTTGGTTTTTATTGACTTCAGGCAATCCGTAGATAAAATCTCTGTTTCCGAAATTTCCTTCCAAACGGAAATCGTTTCCAAGATCAATCACCAATGTTTCATCTTTAACAGGATTCTGAGTTAACCAGTTTTGACTTTCTTTATGCGGAAGACACAGAAAAAGAATATCTACGTCTTCAGGTTTGTCCGTCAAAACCATTTCACAAACCGTCGTTAAATCCGGGTACAGATCCGAAATTCTTGTTCCCGAATTCGAACGACTATATAAAAAACTCAATGTCACATGGGGATGAAAAGCCAGTAAGCGTATCAGCTCACTTCCTGTATAACCGTTGGCACCAATTATTCCTACTGTTTTCTTCATTTTAATTCTGACAGCATTTTGTGCTGCCTTTCATTATATCGTCCCTTCGGAACTAGTTGATATTTTGGTTAATCTGATGGTATATATTTAAAGAATTGCTTACAATCTTAGTATATCCTTTTACATCTTCTCCCGTCCACGCTCTGTTAGCTTCTCCGTAGCTTCCGAATTTATCAGACATCAGATCATGAGCAGATTCAATTCCATTCAAAATAAATCTGTATGGGTGAAGCGTTACAAATACTTTTCCACTCACTGTTTTTTGAGAATCTACTAAGAAAGACTCAATATTTCTCATCACAGGATCTAAGAAAAGTGCCTCATGAAGCCAGTTTCCATACCAATCGGATAACTGAGACTTCATCATTTGCTGATATTTTGAAAGAGTGTGCTTTTCCAATAAATGATGCGCTTTGATAATCACCGATGCCGCTGCTGCTTCAAATCCTACTCGTCCTTTAATTCCAACAATGGTATCTCCTACGTGAATATCACGACCAATTCCATATGCTGAAGCCAATTCTTCTATTTTTTGAATGGCATATACTGAATGTTCAAAGCTTTCTCCATTGACTCCTACCACTTCTCCGTTTTTAAACTCGATCTCCAGTTCTGAAGGCTGAGTTTCTTTAATTTGAGACGGAAAAGCTTCCTCCGGAAGATAATTCCTTGATGTCAATGTTTCTTTTCCTCCTACTGAAGTTCCCCAAAGTCCTTTATTGACAGAATATTGCGCTTTCTGGAATTCCATTTCATAACCATGTTCTTTCAAAAACTCAATTTCCTCTTCACGGGACAAAGCCATATCACGGATGGGTGTAATGATTTCAATATTCGGGCACATCACCTGGAAAATCAGATCAAAACGAACCTGATCATTTCCAGCTCCCGTACTTCCGTGAGCAATAGCATCTGCCTGTACTTCAATAGCATATTTTGCAATTTCCTGCGCCTGAATAGTACGTTCAGCACTTACAGAAAGAGGATAGGTATTGTTTTTCAGTACATTCCCGAAAATCAGATATTTCACACATGAATTATAATAATCTTCCTGAGCGTCAACGCACCTGTATTCTTTTACCCCAAGGTTTAAAGCTTTTCTCTCCAATTCTTTTTCCTCTTCTTTTGAAAAACCTCCGGTATTTACAGTAACTGCATACACCTCATATCCTAGTGTTTCACTAAGATATTTAGCACAGTAGGAAGTATCTAAACCTCCGCTAAACGCTAAGATGACTTTCTTTTTCATCTGGACTCTTTTTATTTTTATTAATTGTCAAATGGAACTCATCAATCGAATTCTGAGCAGAATACTCAAAATCAGCCTGACTCATTTCAAAATATTTACTTTCAGGCAGATTATCTACTACCTCATCTTTTTTTTTATCATTTTCAGGAACAAATAACATGGCTGTACACAGACAGTTTTTGCGTTCCTTCATCATTAAAATCTCATAGTTCACGCAGTTTTTGCAACCATTCCAGAATTCCTCATCCTGAGTCAGTTCAGAATAAATGACCGGCTTATAGCCTAAATCACTATTGATTTTCATTACTGCCAAACCTGTTGTCAAACCAAATACTTTCGCATCCGGATATTTATCTCTAGATAATTGGAAAACTTTCTGCTTAATCTGAGTAGCTACTCCTCCGTTCCTGAATTTCGGTGACACAATCAGCCCCGAATTGGCCACAAACTTCCCATGTGACCAGGTCTCTATATAACAGAAACCTACCCACTCGCCGTTTTCAGTGGCTACCACAGCATTGCCTTCTGAAATCTTCTTACTCAAATATTCTATAGAACGTTTTGCGATACCCGTCCCTCTACGCTGTGCAGAATCGTACATTTCCTGCTGTATTTCACTCACATACATTAGATGTTCGCATGAGGAAATTTCTATTTCCATTTATTTATCTAATTTTTTTGGCAAATTTAAAATATATTTTCTTTTAAATCCAAATAAAAAAGATATTTTTTTTGTTTTAAAATTTTAAGCAGGTAAAATTATCTTTACAGAAAAATATACATTTGCTAATTTATTATATATTTGCTAAAATAATATAGTTATGGAAAACACCTGTCCTAAATGCAAGAGTATCAAAGTAGTAAAAAGCGGTATCATTAATGAGAAACAACGCTTCCACTGCAAAGACTGCAACTATTATTTTACCGTCAAAAAACTGGGAAAACAAATTGATGATTACTATGTCACCAAAGCTCTTCAGCTTTATTTAGAAGGCTTAAGTTACCGTGAAATCGAAAGAATCATCGGAGTTTCCCATGTTACAATAAGCTCATGGATAAAAAAATACAACATCACAAGACCTCCTCATTCAGAATTCCATCCTGTCTATAAAATCCTGAAACAGAGCGAACTCATTGAATACATTGCACAGGAGGAAAACATTAAAAATTCCGGAATTATCATCACCCAGTTTGCAGATAAATACATGCTGATTAAATGGGAAAGATTTAAAAAGTAGTGCATGGTTCGGGGTGCGAGTTACGGGGTACAGGATCCGAGTTATATAATGCGACTATGAAAACATTGCGGGTTACGAGGTTTAAAAATCAAGGGAAAAACATCCTCACAAAATATTGTATATCAAATTATTAAAAATTATAATTTTAAAATATCGAATCCCGAATTACAAAAACCCGAATCCCGAAACCCGAATCCTTCACCCCGAAACTCAAAGCTTCACAAATCATAACTATACTATTACCAATAATATATATTAAATTTTCATAAACAAATTATTAATTACAATTTGGCATTCACAAAAAACAACGCCAAAAATTGATAATTTATGAAGAAATTACTTACATTCATTGGATTAGCCTTAATCAGCAGTTCTGCCTACTCACAAGGCTCTCCTGATTATGGCAATGGCTTAAAAATTAACCTCAACCAAAACGGTGATAAATTCGTCAGATTTATTTTATGGGACCAGTTTTGGCTAAGAAACACTTCCATGAACCCCGGAACTATGGTAGGAGGCGAACCTACCGACAATTCATGGAGCCTGGGAAACAGACGATTACGTGCTTTAACGTATGCTCAAATTTCTAAAAGATACATGATTCTCCTTCATTTCGGAATCAACAATCAGACATTCATTAACGGTGGCGCTTCAGGAACTTCAGGCACAGGCGGTTATGGAAACGGAAAGAAAACCCAGTTATTTTTTCATGATGCCTGGAACGAATACGCAGTTATTTTACCTGGAGAAGCAGGAAAATTCAGTTTAACTTTAGGGGCGGGACTTCATTACTATATGGGACTTTCCCGTATGACTATGGCTTCTACGCTTAATTTCCTCACATTAGATTCTCCTGTTTTTTCATGGCCACTGATTGACAATTCCGACCAGTTTGCAAGACAACTGGGAATGTTTGCTAAAGGAAAATACGGAAAACTGGAGTATCGTTTCAGCTTAAACAAACCTTTCTCCACAGATCTTATTCCTGTGAATGTAACAGATCCTTCAAAAGCTGTAGCCGTAGATAACAACGGAAACCCAAGTTTCTCAAAGGCAGGATATGTTGAATATCAATTCCTTGATGAAGAATCCAATACACTGCCTTTCAAAGTAGGGTCTTACCTGGGAACGAAAAAAGTATTCAATGTAGGAGCCGGTTTTTATCATCAGGCTGATGGAACAAGAACTTCCGTCAATTCAAATATTGAAAAGCATGACATCACTCTTTTCGCAGTAGATGCTTTCGCAGACATTCCTTTGGGAGAAGCGAAAAACAAGATGGCCGTTTCAGCATATGCAGGATATTATAATTACAATTTCGGCCCCAACTATGTAAGAAATCTGGGAACGATGAATATTGGGGCATCAGATCCTAATTTCATCGGCAATAAAGCCATTGCAGGACCAGGAAATCTACAACCGACCATCGGAACAGGTAATATTATCTACGCACAGGCTGGTTTACTATTACCAAGTCAGGCAGAAAAGCCAAAAATCAGAATACAACCTTTTGCCGCTTATACGCACAAAAGTTTTGAGGCTTTCGATAAATCTTCATCACAGTTTGATGTGGGAGCCAACTGGTTCATAGACGGACATCATGCAAAAATAACCACACAATATTCAACAAGACCTGTTTATACAAGTCCTACAGAAAGCCCTTCTTCTAAAGGAGAATTCATTGTACAGTTTCAAATCTACCTATAAAATCTGAACCATTAAGATAGAGTAAAGAAATTAAGATATGTTAAGCTCCACCAAAGATGGATAAAGTATACCGCTGAATAAAATGCTTTAGCTATAATCTTAATTAGTCTTAACCCCTTAAAAACCCTTAATGGTTTAAAACAATTTCAAATTAAATCCTATTCCACTAACATCAAAAACTAATCGATATGAGTGAAAATCATCACGAAACCTACGAAAATATGACCGACAGGCAGAAAAACCGCACCATCTGGAGCGTGATCACCGCCTCATCCCTTGGAACATTAATAGAATGGTATGACTTCTACATTTTTGGAAGTTTGGCCGTTGTTTTAGCTACCAAATTTTTCCCTGCTGACAATCCTACAGCTGCCTTTTTATCTACTTTGGCAACTTTTGCTGCCGGATTTGTGGTAAGGCCTTTCGGAGCATTATTTTTCGGGAGACTGGGAGATATTATCGGAAGAAAATACACTTTCCTTGTTACTTTACTGATTATGGGATTTTCTACATTCCTGATCGGATGTATTCCAAGTTATGAAACCATTGGCTTTATGGCTCCCGTTCTAGTTTTAATCTTGAGGTTACTTCAAGGACTTGCTTTAGGAGGTGAATATGGAGGTGCAGCCACGTATGTTGCAGAATATGCCCAACCTCATCGCCGTGGATACTGGACTTCATGGATTCAGACGACTGCAACAGCCGGACTTTTCATTTCATTAATTGTCATTCTCATCACTAAGACAACGCTGTCTGCAGAAGAATTCGATACCTGGGGATGGAGAGTTCCATTCTGGATTTCTATTCTAATGGTTGCTGTATCTTACATCATCAGAAAGAATATGAAGGAATCTCCTCTTTTTGCGAAAGCCAAAAGCGAAGGTAAAACCTCTAAAAATCCTTTAAAAGAAAGTTTTGGAAATAAATATAACTTCAAGTTTGTCCTATTGGCTTTATTCGGAGCAGCGATGGGACAAGGGGTAATCTGGTATACAGGGCAGTTCTATGCGATGAGTTTCCTTCAAAAAGTAATGAATGTAGAATCTGCACAAGTGGATTCATTGATGGCAACGGCTTTATTTTTAGGAACACCTTTTTTTGTATTCTTCGGATGGCTATCTGATAAAATCGGAAGAAAAGCGGTGATGATGACCGGAATGTTAGTTGCTATTTTAGCCTACAGACCCATTTATGACAGCATGTTCAAGAGTGTCAACCTCGAAAATAAAACGGTTGCAGCCAACGGGATTACCGAAAAAAGAACGGCAAAAATCCACAATGATATTGCAACAGACAGTTTAGTTACTTTTCACAAAGAAACTCTTTATACCGATGGAACCTTAATCAAAAAAGACAGTATTGTTCACTGGTCGCCTGCAGGAGTTGTCATGAAAGACGGAAAAGCTGAGGAAGCCAAAGTTTCTCAAAGTTTAAAATTAAGTGATGACACCAAATGGTATCTTATCTTCCTTGTATTCATTCAAGTGATATTTGTGACTATGGTATATGGACCAATCGCTGCTTTCCTTGTCGAAATGTTCCCTGTGAGAATCCGTTACACTTCAATGTCATTGCCTTACCATATTGGGAACGGAGTCTTCGGTGGACTTCTTCCGGCGGTAGCAACTTATCTGGTAACCACAGGAAAAGAAGCAGGACATGCGACATGGTATCTGGAAGGGCTTTGGTATCCGATTGGAGTCGCTACAGTGTGTTTGATCATCGGATTATTTTATCTTAAAAATAAGAACAATAATCTTCACGATTAGGTACTGAATCACTCAAATTTTTATTAATTTTAAAACAACTAAAATGAACGGACTAAAAAAAATATTAGGCATTCTCTGGATTGCAATAGCAGTAATTGTAGGCTATTTCGGAATTACGGTATTGGGAATACCAAAAATCGCATCCGGAAAACAGGAAGATCTGGTTTTTGGCATCATCATTCTTTTTGTGCTGATGCCGATTATCTCAGGCGGAATGGCCATTTTCGGTTATTATGCCTTAAAAGGAGAATATTCTGACGATAAAATTTAAAAACAATAGAGATAATTGATGAATGCAGTGATTCATCAATTATCTTTTATTAAAAATCATTTATGAAAAAAAGACACGAGCAAAAACTTATCATACTGAGTGTAGGGCTTATGATTGCTTTCAGTATTCCTATTTCATTGCTTTTCAACAGTGAGAGGGAAGTCTTGGGCTATCCTATGATCCTGATCTATCTGTTCGTGATCTGGATGATCTCCATTGTGATTTCTTTTGTAATTGTAAAAAGGCATGATGAGTAGTTTCGCTTTATTTTTTGTTGTTCTGTTTTACCTGGCTCTTCTTTTCTTAGTTGCTCATCTGGCAGAGAAGAAAAGGAGTAAAGTATGGATCAACAATCCATATATCTACGCTTTGTCTCTTGCAGTATATTGTACTGCATGGACCTATTATGGAAGTATTGGCGTGGCAGCTACAAGCGGATTAAACTATCTTCCGATTTATATTGGCCCTATTATGATTATTCCGGCGTGGATCTACATCAATACCTGGATTGTAAGAATTTCAAGAGTCAATAAAATAAGCAGCCTTGCCGATTTCATTTCATTGAGATACGGTAACAGCAGAAGCCTGAGTGCAATTATCACAGTAGTCTGCCTTCTGGCCATAGTTCCTTATATCGGACTGCAGATCAAAGCTATTTCTGAAACCTTTCATTTGGTGACAGAAACACCTATGTCTAAAGATATTCTAACGGACAATGCAACTTTTGTAGTGGTTTTAATTGCACTATTTTCCTCTTATTACGGAACACGATACGTGGATGCTTCGGAAAAAAGGCTGGGAATTATCTCCGCCATTGCTCTGGAAAGTTTTTTGAAACTATTTTTTATCATTATTCTTGGACTTTTCGTTATTTATTATGCTTTTGATGGATTCTCTGATATTTATGAGAAGGCAAGTAAGTTCGAAGATTTTAAAGAAAAAAATACATTCAACGGAATTGAAGGAGCCATGAACTGGATGGTTCTCTGTATGATTTCCGCCACAGCGATCTGCATTCTTCCGAGACAGTTCCACACTGCAATTGTAGAAAACAGACAGGAAAAGCATATCAGAACAGCCATTTGGTTTTTCCCGCTTTATCTTTTAATTTTTACCATATTCATTTTCCCGATTGCATGGGGAGGAAGATTAATTTTCGATGGACAGAAAGTAAATCCTGAGTTCTATTCTATTCTCATTCCACAGCATTTTGATAATACTTTAATCACAGTGCTTGTTTTTCTTGGTGGATTAAGCTCATGTATTTCCATGATTATTATTTCTGCCATTACTTTATCCATCATGCTTTCCAACAACCTTATCATTCCATACGGATTGCTGGGAAAATTAAAATCTGAAAGCGAAGAAAAAAATACGAGAAGCATCACCAACATCAGAAAGTTCAGCATTTTTGCCCTGATTATTATGGCTTTTGCCTTCTATAAATATTTCATTCTAAAAACATCACTGGATTCCGTAGGATTAATTTCATTTGTTGTCATCGCACAATTGGCTCCTGCATTTTTCGGGGCCTTATTCTGGAGAAGAGGAAGTTATAAAGGTGCTGTTACAGGTCTTTTAGCCGGATTAGTGATCTGTTATTTTGGATTAATTATTCCTCAGTATTATTTTTCCTACAATCAGGAATTCAAAGGAATAATCAGGGAAATGTATGATGCTTTCGGCTTTTTTACCATTCCTTATTTAGGGAGAATTCCGCAGATCTTTTTCTGGTCAATGCTGGTCAATACAAGTCTGTTTACTATTGTTTCCGTGAGTTCAAAAGGAAATTACCGTGAGAGAAACTTTGCTGAATTGTATGTAGATATTGACAAATATATTCAGAATCATGAAAATGCTTTCATCTGGCGTGGAACAGCTTATATTTCAGACATTCAGAATATTCTGGAACGTTTTTTAGGCAAAAATAAAACAGAGCAAGCCTTAAGAATTTTTAATTTAAAATATAATATTGATTCAAAAACTGAAACTGCGGATTCAAGATTTATCAAATTTTCAGAAAACCTTTTAGCCGGAAGAATCGGTACAGCTTCCGCAAAAATACTGATCGAAGGAGTAACCAAAGAAGATAAAATATCTTTAAAAGAAGTTTTAAATATCCTTGAAGAATCAAAAGAAAATATCAGCTTAAATAAAAAACTTACTGAACAGTCTGAAGAATTACAAAAACTCTCAGATGACCTAAGAACAGCTAACGAAAGTCTGATCATCAAAGACCGTCAAAAAGACGACTTCCTGGACTCTGTTGCGCATGAGCTCCGAACTCCAATCACTGCCATACGCTCTGCCGGAGAAATTTTAGCCGATGATGATGATATTCCTTTTGACATCAAACAGGAGTTTTTAAACAATATCATTACAGAATCTGACAGATTAAGCGAAATCATCAACGATATTCTTTATCTGGACAAATTACAGCATGGCGAAATCTCTTTACACATTCAGGAAAATAACATTATTGAAACGTATAAAAAAGCATTAAACCCTCTCCTTCATCTGATACAGCAGAAAAATATTCATTTGAGTGAAGTTAATCTCCTGAATCATTTTATATTTGAATATGATGAAGCGAGAATGATTCAGCTGTTTCAGAATATCTGGGGAAATGCCTTAAAATTCACAGAAGAACAGGGAACAATCCAGACTAAATTATTTGAAAAAGACCAAGAGTTGGTAATTACCATTTTCAATACCGGAAAACATATTCCGGAAGAGGATCTGGAAATGATTTTTGACAAGTTTTATCAGTCCAAAAACCAGAATATTTTAAAGCCTACAGGAAGCGGACTGGGACTGGCCATTTCCAAAAAAATAGTACAGGCACACGGAGGAAATATAAAAGCAGAAAACAGCGGATTGGGTGTAACTTTCACCATCAGCCTTCCTGAAAAAACTAAAAAAGAGATTACAAATGAAGTTGAACACCATTAAAACCTTCCTATGAGAAAGATAATTATTGCGGATGACGAACACAAAATATTAATGTCGTTAGAATACAGCTTTAAGAAAAACGGATACGATGTCTATATCGCCCGTGACGGAACAGAAGTTCTTGAATTCCTGAAAACAATGATTCCGGATGTTATTCTTCTCGATATTATGATGCCTAACCTTGATGGTTACAGCACACTCGATCTCATTAAACAAGATGAAAGAATGAAAGACACCAAGGTGATCTTTCTGAGTGCTAAAAACAATCCAAGAGATATTGAAAAAGGATTGGAAATGGGAGCAGATGCTTACGTTACCAAACCCTACTCGATTAAGAAACTGATGCAGCAGATTGAGGAGATGTTTTGACACATCAAATAAACCATTAAGATATTGCTTCGCCTTTGGCTCGCAATGACATGCAGATACGCAACACAACTATTGACCTTGATATTGATATGAATACAGATACCTTATTTAAACAAAGCATAGAAAACAAAGAAGACTTCTGGAAAAAACAAGCAGAAGAAATCAAATGGTTTGAATTTCCACAACAGATTCTTTCAAATGGGGAAAACGATTACCCACAATGGTTTTCTGACGGAAAACTCAATATGTGTTATTTGTGTATTGACAAACACATTGAAGACGGTTTCGGGGATCAGTTAGCAATTGTTTACGATTCTCCTGTAACCCATCAGAAGAAAACCTATACTTTCCATCAGGCAAAAGAAGAAATCTCAAAACTGGCAGGAGGATTGGTTTCTCTGGGATTAAAAAAGGGAGACACTGCTGTTATTTATATGCCTATGATTCCGCAGACGCTTTTTGCTATGCTGGCTTGCGCAAGAATCGGGGTTATTCATAATGTGGTTTTTGGAGGCTTTGCTCCACATGAGCTTGTTGTGAGAATTGATGACTGCAAACCTAAAGTTTTAATTACCGCTACAGCCGGTGTGGAAATTGCCAAAAGAATCCCTTATCTGCCGTTGGTAGAAAAAGCAATTGAACTGGCACAGGATAAAGTAGACAATATCATTGTATACAACAGAAAATTAGTAGATAATCAAGATGAAATGTTCGAAGGATTGATTGATTATGAAGAACTGGTAGAAAAATCTACTCCAGCAGACTGTATTTCTGTAGAATCTACTCATCCGCTTTATTTGCTTTACACCTCGGGAACTACCGGAAAGCCTAAAGGTATTGTTCGTGATACCGGAGGTTATGCTACGGCATTACAGTTCTCAATGAATTATGTTTATGGTGTAGAACCAGGAGAAACCTATTGGGCAGCTTCAGACTTTGGATGGGCCGTAGGGCACAGTTTTTCCGTGTACGGACCATTAATCAACAGAAATACAACGATAATTTTTGAAGGAAAACCCATCATGACTCCAGATGCAGGTACTTTCTGGAGAATTATTTCGGAATATAAAATTTCGGTGATGTTTACGGCTCCTACCGCCATCAGAGCGATTAAAAAAGAAGATCCCAACGGAGAACTGGTAAAAAAATATGACCTCTCGCATTTCAAAAAACAGTTTCTGGCTGGTGAAAGATGTGATGTAGCCACTTTGGACTGGTTTGCAAAACATATTGGTGTTCCCGCAATAGATCACTGGTGGCAGACAGAATCCGGCTGGCCTATGCTTGGATTGCTGACTCACGATGAAAGTTATCAGATCAAAAGAGCATCAGCTGGGAAACCTGTTCCAGGATATGACATTAAAATCTTTGATGAAAACGGATTGGAACTCGATCCTCACCATGAAGGTTATCTGGTAATCAAACTTCCTCTTCCACCCGGTGCCATGCTTGGAATATGGAAAGATTACGGCCGTTTTGAAAGCAGCTATCTGTCTCAGTACAAAGGATATTATTTTTCTGGAGATGGTGCCATTCAGGATGAGGATGGCTATATTTTCATTACAGGAAGAGTGGATGATGTGATCAATGTAGCGGGGCACAGGCTTTCCACTTCTGAAATGGAAGAAATTGTTTCATCCCATCCCGATGTTGCAGAATGTGCGGTGGTAGGTATTGATGATGATTTAAAAGGACAGGTTCCTTTTGCCACGGTTGTTTTGAAAAACGGTTCAGCTATCTCTGAAGAAGACATTGAAAAAGATATCATTCAGATGGTCCGCAACAAAATCGGAGCAGTGGCTTTTCTGAAAAATGTAATGGTTGTCAAACGCTTGCCTAAGACAAGATCGGGAAAGATATTAAGAAAACTGATCCGAACACTGCTTGACGGAAAAGATTTTCAGATTCCGTCCACCATTGATGATGAAAAAATCATTGATGAAATTCAGGAAAAAATCAAGGAATATAGAGGCTAAACGGGAAATTAGACTTAAATTTAAATACATGTTTAATTCAATAAAAAAATTAAACCATTAAGAGAAATAAAGATGTTAAGGAAAATTAAGTTCATCCAAGATGAATAAAACAAATAGCTTACTCTATGACTTCAACAATATTAAATCATGGAGCTGTTTAAACTTATCAAAAATATTGGATATTTCTTAAACCATTAAGAAAGATTTAAGCAGTAAAGCATAGTTAAGTTAAGATAAATCATTCTGATTTTTAAGCTTAAAGCGAAGCTCACCTTAATGCAATCTTAATGGTTCAAAAATGTTAAACAAGTTCCATTTAAAATTTAATGGCTTAAAAATCAAAACATAAAAAATTATCAAAATAAAATCAATAAAAACGAAAGGGATATGAGAAATTACTTAATAGAAGATTTACCACAATATTTTGAAGACTATAAGAAGTCTATCAAAAATCCTAAAAAATTCTGGGATAAGGTAGCGGATCAAAACTTCGTGTGGTATCAAAGATGGAGCAAGGTTGTTAAGTACGACATGAATGAAGCTAAGATCACCTGGTTCAAAAATGCGAAACTCAATATTACTAAAAACTGTATCGACAGACATCTTACCATAAGAGGAGAAAAAACAGCAATCATCTGGGAACCTAACGATCCTAAAGAAGAAGCACAGCATATTTCTTACAATGAACTGTATACACGCGTTAATAAAACAGCCAATGTTTTACGCGATATGGGAATTGAAAAGGGAGACAGAGTCTGTATTTATCTTCCCATGATTCCTGAGCTGGCCGTTACGATGCTTGCCTGTGCAAAACTGGGCGCTGTACATTCTGTTATTTTTGCAGGATTTTCTGCTTCTGCAGTGGCTTCAAGAGTCAATGACTGTGAAGCCAAAATGGTCATCACATCAGACGGAAGCTACAGAGGAAATAAAGTTCTGGATCTGAAAACTATTGTAGACGATGCTCTGGAAAAAACGCCGACTGTTGAGAAAGTTCTTGTTGTAAAAAGAACCCACAACGAAATTAAAATGAAAGAAGAGAGAGATTACTGGATGGCTGATTTATATGAGAAAGCTTCTCCTGATTTCGTTACTGTCATTATGGATTCTGAAGATCCGCTTTTCATTTTGTATACTTCCGGATCTACAGGAAAACCCAAAGGAATGCTGCATACCTGTGCAGGCTACATGGTGTACACCGCTTATACCTTCAAAAACGTATTCAATTATAAAGAAAATGATATTTATTGGTGTACCGCAGATATCGGATGGATTACAGGACACTCTTATATCCTTTATGGACCATTATTAAATGGAGCGACTACCGTAATCTTTGAAGGCGTACCTACTTACCCTGAACCTGATCGTTTCTGGGAAGTGATTGAAAAACATAAAATCACTCAGTTTTACACCGCTCCTACCGCCATTCGTTCTTTAGCAAAAGAAAGTACGGAATGGGTGGATAAGCATGATTTGAGCTCTCTGAAAGTAATCGGATCTGTAGGAGAACCTATCAACGATGAAGCATGGCACTGGTTCAATGATCATGTAGGAAAGAAAAAATGTCCGATTGTGGACACATGGTGGCAAACGGAAACAGGAGGAATTATGATTTCACCATTACCTTTTGTAACACCTACCAAACCTACTTATGCCACTCTCCCATTGCCTGGTGTACAACCTGTATTAATGGATGATAAGCGAAACGAAATTACAGGAAATCAGGTGACCGGAAATCTTTGTATCCGCTTTCCATGGCCGGGAATTGCCAGAACCATCTGGGGTGACCACCAAAGATATAAAGAGACTTATTTTACCGCATTCCCTGGAAAATATTTTACAGGTGATGGCGCTTTGAGGGATGAAGTTGGATACTACAGAATTACAGGCCGTGTAGATGATGTGATTATTGTTTCAGGGCACAACCTTGGAACAGCACCTATTGAAGACAGTATCAACCAGCACCCTGCCGTTGCTGAATCTGCTATTGTAGGTTATCCACATGACATCAAAGGGAATGCATTGTACGGTTATGTGACACTTAAAGAAACCGGGGAAGGACGTGATAAGGAAAATCTGAAGAAAGAGATCAACCAACTGATTTCAGATCAAATAGGACCTATTGCAAAACTGGACAAGATACAGTTCGTTTCCGGGCTTCCAAAAACACGTTCCGGAAAAATTATGCGTAGAATCCTGAGAAAAATTGCCGAAGGTGACTTCAGTAATTTCGGAGATATCAGTACGCTTTTAAATCCTGAAATTGTAGAGGAAATCAAAAACGAAAGAATATAAATTTTATCAATTTTTTAACCAATAGAAGCTCTGGAAATGATTTTCAGGGCTTTTTATTATAGAACAAGAAAATTATCATAGATGAAGACACATCTTATCCCTAGCTACCGCACGATTGCACCGTGTGAAACCTATACTACCAATCCAATATCTATCAGGTGTGATGTTGATATATTAACTTAGAATAATAAACAGTTTTAACCACACGAAAGGATTCGTGCGGCAGCAGGGAAAATATAAGATCATTAAAAAAGAAAAGTTTTTAGGAATTCAAGCTGAGGTTTTGATCTATAGTTTTAACCACACGAAAGGATTCGTGCGGCAGCAGGGGAATTCAAAAACGAAAGAATTTAATTAATCATTATTTAACCAATAGTGGGCCCCGGAATTTATTTCAGGGCTTTTTGTTTATAAATAATTTAAACCAAATCACCTCGCCTTTCTCCTACTCATTAAATACTGTAACTTAATAAAGTAGATTTCACTATTTTTATACCGTGAACTAAACTAAATTTTAATTCAATCAAAATCTTTAAGCAATTAAATTCAATAGAAAAACGATGAAAAGGAATATCATAAGAGCAATTATATATTTATTGATGTTTTGTGGAATTATCTTAGTGATTGATATTACATATAGCCTTACAGTTTCTCATCATTTAACATCAACTAATCTAATAGTTGATCTTGTTTTTGGTTTTTTATTTTGGATATTATTTATTTTTTCTGGTAAATTAAAAAAATAATGCTTTAGAATTTTCCTTTGCTACTTTGGGCATTAAGTATGATGATAAGGCAACTTTGAAATCCTTCGCTGGCACGAGCATCTCGCTCGTTTAAAAAAACCTTGCAAGTTGTGAGTTTTTTTGTTTGTGACTTTCTATTTTAAACAGAAAACAAAGCGAAAGAGACATCCAGGTTTCAAAAAGACACATATTATCCAATTGTTAAAATTAAACACCCGTTCAATAATTATTCTTAAACATTATCATTATCTATTGAAAACTGAATATTAATTAACAAATTATATTGACTCAAATGCAATGATAATAAGAAAATTATTACTAACTTTAATGAGAACTTTAAAACCAATTAACTATGTCACATATATTAGCTGGAGTATTTGGTCATCACAGCGACTACAAAAAACTGGAAAGTGATCTGGAAAACTCAGGATTCGGAACTTCAGATTACATTGTATACCTTAATGATGGTTCCGGTAATTCCCAATATTTGGCAAGTGTTACCGTTAATGATCTTAATCAGATTGACCTTGCACGAAATGCATTTGTTCAGAATGCAGCATTGAAATCCTATCTCTTTGAAAACATGAAGATCAATGAAACCAATTACGATACCATCAAAAAGTATATTGATGCAAGAAACAGAGCAGAAATCCACAGCAGCCCTGATATTAAAATCAAAACGTCAAGTGACGGTATGAATTCTGAAGTGAAATTCTAATCGATATAAAATCTAATAGCCGGAGATCCGCAGTATATGCTGCGGATCTTTTATGTTTGAAAAAACTAAAAAATTTCGTATTTTCGTCTTATTATAGGCATGTGCACAAATGAGCTACGATTTAGAACAAGAGAATAAAGAGATCCTTGCCAGATATAAGGACCTGATTTCTAACACATACAGAACATTGGATGAGGAAAACAATAAACTCATCCGAAAGGCATTCGATATTGCGCTGGATGCCCACAAGGATCAAAGGAGAAAATCCGGAGAACCTTACATCTACCACCCTATTGCTGTTGCTAAAATTGTAGCGACAGAGATTGGTCTGGGTGCTACTTCTATTGCCTGTGCGCTTTTGCACGACGTAATTGAAGATTCCGATTATACCTACGAGGATCTGAAGAAAATCTTTGGTGAGAAGATTGCGAATATCGTGAATGGACTGACCAAAATTTCCATCATGAACCATCAGAATATTTCCGTACAGTCTGAAAACTACAGAAAACTGTTATTGACATTATCTGAGGATTTCAGGGTGATTCTGATTAAAATTGCTGACCGTCTCCATAATATGAGGACTCTGGAAAGCATGGCTCCGGACAAGCAGAAAAAAATTGCTTCCGAAACGGTTTATATCTACGCTCCAATGGCTCACCGTCTTGGGTTGTACAACATCAAATCTGAGCTTGAAGATCTTTCTTTAAAGTATAACAGCCCCGAAGTATACAACGAAATCACGGAAAAATTGGAACTGGCCAAAGAAAGCCGTGAAAGATATATCGAGGAATTTAAGAAAGAAGTATCTGAAAGACTTCATGAAGAAGGCTTAAACTTTAAAATCAAAGGCCGTGCAAAAGCGATCTCTTCTATTTACAGAAAGATGCTGAAACAGGGCGTTTCCTTTGAAGAAGTTTTTGACAATTACGCCATCAGGATTATTTATAAATCGGATGCAAAAAATGAAAAATTTCTGGCATGGAAGATCTACTCTATCGTTACGGACGTATACCACAGTAACCCTTCAAGAATGCGTGACTGGATTACACAGCCCCGTTCTACAGGATATGAAAGTTTACATTTAACCGTTTTAGGGCCGGACAGAAAGTGGATTGAAGTACAGATCCGTTCGGAAAGAATGGATGAAATTGCTGAAAAAGGGGTCGCTGCTCACTATAAATACAAAGAAGGTTACAAACAGAGTTCTGATGACAGAAACTTTGAAAAATGGGTGACCGAGATCCGCGAGGTACTGGAACAACAGCAGAACCTTTCCACTTCGGAACTCTTGGACAATATTAAGCTTAACTTATATTCGAAAGAAGTATTTGTCTTTACTCCAAAAGGAGAAATTAAAATCCTACCAACCAATGCTACCGCTCTGGATTTTGCCTTCTCTGTTCACTCCGATCTGGGAATGAAATGCTTAGGTGCCAAAATCAATGGAAAGCTGGTTCCTATCTCTTACATTCTTCAAAATGGAGATCAGGTAGACATTCTTTCTTCACAGAATCAGAAGCCAAAATCTGACTGGCTGGAATTTGTAGTAACTTCGAAAGCCAAATCCAAGATTAAAAGTTATCTGAACTCTCAGAAAAACCAATTGGTAGAAGAAGGAAAAGAAATTCTGCAGAGAAAACTTCGTCATGCGAAAATCAATTTTAATGATGAAGAAATTAATAAGCTTCAGAAGTTCTTTAATTTAAAATCATCTCAGGAGCTCTTCCTTAAATTCCAAAGTAATGAACTGGATGTAAGCAGCCTGAGAAAATATATAGAAAGTAAAAACGTATTTAATAACTTACTTTCAAGATTCAGAAAATCACCTAATAAAAGCCAGCATTTCGAGGATCCGAAAGAGGAAAACCTTGACATGATTGTTTTTGGGAAGGATGAAGAGAAGCTTAACTACACGTATGCAAAATGCTGTACCGTGATTCCGGGAGATAAAATCTTCGGATTCATCACCATTTCAGATGGAATCAAGGTGCATAGTGACAACTGCCCGAATGCCATCAATCTGAGAGCTCAGTATGATTACCGTGTTATTCCGGCCAAATGGGTGAATGCAGAAAGCTTCAAAAACAGAGTAAAAATTGAAATTGAAGGACTTGACAGAATGGGAATGATTAATGATATCACAACTGTCATCAGTGGAAGTATGGGGATGGATATGAAAAGTATGTCTATTGAATCCAACAATGGTGTTTTCACAGGAAATATCAACCTCGAAGTCAAAAATAAAGGTCAGTTAGAAGAAACCTTTAAAAAACTTAAAAATATTAATGGTGTTTCCAGAGTGAGACGAGTACAATCGTAAACATGAATTTATCTCTTTATTTTAAAAAATTTTTCAACAACAGTCAGTCCTCAGGAATTATTCTTATTTTCTGTGTACTTATTTCATTGCTTATTGCCAATTCATCTGCTGCAGAGAACTTTCAGCATTTTTTAGACCAGGAAGTGGGCACTCATCTTTTTGGATTAGAATATCCTGTCAGTATCTGGATCAATGACGGATTAATGGCAGTTTTCTTCCTTCTGGTAGGCCTTGAAATAAAACGTGAACTCGTAGAAGGTGAACTGTCATCCTTTAAAAATGCCTCCCTTCCTATTTTTGCAGCGGTAGGCGGAATGCTTGTTCCTGCAGTAATCTACAGCATTTTCAACACAGGAACGGAATACAGTAATGGTTGGGGAATTCCTATGGCAACCGATATTGCATTTTCCCTTGCTATCATTTCGATGTTAGGTAAAAAAATCCCTAATTCTATCAAAATATTTTTGGCAGCATTAGCTATTGTAGATGACCTGGGAGCGATCCTCGTAATTGCAATTTTCTATACAGAACAAATCCACTGGAGTTATCTTCTACTATCTTTTGGAGTGACTGCCCTGCTTTTTATTTTAAACTTTTTAAAAGTAACCAAAACAATATTTTACATCATTCCGGGATTGTTCTTATGGTATTTCCTTCATCATTCCGGAATTCATGCGACGATAGCAGGTGTTTTGCTTGCATTTTCCATTCCTACCAATGCATCGAATGTAGAAATTTCACCATTGGAAAAGCTGGAGCATCAGCTTCATATTCCGGTAAGTTTTCTGATTATGCCCATATTTGCTTTAACGAATACCAATATTACTTTTTCCAGTGAAATGGTGGCAGGAGTTACAAGTACATTAGGATTGGGAATTATCTGTGGATTGGTATTGGGTAAGCTGATTGGGATCAATTTATTTTCATTGATTGCCATTAAATTAAAACTCAGTTCCCTTCCTCAAAACAGTAACTGGCTACAGATGATTGGTGTAGGATTGTTAGCCGGAATCGGGTTTACCATGTCTATTTTTATTGCATTGCTTTCTTTTAAGGGAGAAATTCCGATTCAGGATGAAGCGAAGTTTGCGATCCTGATTGCGTCCTTTATCGCTGCAATTGCCGGATTTACCATACTCAGCGTAAGCTCAAAAGAAAACCCTGAACTGGAAGAGAATTAATCTTTCTTCCGGTTCTCCAATTTTCTTTTATGTTCCTCATCACTATCAAAATCAGGTTCAGTAATCTGGGCATGATATTCTGAGGCTTCCTTCTCGATCTCATCAGACAACAGCTTTTCTATTCTGAGTTTTCTAATCGCCATATTCAGCTCATTTCCGAATAAAAGGAGATATACATTAACATTCACCCAAACCATCAGTAGAATCATACTTCCAATAGAGCCATAAAGTACGTTATATCGGGCTATATCCTTTACATAAATGGCAAAAATATACGTTGTAACCACAAACAATACTGTGGTAAGAATAGCTCCTGGAACCGCTTGTCGGAATCTTGTAATCTTCACAGTTCCCAGCCAGTAAAATAAAGTCAGAAGTATAAAATAAAAAAGCGGAAAAGAAACAAACCCGATAATTTTGGAAAGGTTGTCTACAAGCCACGTTACATCATACGCCGGAGTAAAAAGCTTCATTACAACCTCTGCATAATATACTCCGAATAAGGTTAGAAAAACGATGGTGATAAAGCCTATGGTGATAAAGAATGAAAGGATAAACTCTTTTACATCACTTAATTTTTCATCCGTATTTTCATTAAAACCGTTGATCAGGGAAAATGTACCGTTGGTAGCAAAAATAAGAGCCAGAAGAATGGTCAGGTTACTGATTCCTTTCATGTTCGGAATGATATTGCTTACGATATATCCTTTTACGTCTCCTTCCATATTAGAAGGAAAAACATTATGCATCAGCACATCAAAAATATAGAACTGAAGCTCATCATATAGCGGCATATGAGGCAGCACAGAAAGCAGAAACAGAAT
The DNA here is from genome assembly GCF_024158915.1 of Chryseobacterium sp. S0630. Lineage (GTDB taxonomy): Bacteria > Bacteroidota > Bacteroidia > Flavobacteriales > Weeksellaceae > Chryseobacterium. The sequence goes on along the minus strand of NZ_JAMZGF010000028.1, from coordinate 36,107 downwards.
AAAAGGAAAGAGGCTTATGGTAAAGCTCCACGAAATTGCAGCTGCTTTTCTTCCTATTTTTCCTTTAAAAATTCCGGAGATATAGATCTGAAACATCTGCCAAAGCGATATTCCCAAAACAGGAATATGAATGCTGTCAAAAAACTCTTGAATCTTTAAAATAAATTTAGGAACCTTTACACTCATCGATCTGTTTGTCTTTATACAAAGGTAGGGGAATTAAATTAAATAGGGAAAAGATAGGTGGCAGATGTTAGGTAGCAGGTGGCAGGTTTTAGAGATTAGGGGTTTGAGAGTTTGAGAGTGGGAGGGCTTTAGAGTTTAAGGTAACCCGCAACCAATATAACTTGCAACTCGAATCCCGGAACCCGAAACAAATAACCTTGAATCCCGAAACTGCAACCAAAACCAGCAACAAATTAGCCGCTAAACCCTATCTTTGCACTCTGAAAATTCTTACAATGCGAATCAGTTTACTTTGTATCGGTAAAACAGATGATAAGGAAATTACCTCTTTAATCAATTATTATCTCAACCGCTTACCCAAACACTGGAATTTTGAAATCACAGAAATTCCGGATGTAAAAAATGCCAAAAACCTATCCCCTGACCTTCTTAAAAAGGAAGAAGCCAAGTTATTCTTAAACCATATTGACAAAAACGATCTGGTTGTGATTCTTGATGAAAAAGGGAAACAGTTTACCAGCCGTGAATTTTCTCAGAAAATTGATACCTGGATGAATTCTTCTGTAAAAAAAGTACATATTCTGATTGGAGGAGCCTATGGCTTTTCTGAAGAGATCTACACCAGAGCCAATGAAAAAATGTCTTTATCCAAAATGACGTTTACCCACCAGATGATCCGTCTGTTTATTGTAGAACAGCTTTACCGTGCAGATCAGATTTTACAGGGGAAACCTTATCATAACGATTAAAACAAAAGAGGCTCTCAAGAATGTCATTCTAACGAAGGAAGAATCTCACCAATACAATTTATGAGATTCTTCACTACATTTCGTTCAGAATGACATTTTTTAACAACCTCCTTTTTTATTTCAGACTGATCTGTCTCTTGGCTTCACCCACTACAAAAGCAACGGAATTGGCAATATTAAAGCTCCTGATGAGTTTCGACATAGGAATGGTTAAATGATTTTCAAAACGGTCCAGAACCTCTTTACTCAGTCCCACACTCTCCTTTCCGAAAACCAACCAGTCTCCATCCTGAAAATCAGTTTCAAGATATGATTTTTCGGCATGTGAACTCATTAAAAATACCCGTGACTTATCAGGGATACTTGTAATCCATTCTTCCACATCTGCATATTCAGTAACATCGAGATGCACCCAATAGTCCAATCCCGAACGTTTTAGATTTTTATCATTAATTACAAATCCAAACGGATGAATCAGATGTAATCTGCTTTCGGTTCCTACACATAATCTTCCGATATTTCCTGTATTATTAGGTATTTCAGGTTCTACAAGAACAATATTCAACATCTTTCTATCTCTTTCGTTTTTTAGTATGGATTTATTTAAATGATTTGGGTAGAGTATTTTTTAATTTACTTCTTTATACATTTAGCATAAGAATCAGTCAGGACTGCTTTTTCATACCCTAAAGCGACCGCTTTATCCAGATTTTCACAAGCTTCCTTAATTTTGGAAGTGTCCATCAGAATCATGGCTTTGCTTACATAAGACTGGGCAAATTTTGGGTCTATGGAAATCGCTTTATTGGCATCTGTAAGAGCTTCTTTATATTTTTTCATTTTAAAATAGACGTCTGCTCTGCCGTTATAAAGTAATGATTCCGGTTTTTCAGCAATAAGTTTATTATAATCTTTTAAAGCTCCGTCAAGGTCACCATTATTCTTTTTCAGATTGGCCAACCCTGTTTTTGCAAAAATATTATCCGGAGCAAAAGTCAGAATCTGATTTAGATCTTTGATAGCAAGTTCTTTTTTTCCCTGACTGTCGTAAATTTTGGAACGTGTAAGATACAGATCCGGAGTTTCAGCATTCACCTGAAGTCCTTTTTCTATATATTCCAGTGCTTTTACCTTATTTCCTTTCTGGCTGTAAAGCGATGAAAGATTTACGTATACAGAAACGGATAAGGGATTTGCTTTCAGAGCAGAATCATAGGATTTAAAAGCCTGAGTCGTTTTTCCAAGCCTTCTCTGAGCTGTACCCAGATAATCGTAATATTCAGATTGAAATTTTTGGATCTGTTCTTTTTCTGCCAATTTTAAATACTGCTCTTCTGCACATTTATAATCAGCTTTTTGGAAGCACTCTTCGGCCAGTTTTTTATTCTGGGCATAGAAATTAAAGGAGAAAAAGAGGGAAATTACGGCTAGTAAAGTTTTTTTCATGAATTTATAGTTTGTTTGTTGATCACTTTTTTGGCGAGTGCACCAAATATCACTCCCAATAAAGATCCAACAAACGCCCCCACCAAAATATCTATCGGGAAATGCACTCCTAAATATATACGGCTGTAGGAAACCACTATAGCCCATACAAATATAGCATATGGAAACCATTTAAGTTTATTTTTTAATAAAATACTTAAAAAGGCAGCCAAAAAGAATGTATTGGAGGCATGAGCAGAATAAAACCCAAATTGTCCACCGCATTTCACGATTCTCATATGATGTTCCAGAGTAGGATCATGACACGGTCTCAACCTTGCCACACCATATTTAAAGACACTAGCCAACTGGTCAGAAACCGTTGCCCCAATAGCCAAAAATATAAGGATAAAAACTAATGATCTTAGTTTGTGGTTTTTGTATAAAAAATAAAGAAATATAATATAAAGAGGCACCCAGATCCAGGTACTGGAAATCAGCATCCAAAACTGGTCGAAAGATGAATCGCCCAAATTATTAAGGTAAAGAAATACCTTCTTATCTTCCTGAATGATTTCCTCCATCGTTATCTGCTTACAGGTCCTTCGTAAGTCTCATCATCTGCCGGTTTCGGTTTTGAAGGCTCATTAGAAGCCACTGAAGAAGGTTCCGTCAGAATATCTTTCTGAATATCATTCATCGGGTTGAAATCCTTTGCAGCATCTTTTACTTTCTCAATCTCACGTTTGATTTCAGAAACAGGATTATCCGTTTCCTTCATGATTTCAGTTTTGATATCTTCTACTGCTCCACGCATCTTTCTAACGCCTGCACCTAAGTCACGCGCAATCTGAGGCAGTTTATCCGGACCGAATAATACAACGATTGCAATGGCAATGAGTGCCATTTCTCCAATGCTTAATTCCATGGCGTAAAATTACGAAAGATTATTGCATTTATGGAATGTAAACTAAAAATTTAAACAAATTTTAAGATTTTATAATGAAGTTCAGGGTTCAAAGTTCAAAGTTCAAAGTTCAAGGTTTAATGTTTAATGTTTGGTGGACGGGTTGCGGGTTTCGAGATTATTTTGGTGCAGGTTGCTTGGAGACGAGTTTTTGGTGTTGGTACGAGTTTCAAGTTTATTTTGTTACGAGGTGCGAGGTGCTGTTTTTTTTTATTCCTGTTTACCCACAAGCTTTAAACTCAGAACTTTGAACCCTCAAACTCTCCCACTCTCAAACTTAACTACCTAACATCTGCAACCTCTACTTATTAATTAACAAATATTTAATTCAAAACAATGAGAATTACACAACAATTCTGTATATTTATAATGCACAACCAAATAAATATTAATTATGAAAAAACTAGTGACTACTTTTAAAGTTTTCGCCGTGTTATCGGTATTGGCATTCCAAAGCTGCCAGAATGAAAACAACGAAATGAGCCAACAGGAAGCGGTTCAGGCTAAGACAACCATAGATGAGCTGAAAAAAGAAATCACTCCTTCTTCTTCTCAACTTGTTCCTGAAGCAGTACAGCTTCAACTGAATGAATCCACCAAAAATCTTGAAACTTATTTAAAAAATGATTTACAAATTGTTGGAGTGGCTGTATTAGGAAAAATTTCAACCCAACAAGGGGTAGAACTTTCCAAAAAACTGATTACAGATAAAGATCAGTTCATTGCATCCGGAAATATTATGGATCCATCTTCTGTAAAAATCGGAAAAATTGGAGATTTGTATAATGGTGAGGATTTAACAATCGCACAACAAGGGTTAAAAGAAGCCATCACCGAAGAAGTAAAACCAGGCACCCAGGTTATGGAAGTAACATGGAACGGCAAAAACGGGAAATTTACCACCTTATGTTTTTATGGTGATTCAGGAATTATCTGGGATAATATCTTCGGAGGTCTTGTGATGATGGATACCCGTGGAAATTCGGAAGCATCGAACAATCAGGCTTCAAAAGTGGTTTCTACATGGTATAAACAATGGTGGACAGCCAACTGGCTTTGGGGTTCTAAACGAGGTGAAGCAGGATATCAGATTACCATTTATTATTCAGGGTCTACGGTGTCCAATGCAGATGTAAGTGACTGGGGATATATCAGTTTAGGAAAAGCAAAAAGTGAAAGTAAGATTACCAAAAAGACAGGAGCTTACGGACAATGTCGTTATGCACTGGGACTTTGTACACCTACAGGTTCTTTGAGCTTTAATTCCACTAATTTCTCTGTATCATTCTCCGGATTGGGCAGTAATATTGTAAGTAACGGGACAAAATCCCTTTATCCATAATAGTTATTCTCATAAAAATCAGATTTTAATCAAAACGGGAAGCTCAGTGAGCTTCCCGTTTATTGCATTTTATAAGTTCTACCAGATCCTGACTTTTGACTTCAATGCTTCTATTGCATTTTCTTTAAGTCCGAAAGTATTAATCAATATCTCATAGAGCTGTACATCATTTTCTATCCTTATAGATTCTTTTTCACCATCATCAGACCGGATATTCAGTACATGGTCTGTATAAGTGTAGCGGGCATTCTCATCTACTTTTGAAAGAATCAGTCTGTTCTTAAAATGAGAATCCGGATGAGTAGACAAATACCAGTTGGAAATATCAAGATCAATAGGTTCTACATACTCAGGAATAAATCGGTACACCGGAAGCCATTGTTCTTTCCACATCCAAAGTGTATAGGTTTCTTCTTTATGGGAAACTTTAAATATTCCGTTGGGTGTTTGCTGCTGTTCTTCTTCATTTAAAAGTACTGGTGCAGTAAGGGTGGCTGTTCCAAATCCGCAGTCTACCACATATTTTTCTTCTTCAAAATCAACAATAAGCAATAGATGAGTCTGCGCAGCAATACTATCTTCCTGTCTTCCCCACACTACCCTTCCAAGCTGGAGTTTTACATTGAATCCTAATTTTTTTAAAACTTCACTTAAAAGCAGATTCTGTTCATAGCAGTATCCACCTCTGGATTCAATAACCAGTTTTCTGAAAACATCATCTACATTCAAAGAAGGAACAATTCCTGTATAAGAATCAATATTCTCAAAGGGAATATACTTGGGATGGAGCTGATGTATTCTTTTCAATGTCTCCATAGTCAATTCCGGAGCTCCGGAGAAATGAATCCGTTCAAAATACTTTTCCAGTTCTGATGTATTCATAATTTGGTTTTTCCTGTTTCAACAATGAGTAAAACTATTTCACTCATGTAAAATTATTGAAAGATGTAACCCAAAATCATCTATATCTCATCAATAGAACAAATCTATTTAATGAAAATCTTTTTTTGAAGTCACATCAACTAAATTTTTATTTTTCTTCTGAAAAGCAGAATAGGTAATTACCACGCTGATTGCCATTAAAATAAAAGCTAAAAAGAAAGGTGCACCGGAAAATTTGAACGGCGCTTCATCATGAGTGAAATAATAAAATAAATTAGTCATCATTGGAGGTCCGATAATGGATGTAGCACTCATTAAACTCGTTAATGCTCCCTGAAGTTCTCCCTGTTCATTGGAAGGAACACTTTTCGTAATAACCGATTGTAAAGCCGGTCCGCAGATTCCTCCTAAACAATAAGGTACGAGAAACACAAACATCATCCAGCCTTCTGAAGCAAAGGCAAACAATAACATTCCTACCGCATAGAAAGCCAATCCGTAATAAATACTTTTCTGTTCTCCCAGTCTTGGGGTTGTATATCTGATAAGACCACCCTGTACGAGACCTACCAACAAACCTACAACTCCTAAGGAGATTCCAACCATTCTTTCTGTCCAGCTGAACTTATACATGGTAAAGAAACTCCAGTTGCTCTGTACAGCATGACCTGCAATATAGATTAAGATCAAAGAAACAATCAAACCTGAAATTTCAGGGTGTTTCCCTAAAAACTTAAATGAACCAATGGGATTGGCACGTTTCCAGTCGAATTCTCTTCTTTTATCTTTATCCAAACTTTCAGGAAGAATGAAGTATCCATAAAGGAAATTAAGCAGACACAGGCCGGCAGCCGCATAGAAAGGAACCCTGGCTCCATAATGTCCAAGAACTCCACCCAGAACAGGTCCTATGATAAATCCGAGCCCAAAAGCAGCACCTATCAGGCCGAAATTCTTAGCTCTGTCTTCATCCGTGGAAATATCTGCAATATAAGCACTGGCCGTGGTGACACTTGCTCCTGTAATCCCCGCAATAACTCTTCCCAAAAATAACCACCAGATCGTGGGAGCCAGTGCAAGGAAAATATAATCTACTGCAAATCCGAAAAGAGAAATCAGAATGATGGGTCTTCGTCCGTATTTATCACTAAGGTTTCCTACTAACGGAGAGAATATAAATTGTGTAAATGCATAGGCAAATCCAAGCCAGCCACCATATTTTGCGGCTTCACTAATATCTGCATGAATAAGTTCCTCAATTAATTTAGGAACAACAGGAATGATGATTCCCCATCCTGTAATATCGATCAGTAAAGTAATAAATATGAAGCCTATAGCCGCTTTTTTCTTTGAATTTTCCATGATGGTGCAAAATTAATCAAATCTGAAAAATAATGATTCTAAATTATGAATACTTCATATAAATTTTAAAAAACAAAAAGACTAAAACGTTATTAAATAACACATTACATTTACCATAGCTTTATTTTTTCCGTATTTTCCTACCGAACATAAAGAATAAACCTGCTCCAAAAATGAATTTGAAACAGGTTACTATCCTTAATTAGAGACCAATCTTAGTTGCTGTTCAACGTCGTATAAATCATTCTGTTTGTTATGATACACTTAATCAAACAACTTTGTTTTACCGTTACTTTTACCACATTGCTGTATTGATAAGCCGTTGTGTTTCCGTTCAGAACAGATCTTACTCCCCGACGGTAATAAGCAGTTTGTGTAATAGGCGGAGCATCATAAGTAGCAGATGTAGCGTTGGTAATATTTACAAATGTTACGTTATCTGCGGAGCTTTGCCACTGATATTCTGCAGAACCACTTACCTGCGCCACTGTAGTCTGACTAAATGCGGCAGGATCATTGCTGATATCCATACATATTGTCTGATCCGCTGAAATAGTTCCGGGAGCATTCACTGAGTTGACAAAAAGTCGTCCCACAGTAGAAATTGCCTGGAAGGAACAGGTATGGAAGCTGGAATTGGCAACAACTCTGTACTGATTATTGTGAAATCCTGCAGGAACATTATTAATACTAAGAGTAGATGAAGTGACATTCGCATAGTTGGACCCGTTTGCAAGATTATTCCATGTACTTCCGATAAGAACCTGCCACTGATAGGTAATATTATCCGGTGTTTCATCTGTAGAAGTATTATTGATTACCGCTGTCATCGTTGTAGATCCTCCGGCAACAACTGTTTTATCAGAAGGCTGAGACAGAAAGGTCATAGGAGCCAGATAATACTCTGAAAGAATGTTATATACTCTCATCTGGCTGAAGGAAAAACCAATACCAATAGCTTCTCCGAAAGCCAACTGCACTTCATCCCATGCAGCTGTCGGAATTACTTTAATAATTCTTCGCTCCTGATTATCTCCGAAATCAAAGAAGAAATGCCCGTTGATACCAGTACGATAGACTTCCTGCCCATTATTGTAGAAAACAAAATTCCCCCCATTAAAACTGGGATTAAAATTGAATCCATCGGAAGCAAAATCAATATAAACAGGTTTATTAGCCTGAAAATCGGCTCCCGAAGTTCCTACCCCGATATACATACTACAGAATAGTCCGGCACCAGTTCCTGGTTTCAAAGATGCATATGAGTTGACATCCGTATCCGTCATATTATTAGGATTAACAGCTTCTTTTCCTAATCTGAAACAAAGAAAACCACCATCACTTGAACTTGAGGTATTGGTATCCAATAATCTTCCACATCCACCATTGGGAAGGGCAACCATCTCCTGCGATGCCACTTTGCCTGATACAAAAAGACATATTACCATAAGCAAACAGCGTACTATTGAAATTGTTTTCATCATCAATAATTTTTAAAGTTAATTATACGTGGTAGACACTCATCCCTGGATAAGGATGATCATAATGACTGTATGTCACTTCAAATTATTTGATTACAAATACAATGTTGACAAAAGAGCAGGCCGTTGCCGTTCCTACCACATCATATTTCAATATTCCATTGGGATCAATGCTTACATTACTCAATACAGTATTATCAAAATCGGTAACATAATAATACAAATCTGATGCATTAGCAAAGAAAGGAATTCCCCCTGGAGCTCCCGTACTTGAAACCTTAGGGGTCGAAAACTGAGCCTTATAAAGCTGGAACAAATCTTTTGTTCTTCCTGTACCTAAAGTAGAGGTATCAATACTGATGGACGGCATATAGAAAAACTTAACAATATTACCACTGATGGGAACCCAGTTAGGACTGGAAGGAGTTCCTATATTCTGAGTTAATGCCTGTCTTTGGAGATCATAAACCAGCAAGCCGTTGGCCGGTGTGGCTATTGTTGACAGATTGGAAATTCTTGGGATCAGTACACCTTTAGTGCTATTCGTAATATCTAAGGCAGCACTTTTATCAGGATTAGGAGTTCCAATTCCTACCTGTGCTAAAAGGAAACTAGCAGCACATAATGCCACAGCAACTAATAATTTTTCGATTTTCATTTTTGTTTTGTTTTATATAAATATAAAATATTTTACTACATAAAACTCTTATTTTTTAATATTTTTAAATTAAAATAATTATTTCCATATAAACTCACAAAAACTCTTTATTATTCAACAATTACACACAACCCAATTATTCTCCAAAATTAGAGTTATTATATATAACTCCAATTAAAACTCTTTAAAAAAAAGTAAAATCTACAATATAAATTATAAAAACAAGGTTTAAAAAACACTAATAAATAATTACCAATAGAAAACAGATAAAATAATTAAAAACTAGATGAAAATTCAATCATTCAAAACAAAAGCTTTCAAATAGTTAGGGTGAGATACCCTATTTATCATTTGAAATGATCAAAAAGAAAAAAAAACGGATAAGTATATAAAAAAAGACCGCTTCTTTCGAAACGGTCTTTACTAATTTATTGTAGTTTGTATTACTTTGAAGCAAGTTCTTCTTTAGCAGAAGTGGATTTTCCATGTACCTCTTCTTCTTTCCCTGTTTTAAGGAAGTCGTAAGCAATTGCAGACGCAATAAAGATGGATGAATAAGTACCGAATCCAATACCGATTAACATCGCAAACATGAATCCTCTCAAGTTATCACCACCGAAGATGAAGATCGCAAGGATAACCAAAATCGTAGTGAATGAGGTGTTGAATGTTCTACCCAATGTACTTGAAATAGAGTCATCAAACAGACCTGCTAATGTTAAAGATTTTTTCTCTCTCAGGTATTCTCTAATTCTGTCGAAGATAATTACGGTATCGTTAATTGAGTATCCTAATACAGTAAGAATCGCAGCAATGAAATCCTGGTTGATCTCCATGTTGAACGGCATATATTTGTGAAGCAATGAATATGCTCCTAAGATAATTACCGCATCGTGGAATAGAGCAGCAACTGCTCCAAGAGAGAACTGCCATTTTCTAAATCTTACTAAGATATAAATGAAGATCATTGCTAATGCAGCTAATACCGCATAGATACCGTGAGTCTGGATATCATCAGCAACAGAAGGTCCTACTTTCTCAGAAGAGATAATTCCTGCGTGGTCTTTATCAGCAGATTTGAAATCTTTCAATGTAGTTCCTGCCGGTAAGTTTGATTTTAAACCTTCGAATAATTTCTGTTCGATAATCTGGTCAGCTTTTAAAGATTCGTCCTCGATAAGGTAATCGGTAGAAATCTTTAATTGTTTGTTGTTTCCGAAAGTTTTAGCTTCTACAGAAGAGTTTTTACCGTCTTCAGTTTTGAATAATGCTACTAATTTTTCTTCAACATCTTCAGCTTTTACATCTTTATCAAATCTTACCACATAGTTTCTACCACCGGTAAAGTCGATACCGTATTTGAAACCATGCGTTGCGATTGAAATCACACAAATAACGGTAAGAACAGCAGAAACGATGTAAGCATATTTTCTCTTTCCGATGAAATCGATCCAGGTATTTCTGAATAGGTTCTTCGTAGCCGGAGTCCAAACAGAAAGTCCTTTTCCTTTATTTAATCTTGAGAAGATCATTACTCTTGAAAGCAATACAGACGTGAATAATGTCATTAAAATACCGATCATCAACGTCAATGCAAAACCTTTGATAGGTCCTGTTCCGAAGAAGAACAATACAACTGCCGTTAGGAAAGTAGTAGTGTGACCATCGATAATCGCGTTTAATGCATGTTTGAAACCATCTTTGTAAGCTTCAAGGATACTTTTCCCAGCGAATAATTCTTCTTTAGTTCTTTCATAAATGATAACGTTCGTATCAACCGCTACTGCCATCGTAAGAACGATACCCGCGATACCTGGAAGCGTAAGGGTAAAGTCACCCGAATCCATGATACCGAAAATATAGAATAAGTTGATCACCATTGCAATTACCGCATATACACCAGCTCCACCGTAGTAGAAAATGATATAAACAATGATAATAGCGAATGCAATGATAAACGACATTAAACCAGAATCAATAGCCTCTTGCCCTAAAGATGGACCTACAACGGTAGCCTGAACTACTTTTGCACCTGCAGGCAATTTACCAGCACCTAACACGTCTACCAATTCTTTAGCTTCTTCCTGAGAGAAGTTACCAGAGATCTGAGTTCTACCGTTAGGGATAGCACCTACAACGTTAGGAGCTGTGTATACTCTGTTATCAAGAGTTACTGCAACCGGTTTTCCAACATTTTTCTCAGTTAATGTTTTCCACTCTTTTGCTCCTTTAGAGTCCATCTGCATATCTACCACTACTCTGCTTAGTTCATCGTAGCTGATATTTGCAGTTTCAACAGCACCGTCTACCGGAGCTTTCTGGTTGATGTTACCTCTGATCGCATACAATACTAAGCTTTCGCTATCTGTAGCTTCAGGTTTGTAACCCCACATGAACTGTGTATATTTAATGTTAGACGGACGTAAAGACTGACCTACTTTGCTGTTTAAGATTTTGTTTACAACAGCAGTATCAGATAGTTTTACGTTAGCAACACCATTTGTTCTTAATTTGTCAAGCTGTAAAAGGCTCATGAAGTTCACATTTTTTGCCACTCCCATAGAATCTCCTTTTGTAGCAACCATAGTTGTCAAAGTCTGGAAATAAGGCGCAATTTCAGGAACCTGCTGTACTTCCCAGAACTGAAGTTTTGCAGAAGTCTGAAGCATTTTCTTCACTTTATCGATGTCCTTCATACCAGGCATTTCCACAGAAATTCTAGCTGTACCAGGTACTCTCTGAACGTTTGGCTGGATGGCTCCAAGCTTATCAATTCTCGTTCTGATTACCTCGAAAGCTGTTCCTACAGATGCATCGATTTTTCTTTTAACAATGCTTTTCACCTGCTCATCAGGCGTGTTGTACTTCACCTCAGTAAGGGTTGTATTTCCGAAAATTTCCGGATCTGCCAACTTAAGGTTTGTCCCTTTAGCTTTGTTAATTACATCGAACTGCTCAAAGAAGTTGTCGATGTAAGGTTTAGTAGAATTCTTCTGTGCTTCATCAGTTTTGTTTAAAGCCTCAATAAGAACAGGATTTGTAGAATAATTGGTTAAATCATTCACAAGATCTCTTTGGTTGATTTCCAAAAGAACGTTGATCCCTCCTTTCAAGTCAAGACCAAGTTTCATTTCCTTGTCTTTGGCTTTAGTGTAATAAAGTTTTGTGAATCCTAAATTCAAAGTATCCTTAGAAAGTCTTGCGATTTCTTTTTGATACTTCTCCGGATTGTCTCCTGCAATAGCAGTCGCCTGCTTTTCAATTTTGCTGGCGTACCATGTTGGTAATAGCTCGTTTAAGCAAATCAACCCTAGTACAATAGCGACAATTGTAATAAGTCCTTTTCCTTGCATTTTGTTATAACTACGTTAAATTAAGTCGGCAAATATAATGATTTTCTTGTATTTTATGAATTTTTAACAACAGAAATGGTTTATTTCCAGATATATTGGTATCGTGATTTCTATTTAAGATTTAACAATTTTTTCATACTATCATAACGAAGTTTTCAAAATATGATTGGTATAAAATTTTCATTCATCATATCAACGCACTAACTATCAAAATATTATGAAAAAATTACTTTTTTGCATCAGTATTTTTTCTTCCTTAATTGTTAATTCTCAAAGCATTAATTTGGAAGAATTTGCCACGGGGCTTACCAGTCCTGTAGAGATTACGAACGCCAATGACAACCGTCTTTTTGTGGTTCAACAGGACGGCATCATTAAAATTATTCAACCCAATGGGACAATTAACACAACCCATTTTCTGAATATCGGATCAAAAATTACTTTCGGCGGTGAAAGAGGCCTTCTCGGTCTTGCATTTCATCCTCAATACTCTACCAACGGGTATTTTTTTGTGTATTATAACAACCTTTCAGGCAATATTATTGTTGCCAGGTACAGTGTAAGTTCTACAGACCCCAACGTAGCAGATCCTGCTTCAGAAAAAATACTGCTGAATATTCCCAAGCCATTTGACAATCACAATGGAGGAAGCATTCATTTTGCTCCTGACGGAAAGCTCTGGATCATCACCGGAGACGGAGGAAGTGGTGGCGACCCTAATAATAATGCCCAAAATAAAAATGTGTTATTAGGAAAAATGCTGAGAATAGATGTAGATGCTACCGGCCCTTACAATATTCCACCAGACAACCCTTTTGCCGGAGCCGGAGTGGATGGTGCAGACGAGATATGGGCTTACGGCCTTAGAAATGCCTGGAAATTTTCTTTTGATCTGACTACCGGCAATGCCATGATTGCGGATGTTGGTCAGGGAGCAATAGAAGAAATCAATAAAATGCCTATTACTACAGCCGGATTAAATTATGGCTGGCGCTGCTATGAAGGGAATAATGCCTACAATACTGCAGGATGTGCTGCCCAATCCACCATGACCTTCCCTGTTGCTGTATATAACCATTCTGGCGGAAAATGTTCTATCACGGGTGGTTATGTCTACAGAGGAAGCCAATACCCGTCACTTCAGGGGAAATATTTCTTTGCTGACTATTGTTCTTCTCAGATCGGAATTCTGGATACCAATAATGCCATTACGTGGACGACTCCTTATTCCGGAAATAACTTTTCTACTTTTGGAGAAGATTATCAGAAAGGATTGTATGTAGCAGATTTGAGCAATGGAAAAATTTTCAAAATATCCACAGGAACTTTAGGAACTAATGAAAATACTTTAGGCACAATAAAAGTTTATCCTAATCCTGCTTCCAAAGAAATTTTCATTGAGGGAGTGAAAGATAAAAAAGCAACCCTGGAAATCATCAGTGCAGAGGGAAGAAAGGTTATGGAAACGGATCAGATTATTAATGGCAAAGGAATTAATATTTCAGGGATTCCCGCCGGAGTGTACTACATTAATCTTAAATCCGGGGAACTGAAATCATATAGCCAGAAATTGATTATTAAATAGTAGTAGCTGGTTGTAAACGCAAACGAAACGCTAAGGCTTTTCACTAAGCAAAAAACATTGGATATTTCTTAAACCATTAAGAAGGATTTAAGCAGTAAAGCATAGTTAAGTTAAGATAAATCATTCTGATTTTTAAGCTTAAAGCGAAGCTCATCTTAATACTCTAAACACCTTAATGCAATCTTAATGTTTCAAAAAAGTTTAAACAAGTTCAAAATAAGCCATCTCAACAAAAAATTGAGACTGCCCAAACTTTTTGGACAGCCTCTTGTATTATTACTGTCTGATAAAAAGTGTAAATACATTGGAAATATCAATATTTACGGCATGAATTAACAGGTCGCTCCTTCGGAGCTTTATTTTATGGCGATCTCATTTTTTCTACTAACAGTTGATCCCGATGGGATCAAATCCAGCTCCAATAGGAGCTGACTGTTAATAGGACGTATTTATTTTAAAATTAGAGCTCCGGAGGAGCGACCTGTTAATTCTATTTAAATTTTATCGAACAAGAATGGTTTTATATAAATGTCAGATCCAAGGTTGAATCAAGACATTGATATGACTCTCAAACTCTCCTAAATTCTATTTCTTTATAACAAAAGAGACTGCCCAAACTTTTTGGACAGCCGCTTTTGTTTTATATAGTCATTGAGAAAATCCTTGTTTCAGGTTTATTTCTCATCATTCTCAGATCAAAAACCATCGCTACATTTCTCGTGAATGCTCTTCCGGCTTCTGTTATTTTAACTTCAGTTCCGTTGATTTCAACCAAACCGTCATTTTCCATTTCTTTCAACATTTCCAGTGCATTGTCAAGCTCAGGGAAAGAATTATTAATATCAAAAGTGGTTTCAAGCTGACACATCAGATTCAGAATATGCCTTCTTACCGTAAGATCCTCATCGCTCAGAACATGTCCTTTTACAACAGGAATCTCACCCTCTTCAACCATTTTCTGATACTCTTCCACTGTTTTTACATTCTGAGCAAAAGCATACCAAGAATCTGAAATGGCAGACATCCCAAGTCCAACCATCAGCTGGGTATTGCTGGAAGTATAGCCCATGAAATTTCTGTGTAGTTTTTTATGAATCAAAGACTGATACAGATCATCATGCTCAAGAGAGAAGTGATCCATTCCTACTTCAATATATCCTAAATCCTGAAGAAGCTTTTTCCCATCTTCATACAAACGGCGTTTCTCTTCTCCACTTGGAAGGTCATTTTCATCAAATCCTCTTTGTCCAACACCTTTCACCCATGGAACGTGTGCGTAAGAGTAGAATGCCAGTCTGTCTGGCTTCAATTCCATTGTCTTTCTGATCGTATGTTCCATGGCATCCCAATTCTGGTGCGGCAATCCGAAAACAAGATCATGACTGATTCCTCTGTATCCAATTTCCTTAGCCCACTCTGTAACATTTTTTACATTTTCAAAAGGCTGGATTCTGTTGATCGCTTTCTGAACTTTAGGATCATAATCCTGAACTCCAAAACTTACTCTTCTGAAGCCGAGATCATATAAGGTCTGAAGATGTTCTTTCGTAGTATTGTTTGGATGTCCTTCAAAAGAAAATTCAGGATGTTCCGCAATATCTACCGATGAAAAAATACCTTCCAATAATGTTCTTAAATTCTCAGGAGAGAAAAACGTAGGAGTACCACCTCCAAGGTGTAATTCTTTCAGTTTAGGTCTTTCGTTGAAAAGATCAAGATACAGTTTCCATTCCTTTAAAACACTTTCCAGATAAGGTATTTCAACACTATGTTGTTTGGTAATACGCTTATGGCAAGCACAGAACGTACATAATGCCTCACAGAAAGGCAAATGGATGTAAATAGAAATTCCCTCCTCTGCATTGCTTTCATGAAAAGACCTGATTACAGTTTCCTTCCATTTTTCCGATGAGAATGTTGATTCATCCCAATATGGAACGGTAGGATAAGAAGTGTAACGCGGTCCGGGAATATTATACTTATCTATTAAAGAGTTCATTTTGAAAATTAAAATTTTATAAGGACATGAAATTTAACATCATTTAAATTTCATCTTACAAAATTAACCATTAGTTATGAATTTTAACCTATGAATTATATTAGGTTCTATTTTATAATGAGTCTAAATACGTATGATCAGGCTTTTGACAAATAGTGATAAATTCTATTCCTGATATTTAAAATTTTAATTTCATCACTGCAATTCTGTTATTTCCTGCAAGAACCACATGGTTAGCATCAATCCACTGACAGACAAAGAAGCCTTTCTCATCAGAAATTTTCGTCCATGTTTTTCCAAAATCTGAGGAATAACTGATGTGCTTATCTCCCACTGCAATAATTTCTTTTCCTTTGGATCCCGGCTTTATTTTCACGCAGGTTGTATATCCTGCATTCTGTCCTGAAGCCTGAATCTGCCAGGTTTTCCCTGCATCACTTGTGGTTGCGATATTATTGATATTAGCATCCTGTTTTGTATAATCTCCTCCAGCTGCAATTCCAAAGCTTTCATCAAAAAAATCTACAGAATACATTCCCTGTGAAGATTCTCCCTGTACAAATGGGGTATTGAATATTTCAAATTTTTCATCTTTCAGATTCATTCTTAAAATTCTTGAAGCTTTTCCTCCGGTGGCAATCCATAAGTATTTTTTAGAGGATGAAATATTGGTATTACTTGCAGCAAAAGCAGCTTCACCCTCATTTAATTTTACATTATTCTTAAACATACTCCATTTCCCGTCTTTGTAAACAGCCAGCTTCAACATCTGATCTTTATCTGCATCACTAAAAGTATAGGCCAGCTTATCATTCACAAAATGTAAGGCATCATAAAAAGCAGTTTTGGCTGTATCTTTAAAAACAACCTGTGATTTCAGAGTTTTCTTATCAATGGCAAAGAAACGTCCTGGACTTTCGATGTTGATTGCATAAAAAGTCGTTTTGTCCTGTGCTAATGTTCTGAACTGAAGTTTTTCTTCAGATAGCTTGATCTGTTTCTGGTTTTTATAGTCTTTAAGATCTACAAATCCAAATTTAGAATTTGTACCGCTGTACCAGACCTTATTGTCATATAATTCAAGAGCTCTGATACTGATCTTATCATTAAGAATGGTTTCAAGACTTTCCACCTGTTGGGAAAACGCTGTAAATCCTATGGACAGGAATAAAATGGACAAAATATTTTTCATAGTAATAGTATTGGGACGAAAAAAACCGCCGAAGCGGTTTAATATGATGATTAATCTTGATTCTGATATTTTTCAGGATTGTTAAGCTTACTGTTTGATTTTCCATACAGGAAGTATACCAAACCTCCTAAGAACAACCATACTGCAGAAAGCTCCAAAGCATGAGCACTTAAGTTAAAGATCAAATAAATATTGATAAATACTCCTAATGCTACCACTATTTTGTAAGCCGGAACTTTGAAAGGTCTGATCAAATTAGGTTCTTTTTTTCTCATCACCCAAACGGCAATACAAACCAGGGTAAATGCGAATAGAGTTCCGAAACTTGTCATATCTGCCAATGTTGAAATTGGGGTAAATGCTGCGATCAATGCTACCACAAGTCCTAACAAAATGATTCCTTTGTAAGGTGTTTTTGTTTTTGGATGAAGATCACCGAAGAATTTAGGAATCAATCCGTCTTTTGCCATCCCGATGAAGATTCTGGACTGTCCCATCATCATTACCATTACTACGGAAATTAATCCTACAGTAGCTGCAATGGTTACAATATTACTCGCCCAGTGTTTTCCTGCAATTTCAAAAGCATACGCTACAGGAGCTTTGATAGCATCCGGATATTTTCCTTCCGGGTTAAAGTCTGTATAATGCATCATCCCCGTTAATACAAGAGATACACAGATATATAAAGCAGTACAAACCAATAATGAAGCGATAATAGCGAAAGGTACATCTTTCTTAGGGTTAATAGCCTCTCCAGCTTGTGTAGAAACAGCATCAAAACCGATATAAGCAAAGAAAATAGCTGCTGCTCCGGAAATAATTCCTTTAATACCGTAGGCAGAAACCATATCTCCTTCAGAATTTTTAATCTGAACCTGATCCGGAATAAAAGGCTTCCAGTTTTTAACACCATCTACTGCATTGTAAAGATCTGTATTAGAGAAAATAATATATACACCAGCGATAATTACAAAGATAACCGCTGAAGTTTTCATTAAAACGATCAGATTATTCGCTCCTGCAGCTTCTTTAGTTCCCTTTACCAATAATGCAGTAATTAAAAGAACCAGAATAAATGCTGGCAGGTTCATTGAAAAACCATCTCCGGTATAACTTGCCGGATCTGATGTCAGATAAGCGGGCAAGTGAATATTAAAAATCTTCAAAAATTTGTTAAAATATCCGGACCAACTCACGGAAACCGCCATACTCGCCATGGCGTACTCGAGGATGAGACACCATCCCATGGCCCATGCAAAAATTTCTCCTACTGTTCCATATGCATAAGCATAAGCTGAACCCTCTACAGGAATAATGGATGCAAACTCTGCATAGCACAATGCAGCAAAAACGCAGGCGATCCCTGCTATGATAAAGGAAATTGCAAGTGCTGGTCCTGCATGATAATAGGCTCCTGTTCCTGTAAGAACAAAGATTCCACCACCGATAATAGCACCTACTCCAATTGCTGTTAAACTCCATTTTCCAAGGACTTTTTTCAGCTCACTCTTCTTCATATCTGCCTCATAGGCACTTAGTGGCTTTTTAACCCAAATTTTCGACATGTTTTTTTATTTATTAAGGATTTACGAAAATATAAAAAATTTAGGAACTCCCACGTTTATCGTTAAACTTTCCTCATTTATTTTACATTAAAGGTTTAAAAACCTGAACAACACATTATATAATCCATTTTAAAAAGTCCATATTTTTGCTTATTTTTGATTGCATGAATTTATATGATCTTTTTGTAAAGCCTTATGAAAGCTATGATTCTTTACAGATTACGTTGGAAGCATCAGGTGCAATTTTCGGAATACTGAGCGTATTTTTTTCCATAAAGAAAAATATATGGGTATACCCTACCGGCATTATTTCAACCCTGATCTACGTATATCTTCTTTTCAATGCCGGGCTGCTGGGAGACTGTATGATTAACGTCTATTATACTGTCATGAGTATTTATGGATGGGTTCTATGGGCAAGAAATTCTGAAGATCATGTTCATGTAGAAGTTACATGGGCTACCCGAAAAGAATGGATACATGCAAGTATTCTTTTTGTGCTGAGTTTGGGATTTGTTACTTTTATTTATTATTGTAAACCTTACATTGATCATTTAGAAGGTGCTTATTGGGGATTATATCATCTCGATTGGGCCAATTGGATGGATATTTTTACCACTTCCATATTTTTAGTAGGAATGTGGTTGATGGCCAAACAGCGCATTGAGAGCTGGATTTTCTGGATTCTCGGAGATCTTATTTGCATCCCTATGATGATTTTTAAGGGACTTGGAATCACTTCGGTTCAATATTTGGTATTTACTATAATGGCGATCTTAGGATACGTCAATTGGAAAAAAAGTTTTAAAGAAAAAAAAGTACAATAAAGTCATGAAAAATTTATTTAAAATAGCAATCAGTATTTTTGCTATTACCAGTTTAACCTCTTGTTTAGCATATACTGACGGATACGGAAGCAATAGTGGTTACGGATATGGTGATCCCTATTACAACAATGGGTATTATTATGCTCCTTCAGGATACTACGGAAGCGGTGGATATTGGGGCAATGACGGCTATTATTACAGAAACAACGTTAATTATTACTATGATAATGGCATTCCTTATTATTATGACAGTTATAACAACTCCAGAAGAAAAGTCTATGTAGAAAGAAGATCTTCTTCTTCATCAAGACCTCAAAACGGATTCCAGAATACGCGTACAACGAACAGTAACGGTTCATACAATAATAACGAAGGATTCAATAATAATAGAAACTCCAACAGCAACAGCGGATTCAGAAACCAGAATAGTGGTTATCAAAACAATCAGGGAAATCAAAACAACAGTGGTTTCAGAAATTCTAACAGTAACAGCGGATTCAGAAATCAAAACAGCAGTAATCAGAACAATCAGGGAAACCAGAATAACAGCGGTTTCAGAAATTCTGAAAGCAGCAGATCAGAATCTTCTGGCGGTGGATTTAGAAATAGCTCAGGCAGCCAAAGCACCAGTTCAAGCAGACAGCAGAGCGGCGGAGGCGGCTTTAGATAAAACGATTATAAATAAGAAAACGAACAGCTAACACTGTTCGTTTTTCATTTAAAATATAGTAATTTTGCTTCTTTATTTAACAAAAAATATGGAATTTTATAAATATCAGGGAACAGGGAATGATTTTGTAATGGTAGACAACCGTGATCTGCAATTTACTAAAGATAAAGATAGTATTGAAAAATTATGTGACAGACGTTTCGGAATAGGTGCTGACGGTCTTATTCTATTGGAAAACGATCCTGAATATGATTTTAAGATGGTGTATTACAATTCTGATGGTGGAGAAAGTACAATGTGTGGAAACGGAGGAAGATGTCTTGTTGCTTTTGCTTTTTTCCTGGACATTTTTGAAGACAAATGTAAGTTCATTGCAACCGATGGTGAACATGAAGCTGAAATCCATAACGGAATCATTAAATTAAAAATGATCAATGTGGATACTGTTTCCCATGACGGCAATGACTTTGTTCTGAACACCGGATCTCCTCATTATGTAAAATATGTAGACAACCTGAAAGATTATCACGTTTATGACGAAGGATATGGCATCAGAAATTCTGAAAATTATAAAGAAAAAGGAATCAATGTGAACTTTGTAGAAAAAATTTCTGATAATGAAATTTTTGTAAGAACCTATGAACGAGGCGTTGAGGACGAAACTTACAGTTGCGGAACAGGAGTTACAGCTTCTGCTTTAACTTTTCTTCAAAAACATAATCTAACCTCTGTAAAAGTTAAAACTTTAGGTGGAAACCTTAAAGTATATGCTGAAAAAAGCGGTGACGCATTCCAGAATATTTGGCTGGAAGGTCCTGCAAAGCAAGTTTTTAGAGGTAAGACAGATCTTCTTTAAAAACAAAAAACTTTTAATCAACATTTATAAAGAATGAAAAAAGCAATTCTCATTGTCATTCTGCTGGTTTTTGTAGTGGCAGGATTTTTTGGTTTGAGATTTTATAATAAATATTTAGGAAATAATGTAGAAAAGGATGGTTATGTTCTGATTCCTCATAGAGCAGGCTTTAAACAGATCCTCGATTCTATTGCTCCTTATATTAAAGACAGAGAGTCTTTTGAAGCTGTAGCTAAGGAAAAAGGCCTTGATACGAATTTTAAAGCAGGGCGATATCATATTCAGAGCGGAACAGGTAACAAAAACCTTGTCAATATGATCAAAGCAGGTAACCAGACTGCAAATTCTTACAGAATCGGTGATTTTGGAGACATGTATCAGATGATTGGTAAGGTGACTAAAAAAACAGAAATTGATTCATTGCATTTTGTGAATGATCTGGATGCTGTTGCGCAGGAGAAAGGCTATAAAAATGTTGAAGATTTAAAAAAATATTTTTTCATTGATACTTATAATTTTTTCTGGACAGTAAGTCCGAGAGAATTTTTTTCCAAGTTCGAAAATCAATATAATGATTTCTGGACAAGTGAAAGAAAAAACAAAGAACAGCAGTCCGGTCTTACAAGAGATCAGATTTATGCTTTAGCTTCTATTGTTTATAAGGAGTCCGGAGGAAAAAAGGACGAAATGAAAACAATTGCTGGATTATATTTAAACCGTTACAGAAAAGGCATGAAGCTTCAGTCTGATCCTACGGTAATTTATGCGATCAATAAGCAGACTAATTTTAAAGAACCTATAAAAAGGGTATTATATAAGCATTTGTCTACACCATCACCTTATAATACTTATGCCAATGCAGGTATTCCTCCGGGACCTATCTGTGTAGTGGATAAGAATTCAATAGATGCTGTTTTAAATGCCGAAAACAACAATTATATATTTATGTGTGCTGATCCGGCAAGATTCGGATACCATAAGTTTACTGCAAGTGCTGAAGAACATGCAGTGAATGCAAAGGCTTATCAGGACTGGCTCAACTCAAAAAATATAAAATAAGCTTAGAAAGCACCTGAAAATTTAAACAGTTAGAAAAAACATACAACCATAATGTTTTGAAGATCAAATTGATATGGATATTCAAAATATTAAGGGTTATTCTTTCACGATCTTATACAAAAAAATAACCTATGAAGAATAAGACAGAAATTGTCAATATTTTCACCAGAAAAACTTTAGGACTTACCCTAGTACTTTCAGCGGCAGCACTGGCTTTTGCACAGGAGAAGGCTGGAGTTTCAGGAATCATTGTCAACAAAAAAAATCAACCGGTTCCTTATGCTTCCGTAACTTTTAGCAATAAGGCCAACAAGACTTTAAGTGATGCTGTACTGACAGATGAAAAAGGGCAATATACACTTCAGCTTATGCCCGGAGACTATGATATTACAGTAGAAGCTATTGATTACAAAAAAAGTGTAGTCAGCAAAAATATTGCAAAAGCAGGTAATATCGGAGCATTATCTATTGAAGCAGAGCCAACCTCTACTGTTGATGGTAAAACAAAGGAAATACAGGGTGTTGTGATTACTGCTTCAGCCACCAAAGCATATAAAGTAGAACTTGATAAGAAAACCTATGATCCTTCACAGGATATTGTGAGTAAAGGAGGAAATCTTCAGGATGTTTTAACCAATGTTCCTTCGGTTTCTGTAGATACAGACGGAACGGTATCGATGAGAGGAAATTCCAATGTAAAATTTCTGATTAACGGAAAGCCCTCTTCTCTTCTTGGAATAGATGATGGAGCCAACGCTTTGCAAAGTATTCCGGCAGATCAGATTGAAAGAATTGAGGTAATTACCAACCCTTCTTCTAAATTTGAGGCAAGTGGGACCGCTGGTATTCTGAATATCATTCTTAAAAAGGATAAAAAAATGGGATTCAATGGTAGTGTAACCGGAACTTTAGGTTATCTTCCAAGAACCAATCTTAATGCGAATTTAAACTGGAGAAAAGGTAACTGGACCTGGTTTTTAAATGGCGGCGGTGGTTATCAGAAGAATGAAAGCACCATGAAGAATACAACTACCAGAAAGGATGATATTGGCAGCCTGGCTTCTGATGCATTCCCTTTTACACAGTATTCTCAACAAAATGGTAAAACGACAAGAGAAAGTAACACTTATAATGTGACTGCTGGTTTTACTCATGATTTCAGTGATAAAACATCCATCAATTTCTCAGGAATGATCAGAAGTTTTGATACGGATCAGACAGGTCTTAATTCTTATAATGAAAGACTGTATACGACTCCTACTTCTGGTGTAAGCAATGTTTTAAGGGAAAGAAACAGCTACGGAAATAACACAAACCTGGCAACCCAGTTTGATCTTGGACTTGATCAGAAAATTGGAGATAATGGCCAGTTATTATCCGCATCCGCAAGTTACCAGACCAACAAAACAGACGGAATTAATAAAATTGATCAAAGAACATTTATTGAAAATATTGTACAGCCAAACGGTAATATCATCAATAATGTAAGTACAGATTCTAAAACGGATACTTTCATTGGAAAAATCGATTATGAACTTCCAATAGGTGAAAAGTCTAAATTAGAAGCAGGAGCACGTTATGATTATAACAGAAATACCTATAACTATTTTGTAGATCAAAAGTTAAACGATCAACCTACAACTACCAGGTTCGATTTCACAAGTAATACGGTATATTCTGAAAAGATTTTGGGAGTTTATGCACAGTTTAAAAGTAAAATTGGAGAAAAATTTGCGTATCAGTTAGGATTAAGAAGTGAGACTTCAAAAATTGACGTTAATTTTCAAAATTTTGATGTAAACGGAAACCCGGCAAATACTCCGGAAGTTAATAAAAACTATACTAAGTTCTTCCCTTCTGTATTTTTAAGCTATGATCTGGCAAAGAACAATCAGATCTTGTTAAATTATTCAAGAAGAATTAACCGTCCGAGAGCTTTCTCCCTGATCCCTTTTATGTCTTTTGATGATGACAGAAACTATTTCAGAGGAAACCCGAATCTTAATCCAACCTACGAAAACTCTTTTGAACTTGGATACAATCTTTCAAATAAAAAGATTACGTTTAATCCAACTCTGTATTTTAAAAAGTCTGAAGACGAGCAAAACAGATATCAATATGTAGATCAGACGGGAGCTGTAAACACCATTCCTTTCAACGTGGGTACGGAGACCAATTATGGTTTGGATCTGAACGGAACTTATGATCCTTACAGCTGGTGGAAAATAATGCTTTCTGCTGACCTTTACGGATATAAAAATACAGGAAGCTATAACTTATTCCCGGACAATCCAAAAACCTTAAATGATTTCTCTGGTTCCGGATTCTCATACAGAATACGTTTTAACAATACATTTAAGCCTACTAAAAACTTAAGCCTTCAAATTCAAAGCTTCTACAGAGCTGCTGAGAAAACAGCTATGAACAACAGAAAGGCAATGTATGGGATAGATTTTGGAGCGAGCCAGACCATCTGGAAAGGAAACGGAATTATAGGATTCAACATCAGAGATATCTTTAATACCAGAAAAATGAAAAACTTCTCTGATAATGCTCAGTTTACCCGAGAAATGGAAATGCAATGGCAGCCAAGACAGTTTGCTTTATCTTTCACTTATAAGTTCAAGCAAGGCGAGAAAATTGATGCCAAACCTAAAATTAAAAAAGATATTAATTCTAATACAAAAGGGGACGAAGAACAAGGCGGCCCAATGTAATACAACAAAAATCCCGAAAGTTCTTTCGGGATTTTTTTATTTCTGTTATTTTACAGGTTCTGCTTTTGCGTATTTTTCTTTTTCAGCTTCATAGATTCTTCTTCTCAGATCACTGGTGGAAAACCTATGGTCTCTTTTGTTGAAAAAAAGCTCAATTCCTTTTTCTTCACAGTATTTTTTACCTGTAAAGTCTCTGTCCATATAATCATCCCCGATGATTCTTACGTCAATCACAAATGATTTAAGAATATCCAAAAGGTCTTCTTCTGTGTAATAAGGAATAATCTCATCCACAGCATTCACTGCTTTCAGCTGGATATATCTTTCAACAATAGTCTGACTTGGCTTATTTTTGTTTGGACGATCGTGGGACGGATCGATTTGAAGTCCGACGATTAAATAGTCACATACAGTTTTAGCTTCTTCAAGCATTTTAATGTGACCTGCATGCAATAAGTCAAATGACGAAAATGTAATACCTATTCTCTGTGTCTTCATATTAATGTTAAATTAAAGCTTCGCTGAAATAAATGTTTTTTAAAAAGATAAAACATTCAATTTTCAAGGAAGATGTTTTTGTAATTTGTTTTATGATCGTTTAAATTGCTCTTTCTATATAAGCATTTCTCAATGCTAAGTTATGAATTTCTGGTGTTCAGATATTTTTGCCATTCCCAAACTGTTCTTAAAGCCTCTTCAAGCGAGGTTTCAGACTTCCAGTTGAGTTCTTTTTCCGCTTTATCGGGATTAGCATAGGCAATAGTGATATCTCCTTCTCTTCTGGCACAGATCTGATAAGGCACTTCTACATGATTGGCTTTTTCAAAAGCTTTTACCACTTCCAGTACAGATGAACCTTTTCCTGTCCCCAGATTGTAAATATCTATTACAGCATCCGATGAAGGATCCTCTATCAGTTTCTTTAATGCTGCAACGTGTGCTTTTGCCAGGTCAACAACATAGATATAATCACGAACGGCTGTTCCATCCTCTGTAGAGTAATCATCACCCCAGATATTCAGTTTCTCACGAACTCCAGAAGCCGTCTGCATCACATAAGGCACTAAATTATTAGGAATCCCTATCGGCAATTCTCCCAGCTTTCCGGAAGGATGTGCTCCGATTGGATTAAAATACCTTAATAGTGATATTTTACTCTGATAGGCTTTTGCAAAATCAATCAGGATCTGTTCTCCCATTTGTTTTGTTTTCCCATAGACACTTTCAGGGGTTTTCAACGGAGTATTTTCATCTATCGGCATTACATCTGCCTGTCCGTATACCGTACATGATGAGCTGAAAATAAAATTGGAGATCTTTCTTGCTTTAAATTCCTGAAGAATATTAATCAAAGAAAACAGATTATTCTCATAATAATCTACTGGAATGATCTGGCTCTCTCCTACCGCTTTAGAGGCAGCAAAATTGATACAACCATCAATCTGGTGAGCATCAAACACCTGAGTAAGAAGTTCTTTCCTTCTTAAATCAAAAGGATAAAAAACAGGCTTCTTACCTGTAATTTCCTCAATATTTTTTAAAATAAACCTTTCCGTATTGGATAAATCATCTACAATAACCACTTCAAAGCCGTTATTAAGAAGTTCTACAACAGTGTGAGAACCAATATATCCAAGTCCGCCGGTAACAAGTATAGCCATCTTTATTTTTTAAATCTTAGCGGTTTCTTAGTCTTCGCGTTTTCCTATATTCTCTATTTCATTTATTCCTATCTCTTCTTTCTCACTATTTTTATTGAGATAAAAGATATAAAAAACAATAAAACCTATAACTCCTGTATTAAAAGTAATTACAAAGTTATAATATGAGTTATTAACATAAGTTTTAATCAGGGTATATTCGGCATAACAAACCAAAATAAAGATCATTACTGCAAAAAAATTGAGGATAGTCTTTGCTCGTTTTATTTTAAAATAAATGATCGCTACCGAAATTAAATTTATGATAATATAAAAAGAGTATTTTGCGATATTTTCATAAATACTCTCTTTATAATATGTTGAATAAGATGAGGAATTATAAGACTTCAATGTATTTATGATATAGATTGAATAAAGCCCTACAATAAAAAGGTGAAATCCTAAAAAGAATTTATACTTTCTCCCTTTTAAAAAAAATTCCTTCATGCTTATTTTATCCCATAAACTCAAGCACTGCATCCGTAATATACTTCAGCTGCTCTTCGTCCAATTCTGTATGCATTGGCAACGAAATTACCTGATCCAAAAGCTTATCAGTATTCACAAAGTCTGCAGCATTACTTTCCTGGAAGTATGCTTTTTGCTTTCTTAATGCTACCGGATAATAGATCATTGCAGGAATTTCTTTTTCCGTTAAAAACTTCTGAAGCTCATTACGTTTTCCATTCAGGATTCTTAACGTATACTGGTGGAATACGTGAGTAGAGTTCTCCGCTCTTTTTGGAGTCAGAATATTCGGGTTTCCTTCGAATGCTTCATCATAAAAATCAGCTGCTTTTCTTCTCGCTTCGTTGTAAGAATCAAGGTGAGGAAGTTTTTTTCTTAAAACTGCTGCCTGAATGCTGTCCAAACGTGAGTTTACTCCTACCTCATCATGATAATATCTCTCATACATTCCGTGGTTTACAATTCCTCTTAAACGGTGAGCTAATTCATCATTATTGGTAAAAATAGCACCTCCGTCTCCGTAGCATCCCAGGTTTTTGGAAGGGAAGAAAGAAGTAGTTCCCACAGTAGACATTGTTCCTGCCTGTTTTACAGTTCCGTCAGAGAATGTATATTCTGAACCGATTGCCTGAGCATTGTCTTCAATAACATATAAATTATGCTCTTCAGCAATTTTTAAAATTTCTTCCATGTTGGCACACTGTCCGAAAATATGCACCGGAATAATCGCTTTTGTTCTTGGCGTAATTGCTTTTTTAATCTGTTCAGTAGAAATTGTGAATGTATCATAATCTACATCTACCAGTACAGACTTTAATTTAAGCAGGTGAATAACTTCTACTGTAGCAGCAAAAGTAAAATCAGCCGTGATAATTTCGTCTCCTTCTTTCAGATCCAAAGCCATCAGGGCAATCTGTAATGCATCTGTACCATTGGCACACGGAATCACATGTTTTACTTCTAAATAAGACTCCAATTCATTCTGGAAAGACTTTACTTCAGGACCGTTAATAAATGCCGCAGAATCCATTACATTCAAAACTGCATTGTCTACATCATTCTTTATTTTGTAATACTGACTTTGCAAGTCAACCATCTGAATTTTTTTCATATACTAAATATTTCTGTAAAAATAAGGAATTTAAAATCCTATCAAAAATTTTATTGATTTTGTTTTTATCTTTATACAAATAAATTTTATGAAAAAACTTTTACTCTTTTGTTTCCTAACGGGTTACCTTACTGTTTCCGCACAAACGGAACTCGTTTTTGTTTACTTCACGGATAAGCCTAATAAAGCAGCTTTTTATGCAAATCCGCTATCAGAACTCAGCCAGAAATCACTCAACAGGCGTACGACGCTGGGAATACCACTCAATGATCAGGACGCTCCTATTGAACAATCTTACCTTCAGAATCTTCAAAATTTGGGATTTGTTGTTACGGATTATTCAAAATGGCTTAATGGTGCAGCAGTCAATGCCACACCTGCACAAAAAACGTTACTTCAGGCTCAAACTTTTGTTTCCTCTGTTGAAAGTTTTGCCAGAAACAATTCTACTACCGTGAAAACAGCCCCGGGAAAATGGAAAGACGATGCCAGCATTAATAAAACACTTACCAATTTTAATTATGGTTCCGGTGCAGGACAAATAGATCAGGTCAATATCCGACCGCTACATCTGGCGGGCTACACCGGAACAGGAGTTTCTATAGCTGTGATTGATGCCGGATTTCCAACGGTGAACACAGGAAGTGCTTTTTCAAGATTGTGGACCAATAATCATATCAAAGCTTCTTATGATTTTGTGACCAAAACCGGAGATATTTACAATGCAGCTCTCAGCACTCATGGTTCCGTCGTGCTAGGTGTTATCGGTGGATATCTGCAGGATGTTTTTGTAGGAGCAGCCCCTGATGCTGATTTTTATCTTTATCGAAGTGAAAATGCTGCTGTAGAAATTCCAGAAGAAGAGCTTTACTGGATTGAAGCTGCTGAAGAAGCAGATCGAAAAGGAGTAGAAATTATTACCTCATCATTGGGATACAATGTTTTCGACGAAAGCCGTTATAATTATACGTATGCCAACATGGATGGGAATACTTCATTTATTGCCAGAGGCGCTGGGATTGCTGCTGAAAAAGGTATTTTTGTTCTTGCCGCTGCAGGTAATTCCGGACAGCAGCCTTGGCACTATCTTATGACACCCTCTGACAATGCTAAAGTATTTTCTATCGGATCTGTAGATTCTGCCGGAAATGCATCCGGATTTTCTTCTTTCGGGCCTAATGCTCTCGGGGTGGTAAAACCAGACGGAAGTACACAGGGAACCGGTACAACAACCGTGTATGATAATGCGACCTTAGTTGTAAATGGAACTTCTATTGCTACTCCTATTGCCGCAGGCGGTGTTGCATGTCTTATTCAGGCGTTTCCAACGATGAACAGAGAGCAGATGAGAACAAAGCTAAGACAAACGGCTTCACTTTATCCTCTTCATTCGGATCAGACAGGATTTGGAATTCTTAATTTCGGAAGTTTATACAATCTGGTTCTAAATACCTCTGAGACTGTAAAAAAAGAGAAGTTTTCTATCTTCCCGAATCCTGCAAAAAATATTCTGAATGTTGCTTCAGAGCAAGAAGTTCAGTCCCTGGAAATTTATGATAATCTGGGGAGACTCATCAGAAAAAGCAACCACCAGAAATCTATAAAAGTAGAGGATTTTGCAAAGGGAACCTATTATCTGAAAATTCAGACGAAGGATAAAGTTTTCTATGAGAAATTCTTAAAAGAGTAATCTTTTTGTTTCTCGCAGATTATTCAGATTGAGCAGATTTAGTACAACATAAACATCTGTGTGATCTGTGTAATCTGCGGGAAATATTCTTTTAATATGTTTGGGCTAAAGCCAATGGATTGGGTCTATAAAAAAGAATGGGCTAAAGCCCATTCCTATTGATATAATATTGTACGATAGGTACAAAACTTTTGTAATAATTTATGCAGAATTTCTACTCGCATTGATATTTCCGAATAAGGAACGTGTCACCAGCTTTTCATACGCTTCTTTGTTTCCTTCTCCTTTCTGAATTTTCATCAATGCATACTGCTGAATACTTAGCAATGGAAGGACAATCTTCTCACGGATCTTCACAGATTTTCTGGATAACGGATCTTCTTCCTGAAGCATTTTAAATCCTGTCAACTCCAGCATAATGTCTCTTGAAAGCTCATATTCATCGAAAAGGACATTCCAGAATGCACCGAATTTCGGATTGTTTTTAATGTAATAGGTCAAAGGGAAATAAGACTTATTCATACTCATCATGGAGTTCAAAACTAAAGTTTTAAAGAAGTCTGAACCTTTGTACAATTCTCTTACCTCTTCAAACCTACCCTGTTCTTTCATCTTTTGCATCGCATATCCAAAACCGAAGAATCCTGGTACGTTCTGCTTCAATTGTGACCATGAACCTACAAACGGGATTGCTCTCAGATCTTCAAATTTCAATTCACTTCCGCTTCCTCTTTTTGAAGGACGGCTTCCTATATTGGTTTTTCCATAGTATTCAAGCGTACTCATTTCCTGAAGGTAAGGAACAAACATTGGGTGGGCTTTCAGATCTGAATATTTTTTATAGCTGATATCCGCCAACTCAATAATCAAAGTTCTTTCCTTTTCGGTAAGTTCTTTTTTTTCATTTTTGAATACATCATTTTCCACACCGGCTGTCAGAAGTTGTTCAAAGTTGTATTTTGCCTGTTCTTTATTTCCAAAAATACTGGTAATCGTCTGCCCCTGAATCGTTAGTTCGATTTTATTATTCGCAATCGTTTTTCCCTGAGAAGCATAGAAATCGTGGGTTTTCCCTCCTCCTCTGGCTGGTGGTCCGCCTCTACCGTCAAAAAATACTACTTTAATATTATTTTGCTCAGAAAGTTTTGTCAATACTTCTTTTGCTTTATAAATTTCCCAGTTGGCTTTTAAATATCCTCCGTCTTTGGTTCCATCCGAGAATCCAAGCATAATCGTCTGCTGGTTTCCTCTTTTCTCAAGATGCTTTTTGTAGACAGGGTTATGGTACAGCTCATTCATTACATGTTCTGCATTGGCAAGCCCTTCCATTGTTTCAAATAATGGAACAATATCCATATTGATAGCTTCATCTTGATAACCGCATATTTTAAAGAATGCGTATACATTCATAACATCTTTTACGGCATCAGAATTGGAAATAATATAGCGGTTCATTCCTCTCAGTCCATTCAGATTCTGAATGTCTGTAATCTGTGAAACCGTTAACAAAGTATCTTTTACAATATCTTCGAAATCTTCTGCATTGACAGTTTCAGAAATCTGAATCAGTTTATTGAACTTCTCTTCGTGATCAGCGTCTTCATTTCCATACACTTTTGCATATACCTCATCAATCACTTTCTGATGAATTCTGCTGTCCTGACGGATATCCAACGTTGCAAAATGAGTTCCGAAAATCATCACACGGTCTCTGAAATTGACCAAAAGATCTAAAAACAAAGCGTTGTGCTCATTGATTAATATTTTTTCTGCTTCATTCGCTTTCTTTAAAATATCTTCTGCTTTAATGCTTTTTCCATCAAAAATTGCAGCATACAGTTCTTCACTCAATTGGGTCAGCACTTCAGAAACGCCTCTGAAACTTAATCTTCTTCTGATAAATTTCAAATGGCTGTAATAAGACTTCAGAATGGCAGAACGAAGTTCTTCTGCTACTCTTTTCGTTACCTCTGCGGTTACAAAAGGATTTCCGTCTCTGTCTCCTCCCGGCCAGAAACCAAGCTGGATAATATCTTCATGAAGATGAAAGTGACCGTTTCCAAAAGTCTTTTTAATCTTTGTAAATAATTCACCGATGGTATCATAATACACATATCTCAGGTAAGAAATAATGCTCAGTGCTTCATCTATCGGAGTAGGTTTTTCTTTGTTAACAAATGGAGTCTTCCCCAGCTGCTGTAAAAGCATATCAATCTGCGTCACCGAATCACCGGTAATCGCTCCTCTCAAATCCTGAATAATTCTTTGTACTGAACTCGGATAAAACTGAGTGGGGTGCGCAGTAAATACAACCTTAACACTAAAATCTTTTAATTTCTCACGTACTTTTTCAATTTTATGATCCTGAAAAGAACGTTCAAAGAGGTTGGTCACAGTCCCATTATCACTTTCTGAATGGAGGTTAGGAAATGCAGCATCTTCAATACTGTCAAACAAAACAACCTGTCTTTCTATATACTGAATGATCTTGAAAAGCAGTTCCAGTTTCTGCTCTTCGTTTTGGAGATCGGTATGGTTTTTAAAGAATTCTTCGACGATATCTTCAGGGGTTTTCCCTGCTTCATAACCGGTTCTGCTTTCTTCATAGAGAAACGGAAGCAGCATTCCGATATTCGTCATTTTATCATAAGGCAGGCTCATAAATAATGAATTGTAGATCTGGAACTTATTTTCCACAATCTGCCTGAATTTTTCTGCGCGTTGGTCATGTATCATATTAACAAATGTAAGTGATTTTGAAATTAATTTAATTGACAAATGACAAAAATTAAGGTCGAAATACAAAAAAATAATATTAATTTTTGTTTAAAATTTGATTAGTTTTGGCAACCATGTTAACTCTATGATTAAATTCAATTTCAACGGCAATATAGATATTAAAAGCAACGGAACTAAAATTGATAAAAAAGCATTTAAAACTATACTCATTGTATTTGCTGTATTTATCTTTGTCTGTATCTCCTCAATAATAGGATTCGGGGCTTTTATATACAGAAGTTTAGATTCAATGGAACAGGCTGTGGAAGCCCACAACAATCAATTGGATAATATTGCTGATTTGCCGGTACTGAAGTGCAAAATATATACTGATCAAACAATCACTTCACCTATGTCTGGAACAGAATCTTCTTTATATCTTCTACGTATTGGTGTTGTTAATTTCAGCACCCATATGAACAGCAAACGTCCATCGAAAATTTTCGAAGAGTTTGATTATAGTGCCATTGCAGGTTTTCCTAAAGGAACTCAGCTTTCAATTAATAATCAATTATATCCTGTTGATTTTAAATTATGTATTGCTGATAATATAAATGGAGCAGTGCATTTCACAAAAGATACTTATGCCACCAATCATGAAACATCATATTATTTAAGAAATTATCATACAACAGAAAATCATAAGATATCGCTTTTAAAAGGTCAGCATCCTTGGGTTAATTCATTTCTTGAGCCGTATGGTTTAACCAATCTGCTGGTGAAAGAATATGTCTTTAAAAATGGTGATTCTATTTTTATCAAAGGAAAAATTGAGAATGAACGAATTGTTCCATTTGTAGAGCATATGGTGAATTAATCTTCCAAAAAGCATTTCTGAAGGTTTACTGGATTTCATTAACTTTGTAAGATAATTCAACCCTATGGGCTACATCAGAGAATATTACGAACAGATCGTCAAACTGCAGGAATCAGAATGGGCATTTATAGCGGGACATTTTCATAGAAAGGTTTTTGCTAAAAATGACATCATTACCCAGCAGGGCGATACGGAGAATTACTTATCTTTTATTGAATCCGGACTGGTAAGATTTTATATTCCTGATGATGAATACGGCTATACTTTCAGCTTTAGTTTTGAAAAAGAATTCAGCTGTGCTTATGACTCTTTTCTTACCCAAACTCCTTCTGAATATGAAATGCAGGCCTTAACAGAAACTGTGGTATGGCAAATTTCCTATGATGATCTGCAGAAAGTCTACAATCACACCAACGTTGGAAATCATCTGGGGCGTTTTGCTTCTGAAAAATTATTTCTGGCAAAAAGCAAAAGAGAACTTTCTCTACTAAAACTTACAGCCAAAGAACGTTATCTGAAATTATTTACAGAACAGCCGGAAATGATTAAGCGCGTTCCTCTAAAATACATCGCATCCTATATCGGAATTACGCCACAGGCTTTAAGCAGAATCCACAGACAGATTAGTTAACATAGGTTCATTGTGTATCTGTTCTCTTCTCCTGAACTTTGTGGGAAAATACGACAATGAATTTATCTATTCTCGCTTACGGAAATCAGATTTTAAAGCAAAAATGCTCAAATATCATAGAAAACACCTCTGAAATCCAGAAATTGGTAACAGACATGTGGGAAACCATGGAAAATGCCAATGGATGCGGCCTTGCCTCTCCTCAGATCGGAAAATCTTTACAACTTTTCATTATTGACAGTGAGATTGTTTTTAAAAATCTGGATATGGAAGATCAGATCTTATATTTCGGGAAGGATAACAAAGGGATTAAAGAAACTTTTATCAATGCAAAAATAACTCACAGTTCGGAAGAAACCTGGGAAGATTATGAAGGCTGCCTGAGTATTCCCGGACTTTCTCAAAAAGTAAAAAGGCCCTGGGAAATTACCATTGAATACCAGAATCGGGATTTCACAAAACATACGAAAACCTTCACTGGATTAACCGCCAGAATTATCCAGCACGAATATGATCATACGTTGGGAATCTTATATACAGATCACCTGAAACCTCTGACCAAAAAATTGATGGAGTCTAAGCTTAAAAAAATCATCAATGGAAATGTTACCGTGGGATATCCGATGAAGTTTTTATAAATTTGATTATTAGACATTAATAATTAACTTTACTCTTCACACCATCTGTAATCCATGAAAAAAATTTTTACTCTTTTACTCATAGCCCTTCTTTTCATCTCATGTGAAAAAGATTGTTATAACCCACCTCTGCCGATCCTTTTTAAGTTTGTGGATTCTAATGATGAAAATCTTATTGCTAATGGGACATTGACAACTTATTCAGTTCAGGACGAAGACAACAATAGTGTACAGCTATCCAAAACATCTGACAATATGATCATTGTAGAAAATGTAGGGGCTTACAATGGAACAAAAAAGTATAAATTCTTTTCTAATATTAAAGACTTAGATTTTTCAATACAGTCGTCAGAATTTAATGGAGGTTGTGATGGCTATCAAATTAATAAAATAACGTTTACAGGTATAGATATTGATGTAACTGCTGAAAAAGGATATTATAAAATTGTATTGGAATAATTCTCTTTCTTAAATTTGCACCGGAAACCCATTCTCTATGAAAGTAATCATCGCATTTTCCCTGATTCTCTCCAATCTGCTTTACAGCCAGATCAAGGTTCCTGATGATTATAAAAAAATTCCTGATATTCTTGACACGGTAGAATATCTCTATCCGTTCATTGTTCCTGATAAAGACTATGCTTACTGGCGTGTTCTCAGTAATGATATGGACTATGAAAAATCAGTACTCTATGAAAGCCAGGCTCCTGATTTTATGACCATCAATGAACCTGTTCCTGAAAAAGGTTTTTTCCAGAAATGTATTGGGAACAATTGTTTTTCATACATTCTGGCGTGTAAGAATGAAAGGTCTGTTTATTTTTCCAATGAACAACAACTGAGAGATTTTATCGGAACGGTAGACAATCTTCCGGAGGCTATTTTACTGGCAAAAACGTATGGTTATTCAGTGGATACAAGTAACCGCTTTACAGGAGCTTATAAAATTGAAGACCGCCATATCTCTATGTACCTTATGCAATCAAAGGGCTGTCCGGCTGTGAAAGAATCTTTTTGGGTTAAAATCAATAGAAAAACCGGAAAGCTGGAGGCAAAAAGCAATGGAGTGTACGCAAAGGATGAAAACTGTACTTCTTTGTAACTGAATTTTAAAAAACGCCAAGACGCAAACTAATTTAACAAGATACAGCTTGAAGGCGCGAGGATTTTATCTGCGATAAAATTTATAAACTGCTATTTTAAACCATTAAGATGTGTGAAGAGCATAAGAATAATTAAGATTCATCTTAGATGAAAAAAAGCATCTTGCTCAAAAATAGCCTTAGCTATTCCCTTAACTATCCTTATCATCTTCAAAGATCTTAATGGTTTAAAATAGCAGTTTATAAATTTTATCGCAGATAAAATCCTCGCGCCTTCAAGCTGTATCTTGTTA
>NZ_JAMZGF010000027.1 GCF_024158915.1 Chryseobacterium sp. S0630 | reverse complement strand
AGAACGTATTTGTTTTAAAATTAGAGCTCCGGAGGAGCGACCTGTTAATTCTATTTAAATTTTATCGAACAAGAATGTTTTTTTATATAAAGTGTCAGATCTAAGGTTGATTCAAGATATTTATATGACCCTCAAACTCTCCTAAATTCTATTCTTTATAACAACAAGAGGCTGCCAAAACTTTTTTGGACAGTCTCTTTTTATTTTAAATTAATGATGTAGTTGAAATCTTTCTTTGATGCTGAGCATAGAAATGTTCAGAAATAGGAGAAAACCGAAAATAATGTAAGAGGTTTCTTTGGATGCAGTTCTAAACAGATTAAAGATTTTCCCATAGCGGGTAGATTCAAAAGCATTCACAGTTTCTGCTGGCCCCCAATCTATAGTATCATTACAAAGGAAACATTCATATTCAGGATATTGTACCTTAGGATCAATATAGTTATAAACCGCAAAAATATGTCCGGTTTTCTCAAGGTCAACAGCATACTGATCTTGTTGAGCTATTTCCAGATCATTCAAAACGGAGACAAAATCACCATAGCTATTATTTTGATCTAAAATAAACTCAATACCAGACTCTTTCTCATTTCTTTTCTGAAGTTGTTTCAGTTCGGAAACATATAATTTTGAATTTTCTTTAGCAGTACCAGGGACTATTTTTATTTGTTGGTAATTCCAGTTTCTTACAGGTTCAAAACTGGCAAAAGTATTTTTAAACCCTTCTCTTTCTTTGGCAGGAAGTCCAATATCTATCACAGAAACATTAATATCTTCAAACTTTTGGCTTCCATAATACCAGAATAAAACAGGAATCAGCAAGGCGCTGATCAATCCTGGAAAGTAATATACTTTTTTCATGACTAGTTTTTGACAGTACCGAATGAAAATTTTAAGCCAAAAAAAAGTGATCCGAAAACGAACCACTTTAATTGTAATCTTTAAATATTTTAATTTTTTAAATCTTTAAATCCTAAATATAGCCATCTACCAATCCCTTTTTCTAAGAATCCAGTACGATCCGAATATAAAAATAGCACACCACACAAGGCAAGCGATAAGGCTTTCTGTAGGGTAGTGGAATTCATATTTTAATCCCATCATTTTGGCCATATCCAGTCTGATCATCGGATTGGGAATAAGATTAGACATACTTTCCAGCGGTAAAAGATGCGAGATGAAAAAATCATTCTGAAGAACCTCATTTCTTTGTGGTCCCTGCATTCCTTTTACTTTTGAATAGACTTCAAGAGCCTTTAAAATTCCCTCACCAATCCAGAAAATAAAGAGAGCAAGAAATACAAAGACAGATTTTCTCAACAAAACGGAAAGGAACATCAGGAAACAGAAGAACGTAAATAATTTTACCAGATAATTTCCAATAAAGAAAATCTCAGCAAAAACCTTTGTAGAGTCCGTTGTCTTCGAATATTGATATCCCAGAAACAAGGTAATTCCCAATACAATGGCTGTTGAAACAATGGTAAAAATACTTATTGTCAGTAATTTTGAAGTGATGAATTCCTTTCTGCTTAACCCATCAATCGTATTTTGCTTGAACATTCGGTTGCTGAATTCCTGTGAAATGGAGAAGACAATGATTAATCCCAGGAAAATTTTCAGTAAAGCAACAATCCATGTGGTGAAATTCCAGATTTCAGGGAAATTATAAATCCCTTGTTCCTTTAAGTTAATGGTTCCTCCAAAAATATCAAAGTCGACCAATCCAATGAAAAGCAACGCAATAAGAATGGCGAAATAGAGTATCGTGAAAACCTTAAACGGTTGGTAGTTCAGGTTTTTGTAGTATTCCAGTTTTAATAATTTTATCATGATTAATTGGTGTTTTTTACAAGTTCAAGGAATTGAGATTCAAGAGATAGCTTTTTCTTGATTAAATGGGAAAGATAGATTCCTTTCTCTGCCAGTTTCTGATTCATTGCCGAAGCTGAAACAGAAGCATCATCACGGATCTGGGCTTTGATAAGATCACCTTCCTGATTGATGGAAGTGAACCACTGAAGCTCGTTAAGAGCATTTAAAAGCAGTGTGTTATTATCTGCTTTCAGTTCAAAATAGCCATTGTTGGAAGTCATTTCATCTACTCTTCCGCAGTAAATGGAATTTCCTTCTTTTAATACAATCACATGGCTACAGATTTTCTCAATTTCATCCAGAAGGTGGCTTGCAATGATAATGGTAATTCCCTGTTTGGCAATATTGCTGATGATTTCTCTGATCTGAATAATACCTTCAGGATCTAATCCGTTGGTAGGTTCATCTAAAATCATCACTTCAGGATTGTTCAGCATTGCCGATGCAATGGCAAGACGCTGTTTCATTCCCAAAGAAAAAGTTTTGAAAGTATCTTTTCTCCTTTCATACAGATTAACGGTCTTCAGAACTTCGTCAATCCTTGAATAGGGTGTTTGCTTAATTTCAGCAACAATCTTAAGGTTGGTTTCTGCACTTAAATAAGGATAAAAGTTAGGCTGCTCAATAATAGCTCCGATCTTTTTCAAGGTATCCGGATCCGTTCCTTTTTTTCCAAACCAAAACCAGTCTCCGCTGGTAGGATTGATGGTTGAAAGCAGCATCCCGAAAGTAGTGGATTTCCCACTTCCGTTCGGACCTAATAGGCCATAAACATTTCCTCTTTCGACATCAAAAGAAATATTGTTGACCACAACTCTTTTGAATTTCTTCGTCAAATTTTTTACTGATAAAATCTTTTCCATGTAATTTGTTTTACATAGTAGTAGTCTATGTAAATAAGAGAATGTTACAGAATTATCATAAATCAATATTAATTTATGTACAAATACATTAAATTTGATAGAATTAATCAACAGTTATGAAGCTAATTGAACTGGCAGAAGAATTAAATGTTTCTGCAGAAGCCATAAAACAGTTTATTCAGGATTTTGATCTTGAACTGGTAGACTGTGTCAGTACAAATTTTGATGTAAAAGAAGATTTTGAAAAGTTTGCCCGAGAAAATGTAGATTTTTTAAGGCTATATGAAAAAGATCTTGATAAAAATAAAACACTGGAGCAGATTGCCGAAGTTATTAAGCAGCCGAAAGATAAGGTGGAAAAGGTGATTAAAGACAATAATCTTAATATTTTCGATAATGGTTTTTTCAAATCCTCTATTTCAAGTTATGGAATTGATAATAAACTGGGCGGGAATTATCAGTTTGTCTATGATTATTTCGGACATAAAACCAGCCTTAAACAAAGAGATTTTATAGGATACAGAGATTTGTTTTTTTATACTTCTGCTGTTTTGGAACCCTTCCTGAATCCACAACAGATCAAAGACTGGGGCATCAATAAACCTGCGGGAATTATTCTGTATGGACCTCCGGGAAGCGGAAAGATATTCTGGGCCAATAAAATTGCTGAAATCATCGGATATCAGTTTAAAGAAGTTAAAAAACATTATCTGGGAACTTCACTGATTGACGGAAATGAAATCAATTTCAGTGATTTCCTGCTGAGTATGATGAAGGAAAACAAAATGCTGCTTTTCATGGATGATTTCGATGAAATTATGATGCAGAGAAGGGCAGAAACAGATGTCGCTTCCTGTAATCTTGAAGCTCAGGAATTGATTCTTCACTACATCGGAAAATTTGAAAAAGAAGGTGTTCTGATGGTAGGTTCGGCTAATTCCGTTTCAGAAATTGACGAAGAAATTCTTGCTCCGGGAAGATTTGATGTGATGATTCCAATATTTCCACCCAATGCTTCTGAACGCTCAGAAATTATTCTTTATGCCATGACCAGAGGATTGGAAGAAGATTCTTTACTCTACAAAATACTTAAAAATAACAAAGCTGATAAAATTCCTTTCTGGCATGAAATCTCTTCAAAGATGAAAGCCTTCAGCAATACGATGTTGATAGACTTTACGCAAAGTTTAAAGAAAAGAATTAAAAACCTTTACCAGAGAACCAGAAATGAAAAACTGAAAATTGATCAGAAAATTTTAGAAAGTGCACTGAGAGATGCAGGATCAAAGCTTACTGAAGAATATCTTGATCAGGTAGCGAGATTTCTTGCGGATGCCATTATCAATAATTTTGATGACTTTCGATTCAGAATTGAGGCATTGAAAAATGAACTGGAAACCTACAGAGTTGTTGAAGAACCGCAAAGAGCAATCGGGTTCCAGCATAATGAAAATGAGGAAGGAGATAGAGGGTAGACTGTTTAAAGTTCAAGGTTTAAGGTTTAAGGTTTAAAGTTTAGGGTTTAAAGTTTAAGGTTTAAGGTTTTAGAAAAATTACTTATTACCTATTACTCATTATTTATGAACAGTATTTGGGAACTGGATACATTCTACAGAAAAAGAGACATTATCATTATTGGTGCCGGATTTTCCGGGCTGTGGACTGCTATATCCATTAAAGAGAAATATCCTGACAAATTTGTCCTCATTATTGAGCGGAATACAATTCCTTTGGGTGCTTCCACAAGAAATGCCGGCTTTGCCTGTTTTGGAAGTCTTACCGAAGTTATCGCAGATTCGCAGAAAATGGGCTGGGAAAAAACACTGGAACTGGTTAAAATGAGATTTGACGGGCTTCAGAAAATCCAGCATTATTTTAAAAATAGTGAAATTGATTTCGAACTTAGCGGAGGTTATGAAATTGTAAATCATGAAGAACCTCTATCCCATATTGATGCAGTCAATGAAAAACTGAAAGCAATAACAGGATTGGATCAAACCTACACTTTGAGACAGGATAAAATAAAGGAATTCGGACTTGGAAAATCTGAATTCCTGATTGAAAATCCCTGCGAAGGAAGTCTTCACTCCGGAAAGTTAGTACAGAAACTGCTGGAGAAATGCCACGAACTGAAAATCGAGTTTTTATTTGCAACGGAAGTTCAAAATATTGAAGAAACAGACAAAGTTGAGGTTCATCTTTCTGCTGGCCTTTCTGTAAAAGCAGATCAACTTATCTATTGTACCAATGCATTCACTTCAAAGTTTCTGGAAAAAGAGAATATTATTCCGGCCCGTGGGCAGGTTCTTCTGACAGAACCTATAGATGGATTGAAACTTAAAGGGACATTTCATTATGACGAAGGCTATTATTATTTCAGAAATTTAGGAAACCGAGTATTGCTGGGTGGCGGAAGAAATCAGGATTTTAAAACAGAAGAAACAACGGCTTTTGAAACAACAGAATTTCTGCAGAATCACTTGGAAAACTTTTTGAAAGAAGTCATTCTGCCTCATCAAAATATTAAAATTGCCCTCCGTTGGTCAGGAATAATGGCTATGGGAGAAGAAAAGTCACCTATTGTAAAACAAGTTTCGGAGAGACAGTTTTGTGCGGTAAGACTTTCAGGAATGGGCGTTGCTCTGGCTCCTAAAATGGGCGAAATAATGGCTGATATGATATAATTACAACGTTGAGAAACATGAAATACTTACCCTTTGAACGTATTACTTATAGAACAAATTTATCTGAACAGGAAGTTTTAACAAGACTTTCAGGCTTTGTAGAACCTAAAAAATTTGGTTTGGGAAAAAATTATATAAAAGAATATGAAGGAACTGTGAATAACAATAGCTTTGAAATAAGCAAAGTTATTCAGTACAGAAACTCGTTTCTTCCTCAGATAAATGGTAGAATTCAAAATGAAAATAATGGAACCCAAATACAGGTAACCATGTCGCTACATGCATTTGTCTTCTTTTTTTTAATAGTCTGGTGTTCATTTGCCCTGGTTTTCTTCATAGGAGTTTCCATAAGAACTATAAGAGAAAAAGAAATATCGGTAGAACTTTTTCTTCCTCTAGGTATGCTCTTGTTTGTCTACATTTTAACTATGGTAGGATTCAAATCGGAAAGTAAACAATCAAAAGAATACCTTAGAAGAAGCTTTGATGCTGAAATTACCAATGAGTGATTTAGCTGTTTTCCCACCACTTTAAAATATCTCTTGCAATGTCTTCAGCAATAAACTCAGACCTGTAAAGACCGTAAGTGACCACCAACTCAGTTTCTATAATATTTTCGAGCTTTTCCTGAACAGCCTCTTTTTCCAGCTCTTGAAGAAGCTTTTCTGTTAAGTGATTAAAACTGTTTTTAGAAAGACAGGGCATTAAATTCATTGAAATAATAAGCTTTTTCAACTGAGCAAAATTTCCATTACGCTCATTAATCCAACCATTGATATTCATTTAGACCTGTTTTGAAATATAAATATAAAGGAAAAACATTTTACTTCAAGGTTGTTTAAGCTTTTGTATTCATTATTTTAACCACAAAAGGCACAAAAGTTTTAAACACTTAAGTTTTTTCAGAACCAAACCTTATGCGTAATAAGTACACCTAAGTTTTGTGAAAATCTTTGATTTTCATCTTATGTGAACTTTTTTGCAGTTTCATTTTAAACTTACTTAAGTGAACTCAAATGTTTTAAAATGAACCTTTCTGTAGCTTTTGTGGTTTGTAAAGTTTAAACAACTTTTTCTTTACATTCCAAAAATTCCAAACTTGAACTCCACACCACGGAACCCGCACCTCGAACCCAAAACTTTAAATTCGGAACTTTAAATCCGTACCTCTCCACTCTAAAAGAATTCCTTATTTTTGCAAAAAGAAACATTCGTGATTAACAACGACCAGATAAAAGAAGTTCAATCCAGAATTGAAGACTTACACAGATACCTTCAGATTGAAAAAAAGAAGATTGAAATTGCCAATGATGATGAAAAAACTGCGGCACCCGAATTTTGGGACAATCCAAAAACTGCTGAAGCATTTTTAAAGCAGCTTCGTTCCAAGAAAAAATGGGTGGAAGGCTATGACGAAATTCAGACACAGTTTGAAGATCTGCAGGTTTTAGCTGATTTTGCCAAGGAAGATCCGGATTCTGAAAAAGAACTGGACGAAACATTTCCGCAATTATTGGAAAAAATTGAAGATCTCGAATTCAAAAATATGCTTTCCAACGAAGGTGATGAACTTTCCGCAGTGCTGCAGATTACAGCAGGAGCAGGAGGAACAGAAAGTTGTGATTGGGCAGCTATGCTGATGAGAATGTATACGATGTGGGCAGAAAAACAAGGCTATAAAATCCGTGAACTGAACTTTCAGGAAGGTGATGTAGCCGGAGTGAAAACTGTTACGCTGGAAATTGAAGGAGAATTCGCTTTTGGATATTTAAGAGGTGAAAACGGAGTACACCGTTTAGTAAGAATTTCCCCTTTTGACAGTAATGCAAAACGCCATACAAGTTTTGTTTCCGTATATGTGTATCCTTTGGTGGATGATACCATTGAAATCAATATCAATCCGGCAGATATCAGCTTTGAAACGATGAGAGCTTCAGGAGCTGGAGGACAGAACGTAAACAAGGTAGAAACTGCTGTACGTCTTCGTCACGCGCCTACAGGAATTATCATTGAGAACTCAGAATCCCGTTCTCAGCTTCAGAATAAAGAAAAGGCTATGCAGCTCCTTCGTTCAAGACTTTACGAAATGGAACTGGAAGAGCGTATGAAAGCCAGAAATGAGATTGAAGCCAACAAAATGAAGATCGAGTGGGGAAGCCAGATCAGAAACTACGTCATGCATCCATACAAACTGGTAAAAGACGTACGTTCAGGTCATGAAACTTCAGATGTAGATGCCGTAATGAACGGAAATATCACTCCATTCCTGAAAGCATTCTTAATGGCCGATGGAACGGCAGTTTCCGATGATGACATGGACTTATAAAAATCATGTTTGAATTTTAGTTAAAATCTTATAATTAATTTTTGTTTCAGACATTTTAGGCTTACTTTTGTTGTTCATCGATATTTATGGAAGATTTCAATAGCTGGAAGGATTTATTAAACCCGGAGTTTTATATAAAAATGGGAGGGTTTTGGCTGATTTTGTTTATTGTTTTTGCTGAAACAGGTCTTTTTGTAGGATTTTTTCTACCTGGAGATTCACTACTGTTCGTTTCGGGAATTTATGCTGTTGAAATCATCAAAGAGACTTTTGGCTCTACAGGGAGCGATTTCTTAGATACTACACTTTTAGCTTCCGGAGTGGCTCTTGCTGCTATCATAGGAAATGAAGTAGGATATTATTTCGGAAGAAAAGCAGGACCCGCTTTATACAAAAGACCGGATTCAATGCTTTTCAAGAAAAAATACCTTTATCAGGCACACGATTTCTTTGAAAAACATGGTGCATTAGCTGTTATTATGGCAAGATTCTTACCGGTTGTAAGAACTTTTACCCCTATTGTAGCAGGTATTGTAAAAATGGATAAAAAAGAGTTTTTAAGAGATAATATTATCGGTGCTGTATTATGGTCATTCATTTTGATCTTTGCAGGACATTATCTGGATAAACTTTTCATGGAACAGTTTGGAATCAACCTGAAACAAAAGCTGGAATACATCATTATCGTCATTGTATTGGTAACTACACTTCCGGTAATCTTCAAGTTCGTTTTCGGAAAAAAAGAAGATCTTGCTAAAAAATACGAAGATCAGGATTTTGAATAAATAAGAAATTCAATCAAAAATATAGAGCCGTCTCAATCATGAGATGGCTTTTTTGTGCATATAAATATTTTTTTACCACGCAAAACTCGCAAGGGTATTATCATGATCCGTTACTTTTTGTTCGCAGAGGCGCTTCACTTAGCTAAGTAATGTACTTTGCTGAGCGAAGTGTCTTTGCGATCGATAGAATATAAGCTTTAAAATTTCTTTGCGGACATCGCGTTTTTAAAATATATCCACCAGACAAAAATTTTTTATGCTGGATACTTAAAAGATTCTTATGAACGAATGGTTTAAA
The DNA here is from genome assembly GCF_024158915.1 of Chryseobacterium sp. S0630. GTDB lineage: Bacteria > Bacteroidota > Bacteroidia > Flavobacteriales > Weeksellaceae > Chryseobacterium. Next base: position 54,299 of record NZ_JAMZGF010000027.1, on the reverse strand, counting down.
ATAGTAGTTTAATTATTTATTGCATTAAATAATAGCTATTTTTTAATCCATTCCAGGATATTAGGATAAATAATACTGTCTCTTTTTCTTTTACTGAAAAACCTTGGTGCATGTCCGGCTCCTTTCATGAAAATGAATTTGTGTGGAACATTCATCTTGGTAAGCGCAGAGTCCATCGCAATTCCCTGATGCTGATTCACCAGCACATCATTATTTCCCTGAAACAACAAGGTAGGAACATCTGAAATATTGGCAATGGGACTGGCTTCTTTAAAGGCTTCAGAGATATTTTTCCGATCAAATTTAGTCCCTACTACCTTTTGGAAAGTAGGAGAGGTGTATTTGGAATAAAAAGATTTAAGATATTCAGAGCTGTAAAAATCTGTAGGTCCGCTTAAAGAGATTATTTTTTTGATCTGCTCAGGATGCTGATATCCATAAAGTAAGGCGAGATGTCCGCCGGCACTTTCTCCCAGAAGAATGTAATTGTTGGGTTGAAGTTCTGCTTTTTCTGCCAGAGAATTGAATTTCTCAATGGCGAGACCAATATCTTCGAGCTGTTGTCTATAAGTGATTTTCTCCTTTGTAGAAACCAATCTATAGTTCATGCTGATACTCGGAATTCTGTTTTCAAAAAGCATTTTCTGAACCTGAATCATATGCTCTTTTTTACCTAAAGTCCACGCTCCACCATGAACGATAAGTACTACCGGGGAATCTTCAGCATAATCTTTGGGAAGGAAGACATCCATTTTCTGTCTCTTATGTTCCCCATATTTCAGATTATAAATTTTCTGCTGTCCTCCGGGACCTACCCAAACTCTGAATTTCGTATTACAGGACTGCAGAAGGAAACCAATGCATCCCATGACGAAAAAATGATACCGGAGAATGAGCTTTTTCATTACTTAAATTTACGAAATATTCTATTGATTATGAAGCAAACAAGACTTAATTAAAGCCTTTCTGCTGTTTTTGATGAAAGACCTTTTTTGATGGTAATAATACCTTTTTCACCTTCTTTGAAAATGAAAGAAATCTCAGTGTCATCATCCTGAAGGAAAAATGCATCTTCTTTTTCAGCTAGAATTCTGACTTTAGGATCTTTATTGTTCTGCATAAAAAGCTGACCGTTTTCGTACAGAATATGGATAATATTATCATCAGAAAGCTGATAGTCTCCTGCATATTTTTTAAGGATATCAGCACTTAAGACTACTTCTTTCTTCGGTTGTGGAAGAGTGTAAGGCTGGTGTAAGAGAGCCGCTAAAATAGTATTACCTGCTTTCTCCAGTTTTTTACTCGTGATATTGTTCAGAAGGATAATGCAAAGATCATCCTCCGGAAGCATCGCAAAATAACTTGTAGAACCCTCAATATTTCCACCATGATTAATAAGTTTTTTCCCATAAAGATCATCAATAAACCAACCATAGCCGTAGCCACTCAAATAAGGGGTGGTTGCTTTTTTAAATGCTTCTTTGGAAACAATTTTATAATCCCTCAACCCAATATAGTAATTGTACAGGTCTTCAACGGTACTGTAGATTTGTCCGGCTGGCCCGGTTAATGTAGAATTCCAGACTGCTGTTTTTTCCTGTTTTGTTTTTGAAATATAAGAATAAGGAACGGTCTTGTACGGACTTTTCAGAGCAAGGTAGTTAAAGCCTGTGTGAGTCATCTTCAGGGGATTTAGGATGAATTTTCTTACAGCGTCTTCATAAGAAAGTCCTGTGATTTTTTCAATGATAAGTCCCAATATAATATAGCCTGAATTGGTATAAGAAAACTGAGTACCGGGCTCAAAATCCAATGGCTCATTTTTAAAATATGAAAGTTCTTTATCTTTTGGTATAGACTTTCCGGTGTGAAGAAGATTGAAATACTCTTTATTTCTCAATACCTCATAAATTCCGGAAGTATGAGTAAGGAGATGTTCGATAGTAATTTCATTTCCTCTAGGATAATCGGGGATAAACTTTGAGACAGGATCTTTAAAAGAAAGTTTTCCTTCTTCACTTAGCTTCACAATCATCAAAGCCGTGAAAGATTTGGTTAAAGAAGCAATCTGATATATGCTTTTGTCCTGATTGGGAATCTTTTTTTCCGCATCTTGCCAGCCGTATGATCTTTCAAAGATGTTTTTATTCTGATAATGGATCAAAGCAGTTCCATTAAATTTATTAATTGCAGCAAATGCTTTTATAATGCGGTCTATTTCTTCTTTCTTTTTTTCCTGATTAATAGGATTAATAGTGTTGAGATGATCTTCTGTCTGAGCTTTCAGAGTAGAGTAGAATGTACTGAACAAACAAAACACACATCCTAAAGCTAAAATATGAAATTGACGTTGCATAGGTATCAGATTTTAAAAACGGTTAAAATTACAGGTTTTCAGCGTAGCGGCTCAAAGAATTATTGTATCTGGGCAAATGTTTTGATATTGCTTTCAATGCTAAAGACAGTGCTTCTTTGTATTCTCCTGCTGAAGAAAGGGACAGTGCTAAAAAAGAATCTACCGCATCATCCAGTTCATCAGAATAATGGGCTTTTTCTTCCCTTAAAATATGGATACTTTCTTCTATTTTTCCATTATTTCTTAATGTACTAGCCAGCTGAATTCTGGCTCTTCTTCTTCGTAAGCCAGTTAATCCTTTTTCTAATGCTGATCTGTACAAAGGTTCTGCTTCCTTTTCATGTCCTGTGGAGTCAAAAGCACAGGCTTTTTCAAAATCAGCAATAGCCAGGGAATCCGTTTCTGTAAGTAATTCTGCATGATTTTTAATTTGCTCAATAAACTCTTGATTGCTTATAGTTCCAAGTTTTAGCCATATACTTTGTAATTGGTTTTCCCAGTTTTTATCCATTGAATAGATTTTAAACAAAGATATAAAATATTGAAAGTGAAGGATTGTTGAAAGATTCTTATAATTTTGAAAATTATTGTTAGATTATGAATCCAAAAACGGAATTAAATAATTATTTTTGCTGAACTTAACAAAGATTAAAAAATTATTAAAATATGGCATCAGGCTTTTTTGCAATTTTGGATGATATTGCAGCATTGATGGATGATGTAGCGGTTACGAGTAAGGTTGCTACCCAAAAGACAGCAGGAATTTTAGGAGACGACCTTGCTGTAAATGCAGAAAAAGCCACTGGCTTTCTTTCCTCAAGAGAAATTCCCGTTTTATGGGCAATTACCAAAGGATCATTTATCAATAAACTGATTATTCTTCCTGTCGTTTTTTTACTTAATTGGTTGTATGCTCCGGCTATTAATTATGTATTGATCCTTGGAGGATTCTACCTGGCTTTTGAAGGTGTTGAAAAAGTAATAGAATTTCTTTTTCACCGTGACAAAAAAGGTCATGAAGTGATAGAGGAAATTGAAGAAGACGAAAAAAGTTCTGAAGAAATTGAAAAAGAGAAAGTAAAATCGGCAATTACAACTGATTTTATTTTATCAATTGAGATCGTTATTATTGCTTTAGGAACTGTATTGGAAGAAAGTCATCCTTTCATTACGCAGATTTTAGTAACGAGCTTAGTTGCATTTATCGCTACTGTCGGAGTTTATGGAATTGTAGCTTTGATCGTAAGAATGGATGATGCAGGATTTAAATTAATAAAGAAAAGTAACGATAAAGGTTTTTTCGGAAGGCTTGGACATCTATTAGTGAAGGCTTTACCTATTGTTATTAAAATATTAGGAGTCGTAGGAACAATTGCTTTAATAATGGTTGCTGGTGGAATTTTTCTGCATAGGATTGAATTTTTCCATGGCATATTACCAACCTGGCCAGATGTTTTGAAAGAACTTACGCTTGGTGTTGTTGGCGGATTGCTGGCGGTTGCCGTATTTACTTTAGGAAAGGGAATCTATTCCTTAGCCACAAAAAAATAAAACAGAATTAGAATTAAATAACCAAAAAATCCTGTGCTCGAGAGAGTGCAGGATTTTTTATGATGAGATTTAAACCTTGAATATAAAACTTTGAACAAAAAAAGAGACTTTTTACAAGCCTCTTTTTCTATATTAATTGAATAAATCTTTTACTTTATCAAAAAAAGTTTTTTCCTTTCCGGATGGTTCTGCAACCATTTCTCCGCTGGACATCTGCTTTTCAAAGAAATCTTTCTGGTCTTTAGTAAGCTTTTGTGGAGTCCAGACATTGATGTGAATAAACATGTCTCCTTTACCATAACTATCGATGCTAGGAAGTCCTTTTCCGGCCAATCTCAAGATCTTTCCGGATTGAGTTCCCGGATCAACGGTAATTTTTACTTTTCCGCCTACAGTAGGAATTTCTTTCTTAGTTCCTAAAGCAGCTTCAGCAAATGAAACATATAATTCCTGGTGAAGATTATCGCCTTCTCTCTTGATCACCTGATCTATTTCCTCTTCAATGATCACCAGTAAGTCTCCCGGAATACCTCCAAATGGAGCGTCATTTCCTTTTCCTCTTACATTAAGCTGGATACCGTCTCTTGCTCCTGCCGGAATGTTGATTGTGATTTCCTCTTCATCTTTGATAAGACCTTGTGCATTGGCTCCTGCAGGAATTTTATCAGCAACTTTTCCAATTCCCTGACAAGTACTACATGTAGTTTGAGTCTGCATTTGACCAAACATGGTATTCATTACTTTTAACTGAACACCGGAACCATTACAGGTAGGACATGTTTTTGAAGTGGCGCCTTCTGCCATCTTCATTTTCTTTACTTTGATGGTTTTCTGAGTACCATTTACCATTTCCTCAAGGTTCAGCTTGATTCTGATTCTTAAATTAGAACCTTTCACCTGCTGACGGCCTCCACCGCCACCACCGAATCCTCCGAAACCACCACCGAAAATATCTCCAAACTGGCTGAAAATATCTTCCATGTTCATTCCGCCTCCGAAGCCTCCGCCTCCGAAACCACCGTTTCCACCTACTCCGGCATGACCGAACTGGTCGTATCTTGCACGCTTCTGATCGTCGCTCAGAACTTCATAAGCCTCAGCAGCTTCTTTAAATTTTTCTTCAGCCTCTTTATCCCCTGGATTTTTATCCGGGTGAAATTTGATGGCCATTTTACGGTATGCTTTTTTTATTTCGTCGGCCGATGCAGATTTGCTGATCTCAAGAACCTCGTAATAATCTCTTTTTGACATGACAATTTTATAATTGATTGTTGATAAATGATAAAAGATATTGTAAAGCTAATAAGTGAAACATTCATCAATTATCACTCACCATTTATCATTTATGAATTTTAATTTCCTGTTACTACTTTTGCAAAACGGATTACTTTATCATTTAAAGTATATCCTGTTTCAATAACGTCTACGATTTTTCCTTTCAAATCTTCCGATGGAGCAGGGATCTGAGTAATCGCTTCATGGAAATCAACATTAAAGCTGTCACCAGCCTTTACTTCCATTGTTTTTAGTCCTTTTTCGGTAAGTTTATTTTTGAATTTCTGATAGATAAGCTCTACACCTTGCAGGTCAGCCGGATTTCCGTTTTTAGCGATTTCTTTTAAAGCTCTTTCAAAATCATCCAAAACTCCTAACATTGAAACCATCATTTCCTGGTTGGCATACTGGAAGAATTCGATCTTCTCTTTGCTCGTTCTTTTTTTATAGTTTTCGAATTCAGCATACAATCTGATGTAACGGTCTTTCTCTTCTGCCAAAAGTTCCTCTGGAGAAGGAGTAGCTGTCACATTGTCCTGAGACGTTGCGTCATTCTGAACATTGTTTTCTTCCTGATTATTGATGCTTTCTTCGTTAATATCCTGGTTTTCCATAATTCAATATTTATTTACTGATTGTTTGACAAAGAGCCTGCCAAATCTAAAATCTGGACATTAAGGCAGAAAAAGGAGTAATGGTGAATCGTGAATACGTCAATCCGCTACGCTTGTGAATTTGTAGGTGTGTAATTTTAAAAATTGCCTTTGCAAAGCAAAAATTGCCTATTGACTATTCACTTATCAATGGTGAAGGTGTCAATTCGCTTCGCTTGTGGATTTGTAGGTGTGTAATTTAAAAATTGACTTTGCGAAGCAAAAATTGACTATTCACTTATCAATGGTAAAAGTGTCAATCCGCTTCGCTTGTGAATTTGTTGTAGGGTAAGATTAATAATTGACTTTGTGAAATAAAAATTGACTATTGACTATTTACTTATCAATGGTGAAGGCGTCAATCCGCTTCGCTTGTGAATTTGTTGTAGGGTTAGGATTAATAATTGACTTTGTGAAACAAAAATTGACTATTCACTATTCACTATTCACTTATCAATGGTTAAGATGTCAATCCGCTTCGCTTGTGAATTTGTTGTAGGGTTAGGATTAATAATTGACTTTGTGAAACAAAAATTGACTATTGACTATTCACTTATCAATGGTGAAGGCGTCAATTCGCTTCGCTTGTGAATTTGTAGGTGTGTAATTTTAAAAATTGCCTTTTCAAAGCAAAAATTGACTATTGACCATTCACTTTACCAATGCCCAATAGTCAATTTTAAAACTATAGTTGTATTTCTTATTCTCCTGTAAAAGTCTGGTACAATAGGTACAGATTTAAAACAATAATAATAATGGAAATAATCCATACACAGATTTTAAGGAATGGTTTATTGGCGAATTCTCCCATTTTAGCTTTGTCATTGGTAAACATCACCAATGGAACAACTGCAAAACTCAGTTGCATGGAAAGAATTACCTGGCTTAAAACCAATAATTCAGTGGTTCCCTGTTCTCCGTAAAGAATGGCAACAATAAGTGCTGGAATTACAGCAATAAGTCTGGTGATCAATCTTCTCAGCCATGGTTTTAATCTGATATTCAGGAAGCCTTCCATTACGATCTGTCCGGCAAGAGTTCCTGTTAATGTTGAGTTTTGCCCGGATGCTAATAAAGCAATGGCAAATGCAATACTTGCCATAGAAGCTCCCAGAATAGGCGTTAACATTTTATAGGCATCATGAATGTCCGCCACATGTTCGTTACCTGTAGTATGGAATGTAGCAGCTGCCAGAATAAGGATTGCTGCATTGATAAAAAATGCCAGCATTAATGAAACGGTACTGTCTATAGTGGCAAACTTTATGGCTTCTTTTTTTCCTTCCTTATCACGGGTATAATCTCTGGTCTGTACAATACTGCTGTGCAGATACAGATTGTGTGGCATTACGGTAGCTCCTAAAATCCCGATTGCAATATAAAGCATGGCAGGGTTCTGAATGATTTCCTTTTGTGGAACCAAACCTCCCAGAATCTCATTAAAAGCAGGTTGCGAAATGATAATTTCATACACGAAACACGCCAGAATAATGAAGATAAGCCCTCCTACAATACTCTCAATCCATCGGAAACCTTTGGACTGAAGCAAAAGAATGATTAAAACGTCCACTGTTGTAATGACAATTCCCCAGGTGAGCGGGATATGGAATAACAGGTTTAATGCAATGGCCGAGCCGATAACCTCAGCGAGATCACAGGCGGCAATGGCTATTTCACAGAATACCCAGAGAATAAAATTAGTGGTAGGACTGAAGTGGTCTCTACAAGCCTGAGCAAGATCTCTCTCTGCAACAACTCCAAGTTTCACGGATAAGTGCTGTAGAACCATTGCAAAAATATTGGAAATAAGGATAACCGAAAGGAGTGTATAACCGAATTGAGCTCCCCCGGCAATATCTGTAGCCCAGTTCCCGGGATCCATATATCCTACAGCAATCATCAGTCCCGGTCCTGCAAATGCAAGATATTTTCTCCAAAAAGTTGCATTTTTAGGGACTTTGATTGATGAATAAACCTCTGATAAAGAATGGTTGGTTTTATCTTTTCGCCAGGCGCTTTTTATATTGAAATTCATAAATGTTAGAAATGACTAACAAATTTAATTAAATAAATGTAAACAGAAAAATCATGACCTAAAAAAATCCCGGAAATTGCTTCCCGGGATCTAATTTTTATTCAATCTAAAGATTATTTTGCAAATCTTACAGCCATTTTTCTGTCGGCAGCTCTTTCAGCATCAGAAGCTTTTGCATCTACTTTAGCAAATTTGCTTCCATAGCCTTCAGCTTCTAAGACCTGAGCACCAACTCCTGCTTTTACTAAAGCAGCTTTGATATATTCAGCTCTGGCTTTTGATAGTTTTACATTGTTGGCTTCGTTTCCGGTTTTGTCTGTATAACCTCCGATTTTGATTTTTGCATCAGGGAAAGCCTTAAGGATAGCCACTAAGTTATCTAACTGTCCTTGTGAACCAGCTTCAAGTTCAGTAGAACTTCCCATTTTGAAGTTTACGTGATCGAAATCGTACCACTTGTCTTTCAATGCCGCATCATCAGCTGCATTTTTGTAGTTTCCGGATTTCAGGAATGTAATCATCTGATCTTCCATTCCTCCTTTGTAACCTTTTAACATCACTCCATTAAGATCAATGTCTTCATCTGTTTTAGCTGTTGCAGGAGCAGGTGTTGCTGTTGTAGCAGCCGTATCTGTAGTTGAGCTGGTTGCTGCAGAATCAGATGTTGTGGTAGTGGTTGTAGTGGTTTGTTTTTTCTCACACTGCTTCCATAAGAAATAAGCAGCAGCGATCAATAATAAAAGCGGAAGCAACCATTTCCAGATTGAACCTCCGCCTTGATTATTATTGTTATTATTTTCAAATCTTTCTCTTACTTCTCTTGCTCCTTCCGAAACATTTTCTCTTGCTGTAGCAACACCTTCAGCGATGTTATCTTTAGCAGTAGAAGTTACCGAAGAAACTGTTTCTTTTGCCTGGCCAAACCAATTTTCAGCTCCTAATCCAAAGGAAGCTAAAGAAAGACCTGCTGGCAATAAAGAAGAAATAATGCCTTTCTGATCATTCAGTAAGCTGGAAATACCTGAAGCACCCAAATTATTGTCTGCTGCATATTTTCCCACAGTGCCTACTGTAGCTCCAGTCACCAGGTTTAACAAAGAACTTGCAGAGGTATTGCTCACTCCTGAAAAACTGGCAATAGAATTCACTAATGCACTTACTTTATCTCCAAAAATTGAAGACAACAAGTTTGAAATAATAGGATTGCTGGACGAACCACCTAATAAATTTCCTAAAATTCCACTTGAAGAGGCTTGTGTAATAGCATCCACAACGCCAGGTTTATCTGCATTATTGGCTAATCCACCTACTACGGCAGGTAATAATCCGCCAATTGCTTTAGAAATACCGGATTCACTTTCTCCAAACTGCGATGCAGCCTGTGAAACCAATGCGGGACCTAATTGTCCTTTAATTAAATCAATGACATTTAAAGACATAATAATAAATTTTTTTGATTAATGTTGAGATAAATTTAAACAAAAATCCGTCCAAATGTCACTTTTTTTGAATATTTCTTTAAAAATTAACGATTTTTTTCTAAATCGTTAAAATTTTTTAATAAGCTTTTGCAAATAATACACGTCTCTTAGATGGTTTTCCTGAAATCAAAGAAATACCTTCTTCTACGTCATTGTCCAGAGGAATACATCTGATCGTAGCCTTCGTTTCATCCTTGATTTGTTCCTCTTCTTCAGCTGTTCCATCCCAGTGTGCATAGATGAATCCACCTTTCTCTTCCAGAACTTTTTTGAATTCTTCATAAGTATCCACTTTCGTGATATTATTTTTTCTGAATTCAAATGCTTTATTATAAATATCCTGCTGAATCGTTTTCAATAGATCTTCGATATAAGAATCAAGTCCATCAATAGAACGAACTTCTTTAGTCAGATTATCTCTTCTCGCAATTTCTACAGATTTATTTTCAAGATCTCTTGGTCCCATTGCAATTCTTACAGGAACTCCTTTCAATTCATATTCTGCAAATTTCCATCCTGGTTTGTTCTGAGTATCATTGTCAAACTTCACAGAAATTCCTTTTGCTCTCAGTTTAGCCTGAATATCTAAAGCCACTTCACTGATTTGTGCCAGTTGCTCTTCTCCTTTAAAGATAGGAACAATCACTACCTGAATTGGCGCAAGGGTAGGAGGCAATACCAATCCGAAATCATCAGAGTGGGTCATAATTAAAGCTCCCATCAAACGGGTAGAAGTTCCCCATGATGTTGCCCATGCATGTTCGATTTTACCTTCTTTGTTGGTGAATTTTACGTCAAATGCTTTTGCGAAATTCTGACCTAAGAAGTGAGATGTTCCAGCCTGTAAAGCTTTTCCGTCCTGCATTAATGCTTCAATACAATAAGTCTCATCAGCTCCTGCAAATCTTTCAGATGGAGTTTTTAACCCTTGAATTACAGGAATAGCCATAAAGTTTTCTGCAAAATCTGCGTATACTTTATTCATTTTCTCTGCTTCTTCAATAGCTTCATCTTTTGTAGCGTGAGCAGTGTGACCTTCCTGCCATAAGAATTCTGCTGTTCTAAGGAACAGACGTGTTCTCATTTCCCAACGAACAACATTTGCCCATTGGTTGATTAGTATCGGTAAGTCTCTGTAAGACTGAATCCAGTTTTTGTAAGTATTCCAGATAATTGCTTCTGAAGTAGGACGAACAATAAGTTCTTCTTCCAGTTTTGCATCCGGATCTACAATCAGCTTGGAAGGATTGTCCGGATCAGTTTTTAATCTGTAGTGGGTAACAACAGCACATTCTTTTGCAAAACCTTCTGCATTTTTTTCCTCAGCCTCAAACAAGCTCTTGGGCACAAAAAGCGGGAAGTATGCGTTAACGTGACCTGTTTCTTTGAATTTTTTATCCATTTCATCACGCATTTTTTCCCAGATCGCATAGCCATACGGTTTGATCACCATACATCCACGCACGCCTGAGTTTTCAGCTAAATCAGCTTTTACAACCAGCTCATTATACCATTTGCTGTAATCTTCGCTTCTTGAGGTTAATTTTGCCATTATTTTTTAAAATTTTTTTAACTTTTGTACATTATTGTTATCTAAAAATAAAAATCTATTTTTGATAGATTTTTTTACCAGTATTTTGGTACATTTTTGGTACAGATTGCAAATATAATTTAAATTAAAAATTTTTACGTTATCATGAAAAGAAATATACATAAAAATTTGCTTGGTCTGCTAAGATCCAAAGGGATATTGGCTATATCGGGCGGATTATTACTTGTGTCTTGTGGTGCTCAGATGGGAGGGTATAGCGAGACAGATGGGGTGTATTACGACCCCAATAAGGATACGCTACCTGAAGGAGTTATCATTAATGATAGCGGAAACAGAGTAGGAGAATACTATGACTACTATCAGGATTCTAATGTAATTCAGAATGCACAGACGAATTCCAGAGAACAGCAAAACAGATATAATGACTGGAGTGGCACCAATCCAAATTGGAACTCTAATGCTACAGATTCGGACTGGGGACTTTATTCAGGTTCTCAGACTAACTACTATGACAACTCATGGGGATGGGGATCTCCTTGGGGATGGTATGGTGGTTACAGCCCTTATTGGGGTTGGGGTATGAACCGTGGCTGGGGCTGGGGTGCAAGCATGTCCTGGGGTTGGGGCGGATCATTCGGTTGGGGCTGGGGAGGCTCTTACGGATGGGGAAGTCCATACTGGGGTTATGGCTATGGTGGCTATTATGATCCATTCTGGGGCGGATACTACGGAAATCCTTACTGGGGTTACGGAGGCGGCTACTGGGGTGGTGGCTACTACAACAGACCTGTTTACAGAAGAAGTGGTATCAGTGGAGGTGGATTCCAGAATACTGGGGTAGCCAATGCAGTTTACAGAACGAATACAAATAATTCAGGTTTCAGAAACACTAATAATAATGGTGGTTTCAGAGATACTAACTCAAACGGAGGTTTCAGAAATAGCAATGGCGGTTTCAGAGATGGTAATTCCGGAGGTTTTAGAAACGGTAATTCCGGAGGTTTCAGAAATACACAATCTAATGGTGGTTTCCGTAACTCTGCGCCACAAACAAGACCTAATTACAATTATCAGCAACCACAGCCAAGATATAACAACAATAACGGAGGCTTCAGATCTAATGATTCAGGAGGTTTCAGATCTAGTGGTGGCTTCAACTCTGGTGGAGGAGGCTTTAGAGGCGGTTCTTCAGGAGGCGGTGGCGGAATGAGATCCGGCGGCGGAGGCAGAGGAGGCTTCAGATAATTTTTCAAATTAATAAACTATTAAAAAATAATGTTAAAAAAATCTTTAGTATTAATGAGCATTTCTGCTGCATTTTATGCACAGGCTCAGGATGTTTCTGTCATAAGAAATACTGTAGAGGTTTATTCAAGTACTCCTATGGTGGGATCAGCTAAGTTTAATGCGATGGCTGGAGCTAATGGTGCGCTAGGTGGTGATGCAAACTCTTTGCTTACGAACCCGGCAGGTTTAGGAGTTGCTATTTCAGGAGAGGTTTCAGGAACTTTATCTATTTTAGGAAATAAAAACAAAAGTTCTTTAGGAGGATCTACAATAGATTATAGTAAAACCAGAGGAGACCTTGGGAATGCAGGAGGAGTAATTGCTTTTCCTTTGATGACAGAAACCGGATGGAAGTTTATCAATATTGGTATTAATTTTTCTAATCAGACTTTAGACAATATCATCCAGTCACCGGGAAATAATAATGTCGTTTATGCTTTTGATAAGGATGATATTACCAAAGATGCTGCATTAGCAGGGCATATGTATGAAAGATACGGAAACCTTTCAAAGATGAGTTTTGGGGTTGGAGCCAATTATAATCATAATTTATATTTAGGAGCAGGTTTCAACTTTTTCAACGCTTCATTGGATCAATATGATACTTTGTTGTACAGAAGCATTGCCAATGGTTCTACAGAAGCATTCAGCAAGCAGGATACTCCGTATTCAGAAAGATCTTCAGGTTTTTCTGCTTCATTAGGGGTGATCGGAAAGTTGAGTCCTAACTTCAGAGTGGGAGCATCTCTTGAAACTCCTACATTCTGGACAATAGACAGAAATTATTACTTCTATAATGATCCTGTTTACGGAGATGATATGGGAGCTGAAAACAGAAAGTTCACTTCACCTCTTAAAGCAACGGTGAGTGCTGCGTTTGTAGCAAGTAAAAACTTCTCATTGAACGTAGACTATACTCTTGGACTTACAAAGCCTGATTATAAAGTATATGGAGGTGCAGAAAGAGAATTGAATGATTTCTTCAAAGAAAACTACAAGAATCTTTCAGAAGTAAGAGTGGGAGCTGAGTACAGAGTACAGCAGTTCAGATTGAGAGGAGGATACTCTTACCAGTCAAGTCCTTTTGATGCACTTACAATCAGTAGATTTAATGATGCAGGCAGTGTAGGAGATCAGTCTTATAGCAACTTGATGTTGAGCGACAGAAATACACTTTCATTTGGTATTGGATATGATTTCAAATCATTCTATATCGATGCATCTTATCAGAATATTTCGTCTAAATACACCAATCCTTTCATGAGAGGATATATGGGTGATAATTTTGATTCATCATATTATTCTGCTAAAAACACTTTCGAAAGTGATGCTTATGCTGTAAGTGATGTGAAAAACAACAGAAATAATTTCTTCCTTACTTTAGGATGGAAATTCTAAGCTTATAACACATTAAGCTATATATAACAAAAAAGCTCCGGAATCTCGGAGCTTTTTTATTTTTTAATGAGAATGAGCAGCGGCAGGATGTTGATGGAAAACATGCATCATGAGTGCAAGTGAAACTCCTAAGACAACCAGCCCAATCTTTACCCAATCGATATTGTGATTTTTATTGCTTTCAAAAATGATTACAGATGAAATATGAAGGAAAATTCCTCCTACGATAGCCAGAAAATAGGGCTGAAGATTTGGATTGAAATAGTTACCCAATAACATTCCCATTGGAGAAGCCAGGGCAAATAATGCTACAATGAGAATAGAAGGATAAGATGATGAACTTTTAGATTCTCCCTTTCTGTTAAATAAAAATGCTCCCAGAATAAATGAAATAGGGAGATTATGAAATACAATTCCCCAAAGGTAAGGTGACATTTCATGCTGCTCGTTAGCTAAAGGAATCCCTTCAATAAAAGCATGGATGAATAGTCCTACCATTAAAGCAACGGGAAGAATATTGTGTTCACTATGATGATGAAAGTGTCCGTGTTCGAAACCTTTGGTAAGAGCTTCCAGAATCATCTGGAGAAGAACTCCTGCAATTACAAATATCCCAAGACTATTGCTTCCGGCTGAGGTGTAAACCTGCGGAAAAACTTCGTTGAGACATATTGTAATCAAAAAACCGGCACTTAATATCAGTAAGTTTTTAGCCAGTTTTTCTTTTTTACCAAAGTGTTTTCCCAGGAATACTCCTGTTACGACACTTAAAATCAGTAAAAGTACTGTTGTCATTATTTTTTCTTAAATAAATTGATGCATCGCGGGGAATTTTCTTTCTTAAATTCATTCAGCTGATAATCTCCCCAGATTTTTATTCTTTCAAAACCACATTCGGAAGCATAGTTATGGATCGCTTCCAGGGTATGAAGTTTTACTTTTTCAAAGAAATGAAATGGCTTACCATCAGCTTCAAAACGGATATCCTTGATGATGTGTCTGCCTTCAATTTTTTTCAGGATCTTAAAATCAATATCGCCGCGGGTTATTGTGGTTTCAGGAACTAAGGTATTTCTTACAAATTCTTCATTCAGATAATCCAGAACAAAATATCCTCCTGGTTTTAAAGCATTGTATACCGACTGAAATACTTTTTTATCATCACTTTCATTGTCAAAATATCCAAAACTTGTAAATAAATTGAATACAGCATCCATTGGATCTGCATCAATAGGGTTTCTCATGTCATGAACTTCAAAAAGTAAAGTTTGATTTTCGTACTGTTTGTCAGATTCAATACTTTGTCTTGAAAGGTCAAGTCCCAAAACATCATACCCTAATTTATTAAGAAAAACCGAGTGTCTTCCTTTACCACAGGCAAGATCTATGATTTTCGACTGAGGCGGAAGCTGAAGGTCCGCAGTGAGCTTTGTAATGAAGTTTTCAGCTTCAGTATAGTCTCTGTTGCTATAAAGCAAATGATAATAAGGGGTATCAAACCAAGATTCAAACCATTCCATAATGCAAAAATAACTAAATTTGTGCGGTTAAAAGCAAAGTATTTTACAACATTAAGAGATTGAAAAATTCAATTGGACAAGAAGTTGGATAGCTAATCTTTTAATTTTTAAAGCTTTAAATCTTTTAATTCAAACTTATGGATACAGAAAATATTAAAATACAGATAAAAACATTCTTCGGATTGGAGCAGATTCTGGCAGAAGAAATCAAAAAATTGGGTGGAAGGAATGTTGAAATTAAAAACAGAGCAGTAAATTGTGAAGGAGATCTTGGTTTTCTTTATAAAATCAATTACTCTGCGAGAACAGCATTGAAAATTCTGGTACCAATTCATGAATTCAAAGCTTTTAATCAGCATCAGTTCTATGACAGATTGTTCAAATTTGAATGGGAGAACTTTATGGATGTTGATCAGTCTTTCTCTATTGATGCTACTGTAAATTCTGAAACCTTCAAGCATTCTCAGTTTGTGACTTTAAAAATGAAGGATGCGATTGTAGATTATTTCCAGGAAAAATTCAAAAGACGTCCGAATGTAGAAACCAGAAATCCGGATATCAAATTCCATCTTCATATTGACAGAGAATTGGTAATGATTTCAATGGATTCTTCAGGAGATCCTTTGTTTAAAAGAGGATACAGAAGAGAACAAGGTGAGGCTCCGATCAATGAAGTGCTGGCAAGCGGAATGCTTCAGCTGGCAGGCTGGGATGGAAAAGGAAATTTCCTTGATCCAATGTGTGGTTCCGGAACATTATTGATTGAAGCAGCAATGATTGCGATGGATCTTCCGGCTCAGATTTTCAGAAAGAGATTCGGATTCCAGAACTGGAATAACTATGATGCAGACTTGTTTGCAAAAATTAAAGAATTCAGAATTAACAGAGTAAGACAATTTGATGGAAAAATTGTTGGATATGACATTGATGCAAGAATGCTGAATGCTGCAAGAATGAATGTAGAAGCAGCAGAAATGGAAGATGTTATTGAGATTAAAAAACAGAACTTCTTTGATTCTAAAAAAGAACTCTTCCCATTATTAATGGTATTCAACCCTCCATATGATGAGAGAATTTCTATTAATGATGATGATTTCTACAAGAAAATTGGAGATACTTTTAAAACGCATTATCCGAATACACTGGCCTGGCTGATCTCTTCCGATCTGGAAGCGGTGAAGAAGATCGGTTTACGTCCTTCAAGAAAGATCAAACTTTTCAACGGAAAACTGGAAACGAGATTTTTACAGTACGAAATGTATGAAGGAACGAAGAAAGTACATAAACTGGAAGAGAATAAGTAGGATTTAAAATAATAAACTGATGTTTTTAGATCTATTAGGCATAATTGTGGACGCATTGGGGTTGCTTAGCTCGGGCTCAGGTTCGTCAAGTTCAACCTCTGACAGAAAGAGTCTTAATTATAATGAAAAACCTCTAAAAAAGGAATCAAAAAGATCTAAATATTTTACTGAGAAAGTAAGTGCTGTAGCTTTGGTGTTAGCGGCATTTGGGCTTTTTATTGTTTTTAAAGATCCTTTACCGGTACAAAACTATACACAAACCTTAATAGTAGCTTCTTTAATAGGAATTGGTATTTCGCTGTTAGTGTTTTTTGTTCTCTATGTTTTGGAACTTTATTACTTTAAAACCCTGTTCAAATTGCTTTTTTTCAGTTGTTCAGTAATCACTTTTTTTATTTCGGCAGTATTATATGCCTACTTTAAGTCAGGATGGTTTATATAACAGAACAAAACAGGTTTTAAAGTAAAAATATATAGACTGTATAGTTGGATGATTTTTTTCCAGATGTGGAAACGACGAAGAAGATACATAAACTAGAAGATAATAAGTAGGATTTAAAATAATAAATTGATGTCTTGGAATTTTTTTGACATATTTGATGTAGTTTTTGATTTATTCGGTCTGTTGGGTTCTGGATCAAAATCGTCACCTTCAAAACCTGAAAGAAAAGCTCTAAATCATAATATAATATCTCAAAAGAAGGATTCAAAAGATCCGGATAGTTTACCGAAAAAATAATTCCAATAGTAATTAAAATAAAAAATAGGTTGTACTCACGCGGTACAACCTATTTTGTTTTATCTTGCCAGTGAAGGCGCAAAGCCATACTGTTTTTTAAAAGCGTGCGAAAAATGGGAGAGATCTTCAAACCCTACTTCCAGAAAAATATCAGAAGGCTTTTTATTCTTTTCAGATAAATGATAATAGGCCAGTTCCAGACGTTTTTGAGTAAGCCATCGCTGTGGTGTCGTTTGAAAAATCTTTCTGAAATCTCTGTTGAAAGTAGATAAACTTCTTCCTGTCAGATACCCGAAGCGTTCCAATGGCATATTGAACATATAATTCTTCTCCATAAAGTTAATCAGATCTACTTTTCCGGGTTCATCAAAATCTGCAAGTAAAGTATCAATATCCGGATCAATCTCTCTTAAAATACTGATGGCTTCAGTAATTTTTAAATGAGCAATGTTTTCAGGAAATGGACCTTCAATATCAAAATAGGGAATGAGAGAAGCCAGGCAACTGTTCAGAAGCGGATGGCTGCTAAAACTGTGAATGCTGGATTCCCGATGCCCGTTTTTCCTTTCATAATCAACGGAACTATAAAAATTTTTCAGTCGTTCTGTGGTAAGATGCATTACTACAGCTTTATGTGGAAGTCCGTCTTTGGGGTAATTGATAATCGTGGCAAGATGATTTCTCGGAATCAGAAAAATATCTCCTGCTTTGAACAGATAGGTTTTGTCTGCCTGAATAATTTTCGTTTCTCCTGATATGAACCATACCAGCATATGATATTCAAAAACCGTTTCCGTTTTGAACAGCTTGTCGTCATAACTGGAAATCTTGATATCCGGAGTGAGGTATTGTATCTGGAAATCCATTGTCAAAAGTTTTTCATTACAAATGTATTTAAAAATGGCGACTATATATAATTTTACGCTTTGTCATTGACTAAGTCGGATCTTCGATTTCTGATGAAGGAAGAATTTCATGTATAGCTTAGATTCTTCATTTCACTGCGTTACATTCAGAATGACAGTGTCATAATAATAAGGCAGCAGGATTATGTAAAATTGTATATAATTGGCTAAAAACAGTTATTGGGTGTCAAACTCAAATCCCAGCATTTCTTCGCTTAATTTCCATAAGCGCTCCGCATTGTTTTTATCGATGGAATAAGGCTGTACTCCATAAATAGTTGCCGGTTCATCAAATCTATGTTCAATTTGTCCCTTGTCTACTTCTGCGATATCACAGTTTTCACAATAAACACCACCTATTTCGTTAAGTTGAGGGCTTACAGCGCACCAAATTGTTGTTGCAGCACCTTGAGGGATAGTTTTCAATCGTGCTTCCACCTCCGGTTTGATATTTCCGTTTTCATCATGTGTTCCAAGCTGTTTAAAAAGTTCGATAGGCTCTTCTCTGCCCAGATCAGTTCCATATACAGATCCAGGGTGAAGGGAATACGCTCTGATATTGAATTCTTTTCCTCTTTCATCAAGTTCTACGGCAAACAGATTGCAAGCTGTTTTGGATTGTCCGTATCCGGAAAGGGTGTCGTAATCTCTTTTTTCAAAATTAGGATCTTCAAAATTAAACGGAGCCATCTGATGCCCATAAGAAGAAACGCTTATTACCCTTGCTCCATTTGCTTTTTTAAGGGCGGGCCATAATTTTGAAGTAAGATGAAACTGTCCAAGATAGTTTGTAGCGAGCTGAGATTCGAAACCTCTGTGATCTCTGCGAAGCGGAACCCACATGATTCCTGCGTTATTGATCAGAAGATCCAGACTTTTACCAGATGCGATAAATTTTTCTGCAAAAGCGTCAATAGAAGCCGGATTCATCAGATCCATTTTTTCAAGTTCAAAATTTTCAATTCCTGTAAGATTTTCCCTCGCTTTTTCGATATCTCTTGCGGGAACAATCACATGCGCTCCAGCTGAAGTAAGAACTTTTGTGGTTTCAAGTCCAATTCCTGCATAGCCACCGGTAATGATGACTGTTTTTCCGGTAAGGTCTATTCCTTTAATAACTTCCTGAGCCGTTGTATAAGCAGTAAATCCTGATTGAACAGGTTGCTGCAATGCGTTGATAATAGGTTCCATTTTTTCGTTGTTTTAAATTTCTATCACAAAATTAGGAGGTAATTTCGGTGTTCATTTTGTTTAAAATGTCAAATAACTTGGCTCAGAATTTCATTTGTAATCTCCATGTAGTAAGGCAGATAAAATTCTTTATCGTTAATTTCTCTGAATAAGCTGTTAAACTGTTTGTAGGTTGTTCTGCGAATAAGTAATTTTGAAAAATTTTCAATTTGAAGCCTACTATTTCCATTGTCGTTGCCATTTACAACCGAAAAGATGAACTTTTTGAGTTGCTGACTTCTCTTACTCAGCAGACAGATAAGGAGTTTGAGATCATTATTGTGGATGATGGTTCTTTAATTGACCTGAAACCTACCATTGAAAATTTTGATGGAATACTGGATATTAAATATTTCAGAAAAGATAACTCAGGACCCGGACTGACAAGAAATTATGGGGCAGCAAGAGCAGCCAATGAATGGCTGGTATTTGTAGACAGTGATGTCATCGTTGAAAAAGATTATATTGAACATATTAAAAACGATATTCTTACCATTCCTTGTGATGCGTTTGGAGGAGCAGATAAAGCGCATAAGGGATTTAATCTGATGCAGAAGGCCATTTCGTATTCTATGACTTCTGTTTTTACAACAGGAGGAATCAGAGGGAGTAAGAAAGCTGTTTCGAAATTTCAACCCAGAAGTTTTAATATGGGGGTGAAAAAGGCTGTTTTTGAAAAAGTAGGCGGATTTTCAGAGATGAGGATAGGTGAGGATCCGGATCTTTCCATGACGCTTTGGGAAAATGGTTTTACCACTGCTTTTTTTGATGATATTGCTGTATATCACAAACGTAGGGTTGATTTTGGGAAATTCTCCAAGCAGGTCTACCAATTTGGCTGTGCAAGACCGATTCTTAATCAGAGACACCCCAATTATGTGAAGATTTCCTTTGCATTTCCTACCTTATTCATGTTAGGATATTTGATGGGCTTTTTGGAATACTTTATAATGGGAAGAGGAATCATCCTTGCTTTTTACGGATTGTATACCTTTTTAGTATTGTTCCATGCATTATTGTTGACTAAAAATATCAGCATTGCCGGAATGGCAGTTATTTCCACCTATATTCAGATGTTTTCTTACGGATATGGTTTCCTGAAATCCTGGATTTTATTGAATATTTTCAGAATGAAGCCTGAGGATGCTTTTCCGCATCATTATTATAAGAAATAGTTTTAAGTTTTGGCTAAAGCCGATCGAATGAATTCTTTTTTGATAAATGGGCTAAAGCCCATTCCTATTGAATTTTTTGCTTGTAATTATTCACAATCTTTGCCATTCCGTAGAAGTCTCAGTTCTATTATCATCATTTACTATTTGAAAACTATTGCTGTATGGATTCCTACGGAATGACAAACTATGGGGATAGTCTTTGTGAATAGTTTTTACCCGTTCAGCTTGTCATTCCGAAGGAATCTAAACGGTTGGAATTATAAATTAAGAAAATAAAAAAAGGCTGTTTCAAACGAAACAGCCTTTTTACAATAAATTTAGATGGTAGAAATGTTTTCATGGTGGTTAAGAACTCCTACTTTCAACATACATTCCTTCATTTTATGATAAGTTCTTTTGATATCGTGGTCTAGACCAATAGAGAATCTGATCAGTCCGTCAGAAATTCCTATGGAAGCTCGCTCTTCTTCAGGGATTTCAGATGAGGTAGATTTTCCTGAGCATGAGAATAAGGTTTTATAGAACCCTAAGCTTACGGCAAGATATCCTAGGTTTTCTGCCTGCATCAGCTCCATCAGTTCGTTTGCTTTTTCTGTTGTTCCGGCATCCAGAGTTAATAATCCTCCATATCCGTATTCTTCATGAATCATGCTTTTCATTAATTCATGGTTTTTATGAGATGGTAAGCCAGGATAGGATATTTTTAAGCCATCTTTTTCGAATCTTTCAGCCAGATACATGGCATTGTGGCTATGCTGTTTGATTCTGATATGTAATGTTCTCAGGTTTTTTAAGATGCTTGATGATCTTAAACTGTCCATCGTAGGCCCAAGAAGCATACATGCGCCGGAATTGACATTTTTAGTATCATCAATAAATGCCTGGCTAGCACAATATACTCCTCCTACCGTATCACTGCTTCCGTTGATGAACTTTGTTAAACTGTGAATCACCACATCAGCCCCGAATAATGTCGGAGAGATAGAAAGAGGAGAGAAGGTATTGTCTACAATCAGTTTCAGGTTGTGTTTTTTACAGATTTCAGAAAGTTTTCTAAGGTCTGCTACTTCAAGCAACGGATTGCTCACACTTTCACAATAAATAACTTTGGTATTGGGAGTGATTGCTTTTTCTATAGATTCAAAATTGTTGATGTCAACAAAAGTAGTCGCTACATTGAATTGAGGGAAGAAATTTTTAAGAAAAGCATAAGTTCCTCCGTAGATCGTTCGGCTTGAAATAATATGGTCTCCACTTTTGCACACCTGCATCAAAACGGAAGTAATAGCTCCCATTCCGGATGCCGTAACGTTGGCAGATTCTGTGTTTTCCATCTTGGCAAGAGCCTGAGCCAGATAAAGATTCATCGGTGATGAATGTCTGGAATACAGATAACATCCTTCTGCATTTCCTTCGAAAGTATCAAACATGGTCTTTGCAGAAAGGAACGTATAGGTAGAGCTATCAGAGATAGAAGGATTCACTCCTCCGAATTCACCAAAATACTGAAGATCCTGGATCTCATTGGCTGCGTTAAAGTTTTCCATAAATATTGTTTTTATTTTATCGTTCCAATTTGCATTAATTTCTTAATAATTACAATATAAATTTGAATTTATAGAATATAAAACTGTAAAATATTGTTTATTTAGAAAAAATATTTAGTATCTTCGATATTATTAAATTTTTACCAAAAAAATATCTATGGAACTTGACGAAACAGATAAGAAACTGTTACTTTTTTTACAGGAAGACTGTAAGCAAACCACCAAAGAGCTGTCCGGTAAGCTTGGATTGTCGGTTACAGCAATTTATGAGCGTGTAAAAAAGCTTGAAAATGCTGGTGTTATTTCAAAATATGTAGCCTTGCTGGACAAGAGTAAAGTTAAGAAAAATTTTATCGTTTTATGTCATGTGAAACTAAGTCAGCATAAAAAAGAATTTGTACTGCAGTTTGAAAAGGAGGTGATGGATCTTCAGGAAGTGACAGAGTGCTTTCATGTAAGCGGTGACTATGATTATATCCTTAAAATTGGTGTGAAAGATATTGAAGATTACCGCAGTTTTATGCTCACAAAGCTTACGACGCTTCAGCA
This sequence comes from Chryseobacterium sp. S0630, assembly GCF_024158915.1. GTDB lineage: Bacteria > Bacteroidota > Bacteroidia > Flavobacteriales > Weeksellaceae > Chryseobacterium. The sequence continues at coordinate 31,742 of NZ_JAMZGF010000027.1, read as the reverse complement.
CATTGCAAGTACACACAGCTCATTTATGATTTCTGAAGTGAAAAATACGACGGCCATCATATTATAGACTATCAATGATTTGACATTCAATTATTGATCTGTTTTTGTCATTTTATCGATGAAATAATGAAGTCTTTTAATCTCGGTTCTGCCTTTGTTTTTGTCATTTAAAAAACAAGTGGTCACGATAACCATTTTTAAATCAGGAATAACGCAGATAAGCTGTCCGCCATAGCCGGTGGCTACGAACGCCTGATGTCCGTTGGTCTTTCTTCGCCACCAGTAATAGCCGTAACCGTCGGCATTCGGCATTACATCCCAGGCATCCAGTTTTACCTGTTCAGAAGTAGATTCCTGAATCCATTTTGAAGAGACGATCTGTTTGCCGCTAAATTTTCCGTTGTTCAGAATCATAGTGCCGAATTTCAGCATGTCTTCAGGTTTCATAAACATTTCCGAACCTGCAATATTCCTGTTCATGGAATCAGTGTCCCATCGTGGAATATTCATCTTTAATGGCCTGAAAAGATTTTCTGTGGCAAATTGCTTCAAATTCGTTTTTACAATTTTTGCCAACGCTGCTCCAAAAAGATGGGTTTCACCACTGTTATAATTGAAGACTGTCCCCGGATATTCTTCAAAAGGAAGATCCAGTACAAACTTTACAGGATCACCGGAAAACAACATGGCTGTTGAAATTTTTGAATTTTCAACCCAGTCAAAACCACCCTGCATGGTCAGTAGATTTTTTAATGTTAATATATTTCTGATGGAATCATGAGCCACCTTTCCTTCAATATTGGAAATGTTTTTGAAACTACTTCTCGATATATTGTATTCCGGAAGAATTTTTAAAACCGGAGTATTGAGGTTAGGAAGTATGTTTTTATCCTGTGCGATGCCTGCCAGTACAGAGACAATACTTTTGGTAACAGATTTTATACTGAATATAGTTTCTTTATTAGCTCCATGGAAATACTGCTCATAAATTACCTTATTATTCTGGGAAACAATAAAAGATCCCAGAGAAGGAATACTGTCATTAATTTCTTTGGTGAATTGGTCTTTGAATTCTTTAGGTAGTTCTTGGTTGTAGGCGGCCTGCGACTTCACTTTAGTACAGAAGAGGGTAAGACATAGCATTGTGATAGCCTGCAGAAGTTGCTTGGAGTTCATTGTTTACAAAAGGAAGGATAAAATTATTAGTTGATGAAAAAAGTAAAAGCTAAATCGATTCGGATGAATCAATATAGCTTGTGCTTTCAATGCTTCTAAATTATGAAAAACAATGAACTTTTTGAATATGTTTTAAAGAATATTTTAAAGTTTTTTACAATGCTTTTGATATGAATTTTAAGTTTTGAATATGATTAAAGAAGTTAGACCAAAACTCCGTTTTTGGAAGAAATAGGATCAGGAAGCTCTGTTTCTCCGCTCATCTGAAGAAGGTCTATTTCAATGGTTCTGCAGATTGAAAGCATCGGAACATCAAACATTAATCCTGCAAAAGGATTTTCAGAATAATCTCCCACCAGCTCCATAATAATATAAATCCATCCGATGATGATACAGAAAGGAATGGAGGTCCAGATTCCCCAATCACCAAGTTTTGCAAACTCATTCACTAATCCTAGTGGCAGCAGCATGATAAAAAGAATATTGAAAACAAAAGCTGTGCTGGCAAACTGTCTTGGAGAAGGAAACTTCTTGATTCTTTCTGCCTGTCCCTGGAAATTGTAGAATTCATTCAGGCTGTTTTGAAGCTGAGTCTGGTTGAATTCTGTGATGGCATTCATATTTTTCAGCTCATTGATGTCTTTTGCCTGTTGGGCAACTAAATAGGTGGCAAAGTTTTTATAATCGTTTTTAAGTTCATATTCTTCCTCCGAAAGATATTTGTGAAGGAAAATAGGGGCTCTTCCGTAATCAGGAAAACCAGCCTTGATTAATCTGTTTCTTCTCAGGTTGATATTCCCGAATTTATTATTTTCTGTACTGATGTGTTCCCATTCTGTAGGGACTAAAAGCTGTTCACGGAAAGTATATAACCATGCAATATGGCGGTAAACGATTCTTCTATTACGGTCTTCGAGATCAAAAACTCCAATTTCTTCATTTTTGGTATCGAAAGCATACACCATAGACGCAAATGAACGGCTGGAATTCACAATTCCGCCCCATATTTTTCTGGCTTCCCAAAGTCTGTCATAGGCCTGGTTGTTTTTAAAACCCACAAGGAATGCTTCTGCTGTACCAATAAGTGCAACAGGAACCCATGGAATCGTCATCCAGTGCCAGTTAAAGAAATAAAAGAAAACAGCAATCAATGTACACCAGATAGAGATAAGGATAAGATGTACACCGGCAAGATTGAGAACCTGTTTATAGTTGACGTATTTGGTTGTGATCATAAAAATGGATGTGTTTTGCGTGTATAGACAAAATAAATACCAAACTGGGATTAATTGTATTTCATGGTACCTCTCAGATAATGGATAATTGTGTTTTGTTGGTTGATAATCGACTAGAATTGAGATTGATAATCTTAAATAAAAGTAGTGAAAAAATTGCATAAAAAAACCTCTAAATATTTTTAGAGGTTTTAAGTTTATATAAAATTAATATTTCAGCATTTCTTCGATCTTACTGCTGAGCTTTTCAGCATTCGGAAGCATTTCTTTTTCCAGCACCAGATTGATTGGAACGGCAGGTACATCCAGGGATCCCATCGTTTCTACCGGAGCATCAAGATACTTGAAACAGTTTTTAGAAATACGATGAGCGAATGCTTCTGCAAAAGAGTTGTTGAGTTGCTCTTCTGTAAGAACGATACACTTTCCGTGCGCTTTTACTCTTTCAAAAACAAGCTCTTCATCCAGAGGAATTAATGTTCTTAAATCAATCACTTCAACTCTTCCGTTGAAATTTTTGGCTGCTTCTTTAGCCCAGTAAACTCCCATACCGTAAGTAACCACTAATAAAGTTCTGCCTTTTTCAGTTTCATCTTTATCAGCTTCAATGATCACTTTACCTTTTCCGAATGGAAGAACATAGTCTTCAGCAGGTTCTATAGTTTTAGCATCTTCAGTTCCCGGAACTTTACTCCAGTATAATCCTTTATGCTCCAGCATTACTACCGGGTTCGGATCGTAATAGGCTGCTTTTAATAATCCTTTAAAATCGGCAGCGTTACTTGGATATGCTATTTTGATTCCTTTGATATTGGCTAAGATACTTTCAACACTTCCGCTGTGGTAAGGACCACCACCTCCATAGGCTCCGATAGGAACACGGATGATGTTGCTTACTGGGAATTTTCCGCCACTTAAATAACTTGATTTTGAAATCTCAGTAATGAGCTGGTTGATTCCCGGATAAATATAATCAGCAAACTGAACCTCAACAATTGGTTTTAGTCCAACAGCACTCATTCCCGCTGTAGACCCAATGATATACGCTTCCTGAATAGCCGTATTGAATACTCTCTTGCTACCGAATTTTTTTCCTAAAGTAACCGTTTCACGGAAAACTCCACCAATTCTTTCTCCTACATCCTGCCCGTAAAGAAGAGCTTCTGGGTGTTTCCACATCAATTCCTGTATCGCGTGGATGGCAGCGTCTACCATTACGATTTTTTCTCCGTTAGCAGGTTCACGTGTTCCTGTTTCCTCTGTAATTGGAGTAGGAGCAAAAACGTGCTGCATTACGGTTTCAGGCTTTGGATCTTCTGCGTTTTTAGCTTTTTCGAAAGCTTCTTCTGCTTCAAGACGAGCCTTTTTAGTGATTTGTTTTAAAAGATCTTCGTCTACACCTGCTTCCAGTAAATATTTTCTAAGGATTTCTCCCGGATCTTTAGCTCTGTGTTTTGTTAAATCTTCTTCGTCTCTATAGAATTCTCTTCTTACTCCTGAAGTGTGATGTCCGATCAATACAGTCTTTGCACAGACAACCAACGGTTTTCTTTCTGTTCTTACAAAGTCTACGGCTTTTTTCATGGCTTCAAAACTTTCCACGAAATCAGTTCCGTCTACTCTCATTCTGCTTAATCCGGTAAATCCAGCTACAAAATCATAAGCGTCACAGGTTCTTGCCTCGTCTTTTGTTACGGAAATTCCCCATTCGTTATCCTGAACCAGGAAGATAATAGGAAGCTGGTGTAAAGCGGCAAATTGTAAAGCTTCACTCACTTCACCTTCTGTCACAGAATTATCTCCAAGACTACAAACCACAACAGGATTATTTTCAAAATTCTGAAGGTTGAAATCCTGAATGTATTTGATACCCTGTGCTACTCCTGTCGTAGGAATGGTCTGCATTCCTGTGGCAGAACTCTGGTGAACAATTTTTGGCTTGTTTTCATCCCTACTTGAAGGGTGTGAATAATAAGATCTTCCTCCCGAAAAAGGATCATCAGCTTTGGCTAGTAATTGAAGCATTAATTGATAAGGTTCAAAGCCAATTCCTAAAAGAATACTTTCGTCTCTGTAATAAGGAGAAACCCAGTCTTCTTTCTTTAGCTGATAAGCCGTTGCAAGCTGAATAGCTTCATGACCTCTGGAAGTACTGTGAACGTATTTGCATACATTTCTGTTTTCTTCGTAGATGTCTGCCATGGCTTTCGCCAGCATCATATGATTATACGCTTTGAGTAATATATCCTGAGAAACTTTTTCGTGAAGTGCATTTTCCATAGGAAGCAAATATACATAAAAAAACAAAATACTAACAACTGTTAGTATTTTGTGTAAAATCTTTGTTGATATAGGTTATTCCTTGATCACTTTTTTAGAAATAACATCTTTGTCTGTTTTTACTTCAATGATGTAAATTCCTTTTGTGTAAGCGGATAAATCTACTGCTTCTTTATCATTGTTAATGATACCTGTCTGTAATTTTTTACCCGAAAGATCGTAAACATTAAAAGTAGACTTTTTAGGCGCTTTTAATATATTGGTAAAGTCTTTTACAACAGTTGGAGCTACGGTTACAGCATCCATTGCAAATCCGGCTTCTTTAGTTCCCAATACTTCGGTAAATCCTGTTACGATAACAGAATAGTTTTGAGGGGCATTCCCACCCGTGTTGTTTTTCAGTATGCCTTTATTGGTGATCTCTATTTTATAAGTTCTTCCTGCAACCGGAGCGTCTACTACAACCTGTTCTACGTTATCTACTGTATTGTCTCCTTTGGTAGCGGGAGTCATTGGATTGTTAGCATCCAGTTTCCATGGATAGTATACCGTGTTTGTAGTGGTATCTGTAATTTTGAGATCCAAATCATTAATCAACTTGGAGTTTCGGTTATTGTAGATATTACTCCATTGATTAGTAAAGTTGGTGAACTCAGGATCTATCCAGGATATTGTTACTTTTAACGGTTCTGAAGCTGATGCTTTTACGGTTTTTACATTCGCAACTCCGCTATTTAAAGTTTCATCATTAAAAATAATACTGTTGTTGGATTTCCCTACAAGGAGTTCTGCTCCTTTTTTAGCATCAATGAATCCCCATCCGAATTGCGGGTCAGGGCCAATATTACCTGCTTCTTTTGCAGAGTGTATCATTAGAGTTTTGGCTGATGCAGCATTTAATAAACCTCCTGCAAATAGTTGTTTATTAATCTGAGTCCAAAGTCCCACAATACCAGTTACTACAGGAGCGGAATAAGAAGTGCCATCTCCTATATCAATTTTACTGCCTCCTGTCGCATTGTTATCAGTCCATGCGCTGGCAACTTCTGTTCCCACAGCTGTAATATCCGGTTTAATACCTCCGTCATCTCTTGGTCCTGCACTACTATAGCTGGAGTGGATAACATCTGAAGAGGCAGTATACCTTCCGCTGTTAGTTGTAATTTTGTCAGTAGCTCCTACAACAATTATGTTTTTTCCTAAAGAACCAATCCCTATACAATCATATCCTTGTGCACAATTGCTTTGAGGTAGTGTGTCAGTTGGCGCAAATTCAACCAGATTACCGCTGTTGTCTGTGTAGTATTTTTTATATGTACTGGTAGCAGAACTAGGCCCATTGCCGAAAGAATTTCCAGCTGATTTTATAATGATATATGATGGATTGTTGTATACAATTTGATCGTAATTACGGTCATCGGTGTGGTAAGTACCCTGAGCATCGAAAGTGGTATTAGGACTGGCAAAAGCACCGTTCCATACCCATGAAGGCTCATTGTTAATCAACTGAGGGTCCGCCCATCCCTGATTACTTCCGTATGAATGGTTGGAAATGTTAGGTTGGGCTTGTGTGATTTTTTGATAGACAGTCTTTTGTGTAGTTTCTCCATCTAATATAGAGGTTCCAAAAGCATATGCATCTATTGTAGAGTTAGGAGCAATCCCTTTGAAGTTAACTTGTCTTGTTGTACCATCGTTAAAAGTTACAGTATATGGATAGTCCTTAGCTCCTATAAAGCTGGAAACAGCAGTCGCATGGTCGCCGTAATTAACTGTACTGCTTTCTTTATTCGTTATTCTGTTAGGAAGGTTGTTGAAAAATACATGGCCTGCAAATACTCTTGCTACCCCTGAAGAAGTACTCCCGTCAAAAATAGTAAACTTAATGCCTTCTCCGTTAAAAGATCCTGTTAATCCTGTGATGGTTCCTCCCTGTAAAAAATCAGAATTGGAATTTTTAATTTGGTCAGCATCTTGAGCCTGTAAGAAATAAGGTTTGTTATCAGGTAGAAAACCTGCCAAAGTGGCTCTCTGTAATTCAATTTTCTTTAAAGTTTCAGGGCTTCTGTCGGAGCCAAACCGCTTAGCTATATAAGTATCAAACTTAGCATTGTTCTCTATTCTCTGTTTTTCAAACTGTCTGTTTAATTCTTCATTATTTTGGGCACTTAATAGTGAAATAGCAAAAGAACTAATTAAAAGTAATTGTTTCTTCATTTTAGATAGTAAATTGTTAAAAAGTATATTGAATCAAAATTATAGTAAAATTTTAATAGTCAGTAGTGTTTTATTATATAACTCTAATTTTTTAATATTATTTTAATTTAACTTAAAAAAATGGAGTTATTATTGGGAAAGTGTCCATTTGATTTGTTTTGAATATTATTGATTTATTGTATCGTGGCCATAAAATAATAATTGGAAAAAATGAAGTAACTTTACATCCTCTTTTTATAAAAAAGTTAGAACATTATATGTATTTAATTTTTGACACAGAAACAACCGGTTTACCAAAAAATTTCAACGCTCCGCTTTCAGACTCGGATAACTGGCCAAGAATGGTTCAGATTGCATGGCAAGTACACGATGATGACGGGAACTTGATTGAAAACCAGGATTATATAATAAAACCTGAAGGGTACGATATTCCCTTCAACGCAGCACGTATTCACGGAATTACAACCAAGATTGCCAATGAAGAAGGACGGGATCTTCAGGAGATTCTTGAAGAATTTTCTAAAGTTCTCGAAAGAGTAAGGGTGGTTTCCGGACATAATGTAGAATTCGACTATAATATTGTAGGGGCAGAATTTTATAGAAAAAATCTGAAAGATAATCTTCAGGAAAAACCCAAAGCCGATACCATGATTTTGGGAACCGACTTCTGTCAGCTTGGTGGAGGACGTGGAGGGAGATTCAAACCTCCGAAACTTGAAGAACTTTATGAAAAACTTTATGGGAACAAATTTGATGAAGCCCATAATGCTGCTGCCGACGTAAATGCTACTGCCAGAGCTTTCTTTGAAATGGTAAGAATTGGAGTAGTACCCGCTGAAACCTTAAAGATTTCAGAAGATCAGCTTGCTTATTTCAGAAGCCTTTATCCGGATTCGATTAAGCCTTTCAATATTGTTATCAGAAGGCAGGTTGCTGATTTTCATAATAAGAAAAAACAACAGGATTTCGGAAGTATTGATGAAATTGATTTAGGTAAATATTTCAATTTTGATAATCACAGTGTTTTCTCAACACTTACCGCTACTTCTAGCATCAATGATTTGATTAAAAAAGCTTCTGATGAAAACTTCCCGGCTGTCGGAATGGTGGATCTCGGAAATATGATGGGAGCTTTCAAGTTTGTTTCAGCAGTAGAGGGAGCTAATGGAGACAGAGCAAAGAAACATAAAGAATACCTGGCGAAAAAGCAGGAAGCAGAAGAAAACGGAACAGAGTTTAATGAAGCCGAACCTGTTTCCGAACCGCTTATACCCGTTGTAGGCTGCGAATTTTATATTTCAGAACGTTATGAACAAAAGCAATTTACCAAAGATGATCCGGACAGGAGAACGCAGGTAGTGCTTTTGGCAAAAGACTTTAATGGTTATAAAAACCTGGCAAAGCTTTCCAGTATAGGATTTCTGAAAGGATTTTATTTTGGGGTTCCAAGGGTGAGCAGAGAATTGATAGCCCAATATAAAGAAGGAGTGATTGCTTTGACTTCCGGAATTATGGGAGATATTCCTGATGCGATTTTAAATACCGGTGAGCAGAAAGGAGAAGAACTTTTCAAATGGTGGAAAGATACTTTTGAAGATGATTTTTATGTTCAGATTCAGAATCACAAACTGCCTGAAGAAGAGCATTTGAATGAGGTTCTTTTATATCTGGCTGATAAATATGATGTTAAAATTCTTGCTCAGAACGAGACTTTTTACACCAATAAAGATGATTCTAATATCCAGGATATTGTAAGCTGTATCAAAGATGGTGAAAAGCTGACAACACCTATTGGTAAGGGATTTGGTAAAAGAAGAGGGTTGGCTACAGGTGAATATTTTATTAAAAATTCTGAAGAAATAAAAGAAGCTTTTTTAGCTTATCCTGATGCTTTTGATGCTTATGAAGAGTTTACGGCAAAGTTTAAACCATATACTTTAAAAAGGGACGTTCTCCTTCCGAAGTTTGATATTCCTGAAGAATTTATCCACGCAGAAGATGAGTTAGACGGAGGAAAAAGAGGAGAGATGGCTTATCTTACCTATCTTACCTATGAAGGAGCGAAAAGAAGATATGATCCATATGATGGGATTACTGATGAAATTAAAGAACGTCTTGACTTCGAGCTTGAAGTAATTGCCAATACCGGTTATCCGGGATATTTCCTTATTGTACAGGATTTCTGTAACGAAGCTCGTAATATGGGTGTTTGGGTAGGTCCTGGAAGGGGTTCTGCTGCAGGATCTGCTGTAGCATATTGTATCGGAATTACCAATGTAGATCCGATTAAATATGATCTCCTTTTTGAGAGATTCCTGAATCCTGAAAGGGTTTCCATGCCTGATATTGATATTGACTTTGATGATGAAGGACGAGATAAAATTATCAAATGGGTAGTTGAAAAGTATGGTAAAACTCAGGTAGCACAGATTATTACCTACTCAGTGTTGGGTGGAAAATCTGCTATTAAAGATGCCGGAAGAGTTTTGGATGTTCCGATTCCTGACACGAATAATATTGCTAAGCTGATTCCTCCGAGTCCGGGGATGAACATTGCGAAAGCTTTAGCAAAATATGATAAATTAAAACCGGAAGAACAGATGCTCGTAGATGAAATGAGATATGTTCTTGATAGTCCTGATGATGCACGACATGGAGTTTTGGCAAGTGCCAAAAAGATGGAAGGGTGTATCAGAAATACCGGAATTCATGCCTGTGGAGTAATCATTACACCTGAAGATGTGAGTAATCTGGTTCCTGTGACCATTGCTGCGAAAGATGCTGATATCTTAGTGTCGCAGTTTGATAACTCCGTTGCGGAAAGTGCAGGACTTCTGAAGATGGACTTCCTGGGGTTGAGAACTCTGACTATTATTAAAGATGCATTGAAGCTGGTAAAAGCTAGATATGATATAGATATTGATCCGGATCTTATTCCGCTTGATGATACCAAAACGTATCAGTTGTTCAAAGAAGGAAGAACGGTTGGGATTTTCCAGTATGAAAGTCCTGGGATGCAAAAATATATGAGGGAGCTTAAGCCAACGGTTTTTGCCGATCTTATTGCCATGAACGCATTGTACCGTCCAGGTCCGATTAAATATATTCCAAACTTCATCAACAGAAAGCATGGGATTGAAGAAATTGTTTACGATTTACCGGAAACAGAAGAATATTTAAAGGAAACATACGGGATTACCGTTTATCAGGAGCAGGTAATGCTTTTATCTCAAAAACTGGCCAACTTTACCAAAGGTGAAGCCGATACTTTGAGAAAAGCGATGGGTAAAAAGCAGATTGATGTTCTTAATAAAATGTACCCGAAATTCATTGAAGGTGGTAGAAAAAACAACCTGAATGAGGAAAGATTAGAGAAAATCTGGAATGACTGGAAAGCCTTTGCGGAATATGCTTTCAACAAATCTCACTCAACCTGTTATGCGTTTATTGCTTATCAGACTGCTTATTTAAAAGCGAATTATCCTGCGGAATATATGGCGAGTGTAATGAGTAATAACATTAATAATACGGATTCTATTACCATGTTCATGGAAGATTGTAAGAGTATGGGAGTTGATGTATTAGGACCGGATGTAAACGAATCTCAATACAAGTTCTCCGTAAACGAAAAAGGGCAGATCCGTTTCGGATTGGGAGCAATCAAAGGAATTGGTGAAGGGCCAAGCGAAGGAATTACAAGAGAAAGAGAAAACGGAAGATTTAAGAATATTTACGATTTCTTTGAAAGAATAATGCCTTCTCAGATGAATAAGAGGGTAGCGGAAAGTTTAGTGCTTGCCGGAGCTTTTGATGAACTGGATTCTTTCCACAGAGGACAGTATTTTGATATTGACATGGCTGGAAAGACTAACCTTGAAAGACTTATCAGATACGGACAGAGCTTCCAGGAAAGCAAAAACGAAATGGAACATTCCTTATTTGCTGATTTTGCAGAAGAAGTTCAGATTGAGCAGCCGAAATTAGCGCCTTGTCCGGAATGGCCTAATATGCATAAGCTTAATAAAGAAAAGGAGATTATTGGTTTCTATCTTTCTGCACATCCGCTGGATGAGTTTAAATATCAGTTCCAGTTTATGCAGGGGCAGCTTTCTAAAAAATCTGTTCTTGAGAAAAATGAGGAAGATAAAGTAGTTACGGATGAAGCGCCTGTTTTGGAACAGGATACTCAGGATGATGCTGCAGATCTTACGGAAATTGTATCAGATGATGTAGTGGCGGGTGAAGAGGAAGTAGTAGAAGAAGTAACAAAAAAAGCAGAGCCTAAAGGGAATTTCCTATTCCTGAATCTGGATGAGGTAGATGCTTATAAAGAACAGGCTTTTTCCAATAAACAGGAAGAGTTGTTTGAAGAGAAAAAGAAAGACTGGAAAACCCTTCAGAAAGAAAGGGAAAATGGCGGCGGCGGTAAAGAATACACTGTTGCTGGCCTGATTACGGAATATGTGGTGAAAGATGGCTTCAGAAGTGGTGAGAAAGTAGCTTTTGTTACCCTGGAAGATTATTCCGGATCGTATTCATTCAGGTTGGGAGACAGAGATTATATGAGATTGAAGGAGAAGCTGGAGGTTCAGAGATTTGTTATTTTTAAGATCAAATTCGCTCAGGTAAAGGATGGAAGAGTCTTTGTGAATGTAAATGATGTGATAGAACTTCAGGAAGCATTTGAGCGGTTTGCAAAAAGTATTTCTCTGGTGATGGATGTGATGGATGTAAGACGGGAAGATCTCGACTTTTTCAGAACAGTTCTCGACAGGAATAAAGGAAATCAAAAGCTGAAATTCTTTATTAAAAACATGGAAGATGGTTCTGATATTGAAGTGCAGTCTATGAAGCATTCAGTGGATCTTAATGGAGATTTGATTAAAGAAATTCAACTTCTTAATAAATATGAGTTTTACTTAAACTAGAAAATACCTTATAATAAAAAAGAGTGGCTTAGGTCACTCTTTTTTTGTTTACATATTGTCAATATTAGTGAAAAATTTTAAATATTTTTTTATGTTAAATAGAAAAATTTTCTGAAGTCTATTTTGATTGTATAGTATTTAAGTGTCTGTTTTTCAATTATTTATTATTTTTCAATATATTGCGAAATAATCATTAAAATTAAATAAATGTTTAGTTTTATTGTATTTTATTGTTGTTTTTATTTGTTTTTATTTAAGATTTTATGATATTTTTTGTTTTTTTTCATTTAAAATTTGAATTAATATTTATACATTTACCGCCCTAACCTTTATTATTACTATTTTATGAAGAAACTACTACTATTAAGTCTATTTTTAATAGCTTCTATTATGAATGCCCAGGTAACACTTGGCAGTGGGACGTCCCAGGGCGGGTATGTCCCGGTTGATGTCAACTACGGATACAATTACACCCAGCAGATTTTTACTAAAAGTGAAATTAATGCGAGTGCCGCCGGAAATATTACCGGAATGAAGTTTTATCTTCCAAACAATGCTGATATTTCCAAATCTGTAGATTGGGTGGTGTATGTAGCTCATACTACCAAAACTTCCTTTTCTTCTACGTCGGATTGGATTCCTGTTTCTGGAATGACACAGGTTTTTGCTGGTACTGTAAGTGCTTCAGGAGGAGAGGTGATTGTTAATTTTACAACTCCTTTTGCTTATAACAATACAGATAACCTTGTGTTTGCTATAGATGAGAATACTGCTGATTATACAGCAACCACAAACAAATTCTACACCTATACCGGACCTTCTAATTCAACGCTGTATAATAGAAGTGATACTGTGAACCCGGATCCTGCATCACCTCCAACAGGATCAAGAACAACAACAAAATCAGTTACAGGTCTTTTGGGACTTACTCCGGCAGCAGCTCCAGCTTGTCCGGCGGTTTCTGCGCCTGCAGCTGCAGCAACCAATGTTTCTGTAATGCCTACGATTACCTGGACGGCTTCCAGCTATGCTTCCTCATATAAGATTAGCATAGGAACAACGCCTGGAGGAACAAATATTATGAATATGCAGGATGTAGGAATTACTAATTCTTATACTTTAACCAGTTCTTTGAGTTTCAATACTCAATATTACTATACAGTATATGCTGTAAATTCTGCAGGGACATCTACTGGATGTGCTGAAAGATCTTTCACAACAATGGCTACATTGGGATGTCCTTCTGTGAGCGCGCCTACAAGTGCTCAGGTTGGTGTACCTGTATTAACTACTTTCTCTTGGTCTGCTGTAAGCGGAGCATTAGGATATAGATTAAGTATCGGAACGTCTGCTGGTGCTTCCAATGTTTTGAGTAATTTTGATATGGGAAATGTTACTACTTATACCCTTACTCCTGCGCAGCAACTGAATCCGACAACTCAATATTATTATACTGTTACAGCTTATAACGGTGGTGTAGTATCAACAGGTTGTACTGAAAGAAATTTCACGACTACTGTAATACCTCCGGTAAATGATAATTGTTCAGGTGCTGTGGATGTAACAGTAAATCCTTCTTTAACTTGTACTGCTACAACTCCTGGTAATACTTTGGGTGCTACAGAATCTATGGCTGCAGGTACTTGTTTCGGAGGCCCGAATGATGATGTATGGTATAAGTTTACTGCAACAGCAGCAAGTCATGTAATAGCAATATCTAATATCACTTCTACTGGAACTACAACAGGAACTACTGATATGTATTTCCAGGTATTGTCAGGAAACTGTGGTACTTTTACAAGTCTACTGTGTTCTGATGCTGAAACAAATATTGTTACCGGTCTTACTCCGGGACAGACCTATTATGTAAGAGTTTATACTTACTCTACTACGGTTACGGCTAATGCTAGCTTTAATATTTGTGTAAGTACGCCGCCACCGCCGCCAGCGAATGATGACTGTGCTAATGCAGTGGCAATTACCATCAATCCTGATATGAGCTGTACAAGTATAACATCGGGAACAACTTTAGGAGGAACAAGTTCAGGAGTTGCTCTTGGATCTTGTTCAGGAACAGCTGATGATGATGTTTGGTATAAATTTACAGCTACAGGAACTGGTCATACTTTCCAGTTGAAGAATGTAGTTTCTGTTGGAACTGCTTCTACTACATCTTTGTATGCTCAGGTATTCAGTGGTGCTTGTGGAGCTTTGGTAAGTACTACATGTATCAGCTCAAATACAAACTTTACAAACTTAACAGGTCTTACAGCAGGTCAGACTTATTATGTAAGAGTGTATACATATGATGCTAATTCAGGAGCGAGTTTTTATGCAAATTCTTTTGATATCTGTATGGGAACACTTCCTGCTGCTCCTGCTAATGATGAGTGTTCAGCTGCTGTTTCCTTATCAGTAAACTCTACTTTGGCATGTGCTACGCCTGTATCGGGAACAACTTTAAGTGCTACTAACTCAGGGTTGGCAGTAAGTCCATGTACAGGAACAGCTGATGATGATGTTTGGTATAAATTTACAGCTACAGGTACTGATCATATGGTAATGCTTTCAAATGTTACTGCGGTTGGAACTTCTTCATCAACGAGTTTGTATACTCAGGTGTTCAGTGGTGCTTGCGGTACTTTGACAAGTATTAAATGTGGTACTTCTGTAAATACTCCACTTACTGGTCTTACTGCAGGTCAGACTTATTACGTGAGAGTTTATAATTCTAATACGAATGGTACTACGCTGTACGCTAATAGCTTCAATATTTGTATTGGTACACCTCCGCCACCTCCTGCAAATGACGACTGTGCAAACGCTACAGCTCTTTCTGTGAGCAGTACTGATGCTTTCCTAAACGCTGTGAACGGTTCTACTGTAAGTGCTACTCAGAGTTCAGGAGTTACAGCGCCTACATGTAGTGCATCTGGAATCAATGATGACGTTTGGTATTCGTTTACAGCAACAGCTGCTACGCATCTTGTACATGTTTTATATACTGATAATGCAACAAGTACACAGATATATTCTGGAGCATGTGGGGCTTTAACAGCTATGACTTGTTTTGATGGTGCTTATGGAAATTCCAACATATTGTTACAAAATCTTGTAGTAGGTCAAACTTATTATGTAAGAGTATATTCTTCTACAAGTACGGCAACTACAACATCTAATTTCCAGATTGCTGTGACTACTCCTTCACCTGTCGTTAATGATACATGTGATACAGCAACTGCTATAGCTTGTAACGGAACGGTTCAAGGTGTAAATGCACTGGCGGGTGATGAAACCCTTCCTGCTTCATCATGTGGTAGTACAGGTTCTACTGCATCTTATAAAGGAGTTTGGTATACAGTAAAAGCTACTGAAAATGGACCTATTACTATTGATGCTTGTGGTACACAATATGATGCATATCTAAGAGTATACACAGGTACTTGTGGTTCGCTTACTTGCTTCAGTAATAGTTCTGGTGTGGGATATGCTGATGCCGGATGTACAGTTTCTCTTTATAATGCTCCGACATTAACCTTTACAGGAGTTGCTGGTACTACGTATTATATCTTGCTTACAGGATATGCTGCAACCAGAGTTGGTAACTATAGTATTTCAGTAACGCAAGGTTGTTCGGGTCTTGCAACAGCTGAGGTTGAAAAGAAAAATAATGAGATTAAAGCTTATCCTAATCCATTTGTAGATGTTCTGAATATCTCAGATGCTTCTAAAGTAAAATCTGTTTCAATTGTTGATGTTTCCGGAAGATTGGTGAAAACCATTGATAATCCTTCCTCTGAACTTCAATTGAGAGATCTGAAAGAAGGGATGTATTTAGTGGTGTTGAATATGAAAGACGGATCTAAACAAACCATTAAAGCAATTAAGAGATAAAATTTATTAATCATATCCTATCAAACGACAGCTATTTGGCTGTCGTTTTTTATTGTTATTTGTGGTGTAGATGCCTATAGATCTATCATTATTTCTTTTTTTTTAAACTTAAAAAAAGATGTTTCAAATTATTGTAAATTCGTGGATGTGTTAATAACCAAAAACTTATACATGAAGAAAATCTTATTTTTATGCTTACTAATGGTAAGTATTGTACTAAGTGCTCAAATCAAATTAGGTGCAGGAAGTACAGATACAGGTAATGCTCCAGTCAATACAGATTATAGCACGTCCTATTCTCAGCAGATTTTTACAAAGCAAGAAATTAATGCTGATGCCGCAGGAAATATTACCGGGCTTAAATTTTATGTAACTTCATCTGCAAATCCAGCGTACTCGTCAAGTTGGGATGTATATATAGGACATACTACAAAAACCACCTTTGCGCCTAATGATAACTGGATTTCAAGCGGACAAATGACAAAGGTTTATTCTAGTGCTATTTATAATGTAAATGGAATTATAGATATAACATTTACGACTCCTTTTGCATATGATAATGTCCGGAACTTAGTAATTGCAGTTCATGGAAAGGTATCTAACGACAATCCTTCTAATCAATTTTTTGTCTACAATACTACAGAAGGAGGGGGGCGCTATCTTTTAAATCCTGGTTTTGGAGATCCTTCTACTAGTAATCAGGGAAATGTTTTGCCGTATAAATCTGTAATAACTCTTAAGGGCTTGGAGCCGAGTGTTTTACCAGTATGTCCTGCAGTATCTTATCCTGTTAATAATGAAGTGCTTGTACCTACTTCACCCGTGATTACCTGGGCTGCATCACAAGGAGCGACAAGTTACAAAGTTTCAATAGGGACTACACCAGGAGGAACTGATGTGGTAAATCAACAGTCTGTAACGGGAACAAGTTTCACCCCATCGTCTCCGCTTTCACTGACTACCACATATTATCTTAAGGTGACGGCAGTAGGATCAACAGGGGAATCCTACGGTTGTGCTAATATCAAGTTTACAACTGCACCATTAACTCCATCTAATGATGAATGTGCAGACGCTGTGGAGTTGGTTGTGAGCCCAACTATAGATTGTACAAATTTTACTCCTGGTACAAATTTGATGGCGTCTGTATCTAATCAGGGACAGAATTCATGTATTAATTCTTATAGTCATAATGATGTGTGGTATAAATTTACTGCTATAGCTTCCAAACATATGATTAAATTAAGTAATATAACCTCCGTAGGAGCAGTAAATAATAAGTTTATATATTTTTCTGTTTTTAAAGGAAGTTGTGGTAACTTAACAAATATTGCATGTAGCGACGAAGCTCAATATTATTCAATAGTAAGTAATCTTACTCCGGGTGAAACTTATTATGTAAAAGTGTTTACTCGTGCTAATTATGGTGCTGCTCAAAATTTTGATATATGCGTGGTAACGTTTCCGCCACCACCAGTCAATGATGAATGTGGAAATGCTATAGACTTACCTGTAAATCCTGATTTGAATTGTGCAAGCATTACTCAAGGAACCATTATATCCGCGACAGATTCCAGTCTGTCACCTGTTACTTGCTATAATAGTCCTAATTATGATGTATGGTTCAAATTTACAGCAACAGGCAATAAGCATGTTATTAAATTAAGCAATATTATCTATAAAGTCCCGGTATTTTTTGCTCCTACTTTACGTTTTCAGGTTTATAAGGGGGATTGTAATAGTTTAGCTAGTCTTTCTTGTTCTTATCTGAATGCTTTGGCTGTAGATAATCTTACAGTAGGAGATACTTATTATATAAGGGTTTATAGTAGTTCGACGCAACAATCCAGTGCTATGGATTTTGATATATGTATAGGGACAGATAATACACCACCTCCTCCCAATGATGAATGTATAAATGCAATTACTTTACCTGTAAATTCTGATGTGAATTGTTCCGTTGCAACAGCTGGAAGTACAGTGGGGGCTACAGCGTCGAATATATCAGCTCCTACATGCAATGGTGTTGCAAAACCGGGAGATGTATGGTTTAAGTTTACGGCCACTGCAACAGGTCATTTGATTCAATTGAAAGATTTGGTTTCTCTTGGGGTGCAGTTCGGTAATGAAATCTACTTTCAGCTTTTTAGTGGTGATTGTGGTAACCTTACAAGTATTAATTGCTCACATCGTATGGGTGGGGTTTCCGGGCTTACAATAGGCCAAACTTATTATATAAGAGTATTTAATACTAGATACCCAAGTGAAGTTGTCGGATTTAATATATGTATTGGAACATTGCCTCCGGTTCCAGTTAATGACAGTTGTTCCGGAGCTTTGGTTGCTTCTGTATTTCCTTATAGTTACACACAAACAGACGCGTTAGCTGCAACTAATAATAATGGATTTGTTACAACTTGTAGCCCGGCAATGAATGATGGTACATGGTTTACGTTTACAGGGGATGGTTCTACTCATAAAATTATAGTATCACCTATAGGAAATGAATTTCCTAAGGTTGGAGTTTATAAAGGAGGATGTGGAAGTTTAACTTGTATTACCAGAGGTTGGCATTCTACACCAATATCTATTGATACTGTTCCGGGAACTGTATATTATGTGAATGTTGGGAATGAAAGTTCAACCGTGGATTATTTAGAATTTCCTTTTACAATTACTATTTCCAAAGGGACTTTGGGGGTTTCTGAAGTTTCTAAAAACGGAGAAAGTATAGAGGTTTATCCAAATCCATTTACAAACGTACTGAATATTGCAAAACCAGATAAAGTAAAATCAGTTTCTATTCTGGATTCTACCGGAAGATTGATTAAAACAATTGAAAAACCTTCCTCTGAGCTTCATTTGAAAGATCTGAAAGAAGGAATGTATTTAGTAGTACTGCATATGAAAGATGGATCTAAACAAACCGTTAAAGCAATTAAGAAATAAATAATTTCTTTTAAAAATAGAAAAAAGAGACTGTTCAATTTGAGCAGTCTCTTTGTTTATAAGGTGAATTGTCTTTTGTTGAAAGAAAATTTGTATTTGTTGTCATATGATGAAAAAAATATTTTTTTTATTGCTGATTTTCACTAGATTTGATTAACTAATACTGATTTATATGAAAAACTTTTTACTCGTTGGTTTCTTAATAACTGGCTTTTTATCCTCTGCGCAAACCTATTGTACGCCTGCGTTCGCTAGTGGCTGTAGCGGTGGGGATATGATAGACACTTTTGCAATTCCGGGAGCGGGATTTGATCATTCTAATACAGGTTGTTCTACTAATGCCTATGGAGATTATACTTCTATGACAATTAATCTCAGTGCAGGTTTAAGTTATGATTTTAGCGTTAAACATGATTACAGTGATCAGAATGTTCGTATCTGGATAGATTTCAATAACGATGGAACTTTTGATGATGCAGCTCCGGAGCTTGTAGCTTCTGCAAGCAGTACGTTTGTAGGAGGGGATAATATTACAGCAGGACTTATAACAATTCCTTCAACTGTAACTCCAGGTACTTACAGAATGAGAGTGGGTGACAGGTTCTCCGGAGATCCTATTCCTTGTAATACAGATGGATATGGAGAAGCTCATGATTATACAGTTGTAATTGGGGCGGTTCCGACTTGTTTTGCACCATCTGCTTTAACGGTATCTGCTATTACGGCAAATTCAGCTCAGGTAGCATGGACAGCTCCGACTTCCGCTCCGGGAAGTGGTTATGAATATTATTACTCAACTTCCAGTACATATCCTACTGCTGCAACAGTAGTTTCAGGGTCTATCAATGGATTGACTACAAATTTACCTTCTCTTGCACCAGCTACTATTTACCATGTGTGGGTACGTTCTGTATGCAGTTCTTCTAATAAGAGTGCATGGTCTCAAATGGCCACATTTATGACCTCGTGTGTTGCGGTGGGAGTGCCTTATGCATTGGATTTTGAAAGTATAACTCCACCAGATATGCCAACTTGTACCTCGGTAGTGAATGATGGGGCAGGAAATATGTGGGAAACAGGTGATCTGGATGCTCAAGGATTTACTGGAAATGTTCTTCAGTATTCTTACGACTATGCAGAGAATGCGAATACCTGGTTTTTTACCAACGGAATTAATCTTACTGCAGGAGTGACCTATAGAATTAAATATAAATATGCCAATGCGGAAGGAACTGTATATGCTGAAAAACTAAAAGTAGCCTACGGAACTTCGGCTACAAGTGCGGGAATGACCAATACATTGGCGGACCACTCGGATGTTGTTATCAGCACCGCAACAAGTGCTTTTGCGAACTTCACGCCAACAACAACGGGCGTGTATTATTTTGGATTTCAGGCCTATTCTGATGCTAATATGAATAAATTATACGTTGATGATATTAATATAGATGTAGCACCAGCTTGTAGTGAACCTAATGCATTAGCTGTTTCAAATATTACCGCTGCAGGAGCTACAGTTTCCTGGGCAGCAGCCACTCCGGTTCCGGCTAACGGCTATGATATTTATTACAGTACAACCAATACAGCACCTACAGCAACAAGTACCCCTAACTTTACAGGAGTTACAGCAACCACTTATAATATTCCAGGTTTAGCTGCTTCCACTCCTTATTACGTATGGGTAAGATCTGCATGTAGTGCAACCAGTAAAAGTATATGGAGTGATTCTGCTACCTTTACAACATTATGTTCAAGTACGAATATTCCTTACACAATAGATTTTGAAAACGTTACTGTTCCGGATCTGCCTGGTTGCACAAATAATGTTAATGCGGGAACAGGAAATGATTGGGAAACAATGGATCCTCCTTCCGATAGCCAGGGATTCACTACCAATGTGTTGAAATATCAGTATAACTCTTCCAATTCTGGTAATGCATGGTTCTTTACACAAGGATTGAATTTGACGGCAGGAGTGCAGTATACCATCAGTTATAAATATGGTAATAACTCATCAACCTATGTTGAAAAATTGAAGGTAGCGTACGGAACTTCACCAGCTGCAGCAGCTATGACAGGTTCTATCGCAGATTATCCTTCAATCAATGATGAAATGGCTCATACAGAATCTATAACGTTTACAGTGCCTACAACAGGAGTGTATTTCTTTGGATTTAATGCTTATTCAGATCCGGACCAGTATAATCTGTATATTGACGATATCAGTATTAATAATGCGAACCTGGCAACAGCTGAAGTTGCTAAAGCGAAAAATAATATCCAGGTTTATCCTAATCCATTTACGGATGTATTGAATATCTCTGATGTGAAAAATGTTAAAAATGTAACGGTGACAGATGCTACAGGAAGATTGGTGAAAACTATTACCAACCCTGAATCTACAATCCATTTAAGAGATCTGATGCAAGGAGTTTATTTAATAACACTTGAAATGAAAGACGGATCCAAGCAGACTATTAAAGCTATTAAAAAATAATTCATCATTTAAATAAAAAAAGGGAGGCGGGTCATTGATGATCCGTCTTTTTTTATGGAGATTGAATAGAATTTGATTTGAAAAATATTGATGAAAAAAGATGAGCAAAATACTTTGCTCATCTTTTTTATTTTGTTCTATAGTTCTAGTTGATTATAAATTATTCCCCATTGCGTATTTTACATTACTCATCATTTATTGGGTACAGGCTGTATTTCTCCTTTATTCATAAGGTCAAAAACAGTAGGGAAGAACATTGCTAATATAAAGTAGATGATGATCATCAGCACGATCAATGCAAAAAGAATAATCACTAAGCTATTCGGTCTGTTTTTCTTTTTTGGTTCCATGATTTTGTGGTATTTGGTGAATAAATTTTACTTATACCAAATATTAAGCTAATTTCTTGCCACATTTCTTACAATACCTTGCATCATCATCAATATCATCATTACCACAGCGGTCGCATACTATTTCCAGGTTCTGTCTTTTGTTTCTCATTTCGGCCGTTACAATACCGGTAGGAACTGCAATAATGGAATAACCCGCCAGCATAAGAATAACAGCAAAGAACTTTCCTAAAGGCGTGATAGGTGATACATCACCGTACCCTACAGTAGTTACTGTAACAACTGCCCAATAGATGGATTGAGGTATTGTTTCAAAGCCTTCTCTTCCGCCTTCTACCATAAACATAAGCGATCCTACAATAACTGAGAAAATAATCAGAAAAAGAAGGAAGATGTAAATTTTCCTTGAACTGTTTTTTAAAGCCCTTACAATAAAATATCCGTCATTCATAAAATCCAGTAAGTTGAAAATTCTGAACACTCTCAGCATTCTCAGCATTCTGAAAATCAGGAAATATTTAGTAACAGGGAAAATAAAGCTTAGAAAAAAAGGAACAAGAGCCAGGAAATCTATAATTCCGAAAAAACTGAAGATATAATTCCGTTTATTTTTTACCACCGCAATCCGCATAGAATATTCTGCTGTAAAAAAAATAGAGATGATCCATTCGAGGATCAGAAAGGTATAATGGAATCTTTTATCAAGCTTTGGTACACTTTCCATCATAATAATAGCAGTACTGGCAAGAATCAATGACAATAATATGATGTCGAACAGTTTTCCAAGCTTCGTATCGGAGCGATAAATTATACGATAAAGGAATCTTTTCCATAAAGTGTCCTCAGGAATCAGATTATGTTCTCTTTCCATTTATATAAGGTTATTTCACAGCGAAGTTAATAATTTCTATAATGTATACGGTAAATATATGATTGTTAAAAGAATCTTGCAAATGTTAAAGGAAAATCTATCATTAAAAAGTGAATTATATGGTATTAATTACATGGTTTTCAATATGTTATATTTAGTAAAATACGAATAAAATATGACATATAAAAATTAAATTTTTAACATTTTTTTGGTCCAAGTTTGTAATTTTATTCTACAAAAGCTTTATATCATGAGAAAAATTTTAACCTTGTTTATTCTGTTTATTATAAGCAGTTTTGCTAATGCTCAGGTTGGGATTAATACTGCAGCGCCAAATGGGGCTTCAGTACTGGATATAGTTTCCAACCAAAAAGGAATTCTTATTCCTCGTCTTACAGATACTGACCGGGATACCAACCTGGCAGATAACGATGTTTCCACAGTACCTCCTGCAGGTGTGGTAAACCCTAACCTTACTGCAGGAACCCTTATTTTTAATACGACAACAAATAACTTCCAGTATTGGGACGGTACCCTCTGGAGACAGCTTTTTGTTCCCACATCTTCTCAGGCTGGTAACGATGGTGTCGTTAAAATCAATTCTGGAAACGCAAATGTAAAACCCTCATTCAGTTTAAGTGCAGCAGGAAGCGGCTACGGCCCAAGACAACAGGTACTTTATGCTACTCCGCTAGTATTTGCCGCAAGCCCTACTACAAGCTGGCCGGAAACCACTGTTCCATTTCCCGGAGTAACCAGTAATATCTATATCTCGGCAACTGGTAAATGGCGGGAAAATGAAATTTACGGGCAAGTACATGTATGGAGAGTAATTGCTACCATCACTCCAGGATCCAATTCTTCAGGATCTATAAAAGCTACTTTTAAAAATCCTGATTCAGGCTTTGAAATTAACTCTATTCAGCTGGTTCCAAGTGGCTCAAGTGGAACGGGTAACATTCTTACCTTTTATTTCTATACCATTGCAGACCCTGCAAGTCTTGATCCGGGAAGAGGATATCAACTTTTTATGGAGTCTGATATCAACTGTGGTGTTGTCGTGGAATCCTTTACAAGAGTATCTCTTTTCAAAGATTAACAGTCTTTTTTAATATCAAAATAAAACCGGTTGATGAAAGCCGGTTTTTTTATGGTTGTGGAAATTTTTCCCGTAAAATTAATATCTTCGCTGTAACTGTAAAATATAAAATTAATGAAGCTAAAAACTGTAATTGCAAAGATTGAAGAGGAAATAAGTATCAGACAGGCAGAAGATTTTGATAATGTGGGATTACTCTGCGGGGTTTACGACCGTGATGTGTCAGGGATTCTGGTTTGCCATGATGCGTTGGAAAATGTGGTTGATGAAGCTATTGAGAGAAACTGCAATCTGATTGTGTGCTTTCATCCCATTATATTTTCCGGATTAAAATCTTTAACAGGGAAGAACTACGTAGAGAGAGCAGTTTTAAAAGCTATTGAAAATAAGGTTGCCATCTATGCCATCCACACCGCATTTGATAATGATTTCTTTGGAGTCAACCATGGAATATGCAGTCAGTTGGGATTAAAGAATATGAAAATTCTTCAGCCTAAAGAAAATAATTTAAAACAGTTGACGGTTTTTGTTCCCAAAGACTATTCAGAAAAAGTAAAAGAAGCCATGTTCTCAGCCGGAGCAGGAAATATCGGATTTTATGATGAATGCAGTTTTACAGTGAATGGTAACGGAACATTCAGGCCTGTAGAAGGTTCAAATCCGTTTTCAGGACAGCAGGGAGTTCGTGAAAATGCAGATGAAGATATGATCTCTGTGATTTTTGAAGGTTTTAAACAAGGGCAGATTGTGGGTGCTATGAAGACAGCACATCCTTATGAAGAAGTAGCCTATCAGGTTTATAATCTGGATAATAAAAATCATCATGCCGGCTTGGGAATGTACGGTGATCTGGAAGAAGAAATGGATGAAAAAGATTTCCTTGGATTTGTAAAAGAAAAATTTGGTTTGGAAGTGATAAAACATTCCTCTTTTAATAATAAAAAAATCAAAAGAGTAGGGGTTCTGGGAGGCTCAGGAGCAAGTGGAATACGATCTGCAGCAGCCAGGAAATGTGATGCTTATCTTACCGGAGATCTTAAATATCACGACTATTTTCTGGCTGAGTCTAAAATGCTGATCTGTGATATAGGACATTATGAATCAGAACAATTTGTTGCTCAACAATTATTTGAAATTTTATCACAAAAATTTAGTACATTTGCAATTTCAAAATCTATTGAAAAAACAAACCCAGTAAATTATTTCATTTAAATATGGCAAAAACCAACGATATTTCAGTTGAAGAAAAATTAAGAGCTTTATACGATTTACAGATCATTGATTCAAGATTGGATGAAATCCGAAATACTAGAGGAGAATTGCCAATTGAAGTTGAAGATCTTGAGATTGAGATTGAAGGTCTTGAAAAAAGAGCTGAAAAATTTCATGCTGATATCAAAGATCAGGACGATCAGATCAAAACAAAGCATGAAGTAATTAACCATGCTAAAACTTTAATTGAGAAATACAAATCTCAGCAGGATAATGTAAGAAACAATAAAGAGTTTGAAGCATTAGGGAAAGAAATGGAATTCCAGGATCTGGAAATTCAGCTTGCTGAAAAAAGAATTAAAGAATTCGGAGCTAAAATCGCTCACAAAAACGAAACTTTAAGCGAACTGAACTCTAAGATCGATGATTTGAAAAGCCATTTGAAATTCAAGAAAGAAGAATTGGATGGTTTGATCTCTGAAACGCAGAAAGAAGAAGAATATCTTTTAGAGCAGTCTAAAGAATTCGCAGGTAAAATTGATGAAAGATTATTGGCTTCTTACAACAGAATCAGAACCAACTCTATCAATGGTCTTGCAGTAGTAGGATTAGAAAGAGGAGCTCCAAAAGGATCTTTCTTCACTATTCCTCCTCAAAAGCAAATGGAAATTGCTCAGAGAAAGAAAATCATCATTGATGAGCACTCTGGAAAAATCCTTGTTGATGATGAATTGGTAATGGAAGAAAACGAAAGAATGAAATCTGTAATTAAATTCTAATTATTGATTTTAAAACATATAAAAGCTGTTTCAGAAATGAGACAGCTTTTTTTGTGTATTCAATAGAAACGGGCTTTAGCCCGTTTAATTTTTTACGGTGTTCTTTTCATTTCGTAGGAATCTTTGCACATTCTTTTAATATGATATAGATTCCTATGGAATGACAAAGTTGGCGTTAATCATTAAGGTTGAAAAAAACAATGGAAAATCATCAATAGGAACGGGCTTTAGCCCGTTTAATCAAAATGAAATTTTAGCCAAAACCTATAAAAATATTCAAAATAAAGGACTTCGTTATAAATAAAAAAGAAAGTTATTTTTCAATCTGTTTTATTAATATATTACTCTTTCTTGTTTCCATAATGAAAATTAATCTCTTTACACAGTTTGATGATTGCTGCTTTTCCAGACGGTTTGAAGCCAGTAAAGGAATACTCATTATCTGTTCCCTTATTAAATACTTTATGGATTCTGGCAGGAATTTCAATTTCTGTAATTGAAGCGTTACAGCTTAAACAAATACTAATCTGATTGATTTTTTTATTGTCTTTAAAAAACACTAATCCCAGATGAGGTTGAAAACATGCCGCAGAGCTCTCACCATAGCTTGAATTTTTTGCTAAGGCAGATAGGATCTGATCGGCTTGTTTTTGAGTCAGAAACTGTTGTCTCAGGATCACAGGGATAAATTTTCCTTTTCTATCAATTGGATTAGGATAGGTCTCTTCGTCACCAGCAAAATCATAAGCAATAATTTTATCATAATCAAGCTTGTTAAAAGGAACCCCGTTTTTTACATTGGGTTTTATGATTTCAGCAGTTTGAATATAATCATTCAATGTTTTCTCTTTTAACGTGGAATCTGATAAAAGTTGTGGAATTTCTATTTTTTCCTCAGCTATTGATTTTGTGTTTTCAATCTGTTGTTTACATGAAAACATAAAAAATACCAATCCAACAAAAGTGGATTGGTAGATGAATTTATACTTAAATAATTCCATTGAATAATTATTCCTGATGATCATACATCTTATTATACAAAGCAATAAACTTCTCTTTTACCGCTTTTCTTTTCAGTTTTAACGTTGGAGTAAGCAATCCGCTTTCAATGCTCCATATTTCAGGAGTAAGCTCGATTTTTTTGATTTTCTCCCAGTTTCCAAGGTGCTCATTGATGCCGTCGATCTCTTTTTCAATTCTTTGCTTCAATTCAGGGCTTTTTGCAATCTCTTCCGGTGTAGCACCGATGTTCAGATTATTTCTTAAAGCCCAGTTTTTAGCAAACTCAAAATCAGGCTGTACCAAAGCACACGGCATTTTTTCACCATCACCTACAACCATAATCTGCTCTATGAATTTTGAAGCTTTTGCTAAGTTTTCAATAGTCTGTGGAGCAATATATTTTCCGCCGGAAGTTTTGAACATTTCTTTCTTACGGTCAGTGATCTGTAAAAATCCGTCACTGTCGATATGTCCAATGTCTCCGGTTTTAAAGAATCCATCCTCTGTAAAAGCTTCTTTCGTCATTTCTTCATTCTGGAAATATCCTTTGAATACCGATGGTCCTTTCACTGTAATTTCACCGTCTTCCTGAATTTTAACTTTTAAATTATCCAATGGAATCCCTACGGTTCCCACTTTCATTTTATCAAAGCTGTTGACAGAAATTACAGGGGAAGTTTCTGTTAAGCCATAGCCTTCCAGAATTGGAATACCAGCATTCTGGAACATCAGGTTAAGTCTTGTAGATAATGCTGCAGATCCTGAAACCAAAGTCACGATTTCACCACCTAAACCTTCTCTCCATTTAGAAAATACAAGCTTGTCAGCAATAATTTCCTGAAGCCCGGACGGTTTTGAAATGGTTTTCTTTTTGGTAATCAGGTTCAGGGCCCAGAAGAAGATTTTTGATTTTAATCCTCCGGCTGAAGATCCAGTATTGTAGATTTTATCATATACTTTTTCTACCAGTCTTGGTACTACAGTCATATAATGAGGTTTCACTTCTTTTACATTTTCACCCATTTTCTCGATGCTTTCAGCAAAATAAAGAGAAAAACCGTTGTACTGATAAAGATAGAACAGCATTCTTTCAAAAATATGACAGATGGGAAGGAAGCTTAATGCTCTTGTTTCCTTGTAATCCAGACTTCTTTTCTTTGGAATTCTTGGTATGGCTCCCAATACGTTTGAAACAATATTATTATGCGTAAGCATTACTCCTTTTGGTCTTCCTGTAGTTCCGGAAGTATAAATAATGGTTGCAAGATCTTCTGTATTGATGGCATTGGAAAGGTCTTCTACTTCAATTTGGGTAGATTCATCCTTACCCAGATCCAGAATTTCTCTCCAGTTGGCAGCTCCACTGATATTATCAAAAGTAAAAATTCCCTGTAAACTTGGGATATTATGCTTTACTTTCATTACTTTATTCAACAGCTCTTTATCAGAAACAAAACAATACTGAATTTCAGCATTATTGAAGATGAATTCATAATCTTCAGGAGAAATACTTGGATAAACCGGTACTGAAACAACGCCGATCTGAGAAAGTCCAAAGTCCATGATAGCCCATTCTGTACGGGAGTTGGTTGTAATCAAAGCGATTTTATCACCTGGTTTTATACCAAGCTTCAATAATCCTCTGGATATCTTATTTCCCTCATTAATAAACTCCTGTGTAGAAGTTTTTTTCCACTCACCATGATATTTTGTTACAAACATATCCGTTTTAGGATATTTTTCTAAAGCATAGTGTGGAATATCGAATAATCTCTTGATCGTCATGATTTTTTACGTAATTTATAAAGAAATTTAAATATAAGCATTTTTTTTAATTGAAAACATCTCAATGTGATAATTAGGAATTAGTTAAATGCTTACCATAATAGTTTGAATCAAAAAGGAGGCCGGAAGCCCTGAAGTGGGGATTTTGTATTTCCAATGATTCTTTTATGAAGGTTTATTTTTTTTCATCTGTTTTATATTGTCTTCTTAACCCATGATCTCAGATCCCTAAACAAGTATCCCATTATCATTAAACCTCCCCAAACCTGCCTTTTTCCCGCTTTTAATTTATTTTTTCAGATTTGCTTAAAAAGTGTAAATTTACGGCTATCTAATTATTTTTTTTATGGACTTTAATTTATCGGAAGAACAGCTGATGATTCAGCAGGCAGCAAGAGATTTTGCACAGAACGAACTTTTACCTGGAGTGATTGAAAGAGACCGTGACCAGAAATTCCCTGCAGAACAGGTGAAGAAAATGGGAGAAATGGGACTTTTAGGAATGATGGTAGATCCAAAATACGGCGGTGCAGGTATGGATAGCGTTTCTTACGTACTTGCAATGGAAGAAATTGCAAAAGTGGATGCTTCTGCAGCTGTTGTGATGTCTGTAAACAACTCATTGGTTTGTGCCGGTCTTGAAAAATTCGCTTCTGAAGAGCAAAAAGTAAAATATCTTACTCCACTGGCAAGCGGGCAGGTAATTGGAGCATTTGCATTATCTGAGCCGGAAGCAGGTTCTGATGCAACTTCTCAGAAAACTACTGCTGAAGACAAAGGAGATTACTATCTTTTAAATGGTATCAAAAACTGGATCACCAATGGTGGAACAGCTACTTATTATATCGTAATTGCACAGACAGATCCTGAGAAAAAGCACAAAGGAATCAATGCTTTCATCGTTGAAAGAGGATGGGAAGGATTTGAAATTGGATTAAAAGAAGACAAACTAGGAATCAGAGGAAGTGATACTCACTCTTTGATCTTTAATAACGTAAAAGTTCCGAAGGAAAACAGAATCGGTGCTGACGGATTCGGGTTCAACTTTGCTATGGCAGTATTGAACGGAGGAAGAATTGGTATTGCTTCTCAGGCTTTAGGAATTGCTTCAGGTGCTTACGAACTGGCATTGAAATATGCTAAAACAAGAAAAGCTTTCAAAACTGAAATCATCAACCACCAGGCTATTGCATTCAAATTGGCTGATATGGCTACTCAGATCACTGCTGCAAGAATGTTATGTTTCAAAGCTGCTTGTGAGAAAGATGCTGGGAAAGATATTTCTGAAAGCGGAGCTATGGCAAAATTATATTCTTCTCAAGTGGCAATGGATACTACTATTGAAGCAGTACAGATCCACGGTGGATACGGATATGTGAAAGAATACCACGTAGAAAGATTAATGAGAGATGCAAAAATCACTCAGATCTATGAAGGAACTTCTGAAATCCAGAAAATCGTGATCTCCAGAAGCATCGCAAAATAACATTTTATAAAACACACTACCTATGAAAAAATCTTTGTGGATCACCCTTGGGGTTGTACTGCTGTTACTGGGCGTATTTGTCTGGTATAAGTACTATTTTGTTTTCGGAGAAGGAGTAAAATCCGGATACCTGAACTATGCTATGAAAAAAGGTTATGTTTTCAAAACTTATGAAGGCAAGCTGATTCAGGAAGGCTTTGGAAGAGGAAAAACAGGAACAATTACAAGCTATGAGTTTGAATTTTCCGTAGATGATCCCGAAGTTTTCAAACAACTGGAAACCAACAGCGGTAAAACTTTTGACCTGCATTACAAAGAGTACAATGGCGCACTTCCCTGGAGAGGAAACACAAAGTTCATTGTAGATAAAGTAGTGAATATGAAATAAAACAAATAAGGCTCTCAATAGAGGGCCTTATTTTACACCAAATCACAAAATATTAATATATGAAATAAAATTTCCAAATTTCTTTTGAACCCTGTTTCACAACGAAGATTCTTTACATTTTGCTTATACTTAAAGTTAAGAGTTATTTTTCTAATAAGCAAGCACTTTCTTTTACGTTTGATAAAATTAAACATAAGAATCGAACTTCAATTCTAAACCTCATTAAAAAAATATTAAAAATCTACCCTGAGGAAAGATTGAAACCTAGTGAGAATCATTATTAGGAATGTTTCTGTTCTTCTTTTTATAGAAATAATATCCAATACCGGCAATCAGGAATAAAGGCCATAATGGAAGGATAAACAGGAATATTGAAGTAATAACATCCCAGCCGGATTCAATGGCAGCCAGTGATTTTCCACCAAAAGTTTTAGGCTCTGTTTCTGTTTTAGCTTTATCGCTGATATTTACATTGATTGTACAGATGGTATTGTCTGCGTAGTTTCGCCCGGAAACCTGAATATCTTTTGTATCAATATCTCCAACATTGCTATTGATAGCGTCCATTAATCCATCAAAATGCTGCATAGGAACTTTGATGTCAAGGCTGTATATTTTTTGATCTTCTCCATGAGGGCTGGCAGATTCTACATAAGAAAGATTTTCACTTTTGATATAGCCGTTATTTCTGTTCGCTTCTTCCCGGATAATTTCCTTTACCGTTTCCACATTCTCTGCGGTTATAGAAAGATATCCTGATTTTACCATTTTATCTTTAGGCATATTCAATTCGTAACTGTCATTCTTAGGCTTTTCTTTATAAATGATTTTTGTTTCTTTAATAACCTTTGGTGCTGGAGTTTTTGCTGCAATTTTTTCAGATTTCTTTGCTATAGAATCTTTTTTCTCAATTTTTGATTCCAGTTTTGTATTGGCAATTTTATCAGATAAAGAATCTACCATTTTGGAGGTATGTTCTATCTTTTCCTGGATGTCATTTTTAGTATTCTCAAAATCTTTTATTTTAATATTAGCAGAATCCATAACCTGGTCTACTGTTTTACTGGCATTTTCAACGGTTTCTGAAGCAACTGTAGCCGCACTGTCGGCTGAATGGATTGCTTCATG
The DNA here is from genome assembly GCF_024158915.1 of Chryseobacterium sp. S0630. GTDB lineage: Bacteria > Bacteroidota > Bacteroidia > Flavobacteriales > Weeksellaceae > Chryseobacterium. The sequence continues at coordinate 466 of NZ_JAMZGF010000027.1, read as the reverse complement.
TATTTTATCCTGTGTAGCTTCCGCTTTTTTACACATAATGAAAGTGCTTGATACAGCAACGAGTAAGATGAACTTTTTCATAAGATTAATTTTTTTGATGAAGTAAAATTAGAAGGGAAGTTCTTGTAAAGATTGTAAATGAAATGTATTGTGCTGGTAAAATAGTAACTGTTATATTTTCAATGTTTTGTATTTGTTTTACAAAAGATTTACAAAGTATTTAGTTTTGTTTAATAGCAAAATGCTTATTAATTGAACATGTTATTGATGGGTAGATTCCTACGGAATGACAAAGTGTGTGGATAAATTGCAGCGCTCAGTATGTCATTCCGTAGGAATCTACTGTAGTTTAAATTATGCTATATAATTAAAGCATAAAAAAATCCGCAGAAATGGACTGCCCCCAAAAAGTTAGACACTTTTTAGGGGCATTTTTTATGTATAAAAAAGAAAAATTTAGCGTTGC